>JAYZCL010000018.1:0-88564 GCA_036338335.1 Fidelibacterota bacterium
ACTACTCCTAGTGTTTATGCTACGCAGCAAGGCGGCGGCGCTGGTGACGCCCGGATCAATGTTCGCGGATTCAACCAGCGGAATATAGCTGTAATGATCAATGGTGTGCCGCAGAACGATATGGAAAATGGATGGGTTTACTGGTCTAATTGGGATGGTGTTGGTGATGCAACTGCTTCGATCCAGATGCAGCGTGGTCTCAGCGCTGTGAACCTTGCGGCTCCATCTGTTGGTGGAACAATGAATATCATCACTGATCCCACCGCTCATACGAGGGGCGGTAAGTTCAAACAAGAAGTAGGCGCCGGTGGCTTCCTGAAAACAACGGTAAATCTAAACACAGGACTTATTGGTGATAAAATGGCATTCAGTACAACTCTCGTACGTAAAACAGGTGATGGTGTCATTGACAAAACATGGACCGACGCTTGGGCTTACTATCTCGGTGCCAGCTATCAGATGAATGAAACGAACCGATTTGAGTTATATGCTGTCGGCGCTCCACAACGCCACGGGCAGAATTTGTACAAACAGAATTTAGGTGCCTATGACTCGGAGTTTGCGAAATCTATTGAAGGCTACGATCAGTCAGCTCTTGGGACTGATGGAAAATTTCGTGATGAGGGCGAGACCAATGGGGTTGGTTTCGGGCGGAATTTTAACCAGAATTGGGCACCGGTCAATTCTTCTTATAAGGGAAAGCAGTACTGGTACATGTATGGAAAAGGTGGCCTTTTTGGCGGAGGACTCCAAGAACGACATTCACCTGATTTCCTCAATGAGAGAGAGAACTTCTTTCACAAACCGCTGGTTAATCTCAATCACTACCACACCATGAATAATCAGATGAGACTTTCATCCGTTTTCTACTGGTCTGGTGGATCTGGCGGAGGTACAGGTACCTACGGAAGGATTCCAACCATGGATGCTGATGGCAATCTTGGGGATGACGAATATAAGTTTTACTATGGCCGGTCACCGTGGGTCAGAGATTGGAATGCCCTTGTCGCAATGAATTCTGGTAATGAAGATACTGTATATGTAGACAAACGTGTGCTCACGAGGGACCCGGGAGAGTCGGTCGGAATTCTTCGGAACAGCATCAACCGTCAGAATACTTATGGCGTTATCTCAAAACTCAACATCGATATGAGCAATGCTCTGAAATTTCAGTTGGGTGTGGATTGGCGAACGGCTGGTATTGAACATGCCAGAGAGGTCCGAGACTTGATGGGTGGCGACTATTATGTTGATTATGCAGATGATAATCAACCCAATGGAAAGAAAGTTGGACTCGGTGATATCATCGCATACCACAACAATACAACCGTTGATTGGGTAGGCTTTTTTGGCCAGGCTAACTTCGTCAGCGGTCCCATTTCCGCATACGGTATGGGCGGATGGACATCTATTGCCTATTCCTATCAGGATCATTTCACGGTTGCGGATAAAAAAATCGAGGCGGATCCCATTTCAGCCACGCAGTTCAAGGGTGGTGCGATGTTTGACCTTAATGAAAACTTCAGCTTGTTTGGAAACTTCGGCTTGGTCGAAAAACCACCCATAATGGACAACGTCATATACTTTGACGGCACGGTCGCATCAGATCCAGCTAATGAAAAGTTTCAGAGCTTCGAGGCTGGCGCCAACTACAGTAGTGGAGCTTTTTTAGTGAAGACCAGTTACTACAACACAGACTGGATTGACCGAAACCTCACAAAATCAGTGACTTCCGGTCAAGGGTCTAGCGGTGATACGGACGTTATCTTCCTTTCCGGTATAAATCAGAACCACAGTGGTATTGAAGTGGAAGCGTCGGCAGGCCTTATGTCCATGCTCCGTATTAACGTTGCTGTGAGTTTCGGGACCTGGAAGTTTGTAGGGGATGCCAAGGGCAATTATCAAGAGGATGACTTCAATGAACAGGGTCAAGTCGTTGGTCAAAAGACAACCAACTATAATTATGCTCTTGATGGACTCTTTGTCGGTGATATGCCGCAAACAATTTATGCTGTGGGTATCATCCTTACACCTATGGCTGGCTTGAGGGCCGCAGTCTTGTATAATATGTATGACAAGAACTACTCAGACTGGAGTCCTAATGCGCGTGAATACAGTGGCAGTGATGCTGACGTGGACAGGGCACAAGTGTGGCAGGCACCGGGATATTCAAAGATGGATGTCCATGTAACCTATGACTTGCCGCCAATGGGGGGACTGAATCTCCAGGCCTTTGCTCACGTGTTTAATGCTCTTGATGACGTGTATGTACAGGATGCTGTTGATCACAGTCAATACAACAGTTACGGTGATAAAGTTCACGCCGCACATAATGCGGAAGTCTTTCTGGGTACTCCTCGATACTTTAACGCAGGACTGGCTGTACGCTTCTAATTAAGCTTACATTAAGAAAAAAAGCCCTTCAGTTAACCTGCTGAAGGGCTTTTTTGTTTAAGTGACTGTGTTACTTAGTTGGTCCGCTTTACTTGTCGGTGAAGTATCCCTCCTTTGGGATCCCGAATAACGGTAACAAGTTCGCTCCTTTCAGGGTCAAAGATGTACTCTATTGTTTCCAACAACTGATTTTTATTATCATAGAACTCTTTCTTAAGAAGTCGGTCACTCTCATCATAAATGAGCTGGTGGCTTCCCATTTTGGTACTATCGGCAAGGTAATACTCAGAAGTTGTGTATCTAAATGAGACTGGATTGAGACTGTCGCCCTCCGTTTCGTAACGGTGCTGAAAACGGTAGAAATAGTACCGATTGCCTACCGGATCACTAACCACCGTCTCTAGAGGTCTGTTGAGACGGTTGTGCTGGAAATCGGCTATCCATCCCTGCTTCATCTCACTCGCTGATGTATGGAACAGATGAGGATCGAGAAGTGTCAACGGCTGCTGAGAGGCAAATACGATAGAGAGGTGAGATTCCTCTTCGCCCTCTCGCTTCATCAGGAAATAAGTCCATAGCCGAAGATTCCTTTTCCTGAAGAATTCCACTGTTCTAATGGCAGATTCACCGTCATACGAAACTCTGTAATAGGAGAGACTTCCCAGCTTTGAAGCGGCCAGTTCTTCGCCGAGCTCCCGAGTGTGGGGATTCCATCTGCGAAAATACTTGAACGGCGCTCTCGGTCGGGGAAAAATCTCTCTCTTTCTCATTTCCGCGAGAATGCGGTCTCCATTTGGGTAGAACTCCACTCTCACAAGGCGTCCTCTACTGTTATAGAACGCCTTGAAATGGTTGACCCTCTTCGCCTCCTCTTCTGATACCTCATCCTTTAAAAGATCGCTTCTGTGGAGATCTGTCTTGAAAAACTTTTCACTCCCTTTCTGTTGTGCCGGCGCGAGGGAACCAATCGCTGCAATCCAGATCAAGAGGGAAAGGACATTCAAGAAGAGTCTCATTTTTCTTCTTCGGAAAGTGATTTCCGCTTCGCCTCCAGTTGTGTCAGTTGTTTACGGAGCTCCATCACGGAGGCAAGAGCTTCAGATGTATCTTTCCCGGAACGTTCCATGTCTCTTAGCCGAATTCTGGCTTCATCGATTTTTGCTTTCAACGGACCTTGCTCCAAGGTTATGAGGCAGTCCACTGCCACCCGATGGGCATCTTCCTCACTGATTGCTTCAAGAAGGATTCGGGACGCATGTTCGCGGTCACTTTTTTCCTGGAATAGGTCTACAGCTCCCGAGAGGTTTCCATCGCCGTTTTCGCTGTTAGCCTTGAGAAGGTAGTTGGCCAGCGTTTTCATCAATGGATCTGAAAAGGCCTCCAGATCGGCTTTGGCCTTTAACAGTTCTGTTACGTTACGATCGCCAGAGGCGAGGAGTTTTACAATCTCACGCTCTGCTTTTTCCGCCGAGGAAAGGGGCGCAGGGGCAGTCTCCGGACTTTCCGTGGGGCGGTGGCCCGCTTGACGGCCGCGTCTACGGAGCATTCGTACGATGGCATTCTCGTCAACGCCCATTCGTTCAGCAACCTGACGAACGAGCTCTCGACGAATTATTTCGTCACTGATTGAAGCTAGCTCTATGGTGATTTCATCGGCAAGCCGTGAGCGTTCCGAAGCGTTGGAGAGATCTAAGGAGCTGTTCTCAAAATGGAACGTGATGACGTCTGAAGCATCTTCTAGTCCTTTCTTGAAAGTGTCGGCCCCGGACTCCTTTACCCAACTATCAGGATCGTTTCCCTCCGGTACATTCACAATCTTTGCTGTGATACCACCCTTTATCAGGTTGTAACCGGCTGAGATGCCAGCTTTCCGGCCGGCGCTGTCTCCATCGTAGGCGAGATACACCGTATCAGCAAACTTGCGCAGCTGAGACACCTGCCCGGTGGTTAGGGCCGTCCCCGATGTGGCGGAGATATTCCTGATTCCATGCTGATAAAGCTGGAGAAAATCCATGTATCCTTCCACAACTACAATTGAACGATCTTCACGGGCGGCGTCCCGTGTTCGAGAAAGCCCGTACAGAATTCCCCGTTTGTTATAGATTGGTGTCTCCGGTGAATTCAGGTACTTTGCGTCACTCTCGCCCGTCATGTCTCTTCCACCAAACCCTACTACACGATCACCGCGATTGGTGATAGGGAACATCAATCTATTTCTGAACCGGTCAAATATTCCCCTGTCGGTTTTTATGAAGAGTCCGCACTTTTCGATCACTTTCTGTGACACCTTATTGGATTTGATCACACTCAAGAGATGATCCCAGCCGTCTCCTGCGTAGCCGATGTCAAACATATTCACTGTTTCATCAGACAGGCCTCTTGATGTGAGGTAGTCTCGGACTTTCACACCTTCATCAGATCGCAGCTTATTTCTGAAGTAATCTACTGCTTCATTCTGAACACTGTAGAGTTGACTGAAAAACTCCTCTGAGACGCTGTCGCGGTGAAGATTAAGTTTTACTCCGTACCGCTCTGCCAGATTCTTCAGTGCCTCCACGAAGCTGATTTTTTCGTATTCCATCAGGAAGGAGATAGCGTTACCACCGGCGCCGCAACCGAAGCAGTGGTAGATCTGCTTATCCGGAGCTACGCTGAAGGAGGGAGTTTTCTCCGGATGGAAGGGACAAAGACCGAAGTGATTTCTCCCGCGCCTACGAAGCTCTACGTAATCCGAAACCACATCCAAGATTTCTGCCGAATCCCTAATTCGGTCGATGGTGTCCTGCGGAATACGGGCCAAACCTAAACGTCCTCCATCCTTTGTTTTACCCACGTTTCACCGCGCTGAAAAGAATCTTGAAGATGAAAAGCGTTCACGATCCATCGTCGGGCGCTGCTTGAGTTTTGATAGACATAAGACCGCATCTTCATTTCCCGGAAGTAGTCAGCGTTAGGGAGAACATCCACGCTCCAGCAAAGAATCACCGCAACCACGGACGCCTTTATCGCACCGATGGCGATGCCCATCATCCGGTTCACTGATCGAATCCCTCTGGACAAAAGAAACATTTGGACGAACCGCAAGGCGACTCTCATAATCAGTAAAACCCCCATAAAAACGGAAGCAAAAGTGCCTACTGATATGAGTCGACCATCAATAGGCAGACGGGAATGAAGAAAAAGAGCGACAGTGCCATGAAACTGGAAAGCCGCTGCACCGGCCAGAATCAGACCGACCAGTCTCCCGATCTCTTCGAGGAATCCCCGTTTGAAGCCCACGTACCCGAAACCGATAAGAAGAAAGATCGCGGCTAGGTCGAAAGGGTGTATCAACTAGAAAGCTTCCTTTTTACAAGTTTCTGAACCATTTTACCGTCCGCTCGTCCCGCCACTTCCTTCATAACGGCTGGCATTACTTTGCCCATATCGTTGAGAGATTCAGCGTCGGCCTCGCCAACGACCGTCTCCACTATTTTTCCCACGGCCTCCTCCGACAACTGTTCCGGAAGATACTCTTCTATGATCGCCAGTTCCTTGAGCTCCGCGTCGGCCAGTTCGTTTCTCCCGGCATCGGCGTACATATCGGCTGATTCCTTCCGCTGCTTTGCGGCAGTTCGCAGTACTTTCGTCAGTTCGCCTGCTGACAGTTCACCCCCCTTCTCAATTGATCGCTCTTTGAGTTTGGCCAGAAGGGTTCGAAGGGTTCTGACGCGGTCAGCGTCACCAGATTTCATCGAAGCCTGCATGGCTGACTGAATTTCACTAATTAGAGTCATGAAACAACCTCGGAGTTAAAGACAGGAGAAATTCACACCTTAGAAGGATGATGTCAAGGTGTTTTGGCTTTGTTCAGGATGTAGCGACTAAAAACGTTCCTTTGGTGTCGCCTCCTGAAACAAGATCAAGTTCATCTCCCCCATTCAGGGCCCCCACGCCGCTTGGTGTTCCGGTAAAGAGGAGATCTTGTTCACTGAAGGTTATGATATCGGACAGCCGAGAGATGAGTGTAGCGATGTCGAAAACCATATCACTCACGTTTCCGCGCTGGACCTCTTTTCCGTTTTTCTTAAGCCAGAAATCTTTTTCGATTGCCTTCCAGCTGAAAGGTTCACGACCGGTGATCACAGCCGCGCCTGGAAAGGTTTTGGCATCGAACCACGGAAGCCCTTTCTTCCTCATCTCATTCTGCCGTGGTCTATCTGTCAAATCGAGTCCAAGGCACCAGTGGGAAATATGCTCCAAGGCCGATTGC
Source organism: Fidelibacterota bacterium (assembly GCA_036338335.1). Classification (GTDB taxonomy): domain Bacteria; phylum Fidelibacterota; class Marinisomatia; order Marinisomatales; family S15-B10; genus S15-B10. The sequence continues at coordinate 6,647 of JAYZCL010000018.1, forward strand.
GTGGATATATTCTTTCCGCCTATTCCAAAGACCATCACAAGTTCGATCTCATGATGAATCAACTTCCCTTTCGGAAGCCTGATCAAATCTTCAGCGGAAAGACAGGAAGACGCCTTCTGAAAGAATATCGGTTCCTCGGGGACCTTGTTTCCGAGTTCCTTTGCGTGTTTCGCATAATTCTGTCCGACGCAAAAGATATTCACGTTTTTCTCTCCTTTTTTCGAGCGGCGGGGAAGAGGATATTATTGAGAATTAAGCGGTATCCCGGGGAATTCCGGTGGAGCGCAAGGTCGGTGGGGGGATCTCCAACGAAGTGTTGATAGTCTTCCGGATCGTGTCCGCCGAGGAAGGTGAAAGTTCCTTTGCCGTAGTTTCCATGGATATATTTTACCTGTTCGTCTCCTTCTACCTCTCCCATCACAAGAACATGACTCTTAATGAGAGATCGCTTGAAGCCGGTGGTCTGTCCCATAAATCCTTTGACAATACCTACGTGATTCTGCGTCAGCATGGTGGGGATGGGGTCGTACTTTGCAGAGAATTCAAAGAGGGTAAAGTAGTCAGCCTCCGCACCTCGGGTTGTCGGGCGGTCGCTGGGGGGGACGTCAATATCGGAAAATTCATAGATGAATGGATCAGGAATGATTGAGAAAGACTCGAAAGCAAGGCTTTGAGTGAAGTCCAGTTTCGTCTGGGCATCAGGATCGGCCGGTGTTCCGTCAATGACTGCTTCGGCAATGTCGACGCCTTCAGCCGCCAGTGCGATGTCGTAGGAATCGGTAGCCGAACACATTGCGAAAAGGAATCCGCCAAGACCGACGAAATCGCGGATTGATCGCGCTACCGCCTTTTTCTCTTCGCTAACGGAACTGAAACCGAGACGATTTGCCATAGCTTTGAACTGTAACTGCTGTTCTATATACCAAGGTGCCTTATGAAAATTTCTGTAAAACTTCCCGTACTGTCCGGTGAAATCCTCGTGGTGAAGATGAAGCCAGTCAAACTGGTCCAATCGGCCTAGAAAAACTTCGTCGTCCCAAAGGATCTGATAATCCACCTCGGCGTAAGTGAGAGCCAGTGTCACCGCGTCATCCCAAGGTTGCTTAGTGGGCGGAGAATAGATAGCAATCTTCGGCGCCTTTTCCAGAAGGACCACCTCCATGTTGTTCGCACTCACCTCGCTGTAGACCGCCATAAAATCCTGATCACCAATCAGCTCCACCGTAACTCCCCGAATCTTAGCCTCTTTGATGACAGCGGGATAGTCGTCAATTATGAAAGAACCACCCCGGTAGTTCAGAATCCACTCCACGTTTATGTTTTGCTTTAGTACCCAGTAAGCGATACCATATGCTTTAAGATGGTCTTTCTGAGTGATATCCATAGGGATAAGAATCTTGTTTCCTGACAAGAATGTGAAAGTCAGCATGAATAAAGGTACTAACCGATTCAATTCACTCCTCCTGTATCGGTTATTTCTCTCAGCCGATACCGTACCGGCTCGGTGAGTAGACTTTCAGGATATTCTTCAAGGACTTTGAAATACCATGTGGCTGCTTCTTCACTATTGTGAAGGAATCTGTCGTATATCTCACCTGTCATGACAGTGGAGAGGTCGCCAAGGGGCGTGCTATGGATGAGGGCGAGTTGTTCCAACGCTTTTTCGTACTGCCCAAGTTCCACTGTCAGTTCGGCCCTACGAAATACAGCTTCATCAGCCACCGGGGATTCCGGATAAGCCTCCGATACCGATCTAAAAAAAGAGGCGGCTTCTGTTCTCTTGCCCTGTCTCAGCAATCGCTCCGCAAGAATGTAGCCACGGAAGGCGTCCTTGGCAATCTGATCACCACGTGAATAATTTTCCTCGATAAATCCTTTCAATTCCAGAACATCGTTAAAGAGTGAATCGTTCAACTCGAGAGAGCTGAGCAATCCGTCAAGCAGAACCAATACCTCTTCCACGTTACCGTGGAGGAATTGAACCTGACACAATTTGAACTGGAGTGAGTATCGATCCTGTTGCCGCCTGTTAGATAAGAGACTTTGGTCGAGGTGATCCAGAGCGGCAAGGAAATCTCCTTTGGCCATCAATACATCGGCGAGTCGGAGGCTTGAGTCGAGCTTCAGGGTTGGGTCTTTGGATGACTGTGCAGCATCACTAAATGAAGCGACGGCACCATCGAAATCCCGTGTAATCTTGTATTTGATCTCTCCTATCCGGAAGTGGGCTTGAGGGGGGAATATGGTGGAAGGGAGGGAGGTAAGGATCGAATCGTATATAGTAAACGTTTCTTCAAGAGGCAGCACTTCCACCGACTGAAGCGTGATCAAATGGTCTTCGAAGAACGCATTTCCGGCAAAGAACTCCGCCAGTGGAGACCATTTTTCCCTGGGGGTAATCTGAAGTTCGTAAGTGAGAGCGAGACCGTAGAGAGCCTCCCCTGTCAAGCGCTTTTTTGCCTTTTCAGTGAGGCTTGGAGGCGACTTTCGAGTTTCCTCAAGTACATGACTGTAAGACTTAAGGGCTAGTTTCAAACGGTGTTCCTTCCGCAGGTTCTCAGCGAACCTAATCCACCGTTCAAGGTCTTGCTGATCCGTGACTCCCAACTCTCTATGCTGATCGTAAGCCTCTGGATACTTCTGAACTTTGAACAGGAAATCGCTGTACAGGGATCTGACTGTTCTTTCATCGAAGTATATTTGTTCAAGGAGGGCTGCTTCAATGTCCTTGTGGCTCTCTTTCCTATCCGACATTCGCAGAATTTGGACAGAAGCTGATCTGATCTGATTAGGGTGGTACGAGGCATAGATGACATACTGTTCGGTGGCAGATGCATAGTCAAGGTTTCGCATGTGGATGTTACCCAATTCAAGACTCAGGAATGCAGGATCACTGAAGGCATCCCGGCCCGAAACCACAAGCTGATCAAGCTCCTCATCGAGACTATACTTGAGGTACATCTGGATCAGCATGAAGTATATGGAGCGAGTTTCCTCAAACTGAAGCCTCAGTACTTCCCAGTACTGGTAAGCTTTTTCCCGTTCATCGGTCAGAATGAAGACCTCGCCAAGTTCTACGTGGCTCTGGAGATCGCGCTTGAAGATTTCGACGCGGCTCAAGAGGAGTGATCGGAGGTCATCAAACCGTTCCTGTTTTCTGTACAGCGCCTTAACTTGAAGAAAAACGCGTGTGTCCTTGGGGTTGGCGTAGAGAAGTTCAAGGTAGATTTCCTCCGCCTTCTCCAGTTCTCCGATGCGCTCCAATTGGATCGCCTGACGGAACAGATCCAGCCCCTGATTGAGTAGCGGCACACCACCGGGAATCTGGGCCGAGGCAAGATTAAGAGAAAGTAAGAAAAATAAACTACCGGCCGTTTTCATAAAGGTTCTCATCAATAAAGTTGTTTGATCCCGCCAGTGAATTAAAATAGCGCCGAATCATTTCCTGATAATCTCTGGGATAGCCCGCCTTCAAGGCTCGGTTGAGAGCTTCGATTGCAAGGTTGCGGCGCTGACCAAGATCTTTTGGAAGTCCATCGGGCCCTTCATACTCAAAATCACCGGCGGTGATGGCGCGACGTTTTTCGCTCATGTCCTGCTGCCGAAGGGATTTCTGGGCGTCGAGCATTCTCGTAAGAATCCTCTGCTGCCGTTCCACTGTTCGGCGCGTGACCTGTCTTTTCTCGAAATCTCGAATCACCTCTTCCATCTCCTTCGAAATACCGCCGAGGCGTTCACCTCCCGGACTTGAACCTCTCATTTCCCTCGTTAGTTCATCAAGCGATTTTTTTAGCTGAGCTTGGTCATCACGGAGCCGCCTCATGAGCTGTTCCTGTGAAACGGCAGCCATCTGTCCTAGCGTCAGTTGAAAAGTTTGGGCGTTAATGCCCTCCTGTGACTGAGCCATCTGGCGCATGCGCTCAAGGAACTGCTCGAAACCGGAGGCCGATCCCGATTGCCTAATCTGTTCCATAGCAGACAGGGTGGCGACTGCTGTCTCGTTCAGCGCCTTCACGGTTTCGCCCTGCCTTCGGGAAGATTCTGATCCGCGCCGTTCCTCCAGCTTGGTCAAAGATTCATTCATGCCCAATGTGGCACTCCCGATCGCCTTTCCAAGTTCAGGCGTAACAGCAAATGTTTCTCGGGAAAGGCTCATGAGATTTGCTATTAACTGGCTCAATTGATCCCGCAGTATCTGCTGGCGTGAAGCCATCTGTCCCAACCGCGGACTGTTTCTCGGAAGATCGGATGTGTCTAGACGAAGCTGTTCCTGCTCTTTTGAGATGAAGAGAGTATTTCGAAGGATTTTTTCGAAACGTTTGGCCATGGCGCCGGCTGTTTCGCTCCTGAATTCCTTGGCAATACTTGTAACCTCCTTCTCCAGTGACTCCAACCCCTCTCCCGCGGATGCCGCCGGATCAGTTGCTCCGGACAGGTCGTCTCTACTCAAAGCCCGCTCCGATCTGTTCATTTCATTACTCACTTGTTCCACGGTTGAAGATTGCGCGACCATATCCAGTTCACTTGAAGGCATCTGTGCGTAGGGAGCCATCACTTCCGCTGTTTCCGCCATCAGATCTTCCAGTCTCTGAAATTCCTTGCTGTTGCGCTCCTGTTGAGATAGAAGCCGTCCGCTGTTTTCTCTGTCGCTTTCCTGAGACATCTCATTCGCCAGCTTTTTCTGTTGATCCGTGAGGTTTGTCAGTCGGGCAACCAGCTCGTCTAGCTTCTGTTCAGCACGAATGCGCCTGAAAATTTCGAGGAACCGTTCAAGCTGGAGTTCCATCGCTTCTGTATTCTGCTGAAAATCCTTAATTGCCTTCATCAACTGATCGGTAGTCATTTCGCCCATGGAATCTTTAAGCTTCGCCATTGATTCTAGCATTTCAGGTGTGATCACATCCTGAAGAAGCTCGTTTAAGTTTTTGAACTTGTCCATCAAATCGGTGGAGAAGAGATTGTGCTTATCCGCCTGCTCCATGACGTCGTTAACGGTCTCTTGGAGCGACTTCACCTCTTCGAGCTTATTCTTCACTTCAACCACTGATTTCTGAAGAGCCTGCCTGTCTTCCCATTCCAGTTCATCGGTTTTCAGGAGCTTCAATTCCATTTCTTCGATGGCAGTATTGATTTCATCAAGGTCCAGCAGGATTTTGTTCAGATCCTCATCAAGCATATCTTCACCTTTTTCCGTCCGCGCGAAGAGATCAGCTAGTGATGGAAACCTCGCTGTAAATTCCTGCGAGAGTGACTTCTTGGGCCCTGAAACCTGATCATTGTCGTATAACTCGAAATGGAACTGCACTTCATCTTCGGGCATTAAGTCCATTGCCGAGAGATCCCACACGTAAAACACGTCCTGAGAAGTGCTCTCGTGTGAAATGGTTGGGATAGACCGGACGCTGACGCGGTTCGTCGTTCCAACATAATCAGGATGTTCCGTTTCGTAAACGATCTGAAGATTTGAAAAGCCGAAGTCGTCTTGGATATGAAGCTGAATGGGGATTGAGAAATCACTTCCCAGTTCGGTCACTCCGGATGGCATCAGCACTTCAATGGAGGGAAATTCGTCCGGAATCGGAACAATTCTGTATTCGATTGGATCAAGATTGCCTATGCTCCGATGATCGAAAATGTGCGATGTAAAGAACAGTTCATCGTCAATCGTTAACTGACCTCTCGCACGGTTATTTCTCACACTAAGACTAATCCTGTTTCTGTCGTCATCAGTTCGTGTGAAAGTGTTTAGGAAACCTCTCACGATATTGGCGTCGGAAATCAGTGATACATCAACCGTAGAGCCTACCAGTCCCCGAATCTCCGCTACGTTCTCCTCTTGAACATTTCTTTCCAGCCGCGAGTACTTTGGAGGGGTGACCGTGACTGAAAAGTTTTCGATGGTCGGTCTGTCGATCACAGCAATGGAATGTGTTGCGGAAGAGATCTCTTTCCACCGTTCCCAAAACCGGTTGGCCCGAACCAGCGCTCTGTATTCCAGATTTTGAAATACTTCTCCTGTGTTGTACTTGAAGTACCTCTTTTCATCAGGTCCTAGCCGGACATATTTTTCTCCTTCCACACTCTTGAACTCGATCAAAAGAGAGTCGGGAGCTTCACCTTCCACGGCAAAGGTTACGGAGGTTGAATCTCCACCCATCATATAGATATCTCCTGTCAGGTTCATGATTCTAAAGGGGTGAGGAGGATCAAAGGTTGTTCGGGGATGGATCCAGTGTTGAGCCGATGCCATGAACTCAGGTAAGAAAGCGAGCGAAACGATCATGATAAGGGTGAAGACTATTGCGGCAATTTGTCTCAACTGTTTGGCTCTGCCGTTCTTTAGGACTTCAGCTGGAGAAAGGAAGGAGAGACGTGAGGAAATTTGGTTGATGAACTGGTTGGTCAAGGCGGCAGAACTGACCTGATCATCCTGAAGTGACTGTTCAAGCTGGACTGCATTGAGCACATCATCATGTCTATGAAAAGCCGACGCACCAACCTCAGCCGCACACGCCTCAGAGGAATAGCGGCGGATTTTCTGGCGCTTGATCTGAACTGCCACCACTGTCGCCGCCGCAACCGCCATAATGAAAATGAAGAGAGCGCTCCACCACACATCGTACCGTACTTTGGCAGAAAGCCAGAAGAGTGATTCAACAGAAAGGAGAATAAGAAGCAGAGCCAGCACAGATGAAGTTCCTGCCCAGAACAGTGAGGAAATGTCATTGCGGAACTTCTGTATGCGGAACCGCTCTAGCGTTGTTGAAACTGTCATTTATTGAATTAGATAATAAATAAAGATGTTGGCTCCCATCTTCAATGCGGAGATTCGCTTCTCCTCTAGATTATTGTGAACTGATCTGTCTTCCCAACCATCACCGAGATCGGATTCATAGCTGAAAAAGACAATGAGACGGTCACCGTCGAAAAGGCCCAGACCTTGGGGTGGTTTGTTGTTGTGCTCGTGAATTTTTGGGAGCCCTCCGGTGATATTGAAATAGGAAGAGTAGATAGGATGATCAAAAGGAAGCTCAACCCAATCTTTCTCCGGGAACACACGCTTCATCTCACGCCGGAAAGAGTTGTCGAGGCCATAATTATCATCTGCATGTAGAAATCCGCCGGATGTGAGGTGACGACGGAGATTCTCAATCTCACGATCGCTGAAGCGGACGTTCCCGTGGCCCGTGAGATATAGATAAGGATAGTTGAATATTGCATCATCATCGAGCGATACCCGTGCTTCCACCGTTGATAGAGTAACGGAGGTCTGTTCATTGAGGAATTCCAGAAGATTGGGAAGTGAACTTGGATCGCTGTACCAATCACCACCGCCGGAGTACTTAACACGGCAGATAGTTGACTCCCATGTGCCTTGTCCTTTAACAGGGTGGAATATGAGGTATACTGCGGTGATAATAGTGATGGTCTTCGGCAACATCATTCTGTAGGTTAAAGAAGTTACAAATCCTCTTTGTTCCCAAGAGGCGAAAAAGTCAGGCTGTGGTTCGCAGTGAATTAACACTTTGAATTGGACAGATGGAGCGGTTATTTTGATTAACTGATGTTAGAGTGTCAATTTTTAAAATCATTCTGGATTGTGATGGCGTTCACACTCTCAATGAATCCTTTGGTCCTTGCACAGGAGGAGAATGCCCTTTCTGAGCAAGAATCGGCGGTTGAAGAGGGTGCGAACACGCCGGTTAAAGCCAGTCGCAAGCGGTTCAAACTGAAGCTTCCACCCGCGGCAAAGGAGATGTTTGATGCGCTTCTTCAAGGAGAGACCAAAGTTGTGGAAGCAGTTTTTCGACCAATGGAGTTCCGGGAGCCCATCGCCACCATTCCGGCGGAAGGACGGTTCGGCGTCGGCTTCTATGGCTGGAAGGGTCTCAACTTTCTCAAGATTCACCCCAACTCTATCATGTACGAAGAAGATGTAGAAGACCGTCTCAGTGACATTAGTTTTTCCGGAAGGATGGGTTCGTTTCTCGAAATGGAAGGGGGACAGACGAATCTGTCGTATGCTCTTTTTGGAAAGAGTTACATGGATATCCTGACTGGCTTAGGTGTGAGGTATTCATCAATCTTTCCTTTTCCGAGGATGGAACTTCGCGATGATCTTGTTATTACCGGGCCGCCGACAGTTCCTGAGTCATGGGGAATCGATCGAGAGTTCTCTCCATCCGTCATGGAGATAAATATTGTTTCCTCCTACATCATGCGGTGGCACCCTAAATGGTTTATCCATCTCAAATATTCCTACGGCGTGAACTATACTCGTTTCTACAAAGACGAAAGAATGGACAGTTCGCCTTACGGAACCGGGACGTCTTCGGCTTATTCGGTAGGTCTCAAAATCATCACCGAATCTCCTACCGAGGCGCGTTATGCCTGGGGGCTGGAGTTAAGGCACATTTATCACGATGTGCGATCAATCAAAGATCCTCTGGAGATTACGCCCATAACCCGAATAAAGCTTCCAAACCTAGGTATTTTCTTCACATTTAGCGCCTTTTATGGTGGACGGAAAACAGTTGGAGATGAGGCGAAGAAGCTTTTCTTGGAGAAAGATTATGTGGCCGCAAGGCCGAAGTTTCTAGAGTTTATGAACGCCCATCCAAACCACGCCCGGATGCCAAGGGCTAGGAAACTCCTCGATATTACCAACAAGCGGATTCCGTACCAGATCTACGCCGAAGGCGGTGATTTACAGGGGCGGAAAGCGATGGATGCCGCCGCCGATAAATATGTGGAAGCGCTCACCACTGCCGAAGACACGCTCATCGACAGGCTTCAGGATAGATTGGACGAACTGGTTGAATTCTACGTTTCCGAGGGAACAGAGCTGTTTGAAGCCCGTCAGTACGAAGAGGCACTGGTGAGTCTTGGAAAGGCATCGGCACTCACGGAAGAGGGAAAACGAGCGCAGAATAATCTTAGAGCAAAAATCCTCATGGCGCAGGGGTATGATCTTGCCGCGGTGGGACTATACACTCTCGCCATTGAGAAATATGATGCTGTCCCCGAACTTGATAGAACGCTGACCGTGAAGGCAAAGCGAGCAGCCATGAAGGCTGCTGTAGGCATGGTTGGTGATGTCAATAAGGCGAGTGACATTGCGTCTCTTCGGCTTGCGCTGAAATCATTGAAGACCGCGAGAGACATGTTTGCTCCTGCTGAATTCAAGTATAACGATTATATAACCTCTCTGGAGACGCTGCTTTCCGCAGCCGATTCTATTGCTGTGAGACGGGAAATAAACCTTTCACTGGAAGAGGCTAGAGAAGTTCTGGAACGTCGCCACATGCCGAGACTCGAAACGGGCATGCTTGTTTCAGACGTTGAAGACCTGCTTGGAGCTCCCGATGAAGTTGTAGAAGAAGTGAAAGGAAAAGACGGAAACTATCAGATGTGGATCTATAACCTTCCGGACAGGAAGAAGCGGCTTCTCTATTTCGAAAACTATATACTCTTTAAGATCAGGACCGGCTGAAGTCAGAGCAGGTGAGCGTTCTTCCTGACGAAGGCGATTTCCTGACCGATCACTTTCAAAACACCCGTTGCCGGTACGGAGAACAGCATCCCGAGAGGGCCAAGAATTGTTCCCCCAATGATCAGCGCAATCATCACCAGCATGGGGTGAAGTCCGACGCTCTTTCCGACGAGAGTCGGTGTAATGAGGTTCCCTTCAATCTGTTGGACTACGATGAACATGAGGATTATATCAAAAATATAGAAAGGGGACGGAACAACGCCAAAAAGCATGTGGGCGACGGATACCTCGCTGCCAAGATTATTCATGAAGGCGATCAGGATTGCCGGGACCATTCCGACGAACGGTCCTACAAGCGGGATAAGATTCGCTAAACCGGCGATGATTCCGATAAAAACAATCAGCGTCAGGTTCGCGCCGGTGAGATTCAAAATGAGGAGTCCAATGACAGACATGGCCGCCACACTCGCGGCTGAGAGGAATTGTCCCCGAAGGTAACTTGATACTGATTTCTCAATATTGAAGATGAGTTTCAGAGCGACCTCGAAGTATTTGTTGGAGATATAGCCCACCAGAGTCTTTCGGAAAGAGTGATACTCCGCCAGCAAAATGATGGTAAAGATCAGGATCATGGCAGCATTGAGCATAAAGCTCGTGACGGCTCCGGCGAGAGCAGCAAGGTTTTCAACGACCGAATTAACGAACGAACTGAGCGTCGAAGCAAAATCGCCGCCAGAGGAGACCATGTTGGAAGCAAAGCCTGGTAAGGCTGCCATGAACCGTTCACCAAGACTCTTGAACTCAGCGGTGAGGGTAGTGGGATCAACTCGGGAGGAGAAATCGGCGGCCTGAGATGATAGTTGCGAAATAAAACTTCCGATAAAAATTCCAATCCCTGCCAGTACCGTAACTGTAATCAGCAAGACGCTAATTCCTCTGCTGTGGATTTTTCTCTCTAACCCATCCACCGATGAAAGCAGAACTGTGGTAAAGAGAAAAGCGAAGACGATTATCAACAAAACGTTTGATACGTAAGGCCAGATGAACCAGACAAAGCCTGCAGCCACAAGCCCGACGAGTAGGCGATAGATCAACAAGACAGATTGCTGATGCTCAATCTTAGGCACTGTCACTTCAAAATGGTCAGATGGAAGATTCTTATCCATCGTCCTTCACGCCCTGAGCTTCCATCAGGAGATGATTGGTACTTCTTAGCCGTTCACCGAGAATCCCGCCCAGATTAAAGAGAATCTTGTTCGCCAGTTCCGGGTGCCGATCCTGAAGGGACAAAAGATCAGCTGTAAAAAAACCGATCAATTCTGAATCGGTCGTGGCAATAGCGTTGGCCGATCTAGGTTCATCATCAAATAGGGCCAGCTCGCCGAAAAAGTCACCATCAGTTAGTTCGGCAAGCACACTCTCATTGCCGGATCTTGTCCCGATTGTGATCTTGACGGTGCCTTTCATGATAATGTACATTCCTTCGCCAGGGGCGCGATTCTTGAATACGTAATCTTCTGCGGCGTAGCTTCTGTGGTGCACCAGCTGCTCGAGTTCGTTAAACTCCCGTTTGCTGAAACCCTTGAATACCGGCACCTGCTTTAGGGTGTAGACTGTTTCACTTTCAGTTCTGTTCCACCCTTGAAAGAGGTTTGGCCAAATTGCATTCTTCACTTTTGTCCTCGAATTGACTTGGTGTCAAAATAGTGACTGACGGTAGTTTTGGCAAGGAGTTTGGATAAAGGAATTGTTCACCGCCGATCTTAATTTTGACTCTTGGTACATCAGATGAAATCCCTTTTTCGACTCTTGTTCATTCTCTTTATCTCGATTCTTATGGGACAAACGAAAGAAATGGATAAGAACATCAGATTCCACAGCGGTGAGCTCGACAAGATCAGGCGCGAGATCGCTGAGTTTGAGAAAAGAATCAGCGAAGCCTCGAACAGAGAGAAGAGTGAAATAGAGAGGCTCAACGAAATTGATGAAGAAATATCGCTGGTCAGAGACCTCCTTTTTCGACTCAGGACAGAAGAGAAGCTGAAGCAGAGGTCGATTGATGAAGCGGAAAAGCTTATTGCCAGAAAAGAAACAGACCAGGATTCACTGGTGACTCGCTACACAAAGCGAGTGATCACTTCGTACAAGAAAGGGCGTCTATCCGACTTGGGGAAACTACTCGACTCTGAATCGTGGAGTCAATCGGTTTACCGGGCGAAGTATTTGAAGATTATTTCAGATTACGACCGAAAGCTGGCAGATGAGATCAGAGCAACAGTCTCTGAAATCGAGCGGCAACAATCCATCATGCGTTCTGAAGTGGCTGACATCTTGACGATTGATAAAGAGAAATCATCCCGGAAAAAATGGCTTGAGCAGAGACGCAGAGTGCGGAGCAAGCAGTTAGACAATCTGAAGAGAGACAGACAACAGATGACCGTGGCTCTCAAAGAGAAACATAAAGCAGCAAGGGAAATGGAGACCATCATCACGCGCCTTGAGCGAGAACGGGTGACACGCATCGCCGAACTGGAACGCCGAAGGAAGGAAGCGGAACTGATAGCGGCCGCTCCATTTAGAGAACTCAAAGGTAAATTGCCGTGGCCTATCGAAGGTGCTGTCATCTCTCGCTTTGGTACTTACCGGAATCCAGAACTGAAGACTGTGACGGAGAATACGGGCATTGATATTCGAGGAAAGTCCGGGAGCGAGGTGAGAGCCATCTATGATGGTATTGTAACAACGGTCACTTATATCCGCGGGTATGGGAATACGGTCATTTTGGACCACGGCGACGGCTTTTATTCGGTCTACACCCATGTGATTGATGTAGAGGTGGACGAGAACAGTTATGTGAATGCTCGGGACGTGATCGCCTACGTCGGCGATTCGGGATCACTTGAGGGGGCGAAGCTTCACTTAGAAATTTGGGAAAATCGGGCCAAACTGAATCCCGAATCTTGGCTGAGAGAATCGCGATGAGATTCGATATTTTAGGTCAGCAGGCGGTATGGAGTCGGCTTCTCTCTATTTTTAGAAGAGGCCGGGTCGGAAATGCTTATCTTTTCCATGGACCGGCGGGTGCGGGGAAAGAGGCTGTAGCAATTCAGTTTACTTCACTGCTCAACTGTCATGATCCCTCCGACACGCCGTGCCACAACTGTCAGTCGTGTAGCAAGTTCAACTCGCTTCAGCACCCGAATCTCACCATCATTGTACCTTTTCCCCGTGACAAGGATATCGGGAAGTACGATCCGCCGCTTAAGGCACTTGCACCGAAAACCGCGGAGTTGCTCGCCGAGTTGCTGGGGAAGAAGGGGGAGGATCTTTACGTGAAGCTGGAGCTGCCGCGTGCGAAAACAATCTTGATAAACTCTATCAGGGAGATCCGGAAGAAGCTATATCTGAAAGCGGTGGAATCGGGCCAGAAAATGGTTCTCATTTTTGAAGCGGAAAAGTTGATGTCACAGCAGGGGGAATCGGCCAACGCCTTGTTGAAGGTCCTTGAAGAACCACCGTTGGGCACGACCTTTATCCTCTGTACTGAGTATCCTGAAAGACTCTTTGAAACGATTCGATCCCGTTGCCAATCCATTTATTTCCCGCCTGTCACGGAGCCTGAGATCGCATATCACCTCGAGGAGGATTCCCAGCTCTCTCAGGAAGAGAGTATGCTCATTGCACACTTCTCTCAGGGCAATGTTAGGATAGCGCGATCGCTCGCCGAATCCGATCTGGATGAGATTACGGCTACACTACAGTCGATGCTTTCCTGGGCGGTTTCAGGGACCGAGAGCGGTTGGAGAAAGTTTCTTGCCCATGGCACTGTTACCTATCGCTCAAGCCCGGCCGAACTTGCTTTCCAGTTTCAACTCCTCAGCTACTGGTTCAGGGACGCACTTTACGCTCAAAAGCTGAACAGTGATGGGAGGTTTGTTTTCTCAATTTTTGAGAAGGAAGTGCGGCAGTTCAGTGATCGGTATCCGGAGGCAGACCATCCAAGGATCATTGCGGCTATTGAGAAATGCGCCGATTCGCTAAGCCGGAATTTTCAGCTAAATTTGGTTCTGATGAATTTGTTGATGGAGGTTCGCGACGGCCTGAACAGTGCGAAATGAGTAAGTTTTATCTCACAACGCCGATCTATTATGTAAACGACAAACCGCACATCGGTCACGCTTACACTACTATCCTGGCCGATGTTCTGGCGCGCTATCATCGTGACAGTGGTGAGGATGTTTTCTTACTTACCGGGTTGGATGAGCACGGGCAGAAAGTGCAGCAGGTGGCTGAAGAGAGAGGAGTGGATCCTCAGGCTCACTGTGATGAAATGGCGCCTCGGTTCCTAGATCTATGGGAAAAGCTCCACATCTCGAACGATGATTTTATCCGAACAACCGAGAAACGGCACGTAAAAGTAGTTCAGGACATCTTGCAGACTGTTTTCGATAACGGTGATGTTTACGAAGATGAATATGAAGGCCTCTATTCCGTCTCGGAAGAACGGTTCATCACCGAGAAGGAGGCAGAGTCTGGGGAGTTCAGGGATATTAAGAAGTTGAAGGAGAAGAACTACTTTTTCAGAATGTCAAAATATCAGGACGCCCTCATTGATCATATTCAGGCCAATCCGCATTTCATTCAGCCGGAGCACCGCAAGAATGAGGTGCTTGGATTCTTGAAACAGCCGCTTGGTGATCTCTGCATTTCACGACCGAAGTCGCGTCTCAACTGGGGCATCGATTTACCATTCGACAGGGATTATATTACCTATGTTTGGTTTGACGCCCTGATTAATTACGTTACGGCTGCTGGGTACGGTGTTGACAATACAAGCTATGAAAAGTGGTGGCCTTGTGAGTATCACCTTATCGGTAAAGACATTCTCATCACGCACTCCGTCTACTGGCCAACCATGCTTATGTCCGTGGGTATGCCGATGCCGAAATCGATTTTCGCCCACGGCTGGTGGCTCTCCGGAGAATCGAAAATGAGCAAATCGCTGGGGAATGTAGTTAATCCGCTAGACCTTATCGAGGAGTACGGTGTTGATCCCGTTCGATACTATCTTATGCGTGAAATGGTGTTGGGACAGGATGCCAGTTTCACCATGGAATCGTTCGTAAAAAGATATAATAGCGATCTCGCAAACGATCTCGGAAACTTGGTGGGTAGAATCACCACTCTGATAGGGAGACACTTCGAGAGTTCGATCCCAAAAAACGGTCAACCGACGGAGAGAGAGGCACAACTCAGCGATGCCGGGGAGGCCCTTTCAAAGATCATCCCAGATCACATCTCATCTATGCGCCTCAGCGAAGCGGTGGAAGAGACGATGCAATTCATAAGGGCTATTAACCGGTACATGGAACGAAGCGAACCTTGGAAGTTGGTCAAGAAAGATCTTCAGCGGGCTGGGACTGTCCTTTATACTGCCGCTGATTCTCTTCGGAAGGCACTCGTCTTACTTGGCCCCATCATGCCGGTAAGAACAGAAAAAGTGTTGAAAATGATGGGCGTTGACAGTGAAACAGCGAATGAATCGCTAAAAGAAGGCCTATCTTTGGGAGATTTCGAGATACCCTTTCCAAAGATTGAGCTGCTCGAAGTGGATGAAAAACCCAATGAAACAGAGGAGTTGAATATGTCTGAAGGAAAAATTGGTATTGAAGATTTTGCGAAAGTGGATCTGCGAACCGCGGTGGTGAAGGCGGCCGAAAAAGTTGAAGGGGCAGATAAGCTTTTGAAACTTCAGCTTCAGGTGGGACAAGAAGAGCGGCAGATTGTTGCGGGGATTGCCGAACACTATTCTCCGGATGAGATGGTTGGGAAAACGATAGCAATTGTTGCCAACCTGAAACCGGCGTTCATCCGTGGTGTTGAATCCAATGGGATGCTGTTGGCTGCAAGCAGTGATGCTTCGGTGGTAGTCGTTACGGTGGATGATCCGGAGATTGGTTCAGGGGTAAGGATTTCGTAAGAGCGTCACGCTCTCTTCTCAATAGTTGTACACTGATACCCATGCTCACCTGTATTACGATGATCTGATAGATCAGCTCGATTTTGTCATCAAACGGGCGGAAACAGCATCGGTGAAGCGGATAATCTGCGTCGGCACCGATTTGTCTTCTTCACGAACTTCCATCTCTATTGCTGAAAGGTATGACTGCGTTTTTGCTACAGCGGGTGTGCATCCCCATGATGCCAAGGACGCTCCCGCAGATTATCTCACCCAGGTGAAGGAGCTTCTTTCCCATGAGAAGGTCGTAGCTGTCGGCGAGATGGGCCTTGATTTTTTCAGGAATCTGTCGTTTCCGGATCGGCAGCGAGAAGTGTTCAGATCTCAGCTTGAACTGGCAAATGAGCTCGGGGTTCCGGCGGTGATCCACAACCGGGACGCTGATGAGGATCTGCTAAAGATTATTGATGAGGTGTCACCCAAGAAAGCAGTACTCCATTGTTTTTCGAGCGATGTACCTACTGCTGAACGAGCGTTGAATGCGGGATGCCTCCTGTCGTTTACAGGCAATGTCACTTTCGGAAAGAACAGTACAGAGGCGGTTTTGAAGGTGACGCCTGTTGACCGAATCATGCTTGAGACTGACTGCCCTTTTATGACTCCGGTGCCAAACCGCGGGAAAGTGAACGAGCCTTCCAACATTCCTTATATAAGCAAACGAATTGCCGAGATCAAGAACATGGAACCGATGGAGATCGCCCGGATCACCTCGGAAACCGCCCAAGTTTTTTTCGGACTCCCCGCATGAGACGCACTGCTAGGAAGCGGTGGGGACAGCACTTTCTGGTAGACACAAATCTGCTCAGGAAGCTGGCGGATTTGATAGGACCGTCCAGTTCTGATTCAATTTTAGAGATCGGTCCCGGCGGTGGGGCACTGACAGAACAGCTTGCTCCGCGAGTCAACGATCTGGTTGGGATTGAGATCGATCGTGATCTATTTAATGAATTATCAAGCCGTACCGATCTGGGAAACTGCACTTTTATCAATCAGGACATTCTCAAAGTCGATTGGTCTGAGATTGAATTTGGTACGGAAAACATTCGTATCGTCGGCAATTTGCCATATAATATTTCATCACCGATTCTCTTCCGTCTGGTGGAAAAACAGCTTTTCTGGAGGGATTGTTATTTTATGGTTCAAAAAGAAGTTGCCGAAAGGATGGCAGCGCCCTTTGACTCAAAAACCTATGGAAGGCTTTCGGTCAATCTTCAGGCAAGAGCAGATATTCAGATTATCCATAATGTACCGCCGGAGGTCTTCGTACCGAAACCGCGGGTTGAGTCGGCCGTCCTCAAGATGGCACCGACGTCTTGTGAGCCACTCTCAAAGTTGGAAAGTGACGTCCTTTCACGAGTTACTCGACTCGCTTTCGGGCAGCGCCGAAAAATGCTCAGAAACTCTCTTGCCCCTCTTAAGATAGATAGTACCCGGTTCGATCTGAGTCAACGGCCTGAAAAACTCGAAGTGGCACAATTCGTTCAACTCGCGAAATGGGTAGCGGCAAATTGACAAATCCTTCACAGCTCTTGGAGAATTCAGGGATAAGGAGTAAACTCGCTGACGTTCGGGGATAGGGAAAAGCTCAAAAACTTTAACAGCAGGAAGAATAAATGCCATCTGATGCAAACAGAAGTTTGAGTCGATATCTTGAGGAGATTGGAAAGTTTGAACCGCTTCCGCCGGCCCGTGAGATTGAACTCGCCCAACGGGTGAAACAAGGTGATGCTGTCGCGTTAAATGAACTTACGGAAGCCAATCTGCGGTTTGTTGTTTCTGTTGCCAAAGATTACCAGGGACAAGGCCTTCCGTTGACAGATCTTATTAACGAAGGCAACCTTGGACTTATAAAGGCTGCAGAGCGATTTGATGAAACAAGGGGTTTCAAGTTCATTTCCTATGCCGTCTGGTGGATTCGTCAGTCTATTCTTCAGGCGCTGGCGGAACATTCAAGAATTGTTCGCCTTCCGCTCAACAGGGTAGGGACAATCAGCAAGATCACCAAAGCTGCGGAAGGACTCGAGTCTGAATATCAGCGTCCTCCCAATGAAGATGAGATCGGGAAACAGCTTGAGATGCAGGGTGAGGAAGTTACGGATGCTATACGAATCTCTCGCCGCCATCACTCACTACATGCGCCCTTCCGTGATGGGGATAAGAATTCTTTGATGGATGTGATCGAAGATGACAACCAGCGCCCGCCGGAGACGGCCCTCATGGGCGAATCACTCAAGGAAGAGATTCGCCAGTGTCTCGAGTCACTGAAAGATCGGGAGCGGGATGTGATTAAGATGTATTTTGGTATTGGAAGGGACTATGCCTTGACTCTCAATGAGATTGGTGAAGAGTTCAATCTAACCCGTGAGCGTGTAAGGCAGATTAAGGAAAAAGCGATTCGCCGGCTGCGTCATAAGTCCCGCAGTAAGAATCTCCGGAACTATCTTGGATAGTGAAGGAGGTGTTTTGAATGGTTGAAGTTTCAGTTAAGAAAGGTGAGGAACTTGAAAGAGCTCTGCGGCGTTTCAAGAAAAAATACGAGAAAGCAGGGATACTTCGAGAGGTAAGGAGAAAATCCTTTTACTTAAAACCAAGCGTGGAGAAAAAGTTAAAAAGAGCTAAGAGTCGTAGATAGCACCCTCCTTCCCAACCCTCCTGATACGGCTCTTATGCAAAACCCAGATGCGAGAAATCGAATCTGGGTTTTTTTTAGGCCGTAATGATGTCTGGAAAATATGTCGGTAATAGCTTTCTCTTGTCATTATGAATAGGAAAAACTGAATATGTTGATCGAATCGATCTCCGGCGTAAGAGGTACTGTTCGTGATGACCTCACCACTAGCATTGTTCGGGATTATGCTAATGCCTTCCATCGCTTCTGTCCCAAAGGGGATATTGTGATCGGGCGGGACAGCCGTCCTTCCGGAAGCGAGTTTGTATCAGAGATCGTGCAAAGATTGAACGAATTAGGGAGAACGATTTATGATTGTGGAATTGTGCCGACGCCTACTGTGCAATACACGGTTGAAACCGGGGAAGCCGTTGGAGGTATTATTGTCACGGCAAGCCATAACCCCTCAGGGTGGAATGGTCTGAAGTTCGTTGGTTGTGACGGGTGTTTCTTTAGTGAGGAAGAGGTTGATGAACTGATGACGCTGAAAGGTGTTGAGATCAAGTCAAGCGAACTTCCAGGCGAACGAATTGTGGATAAAGATGCCGTAGACCGTCATATTGCAAGAGTATGCGAAGTGGCTTGGATCGATCTATACGCCATCAAGAACCGGAATTTTCGAGTAGCCGTTGATGCCGTTAACGGTGCTGCTGCCGTGGGACTACCAAAACTTTTGTCAATATTAGGCTGTGAAGTGGTGAAGCTTAACTGTGACCCTTCTGGTGTCTTTTCTAGAGGTACAGAACCTTTGCCCGAAAATCTCGGGGAGCTTTCAAGAATTGTTCAAAGCAGAAGGTGTGATGTTGGTTTTGCCACCGATCCCGACGGAGACAGGCTGGCCGTTGTTGATGAGAAAGGGAGAGCGATCGGAGAGGAATACACGCTAGTTCTTGTGGTAGACAGTTTTCTGCATTGTGGTGACAGCTTCGCGCCCGTTGTGACCAATCTCTCAACCACACTTGCGGTGGATAAAGTGGCAGAGCAATGTGGTATCGAAGTCTTGAGGAGCGCGGTTGGAGAGATAAATGTTGTTGAAATGATGAAAGAACACAGCTCACTCATCGGAGGGGAAGGGAATGGCGGCGTCATACTGAAAGAGGTACATCTTGGCCGCGACTCACTTGTGGCCGCTGCTGCCGTACTGCAACGACTCTCATTAACCGATGAATCTCTCGGCGACGTGATGTCTCAATTGCCTCAATTTGAAATTGTGAAAGACAAAGTTTCCATTGAAGGGATCGATGGAAAGTCCCTTTTTGCGAGAATCTCCGATGAATATCAGGATGCCGCTAAAGATGAGCGGGACGGACTCAAATTGTCTTGGAAGGATCGATGGGTGCACGTTCGGAAATCGAATACGGAGCCAATTTTGCGCATATATGCAGAAGCGCCAACTGCGGGTGAAGCGGAGGAGCTTGCCCAGAGTATCAAATCAATTGTGAACGGATGAAATGACTACTCTCTCTCCATCCGATCTCGCCGGTCTAATCGACCACACGCTGCTACGCCCTGACGCTACAACGGATGATGTGTCCCTGCTGTGTGACGAGGCTCTGGAATTCGGTTTCGCCACCGTATGCGTAAACCCTATCTATGTTAGACAGTGCGCCGATCATCTGTCTAACAGCGGTGTCGGCGTCATCACCGTAGCAGGCTTTCCGCTCGGTGCTTCCTCCACGGCGGAGAAAGTGGCGGCGGTTCAACATTCTCTCGGTGACGGGGCTGTCGAGTTCGACATGGTGATGAATATCGGGGCTTTCAAGAACGGTGATATTTCCTCCGTGGTGACCGATATCAAAGCTGTGGTTTCGGCCGCGGAATCGAACAGAGTTAAAGTTATCATCGAGGCGTGCCTTTTGAATGACGATGAGAAAGTGACCGCGGCGAAAGCGGTCGTAGATGCGGGCGCCCATTTTGTCAAGACTTCTACAGGGTTTTCAATGGGGGGTGCTACGATGAAAGATGTGAGACTCCTCAGGAAAACGTTAAGTGATGACTTCGGCGTTAAGGCTTCAGGCGGAATTAAAGGGTTCGGCCATGCGCTCTCCCTGGTGGATGCAGGCGCTAACAGGATCGGGGCCAGCGCTTCCGTCGCAATCGTGACGGACACCAGGCGTACCGTTGCGTCTGATTACTGACGAAGAAACAGCGTAATCATGACTCGACCAAAAAAAGGTGATGAGCTTGAATTAACTGTTGAATCCCTCGCTTTTGGGGGAAAGGGCGTGGCTCACCTGAACAATTACGTGATCTTTATTCGGGGTGCGATCCCGGGGCAGAAAGTGTTGGCTCGCCTAACGAAACGCAGAAGTGGTTACGGCGAGGCGAGACTCCTCTATATAGTTGAAGAATCTACTTCTGTCGCAAATCCAAAGTGTAAGCATTTCCCTATTTGTGGTGGTTGTTCCTTTCAACACCTTGATTACGATACTCAGATAGGGCAGAAGAAAGGGCAGGTTTTGGATCTGTTCCACCGTACTGGGCGAATAGCGAATCCTGCCTTAGAAATTGTCATTCCTTCTGAATACCAATATCACTACAGGAACAAGATGGAGTTTTCGTTTTCGAACAGACGGTGGATTTTGGATGGGGAAGAAGAAAATGCTGAGGCCGACTTTGCTCTCGGTCTCCATATTCCTGGGCGGTACGACAAAATCCTCGACATTGATCTCTGTGAAATCCAGAGGCCAATTGGCAATAAGATCCTAAACACTGTTCGAGAGGTGAGCCGGGAGGCCGGTCTGGAGCCTTATGATATTTGCGAACATTCCGGTTTTCTGAGGAATCTCATAATCAGGATTGGTGAACGGACGGATGATCTGATGGTTAACATTGTCACCTCCCGCGAAGAGACCGAACTACTGGCTCCCATGGTAAACCGGCTGAAAAATGATCATCCTGAGATTACGTCAATCGTGAACAACATCACTCGGCGGAAGGCTGGTGTCTCTTACGGGGAGTGGGAAATCTTGCTTCATGGAAACCCCACGATAAAAGAAAGACTCGACAAATTCACGTTTGAAATTTCTGCGAATTCTTTTTTTCAAACCAACACTACGCAGGGAGAAAAACTGTACGAACTTGTTCTGGAGTTTGGTGATTTTCAAGGCAATGAGGTTCTCTACGATCTTTACTGCGGAACCGGCTCAACCTCCATTTTCATGGCTCACCATGTGCAGAAAGTCTATGGATTTGAGGCTGTCCCACCGGCTGTGGAGGACGCCGTTAGAAATGCTGTTTCCAACTCTGTTACCAACTGCCGGTTCTATGTGGCGAACCTAGATCGATACTTCAGACAATCATCAATCCTCAAGGAGATCGAACCGCCTGACGCTATCCTTCTCGATCCTCCACGGGCCGGAATGCACCCGAAACTGGTAACTGATGTGGCCAAAATGGCGCCTGAGAAGATTGTCTATATTTCGTGCAATCCATCCACGCAGGCTCGAGATGTAGCGCTCCTTCTCAACGAGGGATACGTTCTGCAGAAATTGGGCATGGTGGATATGTTTCCACACACACCACACATTGAAACCGTGGCGCTGCTTTTGAGAAATTAAGCTTCTGATAAGTATGCATTCCCTATTTAATTTCAGACTGAGTAGCTAAATTACTTCGATGGTACGTTTTCTGAGGAACGTCGTGCGGAGCCCTTTCGCTCAGATCGTCACAGGAATATTTTTGATGATGATGTTCGGGGGGTGGGCCATCGGCAAGCTTGAGGTAAGTGCAATTGCCGAGGGAAACAATCCCTTCTGGTGGGCCATCGTGACCATGACGACGGTGGGATACGGCGATTACTCCCCGATAACGCCTGAGGGGCGCCTCTTGGCGATCGTTGTAATGTTCGCCGGCATTTCCTTGACAGCGCTTCTGACTGCTACGGTGTCATCAATTTTTGTCGCAAAAAAGATTCGGGAGGACAAAGGTTTGGAATCACTTAACGTATCGGAGCATATTCTTCTGTGTGGCTGGAACGGACTGGTCGATAGCCTGATCGATTCCCTCCAATCCATGAACAAGTCGGGGCGCCTCAACATTGTATTGATCAATGATCAAAACGAAGATTCCATTGCTGCTATACGCAATAAATACAGCAAGATGCGATTCCGATTCGTGAAGGGGGATTTTACTCGTGAAACCATACTTGAAAGGGCCAATCTCGCTAAGGCAAAGACGGCGATCATCGTTCCCAGTGATGGAGTGGTGGCCGGTGGCCATCCAGATGAAAAGACTATTTTTGCGACACTGACCATAAAGACGATGGCGCCGAGTGTCAAGGTTGTTGCCTATATCACGGAGAGGGACAACCTGACACATATCCGAAGGGCGAACGCCGATGAGGTGATTGTCAGTGACGAATTTGGTGCCTATATGGTGGCGTCACATGTGGCTGATCCCGGCGTGCCGCAAACTATGGAGTTACTCATGGACGCCCATCGTCCTGGGACACTCCGGCGAGTGTCGATTCCGGAGGAGTTCGCAGGGGAAACGTACGATAAATTGTTTGACCATTTCCGTTCAAAAAAGTGGGTTCTCATTAGTGTTTTTTCAGAGGATGAGCAGATTGGTATCGGTGAAATTCTCTCATCAGATTCATCCGCGCTGGATGCGTTTATTGAAAGGAAACTGAAAGAAGCCGGCCACTCCCTTGGAGAAGAAAACAAGACGGCGGTGGTGATAAATCCGAAGGATGACTATATCATCAAGGAAAACGAAAAAGCAATTGTAATTCAATAGGTAGATCATGAGTGAAAATCAAGAATACGCCAAGTACCAAATTTTCAACGGTCTCGATAAAAGCCAAATCGGGCATTTCGAGAAAGTGATCGAGAGCAAGAGTTTCGCGGCAGGCGGGGAGATTTTTGCCGAAGGAGACGTTGGTGATTCTCTCTATCTCCTGCTTGAGGGTGAGGTAGAGATCAACCAGGCGTTGACATTGCAGCTCACCAAGAATGATTATGATACCCGGGAGAAAGCGATTATCAATCTATCCAGCGACATTCACCCGGTATTTGGGGAGATGTCGCTTTTAGGTTCCGATGATAAGCGTACCGCCACTGTAAAAGCGATCTCTGATTGTGAAATGGGGATTATCACGAAAGATGATCTATTTGCAATTTGTCATTCAAATCCCGATATCGGTTTTACCATCATGAAGAACGTTGCGGCCATTGTCACTGATAACCTGATCAAGGCGAATATAAATGTTTTGAAACTGACGACGGCCTTCAGTTTGATCCTGGAGAAATAGAGACGATTCCACAGTGTTCTTCGAAGACAAGATTTCGAAAGTCTACGATCCTACCCAAGTAGAACAGCGATGGTATAAAAAGTGGCTCGAACAGGGCTATTTTCACGGTAAGGTCAATCCCGAGCGTAAGCCTTACACCATCGTTATTCCACCACCCAACGTTACTGGAAGTCTTACCATCGGTCATGTCTTGAACAATACCATTCAGGATGTTCTGATCCGGAGGGCCCGAATGCAAGGGAGAGAGACCTGTTGGGTTCCCGGGACCGATCACGCCTCCATCGCAACCGAAACGATGGTGACTAAGATGCTGGCGCAGAAGGGGAGTGATAAGAATAAAATCGGCAGGGAAGAATTCTTGAAGCACGCCTGGACATGGAAGGATGAATACGGCTCTCTCATCATTAAACAGCTCAAACGGTTGGGTTGCTCCTGCGATTGGGAGAGAGAGCGGTTTACCATGGATGATGGATACTACCGCGCCGTCATCACCGCCTTCGTTCAACTTTACGAACGGGGGCTGATTTATCGCGGCACGCGTCTTGTAAACTGGTGCCCCGCCACTCAATCGGCGATTTCTGATGAAGAAGTAAATTACCGAGAGGTAGAGGGGAAACTGTGGTATCTAAAGTACCCCGTGACCCAAAGTGATCAATTTGTGATAGTGGCCACGACACGGCCAGAAACCATGCTCGGGGACAGTGCAGTTGCTGTTCATCCAAAGGACGAGAGGTTTAAACATCTGATCGGAGAATCGGTCAAGCTCCCCCTTACAGATAG
This sequence comes from Fidelibacterota bacterium, assembly GCA_036338335.1. Taxonomy (GTDB): domain Bacteria; phylum Fidelibacterota; class Marinisomatia; order Marinisomatales; family S15-B10; genus S15-B10. Next base: position 30,861 of record JAYZCL010000018.1, read on the forward strand.
GATTGTGCCGATTATAGCGGACGACTTCGTTGATCCCGAATTCGGTTCCGGCTGCGTAAAAGTGACACCGGCCCACGACCCAAACGATTTCCAGCTTGGAAAGCGGCACAACCTTGATTTTATCAATATCCTCAACCCCGATGGATCCCTGAATAATTCCGTACCGGAAACTTTCCGGGGACTTGACCGGTTTGACGCCCGGAAAAAAGTTGTGTCAGCAATCGATCGCAAAGGCGTTTTGGAGAATACTGAGGATTATACAACCAGTATCGGCTACTCTGAGCGAGGCGGTGTTCCCGTCGAGCCCTATCTGTCCGAACAGTGGTTCATGGCGATGGAAGAACTTGCCAAACCGGCCATTGAGGCGGTCCGATCGCAGCAAATCAAATTCTACCCGTCACACTGGATCAAGACATACGAGCACTGGATGACCCATATTCAAGATTGGTGCATCAGCCGCCAGTTATGGTGGGGACACAGAATCCCCGTCTGGTATTGCCGGGGTAACGATGTGGGGCAGTGCCAACTCGAGTGCAAAGAACCGATTGTATCTGTGGAAACTCCGGAATCATGTCCTGCCTGCGGATCGAAGGATCTTATCCAAGATCACGATGTTTTGGACACTTGGGCAAGTTCCTGGCTCTGGCCCATCGGTGTTCACACATGGCCCGATGAGAGCGACGAGTTGGACTATTTCCATCCGACGGATGATCTTGTTACCGGTCCAGACATCATTTTCTTCTGGGTGGCCCGGATGATCATGGCGAGCTTCGAATTCAAGGGTGAAGTGCCGTTCAGGAATGTCTATTTCACTGGCATGGTCCGGGATATGAAGGGGAGGAAGATGAGCAAATCGCTCGGAAATTCCCCCGATCCTATTGGCCTTATGGACAAGTACGGTGCCGATGCTGTGAGATTTGGTATCATGCTCATTGCTCCGCAGGGGCAGGATATTCTCTTTTCGGAGGAGAGGGTGGAGATTGGTCGTAATTTTATGAACAAGCTGTGGAACGTTTCGCGATTCCTCTTGCTTTCGGGGGAAGAGATCGAAGTTCGGCCCGTTTCCGAACTCAACATGGACGATCTCGATCTGGCTGACAGGTGGATCCTCAGCCGTCTCAACAGAACAATTTCCGCCGTTGACGAAAGTTTTGACGCCTACCGCTTCAACGAAACAGCCAAGAAGATTTACGATTTCACGTGGTCAGATTTTTGTGACTGGTACATCGAAGTAATCAAATCTCGTCTCTACGGTTCAATAAAAGCTGAGAAGATCATCGCTTACAGTGTTGCTTGTCATGTTATGAAAGGGATTTTGAAGCTGCTACATCCGTTCGCCCCCTTCATAACGGAAGAATTGTGGCAGCGATTGAAGATAGATGAGGAGAGAGACCTGATCGTGGAGGCGTGGCCCGAGGACACGGCAGCTTGGATTGACAACATTTCAGAGGGGAACTTTTGTGAAATCCAGGAAGTAATCACTGGTGTGAGAACAGTGAGGTCAGAAATGAACATTCCGCCGGGGATCCGATCAGATCTCTTTATCAGGAGCGATGATGGACAGTCGCTCAGATCGAACGAACGACTCATCAAGGATTTGGCGAAAGTTAACGATTTAATTATACGGCCTGATGTTGAGCGACCATCGAAGTCGGCAACAGTTATAGTTGGCAAGAAAGAACTATTCATTCCGATGGGGGATTTAATTGATATTGAGAATGAGAAGAGGCGGCTTTCCGAAAAAATTAGTTCTCTTGACAGACGTCTCAGTTCGGTTTCTGCCAAGTTGAACAATCACGATTTCGTTGAAAGAGCGCCAAAGGAAGTGGTTGAACGGGAGCGAAAAAAGCTTGGCGATATGAAAGAAAATCTTGCTAAACTGAAACAGAACTTTTCCTTTCTGGAATGAGAAAATTTCTAATTATTGCGGCACTTTTTTCGGTGGTTACCGCCGAATCCAAGAATGCTTCCATCACCCTTTACAAAGACGGGTATGGACTGGTACGTCAACCTCTTGATGTTCAGCTTAAAGTCGGTTCCAATCTGGTAACATATACCAATCTCCCCGATAAAATTGAGGCATCCTCCGTGTTTCTCTCCATGTTTAAAGGAGATGTTATCTACCAGAAATACAACTCCGATATTTTTGACACCTTCAGTTATCTCAAGAGCAATCTCGGTTCTGCAATCGCTTTGAAGACAATTTTAGGACAAACGGTTAAAGGTCAACTGGTAGATGTTGATAGCAGATGGCTCTCAATCAAATCAAAGAATCGAGTACACATTCTGAACATGAACGAAGTTATTGAAGTGATAGCAGACAGTAAACCGGGCAATCTATCCGTCAAACCGACTTTGGAATGGACTGTGCAGTCAGAGACCAATGGTAGTGTCGGAGGTGAAATTGTCTACATTTCAGGCGGATTTGACTGGAACTCAAACTACCGCTTGGTCATCGATCAAGATGAGAAGGAAGGAACATTGGTATCGCAGGCGGTGGTGTCAAACAACACAGACCAGGATTTTGTATCTACTTCTCTGGACTTGGTGGAGGGTGAACTGAGGCGCCGCCGAAAGGGTAGCCGCACACTCCGCATGGCTGCTGAGGCAAAGTCTCTCTCGTCAAGTGAACTCCTTCTGGAAGATTCAGGCGATTTTGTTCTCTATTCACTTCCTGAGGCATTGACTTTACCGAAGAACGAGTCGGTGACTGTTTCTCTCTACTCAAACAAAAAAGTGACATTGGGGAGAACTTATGTATTTGAAAACAACGAACGGAAAAAGAGCGAAGAACCTCTTGCCGTGGAGATTTCCTTTACCAACAGCGGAAAGAATCTCGACGTGCCTCTTCCGGCTGGAACATTCCAGATTTATCAGAGGACTAGAAAAGGGGTCGTCTTTGCCGGAGAAGACCTTCTTCGCCAGACGCCGGTGGGGGACGGTGTGACCATTGTGGCAGGCCGTGCCTTCAATGTTCTTGGAAAACGGACGGTTATGAACTACGACAGAAAAAAGAAGAGCGAGGAGGCGACCATTCTTCTGGAGCTAAAGAATCGCCGAAAAGACAAGGTCAACGTACGGATTATCGAACATATTTTCGGCGACTGGGTGATACGAGATCCATCGCATGACTATCGTAAAGTGGATGCCGAGACAATTCAGTTTGACCTGTTGCTTGGCAGCGCCTCTTCCGAAACTATCACGTATACGTACAGGAAAGAGTGGCAATAGCCGGTCAGTCGATCCTGTCTGATATTTCCGAGATTCAACTTAACCCAAACAGGTCCGAATGTTCGTTGAGATGAGTTCTGATCGCAGCCTTATGCCAGACACGTCGGTGCAGTTTGTGAAAGGGGTTGGGCCCCAGCGAGCAGAGGTGTTGAACAGTTCCGATGTAACTACCGCTCTTGACCTTCTTTACTATTTTCCGCGACGCCATCTTGACCGGACTTCGATTACGCTGATTAAAAACCTGGAAAAAGGGGAGACGGCCACCGTTGTCGCGAAGGTGGAGGCTGGCGGGATGAGAACGGCGAGAAAAAGAAAATACTATCAACTGATGGTGAATGACGGAACCGGTTTTCTGAAGTGTACATGGTTCCACGGCGCCAATTACATCGAAAGGGTTTTTACCATCGGAGATGAAGTAGCGTTCCATGCGAAAGTCGATTTCTACAACGGTTATCAAATGGTTCACCCTGAATACGACGTCCTTAGTGATGATGAGCGTGAACCGCTGAACACGGGCGCTGTTATTCCCCTTTACCCCTCCGGCGAGGGGTTGAAAAAAGTGGGGCTTGAAAGTCGTGGTTTCAGAAGAATCGTCAGGGCGTGCCTCGATGAGTTCAATCTCAGCCAAATCGAATTTTTGCCTCAGGAACTCCGTGACCTGAACCATCTAGCTTCACTGGAGGACGCTTTGAAACATATTCATTTCGCGCCTGATGTAGAGGCATTGGGCCAAGCGGTTCGCCGGTTGAAGTTTGATGAGCATTTTTTTCTTCAGCTTCTTATGGCCTTGAAGAAATCCCTTACCGAGGACCGAAGCGGCCGAAAAATGACCAAAACCGGTTCCAATGTGAAACGAATCTTCGACTCACTGAATTTTGAACTGACTGAGGCTCAGAAAAGAGTTTTAGCTGAGATTCTCACAGATATGGCTTCGGAGAAGATGATGAATCGTCTGCTTCAGGGAGACGTCGGCGCTGGGAAAACGATTGTTGCTATTTTGGCGTCTGCAGTAGCAGTAGAGAATGGCGTTCAAGTTGCCATGATGGCGCCCACGGAAATCTTGGCACATCAGCATTATCGTGTCTTCGATTCCTATTTTTCTCAAGTTCGGATTCCGACGGCCTTTCTTGTGGGCAAGCAGCCACCGTCCGAGAGAGCAAATATTCTTGAAGGAATCGAGGAGGGTCGTGTGAGCGTTGTCGTGGGGACACACGCGGTGATTCAAGAAGAGGTGAAGTTCAAGGACCTCGGACTAGTGGTGATTGACGAACAGCAGCGGTTCGGGGTGCTTCAGCGGGGGAAGCTTTTGGGAAAGGGTCGCAATCCTGACATACTCTCCATGACAGCCACACCCATTCCGCGTACGCTTGCCATCACTTACCACGGTGATATGGACTTATCGCTTCTGGATGAAATGCCAAAACACCGCCGGCCGATAAGAACGCGAGTGGTGGATGAGGAGACAGTAGGAAAAGTGTACACCTTTATTGAGGAGAAAGTTGACGAGGGGCGTCAGTGTATGATTGTTTACCCTTTGATCGAAGAATCAGAAAAAAGTGACCTCGAAGCTTCTACGAAAGGCTTCGATCATATTTCGAAACGATTCCCAAGATATTCCGTTGCGCTTCTGCACGGACAGTTGAAACGGGAGGAGAAAGATGAAATTATGAATCGGTTCGCCGAAAATGAAGTTCAGATTCTTGTCGCTACTACAGTCATCGAAGTCGGAATTGATATACCGAACGCAACCGTCATGCTCATTGAGAACGCGGAACGATTCGGCCTGACTCAACTCCATCAACTGAGAGGGAGGATTGGGCGGGGATCCGAGCGGGGTGTCTGCGTGTTAGTTCAGCGGAAGATGACCGAAAATTCTAGAAAGCGCCTCGCCATTATGGAGAGGACGAACGACGGGTTTGAGATTTCAGATGAAGATCTCAAACTTCGCGGCCCGGGTGAATTCTACGGGACTCGCCAGCACGGTTATCCCAAGTGGAAGATTGCAGACCTGGTTAACGATGGTCAAATCATAAAGGACGCACGTACGGCCGCGTCCAACATTATTAAAGAAGATCCGCACCTGAATCGTGAGGCTAACAGGAAGATTCGAGAAAGGTTTATGCGAGATTATCAGCAAATGCTCGAGATGGTAAACGTCGGCTGATAGTATGATGAAGACTCTGAATAAGTGCCCGCTCTGTGGCGCGGGTCAATTGACATCTGTGACTTTAGTCAAGGATCATCTTATCACTGGAGAAGTGTTTAAAATTGTTGAATGCCCAGCCTGTGGCGCACGCCACACCTCGCCCCGGCCACCGGAAGATGAGATAGGCCGCTATTACGAGTCGGAACAGTACATGCCTCACTTCGATAAAGGATCCAGTCTGTCCGACCTTGCTTATCGCATCGTCAGAGGGATCATGATTGGAAAGAAGCGAAAGTGGATTGAACGCTTCACGGGAATGAAAAATGGGAGGCTTTTGGATATCGGGTGTGGCACAGGCGAGTTCGCAGCCTACATGCGGGACAATGGATGGGAGGTGACGTGTGTCGATTCATCGGAAAGGGCCCGTGAGGCGGCGCACCAGAGATTCGGAATTGAAGCGCTCCCATCGTCGCAGTGGCTCGAATCCAATTCAGCCCCATTCGATTGCATCACTTTCTGGCACACTTTGGAGCATGTCTATGAGCCTCGCCATTACCTGGATGCCGCCTACAGCGGGCTTAAGGAAGAGGGAGTTCTGCTTATCGGTTTGCCCAATTATATCTCCTATGATGCTGAGGTGTATGGGAATTACTGGGCCGCTTACGATACACCTCGTCATCTCACTCACTTTAGTCCCAACTCCATGGAGCATTTCCTCTCTTCTTGCGGCCTACATCTGGAAGCAACGGTTGGACTCCCCTATGACGCCTACTATGTATCGCTGTCAAGCGCCCGATATCGCGGTGATGGGAATCTCGGTGCACTCTGGACAGGATTCATTTCAAATAGGAAAGCGAGAGGTGAGAGAAAACGGTACAGTTCATTAATTTACGTGGCCCGACAAAAGTCGATTGATTAGTATGAACTTCTGAAACTGCATCATAAGAGAGGCGTAAAAGCGTTATGTCAGAACCAAAGAAAGACGAACATCTTCTGATCAATATAGTCACCATGTTTACACAGCAAGCATGGGTAGCCATGGGGAAGCTGAAAAACCCCATTACTGAAAAGACAGAGCGAAATCTTCAGGAGGCGAGCTTCTACATCGATGTGCTCGATATGATGAATAGAAAGATGGCGGGGAATCTTTCTGATGATGAAGAAAAGTTTCTCGATTCAAGCCTCAGTAGTCTTAAGATGAATTTTGTGGAAGAGTCGAATAAGCCTGAGCCTGAACCCACTTCGGAGGGTGGTGAGGAATCATCTTCTGACAGTGAAAACGATGCCAAAGAGGAATCGTCCGATCAGGAGCAAACAGAGAAGAATGGAGAGTCTGATGCCCTCGACTCATCTGACGAGAAGAGCGAAGAAAGCGAATCTGAATGATTTCTGGAAATCTAAATAGATATTTGACGGGGGGCATTTTTTTCGTCTCGTTCTTGATCTATTTCAGCACCATGGCTGAAACGGTTTCTTATTGGGACTGCGGCGAATTCATCGCCACCTCCTATATCCTCGGTGTTCCTCATCCGCCGGGAAGCCCACTCTTTCTCATTATCGGCAGGATTTTTTCTATGCTTCCCTTCAGCAGTGATATCGCGTTCCGCGTTAATGTCATCTCGCCACTAGTAAGTGCCCTGTCTGTCATGTTTCTCTACCTCATTGTTGTGCAGCTTGTAACACTCTTTCGGGGCAAGCCTCAGAACAGCGAAGATCGGTGGATCATCTACGGCTCAGCGGTAATCGGCGCCCTGATTTTTGCTTTTACAGACAGTCACTGGTTTAACGCGGTGGAGGCGGAGGTTTATGCCATAAGTACGCTTACAACGGCGCTCGTGGCTTGGTTGATTCTTCACTGGGCCGAGCGGGCCGACGAACCGGGAAACGAGCGGTATATTCTCATGATCAGTTACGTTCTAGGGCTGGCAACGGGCATTCATCTATTGAACCTGCTAGCTCTCCCGTTCATGGGAATGATTATCTATTTCAAGAAACGCAAGTTTGCCTGGCACTCATTTATTGTTATGGCCGCCATAATGGGTGGTGTGTTTATTGGAATCTATCTGGGAATCATCAAAGGGTTTCCGCAGATCGCCGCCAAGATAGGACTATTTGGACTGGGTGTAGTGATGTTAAGCCTCTTTTGTGTGACGATCTTCATGATTGTCCAGAAAAAGCGAATTACCTCTCTGGTGCTTTCCTCGGCTATGCTGGTCATTGTCGGTTACTCCACCTACGGGATTCTGTTCATTCGCTCGGGCCAAGATCCGGCAATAGATGAGAATGACCCCGAAACTGTCGAAAGAGCCATCAAGTATCTCGAACGTGAACAGTACGGCGCCATTTTTACCTTACCCCGGAGGTACAGGAAAGAAGAGGTGGGCTCCTATCCTCACAAAGTTTCTGTTGTGGGCCGACCAAGAAACGGGAACACTTTTTCAAGTTCACAGAACTATCGGTATATGTTCCACGACCTCGAAACGCAATTCAAGTTTCTTTGGGACTACCAGATTGTACGAATGTACGTGCGGTATTTTCTATGGCAATTCGCCGGAAGGGGGCCGGCCGGCGATACTTGGGTGTCTGATTTTGGCGCCCTTGAGAAGAGGGGAGAAGACGGCGTCGATTGGAGCCAGTTCGGTTTTCCTCTCCCTTTTCTGCTTGGCATCTACGGAATGGTTTATCATTTCAGGAGGGATCCGCAGCGGGCGTGGTCCGTTCTCGCTCTCTTCTTCATGACGGGACTGGCCATCATTTTCTACCTAAACCAGGACAAGTTCCAGCCTCGTGAACGAGATTACTCCTACGTTGGGAGTTTCCTAGCGTATTCAATCTGGATTGGTATTTCCGCTTCGGCCGTTCTCGACAAATTGGCCACCTTTATCAGAAGGAAGAATGTAGCTTCAGGTACTCTTGCAGCGGGCTTCAGTCTGCTTCTTTTAATTCCCGGAATCATGTTGTCGTCCAACTATCATTCACATGACCGATCAGGAAACTTCGTTGCATGGGACTATTCTTACAACATACTGCAGACCTGCGAGCCGAATGCGATTATCTTCACCAATGGCGACAACGACACATTTCCTCTCTGGTATCTTCAGGAAGTTGAAGGGATTCGCAAGGATGTGATGGTGGTCAATCTAAGCCTTCTAAATACTGACTGGTACATCAAACAGATGCGTGATTCACGTTCAGGAGAAACGAAATTCATTGGTCTTAGTAATGAGCAGATTGAGGGTAAAGAACGTATCGGGAGGAATCCAGTTGATGGGAAACCGCTTTTCCTGAGAGTCGACCGGTGGAAGGACACGCCGATTTCTATTCCTGTGACTGGTGATCCTAACAATTCTGAAGGGAAGGTTTCATGGACGCTGAAGCCGACACTGGGAGGCGGTGGTATTCGTGTCCAGGACCTGATGATCCTGCACATCATCAGGCGGAGCGACTGGAGAATTCCGATCTATTTTGCTGTCACCGTCTCTCCCAGCAACCGCCTTGGACTAGAAAAATACCTCCAGATGGAAGGTCTTGCGTTCAGATTGAGATCGCACCGCGTCCCCTCGGTGAATTATGATAAACTGGCCGAAAACCTCATGAATGTTGTAGGAGATACCACCTGGAACAGGGACTATTCGCCGGGCTATAAGTACCGCAATCTGGATACTCCCGATGTTTACCTAAATCCCAATATTCAGAAGCTTCTACAAAATTACCGATCGGCCTTCCTTCAGCTTGGCATGGAGAGATTTCGCGAATTCCGTGATGAACAGGAAGGCTCAGTTCTCACTGATGATGATCTCGAACGGTTGAAGCAGGAGGCACTGGCTCCGCTCCGTGTTATGGCAGATTTGATGCCCGAAGATGTCATCCCCATAAAGAGTCAGGAGATGAAATTGCAGATGGGGCAGATCTACCACGACGCCGGAGATGTGGAGAGCGGAAAGGCAATCTTCAGACAGTTTCACGATTCCGGAAGGCCCGACATTGTCGGTTTTCTTCTGCAGACTTATTCTGAGAACGGCTATGATGCTGAGGCAACGGATCTGTTAGAAAACTGGATTCGCAGGTTTCCAGCTGATACTGCCGCCGCCAAACTTCTCAGACGCTACCGTGCTGGGAACCCCTCCCCCGACTCCTGATACTAGCGGCCGGCCGTTGGTCTCCATTATTATTCCGCACTATAACGGAATCGAAATAGTATCGGAATGTCTCGATTCACTGAAGGCTTCGACTTTTACTGACAAAGAGGTGATTGTCGTGGATAATGCCTCTGAGGATGGCAGTACGGAATGGATTGAACAGAATCATTCCGAGGTTCTCCTTCTGAGGAACAGAATCAACGAGGGGTATGCCGGCGGATGTAATAAAGGGGCTGAGATGGCCAAGGGAGAATTCCTCCTGTTCCTCAACAATGATACTGTTCATGAGATCGGCTGGCTGGAGCCCCTTGTTGAAGAGTTGCGAACAAATCCAGAGACAGCATCGGTTCAACCCAAAATACTGAACTATTTCGACAGGCGTCTCTTCGATTATGCCGGTGCTTGCGGTGGTGCATTGGATATACTAGCGTTTCCTTTCGCGAGAGGGAGAATCTTTTTTAAGCAGGAAACGGATTCGGGGCAGTACGATGATCAGGCATCGATATTCTGGGCTTCCGGAACAGCTCTCATGATCAGGAAGAGCGATTTCGAGGCCGCGGGTAGATTCGATGGAACCTTTTTTGCACATCAGGAAGAGATTGATCTGCAGTGGAGACTCCACCTGATGGGGCGAGACGTGAGAGTGATTCCGAGTTCGGTCGTTTATCACAAAAATGCTGTTACGCTGCCCGCTCAGTCAGTTCAAAAACAGTATCTTAATCACCGAAATTCTGTCCTGATGCTCCTGAGCAACTACTCTCTTCCGCTGACACTTTACCTTTTTCCTATCCGTGTAGCTCTCGAACTGATTGCGTCAGTTTATGCCGTTGTTATGCTCGATTTCAAACATCTTCTCGGCATCCTTAAGTCAATGTTCTGGATCATTTTTCATCCTATGGTGATTGTTCGACGGAGACGCTTGGTCAAATCCGTCAGAAAGGTGCGCGACAGAGCGGTGATCTCCCACATGTACAAGGGGAGTATCGTTTTTGATTATTATATAGTGGGGAAACGAAGCTATCGAGATTTGTCGCCGAGCCCAAGTTGATACTTGGCTTTGTTATCGGGATCGAGCTGTGACAATTTCTTTAGAATTGTTTTCTTGGAAGAAATACTTTTGGGCAGTCGGCTTAGCTCCTCAGCATGTCCGCTAAGGAAAATTACCGTATAGTGTTCCCGAGGATACTTTGAAAAAGTCTCCTCGAGGTTTTTCATCATTTTTTTTAGAGCGGTATCAGCTCCGGTGATATCACCCTCTTCAATATAAGCCATTGCATCATAATAATGGAATTTGGCCAAGCGAGATTCACGGTATTTTGTTAGCAGATCCACCAACTCGGTTCGGTTCCTCCAGCCGAGGCGGTACTGTGATGACAAACCTCTCAAAGCGACCTCCCGCGCCTTCTCGTAGAACCGCGTCCCGCCGAACTGTTCATAGGTGTCAGCTTCACCGGCAAGAACGATATAGGCGTAAAACTCCATGGCGCTCGCCAGAGGATCGAATACGACCGGTGAGGGGACAATGCTCTGTCCCCTCACATACGGGAATTGGATCCCTTTTGAGAAATACCGTTGATCAATCCCCGTTGAAATAAGGCACTGTGCCGAGTAGAGGTGCTCACTTCCTTTGTCCGCGACGCCTTCAAAAATGAACTGGACATTGAGAGAGATTTTCAGATCACCATATTCTTCGTCCCACCGCGTCAGCTTAAAAAGGTTCGTCACTTCGTTTGCCAGTGTGGAAGTAGCCCGTCGACCATTCTCTTTCAACCGCATGTCGTCTATTGTGACCCTAACATCCATGAATTGGGCATTGAGCCAAGATAGGGAGACGGCGGTTATGATCACTAGATTCTGTCTCATTGTGCAAAGTTATTGCAACGAAAGGGCAGCTTCAAGAGGAATCTCTCAGTGGTCATGGATTTCTTCTTGGCGATCTTAAATTTACGAGCTATGGCAAATCTAGCATCACTACTGGAAGAGCAAGCTGACAGTTTTTCAATTCTGACCTCAGCGAGGGACGTAGCGGAATCTGTTGGCACGAAGGTTTACATCGTGGGTGGTTACGTGCGGGATGCGCTCATGAAGCGGAAAGTGACGGATATCGATCTGATGGTCGAAGAAGACGGAATTGCCTTTGCTGAAAAACTTGCCTCCCGGATAGGTTCAAAAAAGGTGGTGCCGTTCGAAAAGTTCGGAACAGCACAGATTCCTGTCGGAAACGGAATTGTGGAAATCGCTTCAGCTAGAACTGAAACCTACGAACCGGATTCAAGAAAACCGGCAGTTAACGTGGCCGATCTCGCGACCGACCTCTCTCGCCGAGACTTCACCATCAACGCCATGGCGGTTTCGCTGAACAAGGCGGAATTCGGTGAACTTCACGATCCGTTCAACGGTGTGCAGGATCTCAACGTATGTCTTATTCGGACACCTCTCGATCCTGACGCCACCTTCTCCGATGACCCGTTGCGGATGCTTCGTGCCGTCCGCTTTGCTTCTCAACTTAATTTCGAGATTGATCCTACCATCACTAAGAGCATTATGAAGCAAGCAGACAGAATCGATATTGTATCATCGGAGCGCGTCACGGCCGAAATATATAAGATTCTCGATTCGCCACTGCCATCCGTTGGGCTTGATCTTCTCCAGAAAGTCGGACTGATGAACCTTGTGTTACCGGAAATCACCACTCTTTATGGTCTGGAACAACCTTCCGAGTGGCACCATAAGGACATTTTTTATCACACGCTCCAAGTGGTGGACAACATATGCAAGTACACGGTTAAGACAGAACTCAGGTTTGCGGCTCTGCTTCACGATATTGGTAAGCCGCGCACTCGCCATCTAGACAGAAAACGGGGGTGGACCTTCCACGGGCACGATGCCATTGGCGCAAGGATGATTGAGAAACTGGCGAAACGGATGAAACTGTCTAACGATAGTCGCGACTACCTCAAAAAGCTCACCTTACTCCACCTCCGCCCCATCGCCCTCGCGAAGGAAGGTGTAACAGACAGCGCTGTTCGGCGACTCATGGTGGCGGCCGGTGACGAAGTTGATGATCTTATGAAACTGTGCAGGGCCGACATCACGTCGAAGAATCCGAAACTGGTGAAGAAGTATCTTGGTAACTTTGACCAGGTCGATACGCTTATGAATGATCTGGTAGAGCGTGACTCCTACCGTGCCTTCCAATCCCCCGTAAGAGGCGAACAAATTATGGAAGAGTGCGGTCTAGAACCGGGGAAGACCGTAGGCAAGATTAAAATGGCAATAGAAGAAGCTATTCTGGATGGAAAAATTGAGAACAATTACGATGAAGCTTACCGCTATTTTCTGGAGATAAAGGATGAATTTCTCCCAAATGAGACGGCTTAAGAATTTTCGTGAAACTGGAAAGTGTGAATGGAAAGGAACTTGTGGCGAGGAAATTCGTATCTTGCGGAGTCATCATCGGGGCGGTAGACAACCATTTCAAATTGATTATGTCAAATTCAAGAGCAAGCAGGAATGTTTAGGCGAATCGTTACATTCATAATCTTTATGTCCGCTTGTGCGGCGCAGCAGATTTTCACCCTTGATCAGTGTATTCAAATTGCGTTGGAGAATAACCTTGATGTGCGGTTGGCACAGTTGGACGTGGAGGCGGCGATTGCAAACCGGAAGGGAAGTTTTTCAGTCATCTTGCCAAGAATAAGTGCTTCCACCGGGTCGGGATTTCAAGGCGCTTACACACCGGCTGGATCGAATATGACGGTGGATGAAACCGAGTATCACTCTGGCTCACTTTCCTTCAGCCAGAATATCTTTGATGGTGGTAACTGGTGGAATCAACTTGCGCTGAGCAAAAATTCTCTTGATCTGGCAGTACATGGGGAACGGTCCACCAGAATTAATTCAGTTCTTTTGGTCAAACGTGCGTATTACCAGCAGCTTAAGAACATTGAGTTGCTAGAGGTGATTCGCCGGCAGGTAGAACTTTCAGAACGGCAGGTTGAGAGAGTCCGGAAACAGTACGAGCTTGAAGCGGTGTCAAAATCTGATCTACTGAAACAGGAAGTCTTACTTGGAGACGCTCGGGTGCAGTACATTGGCCAAGAAGCGACTCTTCACAACTCCCATCAGATTCTGGCCAATATCATGGGTATTGATGTTAACTCCGATTTTGAACTTTCCAGACCAACCGAAGATGAATCATCCACTCCTTTCCAAGGAAATGAAATTTGGAATCTGATTGAAGCTCAGAACCCGTTACTTGTCTCCAAGCGGATGCAGTTGGCATCGCAGGATATTCGGGTCAAAATTGCTCGTGCGGGCTACTTTCCATCCCTTTCCATGTCTATTGGGTACAGTGGCTCATCGGACAAGTTTGATGAAGTTTTTTCAAATGAAGGAAACGAGTGGCGAAAGACGATAAATCTCTCACTTTCGTATCCTCTGTTCTCAGGTCTCCAGAGGTCATCACAGATGCAGCAGGCACAGATTCAGGCAAGGATTCAACGACAGGAGCTGACGCAGCTTTCGCGGAATCTAAAGATCCAGTATGAGAACACATTTCGGGTCTGGAAAAACATGAATGAATCTATTTCGATTTTTCAAGGTACAAAGCTTGCAGCCGAAGAAGACTTGAAACTGGCTCAGGAGCGATATGCTCTCGGGGCTGCCACCATTCTGGATCTGTTGAATGCGCAGTTGTCGGTGGCTCGGGCGAACAGTTCACTCGTCCGTGCAAGATATGATGAGCGAATCCTAAAGGCGGAACTTGAAGCGCTCACCGGGACGTTCTAATTTAAAATGAGGTATCATGGCTAAGAAAAACGGGAAAAAGAAAAAGATCATCATTTTTTCAATTATTGGTGTTGTAATCCTCGGTATTGCAGGCAGCTTCTTTATGTCCAAAGGCGAGAAACTGATTGTCGTTACGGTGGAAACGGTAACAAGGCAGGAGATCATTCAAAAGGTAACCGGTTCTGGCAGGATTGAACCTGAGAGAACCGTGGAATTGAGCGCAAATATCAGCGCTCTCATCATGGGGATCTCCGTTGAGGAGGGTGATTCCGTCATGGTGGGCCAGCAGCTTATCTCTCTTGATCGAACACGTACCGAAGCTGCTACGGAACAAGCAAGCTCTCGCCTGAAATCTGCCCGGGCGAATCTCGCAAAGATAAGAGCCATTAAGAATCGAGAAGAGAGACTATTTGAGGAGAAGCTCATCTCCAGTCAGGAATTGGAAGCAGTCAGTGCATCCTTCCAGGCGGCTGAAGCGGAAGTTCTAACCTCTCAGGCCGCACTGAAATCTGCGATGGACGATCTCTCTAAAACATCTCTTCTTGCACCGAGGACAGGAATCGTAACGGAGATTCGAAAGGAAGAAGGAGAAATGGCGCTCGGTTCGGTATTTCAGGCGGACGTCATTATGAGCATTGCCGATCTCGCAAAGATGGAAGTAAACGTAGATGTGAATGAGAATGATGTTGTTTCAGTTTCAGTCGGCGACTCTTCAGAGATTGATATTGACGCATTTCAGGATACGATCTTCTACGGAGTCGTGACAGAGATCGCTCACGTGGCGCAGACGACGGGTCTCGGTACGCAGAACCAAGTTACTAATTACCGAGTGAAAGTGAAGATGCTTCAAGTCCCGGAACTCATTCGGCCAGGGATGAGTGCAACCGCAAGTATTATTACCGATAAGCGCGAGGATGCTCTTGGAATCCCCATTCAGAGTCTCACCGTGAGACCGGTCAATTCTGAAAAGAATCTGGCTGAGAACGGTGAATCGCGAAAACAGGGAGAAAATCAGGATTCACCCAAAAAGATCCGGGAACTCGAGGAGCTTGTCTTTGTGCTGGCCAAAGCGGCGGGCGGTGTAATCCGTGAAGGCGTTCTTTCGGAAGTGGACGGAGTGAAGGAAATTAACGCGAAAGAAAATGCTCAGTTCGTTCACCTCCGGCCCGTGAAAGTGGGTATTTCTTCGGAGACTCATTATGAAGTACTCAGCGGCTTGGAGGAGGGAGAGGAAATTGTCATAGGAAGCTATCGCGCCATCAGTAAGGAGTTGAGCCATAACAGGTTGGTTACGATAGCGAATGCTGAAAAAGACAAGGAGAAGAGCGGCTCCTCCGTCATGAACCTTTTGAAAGAATAGGTGGAGTTCTCAAAATTAAGATAGGGCTATGTCCGTTCTGATTAGGCTCACAGGGATTAAACGCCACTATGACGTAGGCGAAGAAATCGTCCGTGCCCTCGATGGTGTGGATGTGACCATTGTTGAAAATGAGTATATCTCCATCATGGGGCCTTCAGGTTCGGGCAAATCCACACTGATGAACATGATCGGTTGTCTCGATTCACCTACGTCTGGAACATATGAATTCGAAGGAGAACTCGTTCATGAGATGGATGATAATCAACTTGCCTCCATCCGGAACAGGAAAATAGGGTTTGTCTTTCAGACTTTTAATCTTCTTCCAAAAGCCAGTGCGTTGAAAAATGTAGAAGTACCTCTTATTTACGGGAATGTTCCAAGAACAGAACGTATCGAACGGGCGGCGGAATCGTTGAAAGCTGTTGGACTGGAAGACAGAATGCACCATAAACCAAACGAACTGTCTGGTGGCCAGCGGCAGAGGGTGGCCATCGCTAGGGCGTTGGTGAATCAACCCTCCATAATTTTGGCGGACGAGCCGACGGGAAACCTAGACTCTAAGAGCGGAGTCGAAATCATGAAGATTCTTGACGAGCTTTATCTAAATGGGAACACCATTATTCTTGTTACGCATGAAGAATACATTGCCGAACATGCTGACCGCACAATTCATATTTTTGATGGGAAGGTGAAAGAAGATGTCTCTAATAACAGGATAAAGCTGGAAGCCGTCCCGGTCTAGACATGTCCGGTCATCTTTGGGAAAACTTGCGGATTTCTCTTGCATCGATTCTCGCTAATAAGTCAAGGTCAGTACTATCGGTTTTGGGAATTGTCATCGGCGTTCTTTCCGTGACACTTATGGGAACCATGATTTCAGGACTTGACGCTACGTTTGAAAAGAGTATGTCAAGTTTCCGAAGTAATGTTCTGTTTGTCAGCAGGATGGATTGGTTCGGCGGTGAATGGGACTGGTGGGAATTGCGAAACAGGCCGAGGATAAAGGAGGAGTACGGCGAAAAGCTTCGAGCTCAGTCGCAGTTTGTGGAGGCCGTGGCCCCGGCGGCGGAACGAAGCGGGAGAATCATCAGAAATCAGCGTCAGATAGACACACGCTTTTTCGGCACCACACCGGAGTATCTTGCCACCAACGATGCCATCGAGATAGCTAAGGGGAGATTCTTCACAGAGGGGGAAAACAGATCGGGAAGTCGTGTTTTGGTGATTGGCGCAGATATCGAGGAATCTTTATTCGACAATGAGGATGCGGTAGGGCAGTATGTTAAGGTAGGGGTTCACAAATTCCGCGTAATCGGAGTGACGGGGAAAATGGGAACATTCATGGGACTCTTCAGCCTCGATAATCAGGCTATTATTCCATTCGGAACGTTTAAACGACTATTCTCACGCCGAGGCTGGATGAACATTCGGCTTAAGGTGGAGGCTGATAACATAAACGAGGCTAAGGAGGAGATCCGCGGGCATATGCGCGTGATCCGCGGGCTCAAACCGACTGAGGAGGATGACTTTGCACTAAACCACTCCTCAACATTTGAATCTCAGTATCGGGCCATAAAACTGGCCATCGGCGGAACCGGAATCTTTATCACGGCCCTTTCGCTCATCGTTGGCGGCATCGGTATAATGAATATAATGTTTGTCTCCGTGAAGGAGCGAACAAGTGAGATCGGAGTACGGAAAGCGCTGGGTGCGACTCAGAGAGCCATCCTGGGCCAATTCCTGATGGAAGCTATCACAATCTGCTTTCTCGGTGGACTTTTCGGAATGGCTGTTGCATACGGTCTCAGCACAATCATCAATCGCTTCTTTCCATCGGTAATGCCTCTTGGTCTTGCTCTTGGGACGATCTTTCTCAGTGTGATGATCGGTGTCATTTCGGGACTTATTCCGTCATCACGTGCTGCGCGACTAGATCCCATCGAGGCTTTGCGTTACGAATGAAGGGAAAACGGTCTCATCTTAAGAATACGCTCAAGGAAAGCCTTCGAATGGCGGTGGAGGCGATTCGCCAGAATAAACTCCGCTCCATCCTGACACTGCTTGGAATCAGCATCGGTGTGTTCTCTGTCATCGGTGTGATGACAGCAATTAGGACACTCGAAACCTCCATCGATTCTCAGCTCGATATTTTCGGTACAAATACTTTTACAGTGAATAAATGGCCCGATATTTATGTTGGCAGTCACGGTGGCGAGGAAAAGTTCAAGGAACGGAAAAACATCGACTATTTTCAGTTTGAAGAACTGAAAAGACGGGCTACCCTTCCCCTCAGGGTAAGCGTCATTGATTCGGAAAGCGAGCGGAATATTCAATACAATGATAAGCAGCTTAAACGGTCGGCAGAAGTAACAGGCGCAGATGAATGGGGGCTGCGGAGCTTCAACACTTTTCTTGCTGAAGGGCGCAACTTTATGGAGGATGATATTCGTTTTTTCAGAAATGTTACCATACTCGGTCCTGACGTTGCCGATATTCTCTTTCCGTTTGAAAATCCCATCGGTGAACAGGTGCAAATCAGAGGTCTGGAGTATACCGTTATCGGACTTACTGAAAGGAAAGGGCAGGCCTTTGGCGATAGTCAGGACAACTTCCTCCTCATCCCAATCAGTGTTTACCTTCAGCGATTTTCAAATCGGTGGACATCATTAAGAATCACCGTTGAGGCGGTGTCCGCTGAAATGTATGACAAGACGATGGACGAAGTGATCGGTTTGATGAGGACAATCCGTAAAGTGCCGCCGGAGGATGACAACGATTTTGAGATATCCTCGAACGAGGAAATGGCCGCAACACTTGCCGGCTTTACAGGCGGAATCAAGCTTTTTGCGGCGGCGGTAAGTGTCATTGCGCTGCTCGTGGCAGGGATCGGCATCATGAACATTATGCTCGTTTCAGTTTCTGAGCGGATCAAGGAAATCGGTATTCGGAAGGCGATCGGCGCGAATAGAAAGGATATACTGACCCAATTTTTAATGGAAGCGATATTCCTTAGCCAATTTGGCGGTGTTGTTGGGGTGATTCTCGGAATTCTTGGCGGAAACCTAGTAGCACTCCTTTTGAATGTACCCTCAGTCATTCCCTTCGATTGGGTCTTTTACGGGCTTGCGATATGCTCAATGATCGGCATCGGTTTTGGCATTTATCCCGCTTGGCGTGCAGCCAACCTTGACCCTGTTCAATCCCTCCGCTACGACTGAAATATCCCCCGCCCTTTCCCTTGATTGAGGTGAGAAGGACACCTAAATTTTTACTGGCACGATAATTGTATTAAGGAGCGAATGTGTCTAATAAACAAGCTGTCGATCGCGACGAGGTTCTGAAGATCGCGTCGTTGGCTAAACTGTATCTATCGGAAGATGAAGTTGATCTGTATACAAAACAGATGAACGAGATACTCAACTACATGCATCAACTCGATGAACTGGATACGGAAAATGTAGAACCACTGAGTCATGTTCTCGATCAGCTAAACATGACGAGACGGGACGAAGAGGAGCCGTCTTTGAGTTGTGAGAATGCTCTCAGCAATGCTCCTGATTCGGACGGGGAATACTTTGTTGTGCCCAAGGTCATAGAGAAATCGTGATATTCAGCTTGGAAGTCAATGATTTTGTCGGAGTTATCCCGGCGAGGTATCACTCTACGCGATTCCCAGGGAAGGTTTTGGAGCTGATCGACGGTGTGCCCATGGTAGCCCGTGTTTATAAACAGGCGAAGGCTTCCAAGCTCCGTCGGGTATATGTGGCAACCGATCACTCAGCCGTGTTCGAAGCGATGGAAAATCTGGACATTCCTGTCATTATGACGGACGAGGCGTGCCGCAGCGGAACGGAGCGAGTGGCAGAAGTGGGTTCCTTTAAAGAGGGAAAGATCTTTATCAACATACAAGGCGACGAGCCTTATATCGAGCCGGAGATTATTAATCTGGTTATCGATCAGTTCGATGATGATCAGGGGATTGATATGGCAACGGTTGCGTCTACAAATCTCTCCGAGGATGATTGGGATGATCCCGATGTAGTGAAAGTGGAAATTGCCGGAGATGGAACCGCGGCCACATTTTTCAGGAAACCCTCTTCGCAATCTGATAAACACAGTTGCGCCAAACATCTTGGTATCTACGGATTTAAGAAGGATTTTCTCCTGCGTTTCGCTCAAATGGAAAGAACTGAGAACGAATTTGCTCTCGATCTCGAGCAGATGAGAGCGCTGGATAACGGAATACCAATTTCAGTGGCGATTACAAATCTTGATTCGGTCGGGATCAACCGGCCAAAAGATATAGATAGATTAAAGGAGAGTGTCATACTTGCCTAAGAGAGAGACGAAATTCATTTTTGTGCTTGGCGGGGTAATCTCGGGCCTTGGTAAGGGAATAACTTCAGCATCAATTGGATATCTCCTTAAAAGTAGAGGGCTCTCGGTAACGATCATGAAGCTTGATCCTTACCTCAACGTAGATCCGGGGACCATGAACCCCTATCAGCACGGCGAAGTGTTTGTGCTGGATGACGGCTCCGAGACGGACCTTGACCTCGGTCACTACGAGCGGTTTATAGTTGTTGACATGAGCAAGAATAATAACGCCACTACGGGGCAGGTTTACGAGGCGGTTCTGGAGAAAGAACGGAAAGGAGACTATCTCGGACAGACGATCCAGGTGATTCCTCACATTACAGATGAAATCAAAAGGCGTGTTTACGAGATGAACAAGCCGAGACGTTTTGATGCCGTAATCGCAGAGGTCGGGGGAACAGTCGGTGACATCGAAAGTCTTCCGTTCCTCGAAACTATTCGACAGATTCGCCTTGAGAAGGGACGGGAAAATGTTTTCATCGCGCACGTGACACTGCTTCCATACGTGGAGGCAAGTGAGGAGCAGAAAACGAAACCGACTCAACACAGTGTTATGAAATTAAGGGAGATAGGTCTTGAGCCGGATCTGATTCTGTGCCGGTCGGCTGATACAATACCGAAGTCAGTGAAAGAGAAGATTTCTCTATTTTGCAGCGTGCCGACGACACATGTCATCGAGGCGCGGGATGTGAAGAGCATTTATGAAGTGCCGCTGGTTTTTCATAAGCAGCGAGTGGGCGAATTGGTGGCGGCTCAGCTTGGACTGGATGGCGCGGACCATGACATCACGAAGCTCGAATCCTTTGTTCATCGCTTTAAGAACCCCACCCACGAGGTCACCATCGCTCTTTGCGGAAAGTACACTGAGCTCCCGGATGCCTACAAGAGTGTGTTGGAGGCCTTCATTCACTCCGGAGTGGAGAACGATGCTCGAGTTAAGATCAAGTGGATCAACTCCGAGGAGCTCACCGCTGAGGATGCTTGCGAAGAGCAGCTCGGAAATGTAAACGGTATCTTAGTTCTACCCGGATTTGGCTCCCGGGGGACCGAGGGGAAAATTTCCGCAGCGAGGTTTGCGAGGGAAAACAGGGTACCTTACTTAGGGCTCTGTTTCGGTCTTCAGATTGCTGTCATCGAGTTTGCCCGCAACGTCTGTGGAATAGGAGATGCCACCAGTTCGGAGTTCAAGAAACGGGTGGGCAAGCCAGTTGTCGATCTAATGGACGGCCAGAAGAAGGTGAAACGAAAGGGAGCGACTATGCGTCTCGGCGCCTATACTTGCGATGTGAAGACGGGAACAAAAACATACAGGGCATACCGAAAAAAAAGAATTTCTGAGAGGCACCGCCACCGTTATGAAGTCAACAACAGATTCAAGAACAGGCTGGAAAAAAATGGTATGATTTTCAGTGGCATAAATCCTGACTTGAACCTAGTAGAGATTATTGAACTGCGGGATCATCCATGGTTTGTAGCAAGCCAGTTTCACCCTGAACTTAAAAGTAGAGTTAACCGGGCTCATCCTCTTTTTCGTGAGTTTGTAAAGGCAGCGGTGAATCACAACAATTTGAAATGACAGTTTCCGTAAACGGTGTTGTATTTGGTGGGGAGGCACTGCCTGTCATAGCAGGACCTTGCGTGATTGAATCACGCGATCACGCTATGAAAATGGCAGTTGAATTACAGGCGATATTTGCCCGGCTTGACGTACCGTTTGTCTTCAAATCCTCCTTCGACAAAGCCAATAGGACGGCTGGCGATTCATTCCGAGGCCCCGGCCTCGATGAAGGTTTGAAAATCTTGTCTGAGATCAAGCGTGAAACCGGTGTGCCGGTTCTCACAGACATCCATACACCTGACCAGTCCGAGCCGACGAGTGAGGTAGCGGATATTATCCAGATTCCGGCCTTTCTTTGCCGGCAGACTGATCTTCTGACTTCAGCGGCAAAAACTGGGAAATGCATAAACGTGAAGAAAGGCCAGTTTGTGGCGCCTGACGATATCCTGTCGATTATCGGGAAGATTGAAGATGCCGGAGGCAGACAGATTCTTTTGACAGAACGTGGTGTTTCCTTCGGTTACAACAATCTCGTCTCTGATATGTGCTCCATCGCTATCATGCAACAGACGGAATATCCCGTGATTTTTGATGCAAGCCACAGTGCCCAGCGCCCAAGTGCCGATGGTAACCATTCCGGTGGCGATCGGAAGATGATTCCAGTTCTTGCCCGTGCCGCCGTGGCAGCAGGTTGTGATGCGATTTTCATGGAAGTTCATGATGAGGTCGACAGAGCAAAGAGCGACGCCGCCACGCAGTGGCCACTCGAACAGACCGAAAGCCTCCTCACCTCTCTAATGCGAATCAGGAAGGCAGTGATAGACTGATATGATTAACGACCTGGAACAGAAATTGCGGAGGATCAAGCTTCTCATCTCCGATGTGGACGGTGTTCTGACTAACGGTTCTATCTACAAAGGCAACGAGGGTGTTGAGTTCAAACAGTTCAGTGTTCTCGATGGAGCGGCAGTAGCTTTCGCTCGAACGGCGGGGTTAAAACTTGCTGTCATTTCTGGGCGTTATTCACCTGCAACAACAGCTAGGATGGAAGAACTTGGCGTGGATGATTGCTATCAGGGCGGTCTAGATAAGAAGAAACCTTACCGGGAGATTCTTAACAAGCATGAACTTCAGGATGAGGAAGTGAGCTTTATCGGGGATGACCTGATCGACGCTCCGGTAATGGAGAGAGTTGGAGTAGCAATTGCGGTGGAAAATGCACACCCTTTTATCAAGGAAATCGCCCACTTTACGACAGAGAAATCGGGCGGCGAAGGGGTCCTTAGGGAGGCTGTGGAACTGATTCTGAAGAGTCAGGGAGTTTATGACGAGACAATTCGCAGGATTAGGGAACAGATTTAGGCAAGGGATGTCCAGTAATAATCAAAACATCGAGATCGGCCGGAATGTTATCCAGATTGAGTTGGAGGCGCTGGCGACCCTCGCCGACAGGATCGGAGATGATTTTCACAAGGCGGTTGAGATGATTTATGACCGTGGAGGAAGGGTGGTAGTCACCGGCGTTGGAAAATCGGGACTGATCTCGCAAAAGATTGCCTCAACCTTAGCGAGCACCGGAACACTGGCCCAATTCATCCACCCCAGCGAGGCCCGTCACGGCGACATTGGTATGGTAACCTCTTCAGACACAGCCCTCGCCGTTTCCAACAGCGGGGAGACATATGAGATAATCCAACTTCTTCCTGTATTTGAGCGGCTGGGATTGCCGGTCATCGCTCTTGTTGGGAGAATTGAATCGACCATTGGAAGAAAGGCTGAACTAGCACTTGATGTCAGCGTGGAACGTGAAGCATGTACGCTGGAGCTTGCACCGACTGCCAGCACTACTGCTACCCTTGCCATGGGCGATGCACTCGCAATCGCACTACTTGAAAAGCGGGGATTCAGACCGGAGGATTTTGCCCTTCTCCATCCGGCCGGGTCTCTGGGGAAAAAATTGCTCCTGACCGTGAGTGAAATCATGCACTCCGGTGATGATCTCCCCATCGTGGCTGTGACGGCAGACGTCAAATCGGCGCTCCTTACAATGAGTGAGAAGCGTCTCGGCGTTGCTATTGTGTTGGGCGATGACGGAAACCTGATCGGAATTGTGACCGACGGAGATATACGCCGTGGTCTTGAAAAAGACGATGATCTGCTTAACAAGACCGCAGGTTCGCTGGTTCATTCTGAGAAGCCAAGGTGGGTAACGAGCGACACACTTGCCATCAACGCTCTAGAGGTTATGGAGAAGCATGCTATCACATCGCTCTTTGTCTATAAAGAGGATAAACGTGACTCGGCCCCAGATGGACTTGTTCACATCCACGATATACTGCAGGCTGGAGTGATGTGAAGGGACCTATTTTGATTTTTCTCTTGGTTGCTCTCTTTGGTTGCGGTGGCATGGAGGATAAAGCATCCCTTGGGAACAGGAGTGACTACGCAGATCAGGAGAGTTGGAACCCAATCATCATACTTACCCGGGAGGCTAAGAAACGTGCTGTCGTACGTGCCAACCATCTTGTGAAGTACGCGGACAAGCAGAAGATCGTTCTTGATGGCAGTGTAGATGCCGATTTCTATTCTACCGAGGAGGAGCACATGTCCAACCTAAAGTCAGAATGGGCGTTTGTCTATGAGAACAGCGATAACCTTTTAGCTATCGGGAATGTGGTGGTGGTTTCTGACAGCGGGGTGACACTGTTTTCCGATTCGTTATATTGGGATAACGGTGAGGAACGAATTACCTCGAATGGCACGGTGATGCTGACGACCGAAATGAACGATACACTCTACGGCGTCGGTTTTGAGTCAGACGTCGACCTTACTCACTGGAAGATCCTCCGGCCGTGGGGTGTCACGGCAAGAGAAAATTGAGCAAGTCTATCAACGATGTTTCTCTCAGGGCCGAAAACCTTGTAAAGAATTACGGTAAGCGGATAGTCGTGAAGGACGTCTGCCTGGAACTTCGGAAGGGTGAAATCGTTGGTCTTCTCGGTCCCAACGGCGCGGGAAAGACCACGTCGTTCTATATGATCACCGGCATGATTAAACCGACCGACGGGGCCGTCTATTTGGGCGATGAAGAGATTACAGATCTTCCAATGTACAAACGGTCACGGCGGGGGATTGGTTACCTGTCACAGGAACCGTCTATTTTTACGAAACTTTCTGTTGAAGATAATATCCGTCTGGTTCTGGAAGTGTCCGATCTGACAAGAGAGGATAGAGAAGAGCGGCTCGAACAGCTCCTCAATGATCTTTCCATAACTCAGATTCGGAAAAACAGGGGATACCAACTTTCCGGGGGCGAACGCCGCCGCACTGAAATATGCCGTACCCTTGTGATGAATCCTGATTTCATTCTCTTGGATGAACCATTCGCCGGTATCGATCCCATCGCCGTAGAGGACATTCAGGAAATCGTCCGTAGTCTTCGGAAGCGCAATATTGGTGTGCTCATCACCGATCACAACGTCCGTGATACACTTTCCATTACTGACAGGGCATATCTTCTTTACGAAGGGAAAATTCTGAAATCGGGGACGGCTGAAGATCTCGCCGGCGATGAGGAAACAAGAAGACTCTATCTCGGCTCGAGGTTTAAACTGAACTGATGGCGAAACTGGCTCAAACCATCGAACAGCGTCAGAAATTGTCGCCGCAGCAGATCCTACAGACAGTGCTACTGCAGATGAACAGTGTTGACCTCGAGGAGAGAACCCTTGCGGAACTTGAAGAGAATCCGGCGCTTGAGCTGACGGAAGGAGAACAGTCCGAAGAGGAGAGCACCTCCGAGGAATCTCTTGATGAGATTGAATGGGATGAAATTATCAATTCGGACGATGACGATGAACGGCTCAAAGGAGCTTCACAAAGATCAAGTGAATTACCCGATGCACCAATCCGTGATGTTCGTTCAGCAGTGGAGAGGCTGCTAGAGCAGGTCACACTCCTCGATCTATCAAACAAGGAGAGGACGATTGCTGAGGCGATCGTCTGGAATATTGATGAACAGGGTTACCTGTCTATGGATCTGGAGCTCCTCGCCGACAGGCTTAAAGCAGATATTTCCGACGTTGAATCGATGTTGAAGACAGTGCAGCGCCTTGATCCGGTCGGCATCGGTGCCCGCGATCTGCAGGAATGCCTTTCGGTGCAGCTGGAAATGAGCGGTGAACACGACCTTTCGAGGAAGATTGTAGACAATTATTTTGATGATTTTGCCAACCGCCGTTTTGAGCGGATTGAGGAGGAAATTCACTGTTCAAAAGAAGAATTGCAGGAAGCATTCGAGGTGATTTCCCATCTGAACCCAAAACCGGGCGAAGGGGCGCCGACGTCAGCGGCGGATTATATTGTTCCGGACATATCGGTGGACGAAGTGGATGGTAAACTGCTCGTGTCGGTGAACGATGGCGATCTGCCCGACGTTCGGCTCTCGCCGGTGTATGAAAACATCCTTAAGTCGCAAAACGGGAACAATTTGGAGTTGAAGAAATTTCTTCGAGAAAAAGTGGAGAGGGCGAGGTGGTTCGTTCAGGCCCTCCAGCAGCGGCAAATTACTATGACGAAGGTGATGGAGGCCATCATGAAGCGTCAGGATCTTTTCTTTGTCGGCGACACTTCGAGGCTCAGGCCGATGATCCTGAAAGATATCGCCGCGGATATCGATATGGACATCTCCACGGTCAGTAGAGTTACACGGGGCAAGTATGCGCAGACGCCGTGGGGGGTGTTTGAGCTAAAGCACTTTTTTTCAGAGGGGATGATTACGGACAGTGGAGAAGAGGTGTCGACAAAACTGGTGAAGAATCTGCTTAAAAAGATTGTTGATGGAGAAGACAAGGAGCATCCTGTCTCCGATGATGGTCTGGCAGAGATCTTGAAGGAGCAAGGCTACCCGGTCGCCAGAAGGACTGTGGCAAAGTATCGGGGACAGATGAAAATTCCCGTTGCCCGTTTAAGAAGAGAACTTTAGTAAGTTAAGAAATAGAGGAGACAATAAAATGGCAAGAAAGATAGTAGTGGGTGATCAGGAGATCAATATACCCACATTTAACATCGGCGGTCTGGCACTCGTGCTCTTGTTCTTGGGCGCATGGCTCGCTATGAGCGCCTTCTATGTGGTTGGTCCGGATGAAGAGGGCGTTGTGCGGCGTTTTGGAAAATGGGTGAGGACAGAGCCCAGCGGGCTCCATCTCAAATTTCCTTATCCTATTGAGAAAGTTGACCGGCCGAAAGTGACGCAGGTAAAAGAGATCTCAGTGGGGAGAATCCTGAAAGAAGCCAAAATGCTGACCGGTGATGAAAACATCCTTCTGGTGGAAGTGAGAGTTCAGTATAAGATCAAGGATGCGGCCGAGTACTTATTCAATGTCCGCAACGTAGAGGAGACCATCAAGGATGCTACCGAATCAGCTTTGCGGCAAACTATAGGATCTCACCCCATAGATGACCCTCTCACTGAGAAGAAGGCGGAGATTATGGATGAGATCCAGGTTCTGCTGCAGGAAATGCTTGATAATTACAAATGCGGTATTGATATACGGCAGGTGCAGCTACAAGATGTAAATCCTCCTCAGGAAGTGGATTTTGCTTTCAAGGATGTTCAGAGTGCGAAGGAGGAGAAAGAGCAGCTCATTAACCAGGCTCTTGGTTATCAAAACGACGTCATACCAAAGGCACGGGGCGGTGCCGAAAAATTGATTCGTGAAGCTGAGGCTTACTATGAAGAACGAATAAAGAAAGCGGAAGGTGATGCATCAAAATTCCTTTCTGTTCTTGCTGAGTACCGTAAAGCCAAAAAAGTAACGGAAAAAAGGCTTTATCTTGAAACCATGGAGCAAATTCTCCCAGGTATTGAAAAAGTTGTCCTCGACGAAGAGGTAGGAAATCTGTTAAATGTATTGCCATTGGGAAATCTTGAGGGCATTAAGAAAACGGGGGTGAACAAATGAGAAGTCTGGGGATTGTACTGATATTGTTTGCGGTAGGCCTTTTCCTTTCGGCCTATACCATTGATGAAACTGAACAGGGGATTATTCTTGAATTTGGTCGACCGGTTGATAATCCTGTGATCGAACCAGGATTGCATTTCAAAATGCCGTGGAGGCAGCTAGTCAAATTCGAGAAACGGATTTTGGAATACGATGTTCAGCCGACAGCTATTCTTTCCCTTGATAAAAAGCGGCTGGAAGTAGATAACTATGCTCGATGGGAGATATCTCAGCCATTGAGATTCTATCGTGCTGTGAGGACCATTAATGGTGGACTCGGGAGAATCGATCCAATCGTCTACTCTGAAATTAGAGTTGAGCTCGGTAAGCACAATCTTACAGAGATCGTTGACAAACGGCGGGAAAAGATTATGGGGATTGTTACTGCGGAAACCCGAAAAAAACTGGATGAGTACGGTATTAACATTATCGATGTCCGCATAAAACGTGCTGACCTGTCTCAAGAAAACGAGAAAGCTGTTTTTGATCGAATGATTGCTGAGCGTGAACGGCAGGCTAAGCAGTACAGATCAGAAGGTGAGGAAGAGGCGCTGAAGATCCGGGCGGAAACAGACAAGGAAAAAACTATTATTCTTGCTGAGGCCTATAAAAAGTCGCAAGAAATTACTGGTGAAGGAGACGCTCGGGCAGTAGAGATATATGCTGCCGCTTTCAAATCCGACCCCGATTTTTATGAGTTCGTACGCACATTGGAAGCCTACCAAAAGGTCATTGACAACAAGACCACGCTGATCCTTTCCACTGATTCAGAACTTCTGAACCTCATGAAGGGGAAGAAGTGAAAATACGCTCTACCACAATCCTGGGAGTTCGATTGAAGAACGGCGCCGCTATGGGAGGCGACGGCCAGGTTACGTTCGGTGACATGGCGTTGAAGCAGAAGGCGGTAAAGGTGAGGAAGTTCGAGGGGGGAAAGGGAGTTATCCTTGGCGGTTTCGCTGGGGCTGCGGCGGATGCGCTGACCCTTTTCGGAAAGTTTGAAGAGAAGCTCGAGGAATACAACTGGCAGCTTCAGCGGGCGGTGGTGGAGCTGGCGAAAGAGTGGCGGACCGATAAGTATCTCCGGAATCTTGATGCGCTCCTGTCGCTTATGGATAAGAAACACAGTTACCTTCTTTCCGGCGATGGTAATATCATTGAACCTGACGGCTCAGTCCTCGCCATCGGTTCAGGCGCCGGCTACGCTCAGGCGGCGGCGGAAGCGCTGCTGAGCTGCAAGATCACTTCACCCAGCGAAATCGTCAAGCGGAGTCTCAGAATAGCTGCTGACATTTGCATCTACACCAACCATCATATTACGGTGATGGAATTGTGAGCATGGAAAACCTGACACCGAAACAGATTGTCGCTGAACTGGACCGGCACATTGTGGGGCAGGAGAGCGCCAAGAAATCGGTCGCCATTGCACTGAGGAACCGATGGCGGCGCCAGAAGCTTTCAGACGAAATGAGGGAAGAGGTGGTGCCAAACAACATCATCCTCATTGGATCTACCGGTGTGGGAAAAACAGAGATAGCCCGCCGTCTTTCAAACCTTGCCAACGCCCCCTTCATCAAAGTAGAAGCGTCGAAATTCACTGAGGTCGGTTATGTCGGCAGGGATGTGGAATCTATCATTCGTGATTTGATGGATATCTCAATCTCCAACATTCAGCTCGAGATGGAGGCGAAAGTGACAAAGGAAGCGGAAGGCCTCGCCAACGAGCGTCTCCTGGATATTCTTTTCCCCACCAACGGGTTGCCGAAAGAAGGGAGTGAGAAACCGGAGATCATCGACCGGCAGAAGCGGACGAGAGAGAAACTTCGCGAAAAACTTTCAGCCGGAAAGTTCGAGGATAAGGCTGTTGAGATTGACGTCTCCGATGAAAGTATGCCGATGATGCAAGTGCTCGGCCCTATAGGGATGGAAGAGATGGGAATGAATCTTCAGGAGATTTTCGGCAGTTCAATACCGAAGAAGAGGAAACAGCGCCGAACAACGGTCTCGGAGGCGAGACGTATACTTGCTATGGAAGAGGTGACCAAACTGATCGATCACGAAGAGGTAGTTCGTGAGGCTCGCTCAAGAGTTGAAAATTCAGGAATCGTCTTTCTCGATGAGATCGACAAAGTCGTGGGGGGGAATACCAGCACGGGACCTGATGTTTCTAGGGAAGGGGTTCAGAGGGATATCCTCCCCATTATTGAGGGGAGCAACGTCATCACCAAGTACGGCGTGGTCAGGACGGATCATGTTCTCTTTATTGCTGCCGGGGCCTTTCATGTGGCCAAGCCCGCGGATATGATTCCTGAACTTCAAGGCCGGTTTCCGATCCGGGTGGAAATGGACAACCTGAATGCCGATGATTTTGTCAAGATTCTCACCCATCCGGAGAACGCTCTGATCAAACAGTATAGCGCCCTGCTGGAAACAGAAGGGGTGAAACTGAAATTCACGAAGGGAGCGATCAGCGCCATTGCCGCTATTGCCACCGATGTGAACGATGCTACCGAGAATATCGGCGCAAGACGGCTTCATACAATTATGACAACTTTGCTCGAGGATATCCTGTTCGAAAAATCAGGCGGAAAGTCTGAAACCATTTCCATAACAAAAGAGATGGTCTATGAACAGCTTGAAGCGATTGTTGAAGATCAGGATCTGAGTAGATATATCCTTTAAAAGACCGCTTTGAAAAGAGACTTTCTCCACATTACCGATTTCTCCGGAGAGGAGATTGAGGCTTTGTTTGATCTTTCCGCCCGATTGAAAAGGGAGGTGAAGAAGGGGACACCTCACCAACTGCTGAAAGGGAAGACTCTTGCTATGATTTTCCAGAAGCCGTCGGCGAGAACACGTGTCTCTTTCGAGACGGGGATGTGGCAGCTCGGTGGTCACGCTCTGTTCCTCGGACCGGACAATGTGGGATTGGGGAAACGTGAGTCAACCAAGGACCTGGCCCAGCTTTTCGCAAGGTACAACGATTTGATCATGGCGCGAGTTTTTGATCATGAGCACATTCTCGAGTTGGCGGAGCACGCTACCGTGCCAGTCATCAACGGCCTCACGGACTACAATCACCCGTGCCAAATTATGGCCGACATCTTCACTGTGCTTGAACATCGCGGGCATCTGGACAATTTCACCCTCTCCTTTATAGGTGATGGGAATAATGTATTTCATTCTTGGATGTACCTTGCCCAGCGGCTGCCGATGAAGCTCAACCTTGCATGCCCTGAAGGATATGAACCTGATGCAAGACTTGTGGAAGAGACGCGTTCGGTAGGCCTAAGTGAGGTGACCGTTTCACACGATCCTTTTGAGATCGTCTCCGGTTCGGATGTGGTCTATACCGACGTCTGGGCGAGCATGGGACAGGAAGACGAAGCGGCGGAGCGGGCTAAGCTGTTTAAACCGTTTCAGATCAATTCTGAGCTGATGGAAGCCGCAGGCGAAAATGCTTACTTCATGCACTGTCTGCCTGGCCACCGGGGGGATGAGGTGACGGACGAAGTGATGGACAGCGGCCGCTCTATCGTCTTTGACGAGGCGGAGAACCGAATGCATGTTCAAAAAGCCATTATGGTGATGCTAATGGAGGCGGCATAAGGGAAAGGGGTCAGCGACTCCATAAAGTGGGGCTGTTGGCAGTCGGCCTCACTCTGTGCATCTCTCCCTTTCTCTTTGCCCAGACCTTCAAGAGGGATCAGTTCGCTCGCCGCATAGACGCTTCAGTGTCCTTAATTAAGGAGACGAAGGACAAGTTCAAAGACGTTGACAAGAAGTTGAAAAAGCAGTTCCTGGGACGTGCCCGGAGCTCGCCAATTTACCTTTCACTCAAATCAGAGTACACCGAGCTGAGCGAAATTATAGACCGGATCACCACTGCAGGGCCGCTCTTCAAGAAAAATGGCAGCGCCTTTCAGAAGTTATTTGGCGGACCCTTACGGAGGAAAATTGAAATCACTTCGGAGGATGAAGAATTCGCCGATGCGAAGCGACTTTCGGGAGAGTTGGAGGCGGTACTTACGTCCGTCGGTGATGATCTCTCCAAAGCTTCACCCCTTCAACAGTTTTTGACCGAGACACTGGAGCGAGCAGGTGAAGTTCAAGATGCTTCCAAAGAGCTGGAGAAGCAGATGTCGTCTTTTTCAAGGGAGGTGGAGCGGAATCGAAAGGCGGTGCAGAAGACGAATACTCAGTTTTCTGAAGCGATTGCCTGGCTGAGGCACTACCCCCTTTCCAATGAAGGGGAGATCATTCGGAAAGATCTTTCAGATATACAGCGGGCATACAGCGGTCGTCAATCGTCTCTTCAAAATATCCTGAAGCAGATGAAACATTTTCTTTCCGGTTCGGCTAGCAAAGGGGAAGAGGAAACGGTTTGGGCGGAGTTCGACCAGATTAATGATAACAGGATTCAGCTTGCGGCGATGATGGAGGAGACGCCGGACAATCTTGAGGCACAGCGGGAACGGCTGGAGGGGTTCATTCGGAAGATCAGGGATTTCAGAAAAGAAGTATCTTCATCCAAGAGTGATCTGGATGGAGAACTGAGATTGGTTACTCGAGAGGTCGAGAAGAACAAGCAATCAGCCGGAAAGGTATCGAGGCAGTTTGACCAAGAAAAGTCGGGGATGGAAGCGTTCCCGATCATCCTAAAAAGTGATTCGGTAAAGGCTCAGCTGATGGCCATGCAAGGACAGTACGAGGCAATGAAAGATTCCCTCTCCGCCATTGCCGGTCGATTTGACTGGTTTCTCGGCGGTGATCTTGTTCCATCGGGAGGCGCCACAGCGCACCAGACTTATAACGACTTAATGGAGCGACAGAGAAGACAACTGGGGGAACTCGAGCAGCAGCCCGACCTGTTGGCAGCCCAGCGTGAAAAACTGGAGGACCTGAACGATCTTATCAGTGAGTTCAAAGAGGTGCTGGAAGACATGGAAAAAGATATAGCTTCCCTCGACGCATCTATCCGGGAAAAAGAGAAGGGGCTTGTGGAAGACAGTCTTCGGTTTATCTCTCTGACTGAGCGCATGCATGACGATTTCACAGCCGGTGATTTCCCATACGGCGAACTGAACGGTTCATTTTCGGAGATCAAGGTGAAGCTGATTTCCTCGAGGGAAGCACTGACGGACTTGAGAGGGTCCCGGGTAGATCTGATCAGCCAGGTGGGAAGGATGGACGGTATTAAAACGGACGAAGCCCAGTACAGCCGGTTCAAACAGCTACAGGATAACTTTGGTGAAGCGAATAAACAGGGTGAAAGAAGGCTGAAAGAACTGGATGATGCTATAGAAGAGTTCCGACAGGTGATCCTTGACAACTTCCTGAACACGCCGGAGTTCTGGGCGCTCCAGTATTCTGTGGAGCAAGAGTCGTCCCGACGAAGCGGCGAAACCTTAGCGGAGAACGTTGGCTATCTCCTCGACTTGAACCGTTATCGCGCTGAAAAATATCACGGGCATCTCGTCTCTGATTTCCAGCTTCGTCTTACCAAACGGGGAGTGGCAAGTCCGTCATTTGAGCTAATTTTTTCTGGCAGTCACGAATTCCCTATAAGGGGAATTCGGCTTTTGAGTGGAAGTGGCGATATTCTTTTTGAAGGCCTTCGAGACAGTGTTGAATCCAAGACTGAAGAGACTCGAAACGACGAACTTGTTGCATTCGAATGGCGACTGCCTGTTTCCGCCTCTATTGTGACTCAGATCGCCACAGGCGATGACCATTCCATGAGAATCATGTATGCCTCCATCGGAAACCGCGTCAACCTGACGGGATATACGACGAAAGTCTACAGAGAGTACAAGATCCCAAAGGAGAGGCTGGAAAGCTGGAGGAGAATTCTTGGTCTTGGCGAGACCGTTACCTGACTATTCTTTTGCTTTATAGTCGCGCCAGGTAACTTCGTTGGTGCGATAGGAGATTTGTGCCCCTTTTTGTTTGTCCACAACCACTCGGTACGTTCCCATCTGCCCCGGCTCGAGAGATGCATCGCTTATAACGCCTGTGGCAAACTTGGTAGTGGTTCCGTCCACCATGGCGTCGCCAATCCCAAGTGGCTCGGTGGTGGAGGCCCAGAGAAAGAAGGTCACTTTCACGAAATCTGCCCGGCGCTTTCCGGTGTTCCTGACGCGACCGATAAACTCCTCTCTATTAGGATACTCCATTTTTGCGTAAGCGCCGACAAATTCAACCTTTGGACCTGGGAAGTACTGTTCATCGTACTCGACGATGTAGTTTCGATCGATAACCAGTTTTCCAATAGTGGTTTCCATTATAATTATATCTAGGTTCTCAGCAAGCTTGTGCCCGACAATAACAGTCCCGTTCTCAAGAGTCACCTTGTGGCGCAGGACGGGGAGCTTCAAAATATCAAGAACATCCTCATCTATTTCGGGCAACCCTTTTTCTGCTATATCGTAGTACCGGACGATCCCTTTGAGGGAGTCGATCTGTGTTTGGAAATAAGCTATATTGGTCCCCAGAGAGAAAAAGAGGGAATCCGATTCAGATTTTTGGCTGAGGATACTATCTGTGATACTTACCGATAGATTTGATATTCGGTCTTGAAGTGAGGCATCAGTCTGTCGAATGATCACGCCCATCGAGTCAGCGGCCTGCGTCTGCTCACGTCGTGTGGTATCAAGCCTGGCGCTAAGGTCAACGATCTGTGATTTGTTTTGCTCGAGTTCGGAAGTAAGCGCCCGCTCCCGATCAAGGAACGATTCCATATCCTGTTTTGCAGCCCCAAACTCTGCAACGGTTTTTCTCAAATCCTCCATCTCCTTGGTCATGTCTTCCACACTATTTACCACTTCAAAGAAGAGATCCACAGAATCTGATTCGAAAATAAACGTCGCCCCTGTTTCAAGGCTGTCCGGCGGGAGAGGAAGTGACGCCTCGATGGAACGAAGTTCTTCTACAAGCGCCCTCGTGTTCGATTCGATTGCGCTCTTTTCGATCTGGTCGATGACTTGATCAGCAGCGCCGGCCGAAAGGGAGAGTGAAAAGGTTTTGTATTTGGCTTCAACATTGATTCTCCCTTGGCTCATGACCGCGTAAGATTTGCTGTCTGTCGGGAGGTATCCGATAAATGCATCCAGATCAAAAATCATATCGCTGTAGGCGGTCTCTTCCTGGGACTTGAGTTGAGACATTTCTCCGCTCTCGCTGTCCGAGATCAGTTCATCCGAAAGGATGGTCAGTGTGGCGTCAACCCTGCTTTCCGTCAGAGTCAACAGCGCAGCGATGTTTTCCCGAGCACGGTTGGCAGTGGGGAAGAATTCGAGACGGGACTGAGTCGACTCCTGATCTGACCCTACCTCGACAGCGGCGGAAATTGGTTTGGGGGGTGAAGGACGGGACTGGGGTGTGGAGGAACCACTGCACTTCCAGATTATGAGAGCGGTAGGGAGAATGACGAGCCTAGAGGAAAAGTTCATTTGCCCAGCTTTGCTGTTTCTAGCGCTTTCTCCTGGGCAATCAATCCCGCATCCCTAATTTGTGTTTTATACTGATCGTGGACGCCAAGGGTATGTGCCAATTCGATGATATATGGGTAATACTCGTAACTCTCAGAATCCTCTAGCATGGGGAGGATCATTTCAAACGTCTCCGAATCTTGGAAATTTCCCAGGTTCAGGATCGCCTTAATCCGAAGAGAGCGAGGCATATCTTTCTTCATGGCGATTTCCACCAGTGTCGGCTTTACGACGGGATCATTGAATTGCCCGAGGGCGTCAAGCAGTGTGCTAAGTAGCGAATAGTAGGATGCTTGCCCTTGGCTATATGTGTCGAGAAGGGCGAGAATGAGCCGTTCCTCCTTCACGTCCTGCATGGTACGGATGGCGAAATCCCGAATTTGTGCCTCGACTGAAGGATCTGTGAGCATTTCCACAAACATTTCGACGATCCGTGCGTCATTTTTTCTTCCGGCCAGAATCTCAAGAGCCCGGTTCCTTGTCTTGACATCAAGAGTCTCGTCTTTGGCAAGAAAGACAAGAACGGGGATCACTTCGTCTTCGTCCATGCTCGCCAGTGTATTAGATACCATGGTGGCGGTGCTGTAGAAAGCGGCCCTACTACGCTCATAGATGTCAATCAGGGCCATCACCTTGTTCTCGGGCTTCACATTTTTTAGGCTTTTAAATGTGGCTGCCTGGACCGCTCTTAGTTTGTCATCCACCGCAAAAATTGATTCCATGAGAGCGCCGGAAGCGACAGGATCTTCTTCGAACTGGGAGAGGATGCCAACACTGGTCACCATCAGTTCTACATTGATCGCTTCAGCTTTCTTGACAAAGTCCGAGAGGGCATCAAGGGCCAGCGGATGCTGTGTCTCGGCCATAGCGCGGACTGCCGATTTCCTCACGTCGAGATTTTGATCCTCATCTTGGTAGATCGCGATCAGTTCTTCCAGGGCACCCATATCTCCTTGAATGTAAGCAACACGCAATTCCTCCACTGTCTGGGGGGAAGCGTCTTCTATACTGGTTTCCTTGGTAAAACGGCCGATGAGATTCTTTACCTGTGAACAACCGGTAGCTGAAAAGGTAATCCATCCCATAATCAGCACAATGGACCAGCGTTTGAACTTGGTGTTAATCATCTGTTTGATCAGTTCCCCAGCTATTCAGTGACAGTTCTTCCCCATCGAAGTAGCCATAAGAATGATACTTAATCCAGTCGCCGAGGATGAGAAACTGACCGTTCTTCAGCTGGATTTTCTTATGCTGATGATAATGCCCCATAATGATATAATCAATACCATTTTTTAATTGCTCTTCACAATATTTTGTAAGATCGGCAACGACAGCTTTCTTGTAATCCGGGGTATGATGATCGTAGTTGCCGTGTCTGGAAAAATGTTTCGCGATGGAGTAGCCGAGATCGGGGTGAATCCATCGATAAAGGAAAACAAACGCTCGATTCCTCAAGACCCTTCTGAGGACACGGTATCCCCGATCCCACGACAAGAGACCGTCTCCGTGACTGATCATGAAGCGCTTGTCGGAAACTTCTACTGTGAGGCCATCGGGATGTATTTCGTCAAAAAGAGTTTCATCTAGGAACTCTCTCATCCAGTAATCGTGATTCCCCGGTAAGAAGTGTAGGGCTAATCCTTTTAACTTTGCCTCGTTTAATACAGTCAGAATATCGAAATAGGCTTTCGGGATTACGTGCTTGTACTCAAACCAGAAATCGAAGAGGTCTCCGACAATGAAAAGGGTGCCTCCCGTTTCAGAGATATGGCTGATGAACTTCTCCAGATGACGGCGCTTTTCAGTCTCATCGGAAGAGCCTTTCAAACTCAGGTGAACATCTGATATGAAGTACAGAGGAAGCTTCATAGCGACGAACTTAGTTTATCGACTTTCGCTAATCAAACAAAATGTGGGAAATAATGCGCCACTCTCCCTTGACTCTCGGTCATTTTATCCCTATGTTTAACTGCCATATCATACTATTGCTTCATGGAACTATTGAATCTTCAGTAAAGTAGAATGGAAAGGATGAAAAAACTTGTTGCCATAGCGCTACCATTCTTCTTGCTCTGCGGGCATGCCTATTCTCAGGGGTTTGGACAAAACAAAGTTCAATACCGCGAATTTGACTGGCAGTATATCCAGTCTCCTCATTTCGATATATATTTTTATGCCGATGGACAACGGCTCGCGGAGTTTACCTCTGAAGTTGTGGAGGAGGCTTACGATCAGGTTTCCACTTACCTCGATTGGGAACTCCACAAACGAGTGTCCATCATCATCTACAATTCACACAATGACTTCCAGCAGACCAATATTACCACGTCATATATGCCTGAGGGGGTCGGCGGCGTCACTGAGCTGTTTAAGAATCGAATAGCAATCCCGTTTGAAGGGTCCTACGAACAGTTCCGTCACGTGATTCACCATGAGCTCGTTCACGCCATGATCAACGATATGGTTTACGGTGGTTCTGCCCAGAGTATTGTCTCCAACAGAGTTCAACTAGTGCTGCCTCTCTGGATGAATGAAGGGCTGGCAGAATACCTGTCGACCCAGTGGGATACACAGGCGGATATGGTGATGCGAGATGTAGCAGTCCATGACAGGATTCCCGAAGTCCCGGAACTGAATTACTATATGGCCTATAAGGGAGGGCAGTCCGTCTGGAAGTTTATTGTCGAAAAATACGGTTGGCAGAAAGTGGGGGAGATTTTTGCGCAGGCGAAGAAACGGCAGGATGTACAGCGGGCATTCCAGAAATCTATGGGCCTCAGTTTTGATGATCTCACCGAACAGTGGCATAAATATTTAAAGAAAGAGTACTGGCCCGATATTGCCGGCCGGGACGAGATCGAAGACTTTGCGCAACAGATTACTGATCACAAAGAGCTCAACAACTTCTTCAACATATCACCGGCGCTCTCTCCCGATGGAAGTAAGATTGCCCTCATCAGCGATCGGAGCGGTTACTCAGATGTTATTATCATCTCCTCCCGGGATGGTGAGGTTTTAAACAAAGTTGTAAAGGGAAACAGGACGCCTGACTTTGAAGAATTGAAACTGCTTCAACCAGGAATTTCGTGGTCCCCGGAGGGGGACCGGATTGTACTGGCCACGAAAGCAGGTGGCTCCGATGCACTCTTCCTCATCAACGCTGAGAGTGGCAAGAAGGAGAAACTGACATTCGAGTTGGACGGGATCTTCACTGCCGCTTGGAGTCCGGATGGAAACAGGATTGCCTTCGTTGGCAATAAAGGCGAGGCGAGCGATATTTACATTTACGATTTAGACAGCGAAAAACTGGAGAATCTGACGGAGGATGTCTTTTCTGATTCTGAGCCTGCCTGGTCCCCGGATGGGCGCCGCATCGCATTCGTATCCGATAGAGGAGAAAATTTGACAATGCCCGCCAGTTTTGATATACATCAGCATCAATATGATCAGACAGATCTCTATATGCTGGATATTGAATCGAGGGAATTGAAACGGCTGACAGAGACCCCGCAAAGTGAAAACTTTCCTGTGTTTGCACACACCGCTAACACGCTTGCCTACACCGCCGATGATGCCGGTGTCTGGAATCTTCATCTCCTCGATCTTGACAGCGGTGGATCTCGGCCTGTCAGCAATGTGCTGACAGGGATTTTCCAGCTGAGTTGGTCAAGTGACGATAAGAAACTGGTCTTTTCCGGATACTCAGGGGTCGGCTGGGATATCTATTCATTGAGTAATCCACTGACTTTAGAAACGAAGGATATAAGACCTTCCAATTTTGTTAAGTCAGGGACGAACACCGATCCTCTCCAGCTCTCCCTTGCTGAATCGGATTCGGAGATAAAGAGGGTTGACGTTGAGTGGGAGGACAACGCATTTGCTCGATGGATCTTTGCTCCGGAATATACTCACTACAACGACGGAATTTTCGACTCTTCAGCAGTAGAGAAAATTGAACCGCTGGCGGTTTCCAACTACAAGAATTCGGACGGGTCATATGTTACGCAAGCATACAAAACTCGATTCTCCCTCGATTTGGTGAGCGGACAGGCTATGTACAGCAATCTGTGGGGCGCTATGGGAACGACTGTTTTCGCCTTTAGCGATATCCTTGGAGATCACCGTATCTATGTTGGAAGCGAGATGGTGATGAATCTTGAGAACAGTGACTATTTTGTGCAGTACAGTTACCTGAAGCCGAGGAACGATCTGAATGTGGGAGTATATCACACTGCCAATGTTTTTGGTTCCCAATGGAATTTTCTGAGGTTGAGATATCTCAGTATGGATGTCTCCCTTTCCCGACCGGTCAGCAGATATCAGCGTTTCGGTGCGGGTCTGACTAATCATTTTCTGAACAACCGGGAGTACCTTCTTGTCGCATACAATCAGTACTCGCTTGCTTCTGATGAGACGCTTCGGCTTCTCACCTATGCACTAAACTGGACCTACGACAATAGTCAATGGGGCTTCACCAGTCCTGCCGACGGTTGGCGTGCTACCGCCCAGTTTACCCAAAGTCTCGCAATGCTTGGTTATAATATGGACTTCAAGACGCTTCTGTTCGATGCTCGACGCTATTTCAGGGTGGGTCGGCTCTACACATTTGCGTTTCGTGCAATTGGTGGTATGAGCTTCGGTAATGATCCTCAACGGTTCTTCCTTGGTGGCTCACAGAACTGGCTATTCGGAACAGGGTATACAGACGGAGAACGCGACAGAGCGCGATGGAACGATGACGAAAACGCGGACATTTGGGACAGTGAAGGAGGCGGCAACTACTTGAAGGACCTCTATTTTTCTATTTTTGTCCTGCCTGTTCGAGGAGCGCGTCTTGTGGAAAAGCATGGAACAAAGGTGTTGCTCACCAATTACGAATTTCGATTTCCGTTCGTAAACTATCTTGCTCTCGGTTTCCCGTTGAGAGTGATCCTCGGCAACATTCAGGGTGTCCTTTTTGTTGACGCCGGTGCGGCGTGGGACGATGTGCCTCAGCTCCGCTACACGAATCCAGTCACGGGTGTGACAAACTTCGAAGATTTCATTGCTACCTATGGTGCTGGACTGCGACTCAATATCGGCTATACCATTATCCGCTTTGACGCCGCCAAAGATTATACCATGCACGGAAGTTCAAAGTGGCAGTACTATCTCTCTCTGGGGACTGATTTCTAGCTACTTCCGTTCTATTTTTTTGACGGAAAGCTTATCGGGACACTGATCCTCACCCCAATAGGTTCACCTTTCTTTTCAACAGACTCGCAGTAAATCTCCTTGATTTTGCTCGAGGGAATCATCAACTTCGTCATGTTCGGTCATGGCTAAAGTTTCAAGCAAAACCATTTTTCTGTGCTCGGAATGTGGTAATGAATTCTCCAAATGGCATGGCAAGTGTCCGGCCTGCGACGAGTGGGGGACACTGAAAGATTACACCCCTCCCCCCGCGAGTGCTCGAACGTCCTTAAGAAGAGGCAGTTCGCCGATCATGCCTTTGGAAGAGATACTAACGAACGGAAAATTCGAACGCGCCGCAACTGGCATTGGTGAAGTAGATCGCGTTCTGGGCGGTGGACTGTTGAAAGGGACGGTGGTGCTTCTTGGTGGCAATCCGGGTATAGGCAAATCGACGTTGGCTCTACAGACTACGGCAGCGCTTGATGGCTCCACGCTCTATGTCTCAGCTGAAGAGAGCGGGGAACAGATCGCCCTCCGAGCCCGGAGACTTGATGCTGCGGGGGATAAGATTTCAATTACGTCTGAAAACTGTTGGGAAGCGATCGATCGACAGATCAGGAAGGTCCGGCCGGACCACATTGTTATCGATTCAATTCAGACGATTTTCGCTGAAAGCGGCGAAGCGCTGCCTGGCGCCATCAGTCAAGTACGAGAGTGCGGTCAGAAGATTCTCGATGTTTGTAAGTCCCGAGGAGTGAGCGCAATCATCATCGGACACGTCACGAAAGAGGGGGTGATAGCAGGTCCGCGGATGCTCGAGCATATGGTTGACACTGTACTTTACCTTGAAGGTGACTCCCGCCACGATTACCGCCTCTTGAGGGCAGTGAAGAACCGGTTCGGTTCTACGAACGAAGTGGGCGTTTTTGAAATGACAGGCGAGGGGATGAAAGCGGTAGAAAATCCGTCGGAAATGTTTCTTGCGGAGCGTCATTCGCACGCCGCCGGATGCGCGGTTTTTCCCAGTATGGAAGGAAGTCGCCCAATCCTGGTTGAGGTCCAGGCCCTTGCATCCAACGCTAGTTACGGGACGCCTCAGCGAAACGTGACAGGGATTGATCTTCGGAGATTGTCCATGCTTACCGCTGTTCTGGAGAAACGGGTAGGAGTTCCAATTGGTACAAGCGACGTCTTCGTTAACATAGTTGGGGGAATGCGCATTGATGAACCAGCTGCCGATATGGCTGTTATAGCTGCAGTGGCGTCCAGTAAGAAGGATCAACCGGTCCCCGCCGATGTGGTTCTTATGGGAGAGGTAGGGCTTGCCGGGGAGTTGAGGTCCATCGCAGGGATTGAAAATCGCTTGAAAGAGGCAAAACGGCTCGGCTTCAAGCGGGCGGTAGTTCCGCGAAAAGGAACGAAGAAGTTGAGCGGAATAGCCCAGATAAAGTGTTCAACAGTGAACGAGGTGTTCGAAGCGATCTTCTAAATGAGGCGAGCAGTCTTATTGGTTATTCTTATCATATTAGCCTGTGATGAAACTCCTTGCTGGGATGCAAACCCTGATTGCAAGCTTGAACCTCAAGCGGGACCGTGTAAGGGCATGTTCGAAAGACATTACTTCGATCAGAAGAGTGGAAAATGCGCCGCGTTTATTTGGGGTGGATGCGGCGGGGTTGTCCCCTTTGAGAGTATGGAAGCTTGTCTGACAGCGTGCGATTGCAACTAGTTCGGCCAGCAATGATAGCTCTTTTGGTACCGCTGTTTTCTGTTTGCAGCGAACCTTGCTGGGAAGAAGACTCCGACTGCAAGCTGGAACCAGACGTAGGGTTGTGTGAAGCTGCCATCCCTCGCTACTACTTCGACAAGCTGTCCGGTAACTGCGAGTTTTTCTACTGGGGTGGTTGTGACGGCACCGTCCCATTCGAGACCAGAGATGAGTGCGAGGCGGCGTGCTTCTGTGCAAACAGTTAGTTTAGTTTCCGATTTGTCCTTTTCTCGGCTGTCCGAGGACTCGGGAACCTCGGCACGGACCGGCCTCCTGAACACCGGACGCGGTGATATCGATACACCAACTTTCATGCCCATAGGGACATACGGTGCCGTGAAGACACTCTCTCCCAGAGAGCTAAAAGAGGCGGGCGCGGATGTGATCCTTGGGAATACATACCATCTCTATATCAGGCCGGGAATGGAAATTATTAGAGCCGCTAACGGGCTCCACAAGTTCATGGCGTGGGACAGACCTATCCTGACAGACAGCGGCGGATTTCAGGTATTCAGTCTTGCCAAACTGAGGAAAATCAGCGATGAAGGCGTCACCTTCACCTCGACGCTTGACGGAAGTGAACACTTTCTCACTCCCGAACGCTCCATGGAGATGCAGTTGGAACTTGGCAGCGATATCATTATGGCGTTTGACGAATGTGCAGGTGGTGGAGCTGATAATG
Organism: Fidelibacterota bacterium; assembly: GCA_036338335.1. Taxonomy (GTDB): domain Bacteria; phylum Fidelibacterota; class Marinisomatia; order Marinisomatales; family S15-B10; genus S15-B10. Next base: position 73,580 of record JAYZCL010000018.1, read on the forward strand.
AAACAGTGCACAAGGCGGTGCTGCGGACGGCAGCCTGGACTGAACGCTGCCACCATTTCTTAAAGGCGAGTGATGCATTCAGTTCATCATGCGCCCATTTCTTCCCCATCGTTCAAGGCGGAACAGACAAGGCGCTACGAAAAGAGAGCGCCGAAACTGTTCTCCCGTTTGCACGGAGTGGAATCGCAATCGGTGGACTGGCGGTAGGTGAGGAGAAAGAGGCGATGTTCGAGACCATTGAATTGATGGACTCGGTTCTTCCCAGTGAGAAACTGCGCTATCTTATGGGCGTCGGCAAACCGGAGGACATTATCAGAGCGGTTTCCCTGGGCGTCGATCTTTTCGACTGCGTCCTCCCGACGCGCAATGCCCGAAATGGCCAGTTCTTCACCCGGGACGGGAGACTCAACATCCTTAATAGCCGTTTTTCAAACGATATGACTCCCATCAGTGAATCGTGCGACTGCTACTGCTGCAAAACTTTCACACGCTCTTACCTTCGGCATCTATTCAAATTGAACGAGATGCTGGGACTGCGTTTTGCTTCGCTTCACAACGTCACTTTCTATATCGACCTCATGAGGCAGATTCGTCAGAAAATCGGAGACGGCACATTTGCCAGTTGGTCTAAGGAGACAATCACCGCTTTGGTCTCATCACATGACTGAAGTCTCTGTTACGCATATCGATAGTTATCTCTACCGACAGGACAAGAACGGGCATCTTCTTTACCTTATGCTGAAGCGCCGGCCCGATAAGCAATACGGCCATTTATGGCAGGGGGTGGCCGGGCAGATCGAAGAAGGTGAGACGGCCGTCGAAACTGTGCTCCGTGAGATCAACGAAGAGACTGGACTTAAACCGTTGCGGCTATTCACCGCGGATCATGTCACGGCATTTTATCAGAGCTACAATGACAGAATGAACCTTGTCCCCGTTTTTGGGGTGGAAGTCGGTTCGGAAGAAGTGAGGCTCTCATGTGAGCATGAGAACTATCGGTGGGAGCGGTTTGAGGAAGCGGTGAAGATGTTGACATGGAACCAGCAGAAGAAGGCGCTCTCAGTCATCAACGCCATGCTCTTTTTAGATGACAGAAGGATTAACTGGTCGGAGGTCGAGATTGATGATCAGGCTGATGGGGCGTAACGAAAAATGACACGCAGCCATCGGCATTACGCCATGTCTTCGCCATAGAACCAGTATTGAACCAGCCGTCGGCGAAGACATGGCGGTTCGCCTCATCATCTGCCACGTAGCCTTTCATCACGTTGTGGCCCCGAACCACCAAACGGCCCTGTTGGCCTTCGGGTAGTTCAAAGCCCCCCTCATCGAGGATTGCCATTTCGCACGGATGGAGCGGGACGCCAACAGGGATTAACTCCGCTTCTTCTTGGGAGGCACAGCTTTCAAAACTGGCGAAACCTGTCAATTCAGGCATGAAAAAGCCTGTGATTGTTGAGCTCCGATACTTGCCACGGCCAAGACTGTGTGGGACAATAGCACATTCGGCCATCGGGGTGTTTGGGGGATGATGTGTGAAGATTGCACGAATTTGCTCCCGGGGTAAAGATTCATCTCCGCCGAGCGCTATCCGACAGCCGGTGTAAAGGGCGGTCATGACGGCCCCTGCGAGAGTGAGCAGATCAATTTTCTCTGCGTCTGCGCCGAGTGTTTCGTTGTCATTAAAGATAAGTCTCTCAGCGATAGCCATGCCGTTAACGATCAAGTTGTAGTGTGAAAGGATCACCGTACGGCCGGTGTCGTTCTTGAGTATCAGACAGTCGTCCGCCAGTTTCGATTTTCGTCCGATTTCGGCACTCTTCGGCTCTTCATCAAGGGCATCATCAAAAAGGTGAGCCTCGGTGGGGAATAGAGAGTCATTCCCATCCAGACGTGCCTTACCACCCACTGCCCAGATACCGAACAGTTGAATCAGTGACCGATAGCTTTCCGCCTCCCTAACAGAAACCGTATCGCCGAATTCTATTTTCTCCCTCCGGAGGAAATTAGCGCAACGGGAAACTTGATCAAAAAAGGCGTTGAAGGAGACGTCTCGATTCTCACCGTTCTCTGAAATATAAAGAAAAGCGCGGTCGCCGTACCGGCGCACCTGCGAATCGAGGAGTGACCGAATGCTCGGGTAGGGAATCATAATCTCAGAGGGGGGTATCCCCCGAATGGATTGAGCTGACTCTATGTTGGAGAGGAGGTCAGCGTCCATCGTTAGTCGGGACGAATTTTCCGGACAATTTCGAAGGTGTATGGAATGTGAGTATAGCTGTTTCCGGTGAGCCGTCCGATCGGTTCCAGCGCCTCAATGTTTACCTGTCCGTCAACGTATACGGCGTCATCCACATGGACTTAGAGGAACCGCCCCTTCGCCTCAGGAAACATTTTGGTTTCCTGCCACTTTCCGAGTGTGTAAGATTTGCAACGAGAGATATTCCATCCGAGCTTGGTTGAGTGGCTTCATCTTGCAAACATTAGATAGAATTTAAGGCTAAAGAATCAATACGGTTCCGAATATGAGCACGTCACCGAAGAGGCAATACAACACGATTCTTGAAGCGGTGGGTGAAACGCCGGTGGTAAAGTTCCACCGTGTGAGCGCCGAGCTCGAGTGTGATCTGTACGGCAAGTGTGAATTCCTCAATGCCGGTGGCTCGGTTAAGGATCGAATCGGAGTCAGAATGGTGGAGGAGGCGGAGAAGTCCGGGCGGATCAAGCCGGGAGATACACTAATCGAGCCCACTTCCGGAAACACGGGAATCGGTATGGCGCTCACAGCCGCTGTGAAGGGTTATAGAATGATCATCACCATGCCGGAGAAAATGAGCAAGGAGAAGGAGGTGGTGCTTAAGGCGCTCGGCGCAGAGATCGTCCGGACGCCGACTGAAGCGGCGTGGGACGATCCTGAGAGCCACATCGGTATCGCAAAGAAGATGAACGCCGAGATTCCCAATTCACATATTCTTGATCAATACGCCAACCCTGATAATCCAGACGCTCATTATTACGGCACGGCTGAGGAGATTCTCAGACATTTCGGGAGTGAATTGAAGATGGTTGTGATGGGGGCTGGTACGGGCGGCACCATCACTGGCGTGGCGAAAAGACTGAAGGAAGAGCGTCCGGACATTACTATCGTTGGCGCCGATCCGGAAGGGTCAATTCTTGGTGGAGGAGACGAAGTGGAACCCTATCTCGTGGAGGGCATCGGCTACGACTTCATTCCCGACGTACTGGATAATGATCTCGTGGATGAGTATGTGAAGACCAATGACAAGGACTCCTTTCTTACCGCTCGGCGCCTTATCAAGGAAGAGGGGTTGCTCATTGGCGGATCCAGCGGCTCGGCTGTCTGGGCTGCGCTTAAAGTTGCGGGGAAGCTTCATACCGGCGACGTCTGCCTCGTTGTCCTTCCGGACTCAATCAGGAACTATCTATCCAAATTCATCGATGACGATTGGATGAAGGAGCAGGGATTTCTTGAGTGATGACATACCTTGGTGAAATGGGGAGTGGAGTGTCGGAGAAATGGAAGTGTGTGTTTTCGTCATCTCTCCGCTTTTTGAGAGATCCATCAATTCAGTGTGATAGAGAGATTAAACAAGTGGAGACAGAATGAAATTTGACACAAAAGTTGTACGGGCTGAGATTGAACCCGATCCGACGACAGGATCGGTGGTGCCACCTATTTATCAGACGGCCACCTTTGTCCTTCCCGAACTCGGGAAGGACAAAGGATTCGACTACACGCGTTCCGCCAATCCAACGCGGCAGGTTCTTGAAGAGTACCTTGCCGCCATCGAAGGTGGCAAATACGGAGTCTGTTTCTCCAGCGGAATGGCGACAGTAGACAGCTGTTTGAAGCTGTTGGATCCTGGCGATCATGTCATATGTTCCGATGATGTCTATGGTGGCGTCTCTCGCCACTTCAACCGAATTCTGGCGAAGTATAATCTCCACTTTTCCTACGTCGATTCCACCGATCCCGAAAATGTAAGGGTGGCAATCCAGCCAAAGACCAAGATGCTCTGGATCGAAACACCTACCAATCCTCTGCTCAAGGTGACGGATCTGGAGGAAATTTCGCAGATTGCAAAAGAACATAATCTTTATTTCGGAATAGATTCAACATTCGCAACGCCGGTTTTCCTCCGGCCTCTCGAGTTCGGTGCCGATATGGTGGTGCACAGTACAACCAAATACATTAGCGGTCACAACCAACTGATTGGCGGTGTCGTTGTTACGGACCGGGAAGATATATATGAAGAGATGAAGTTTGTCCAGAAGACCATCGGCGCGGTCCCGAGTCCTTTCGACTGCTGGCTCACGATGCTCGGTGCGAAAACACTCCACCAGCGAATGCCTCGACATTCCGAGAATGCTCAGATTGTGGCAGAGTTTCTTGAATCTCATCCAAAGATAGCTAAGGTAACTTATCCGGGACTTCCGTCTCATCCTCAGCACGAAATAGCTAGGAACCAGATGGACGGTTTCAGCGGCATGCTCTGCTTTGAACTCAAGGGGGGCATCCCGGCTGCGAAGATAGTGATGAACAGTGTTCGGCTCTGTGCATTGGCAGAGAGTCTCGGTGCGGTGGAAACAATGATCACCCATCCCGCCACCATGACACATGTGGATGTTCCGGCGGAGGAGCGTCACGCTCGTGGATTGACAGATGGGTTGGTACGGATCTCTGTCGGGATTGAAGATCCTGAAGACATTCTGGACGATTTGAAAACAGCCCTGGAGAAGATATAGCATAATGGCGACAGAGAAAAATAAACACATTGAATCAAAGGTGATCCATGCGGGGGAACCAGAGGATCGGCCAGCGGGAGCCGTAGTACTCCCGATTTATCAGTCCGCAACTTTTGAGTACGGTCATCAGGCCGATTACCACGATCTCAAGTACATAAGGCTTAACAACACACCGAACCACATCGCGCTGCATAATAAACTTGCCGCCCTTGAAAATGCCGAGTCTGCCATTGTTACCTCAAGCGGCATGTCCGCCATTTCTACTGCGCTCCTTGCATTCCTTGGAGCAGGAGATCATCTTCTGGCTCAGCGGACACTCTACGGCGGTACCCATAGTTTTATCACGCATGACATTGAAAAGTGGGGTGTCAGTCATTCACTCATTGACCTCGGTTCTCCTGAGGAATGGCAGGCGTCGCTAAAGCCTGAAACGAAAGTGATCTTTGTGGAGAGCATTTCCAATCCGCTGATGGAGGTCTTTGATCTTCACAAAGTGGTAGAGTTTGCAAAACAGCACAATCTTGTTTCCATGATCGATAATACTTTTGCTTCACCGTTCAACTTCAGACCACCCGAAATCAGCTTGGACTTGTCGCTCCACAGCTGCACGAAATACCTGAACGGTCATTCGGACATTGTCGCTGGAGCGATCATCGGTAAGGCGGGCCTCATTGAGAAAATCTCGCACCTTCTGGATCACTTGGGCGGAAGTCTCGATCCACACGCTTGTTTCTTGCTCCACCGCGGGATAAAAACACTGGCGGTCCGGATGAAACAGCACAATATCAACGGGCAGGCCGTTGCTGAGTTCCTGGAGAACCATCCTGCTGTCGCGAAGGTGAACTATCCGGGACTTAAATCCAATGCTCAGCAAGGGCTTGTCAGCTCTCTATTGGACGGTTTCAGCGGCATGCTCTCCTTTGAACCGACCGGCGGATTAGAGGCGTCTGAACGATTCATTGCCAATGCGGTTTTCCCGATTTCTGCGCCGAGCCTTGGCGGAGTAGAGACACTGATGACGCGGCCGTGCACCACTTCACATTCAGGGATGAGTGCGGAAGAGAGAGCAGCGGCCGGAATCAGCGATAGCCTTATCCGAATCTCTGTCGGCATTGAAGCGGCTGAAGACTTAATGGCTGATTTTGACCAAGCCCTTTCAGATTAAATGAATATTGCTGGTCCTCTCGAGGATGCTCGTTTTGTTGAGAGGCCCAATCGTTTTCTGACAGTGGTGGACATTGGCGGAAGACAAGTTGAAAGTCACCTTCCCGATCCGGGACGGCTCCGGGAACTGCTGATCCCCGGGGCGATCCTGAAAGTGCGGCCTTGCAAAGGTAAATCACCCAACCGCCGTACGGCATGGACAACCGTTATGGTGAAAAGCGATAGACAGTGGGTTTCCATCGATTCAACGCTGCCCAATAAATTTGTAAAAAATTTACTTGAGGAAGGGAATCTTACAATCTATGATGCATATCAACTGGTGAGAACTGAAGTGACGGTGGGGAGCCACCGATTCGATTTCCTTCTGGAGAAAAAGGGTGAGCCATTTTATCTGGAAGTGAAGTCGGTGACTTTTGTGGAAAACGGCGTCGCCAAGTTCCCCGATGCTGTAACGGAACGGGGTGCAAGACATGCTTATTCCCTGGCACAAATGTCAAAAGATGGGGTCAAGACTGGAATCCTGTTCGTCTGTCAACGGTCGGACGCAAAACTCTTTCGGCCAATGTGGGATAGAGATCCCAAGTTTTCGGAATCACTTTTGGCAGCAGAGAAAGCTGGAGTACAGATAAATGTTATCACCGCTATAGTGCTTCCCGGATCCATCAGCTACAATAAAGAAATTCCCTACGATCTTTCCTTAAGTTGAAGCGGCAACTTTTATTCTTGGGAGTCTTGTTCCTTTTGAGATGTGCGGCTGTCGGTCCTCCCCCCGGTGGGCCAGAAGATAAGACACCACCTGCCCTTGTGAGTATCTCACCGCCGTCAGGAACGACCAGTGTTGAGGGAAGTTTTACGTTTGAATTAACTTTTTCTGAGAGATTACATGAAGAGACAAATCTGTCGGCTCTTCGTGTTTCCCCGGCGATTCAGGAACCTTTAGATGTGAGACTCAACCGGGAAGTTTTGTCTGTCACTTTCCCTGATGAACTGGCTGATGGACAAACCTACATTCTTACTGTCACAAGAGACCTGATGGATGAGCGTAAGAACAGACTTGATCGGACCTATCAAATCGCGTTCAGCACCGGCGGTGAGATCGCCAGCGGCACCATTTCTGGGACGATTCACAGTATGGAGACTGGTTCATCAGCCTTAGTTTATCTCTTTAGCCGCGGGGAGTCTGCTGATGACAGCCTATTGTTAGGTTCACCTCACTACTACACCGAAACTGATGATTCGGGCCGGTACACTTTTGACTATCTTGATCCGGGAAGATACACGCCGGTGGCGCATAAAGGTGGATCTCCGCCATCGCCAATTTCTCCATCAAGAAATGTCTATGGACTTTTCTGGGATGAGTCTGTCGTCATGGATGATTCAACTCTGGAGGTCGACGATGTTAATATTTTTCTTGGCCGGGAAGTGGGTCCATTCCGCGTTCTGTTAGTGGAGATGGACGATGCCGTTTCGGGAACAGTTGGCTTCTCCAATCCGTTTGATCTAACAGATGCCCCGGATACAAAAATGAGTTTTCTCCATGCCGAGTCCGGGACTAAAATGCCAGTCAGGCACCTGTTTCAGTTAGCCGGTGAGCGCAAGACGTTTCGTTTCTTTTCAGAAGGACTGAAAGCCGGAGATAACTATGCCGTTTCAGTGACCGGACTTCGAGATTCGCTGGAACAGGTTCTTGAGCAGGTGAATAGAAATATTCGTGTCCCTGAAACCGATCCACTTCCGCCCTCCATTCACTTTCCGCAGCCAAACCAAAAAATTAGGGTCGAACCGAAAGGGCCTCCCCTTGTTCTTCAGTTTACCAAACCGATCCGTCTGGTCGACGGTGATTCAACCATTGTTCTTACCGAGACCTCCGCCGGTTCTGTGAAGACTGTGCTAACCGTGGAAGAATCGCGGATCGATGTTACTCCGGAAAATGGATGGAGTGAGCGCAGTTCGTACCAACTCAAACTGATGAATATCGGTATCGAATCTTCCGATGGTCAGATACTGGCCGACTCCGTTCTCAACTTCGAAATTACGACCGGGGTTGCTCGTGGTGCAGGGGGGCTGATTGGCAATGTACTAGGTCCTTATGCCGAGGGCTCCATCGTAACAGCGAAACCTGTAGAAAAGGACCTCGAATCTGTCTCTGTTTCGGTAAATTCCGATGGTGAGTTCAAGATAGCACATTTCTCAGAAGGAAAATGGGTTCTGAGTGCATTTCAAGATAGAGACGGCAACGGCCGTTATAGTTTCGGAAGACTATTTCCCCATTTGGTCCCAGAGCCGTTTACTACACTCAATGACACGATTGAAGTGAGGGCCAACTGGGATATTGATGGAATCGTTCTTACCTATCCGGGAGGCCGGCAACCGTGAGTCGTGATAAAATGGTTGGCGTCATCATGGCCGGCGGAAGAGGGACGCGATTCTGGCCACTCAGCAGGAAGGATCGTCCGAAACAGCTGCTGAACATTATCGGTGATCAATCCATGCTCCAGATGACGGTTGATCGCTTGCGAAAGATTCGTTTCATAGAGGAGATTTACATCATCACGGGACGGGACCTTGCTGAGACGATTTCAAGTGAAATTGATGGTGTTCCCAAAGAGAATATTATTATTGAGCCGTCCGGGAAGAGTACTGCTCCGTCTATAGGACTTGCGGCAGTCCATCTTCTGGCGGACGATCCGGAGGCAGTGATGGGCGTTTTCCCAGCTGACCATCTTATAGTGGGACACCGCACTTTCTCCAACGCTCTTTCAGCCGGGCGGAAACTGGCCGAATCCGAAGAGATGCTGACCACTCTTGGAGTCGTACCCGCCTCGGCCCACACCGGCTACGGATACATTCAGTTCGATAAGAATAGACCGTTCTTGGACAATAGAGCTTTCGGTGTCAAGACATTTGCGGAAAAACCGACTGCCGCCGCCGCGAAAAGGTTCATCGCCAGCGGAGACTTCTTCTGGAACAGCGGTATGTTCGTATGGAAAGCAAAGGCCTTTCTGGAAGCGATGGAGGTGAACATGCCGATCCATTATGAGATTATGACAAAGATCGGTGAGGCGGTGGGAACGAGGCGATATAAGTCCACCCTCGAAGCGGAATGGGACAATTTTACTTCCGAATCGATCGACTACGGTATCTTAGAGCAGGCAAAGAACATCTGTGTTGTTCAGGCCGAGTTTACATGGAGCGATGTCGGTTCGTGGAATGCCTACTATGACCTCATGACCAAGAAGGGTAAGGGGAACGTGATCAAAGGTGAAGGGACGGTGATTGACGGTGGCGGTAATCTGATACATTCGAATGGAAAAATGACAACCCTGTTGGGATTGAGTGACATTGCCGTTATCAATACGGATGATGTAACTCTGGTTATACCTCGGGAAAGAGTGGAAGAAATCAAGATAATTGTCTCCATGCTTGAGAAATCTGGGAAGGAAAAACTTCTTTGAAACAGGAGGAACTATTCGGTCATTTTGAGAAGCTTGCTAATCAAATAGACGTCACGATTCTTCAAGGAAAAGGGGATTTCGAAGGTGGTTACTGTACGGTCAATGGAGATCAGTTTGTTGTCTTGAACAAGACTCGACCACTGGAGCATCGGCTCCGTGTCCTTGCCAAATCATTCTCAGAACTTGAACTGGGCGAACAGTACGTGATCCCCGCGCTGAGGGAATTCATCGAATCTCATGTGCCGGAATCCACCATTTGACGATTTGAAAATGCTTGATTTGCCCTACGTTCGTTTTTATACTCCCGCCTCTTGATATCCTGAGTGATATCCAGACAGAGCTCGGTTTTTCACTTAGCATAGCCAGAAAGGATTCTTAATGAGCAACATTCAAACTGATGAAATTCGCAATTTTGCGATTGTTGGTCACGGCACGTCGGGCAAAACTATTCTCGCCGAGGCGATGCTTTACAATTCAGGCGAGATCACCCGAATTGGTTCCATTGAAGACGGTTCAACGACTTCCGATTACCACCAGCAGGAGATAAACAGGCAAATCTCCACCAACGGCACACCGCTCCACTGCGACTGGTTGGAGAAGCGACTCAATATTCAGGACGTTCCCGGTTTCCTCGATTTTCTTGGTGAAGCGAAGAGTTCGGTCCGAGTTTCTGACATGGTGGTCATTGCCATTCCGGCAACAAGCGGCGTTGAGACAGGGACCGACATTGTCAGCGGGTATGCGGATGAACGAGGTATCCCAAAACTTTTTGCCATCACCATGCTTGACAAGGAACATACGAAATTTGATGCGGTCGTAAACGATCTGCAGAGTCATTTTTCGCGCCGTGTTTTTCCGCTTACCCTTCCGATAAACGCAGGCCCGGGGTTTAATCAGGTGGCGGATGTACTGAGAAAAACGCTCCTGACTTATCGTGTTGATGGCAGCGGGAAATATGAGGAGGGTGACCTACCGGACGAACTTAAAGACAAAATTGACCAGATGCATGAAGAACTGATTGAGTTTATTGCTGAATCTGATGACACTCTTCTTGAGAAATTCTTTGACGAGGGGGGGCTTTCAGAAGAGGAGTTAAGGAGCGGGCTTCACGACGCCATCCTGAACGGCGGTGTTATTCCTCTGGTTGCCACGTCCGCTCTAAAGAATGTGGGTGTAAGCCGTCTTCTTGATTTGATAGCTAAGTACTATCCATCACCCGCGGACTTTCCCAGCGTGACAGCGAACAAATCCGGATCGGGTGAGGAGGTGACTGTCTCAGCTTCCACAGATCAACCGGCGTGTCTTCTGGTGTTCAAGACAGTAAGCGAACCTCACGTGGGTGAACTCTCTTTCTTCAGAGTCTACTCAGGTTCAGTAAAAAGCGGAATGGACTTGAAGAATACGACGAGGCAGTCAAGCGAACGTCTGGGCCAGGTTTTTTCCATGAACGGAAAGAACCGGAAAGATGCCGGAATCCTCAACGCCGGCGATATTGGTGCAGTGGTTAAGCTCAAAAACACTCACACTGGAGACACGCTCTGCGATCAGGGGCTGAATGCCCAACTGCCGAAAATCGATTTTCCGCCTCCATCAATTCACGAAGCCGTCATAACAAGATCGAAGGGTGATGAAGAGAAAATCGCCACGGGGCTCGCCACACTTCATGAAGAAGATCCTACTTTTGTCTACCATGTGGATTCTGAGTTGAAACAGACCATTATTTCTGGTCTCGGGGGACTTCAACTGGAGGTTGTGGTGGACCGGCTCAAGAACAAGTTTAATGTCAAGGTTGATTTGATTGAACCGAGAGTTCCCTATAGAGAGACGGTAAAAGGGAATGGTAATTCAAAATACCGACATAAGAAACAGTCCGGTGGGGCTGGCCAATTCGCGGAAGTGTGGATGAAAATAGAACCGAAGGGGAGAGGCGAAGGTGTCGAATTTTCCAATTCTCTCGTCGGCCAAAGCGTGGACAGGGTCTTTGTTCCGTCCGTAGAAAAGGGTGTGAATGCAGCGTGCGAAGATGGTGTTCTTGCCGGCTACATGGTTGTGGATGTTAAGGTGGACTTCTACGATGGTAAGCAGCATCCGGTAGATTCGAAAGATGTCGCCTTTCAGATTGCCGGAAAAGGGGCGTTCAAGGAAGCATTTATGAATGCCAAACCGTGCCTTCTGGAACCGATCATGGAAATAGAAGTGAAAGTTCCCGAGGAGCAGATGGGGGACGTGATGGGGGACATTTCCGGTCGTCGCGGAAAAATCCTCGGGATGGATACGGAGGGCGGTTTTCAGGTGATTCGGGCCCAGGTACCGCAGGCGAGTCTCTATCGTTATTCGACGACCCTAAGGTCTCTTACGGGAGGAAGAGGAACTCACGCCGAACAGTTCAGTCATTATGAATATATGCCCAGCGATATGGAGAAAAAGGTCATTGTTGCAAGTGAACGAGAAGAGGAAGAATAGGTATTTCTCCCTAGTAGCTAATGATAGATAGACTCTGGGCGCCCTGGCGAATCGACTATATCAAGGCCCCGAAAGAGGAGGGATGCATATTTTGCGACAAACCAAAGTCGAACAATGATAGAGAGTCGCTGATCCTTTACCGGGGGCCGTCAGCTTTTGTACTTATGAATCTCTATCCTTATAACAATGGTCACCTCATGAGTGTTCCTTATTCCCATGAATCGGACCCTCTAAACATTGACAGTAACACCAAGTCGGAGATCATGGAAATCGCTGACCGTAGCATGGAGATTCTCAAGCGTGTCATGAATCCACAGGGGTTTAACTTCGGTGCCAATATAGGCGAAGCTGGAGGCGCCGGTATTGCCGATCACCTTCATTATCACATTGTTCCCAGATGGGGCGGGGACACCAACTTCATGCCTGTACTCGGCCATACGAAAACAGTGGTAGAGGGTCTAGAGGAAACCTACGACAGTCTGAAGCCGGAGTTCGATAAGATTGATGCTTGATTTCGCCCGAACCTGGCTTCCATTTATTTATCTCTATGGTATCGGTGGTTTTGCCTTTGTTGTCGGAATGGTTCTAATTCTTCGGACGGGGGCTCTCAATCTTGAACGTCGCCGCCACAGTCGCTGGCTGAAGGTTCTCCTTTTCGGTTTTGTTTTCTACGCTGTTCTCCATGCATTTTTCATTCTTTTCGCACTGAGGAACAGCTGATGGAAATCGCCGTCGGTACAAATCTCGATCGAGTTGTCATTCTTGCGTATTTCGCAATTGTGATGGGATTCGGCGCCTACTTCGGAAAATACAGCAAGACCACTTCGGACTACTTCTTTGGCGGAAGAAGGTTTTCATGGTGGTTGATTGCGATCTCCATCGTCGCCACGGGGATCGGCTCACACAGCTTCGTCAAGTATTCCACCAAAGCTTACGAGTACGGTTTCTCTTCCACCATGACGTACATGAACGACTGGTTTTTCATGCCGCTGTTCATGTTCGGTTGGCTGCCGATCATCTACTACACCCGCGTCCGTTCGATTCCGGAGTATTTTGAGAAGCGGTTCAATCGGACGGCGCGATCAATGGCGACAGTGATGATCCTGTTTTATATGATTGGTTACATCGCCATCCAGTTCCTGACACTCGCGACTGCCCTCTACCGAATATACGAGATTCCGCTCATGGTGACGGTGCTGGTAATTGCCGTTGCTACCACGATCTATATGCACTTTGGAGGACAAACGTCCGTCATTTTCACAGATCTGTTTCAAGGACTCATCCTCCTGATGAGCGGACTTCTCCTGTTCTTTCTGGGACTCCAGTATCTGGGAGATCACACGGCCCTGAGCGGTCTGCGGGCCTTTTGGGAAAATCTGACGCCGGCCCAAAAACTTCCTTTGGCTAACTTCAACAGTCCGCCAGATTTTAATTTTGTCGGCATCTTTTGGCAGGATGGGATTGCCGGATCCGTCGGTTTTCTGTTCTTGAATCAGGGACTTATTATGCGTTTTATGGCAGCCAAGAGCGTTAACGAGGGGCGGAAGGCCGCCGCCTTCAATGTGCTGTTGATATTACCTATTTCGGCGATTGTTGTCTCCAACGCCGGTTGGATTGGCAGGGCGATTTCCAATGTGGCGCCGGGAGCCTTACCAACGGGAATGGAGCCGAACGATGTCTTCGTCGCGGTGACGAATGTCGTTTCCAGCCCCGGTGTATTCGGATTTATCATCGCTGCTCTTTGTGCTGCGTTAATGTCGACGGCAGATACACTTGTGAATGCCTCCTCTGCTATTATCGTGAATGACGTTTACCGTCCCCTCAAGAAAAAAGCGGTCAGCGATAAGAAACAGCTAGAGATCGCCCGTCTCACCTCCATCGGAGTCAAAGTTCTTGCGGTGATTCTGGTCCCATTCTTCAACTCGTTCGGTTCGATCTACGAAGCCCACGGTTGGTTTCACTCCACCTTTACGCCGCCGCTGGTGGTTGCTGTTTTTCTCGGCATTTTTTGGAAACGGTTTACCACACCGGCAGTGATTGCTACGTTCCTCGGAGGTGCCGTCCTGATGATTCTCGGTCAGTTCATCCCCGACCTGATAACACCTCTCTCCCACGGGATCGAACTGAGGCCGGGCCGGGGCTATTCCTACATTGGTGCACTATACAATCTTGTCGTGTGTGCTGGTGTGGGCGTTACTGTGAGCCTCTTTACCAAACCGGAGACTGAAGAAAAGATACGTGGCCTCACACTTTTTGACGTCAATTCCCTCAGAGAACTTTTCAAGGGAAGTAAGCCAAATGATCGCCCGGGCGAAGTGGTGACAGTTTTTTGGAAACTGACTGAGGGAGAAGGGGAGACTGTTCATTTTTCAAGGAAGGAAATGAAGATCATGGCCGCAGAAGTCGGAGACCTAGTCTACGTTTCTGACAGCCGGAAGTGGCTGGGAGGTTTGAAATCGGTACACGCTGTTTATGGAGAACCTCACGATGAGAATGGTGTAATGTATTTAACTGGTGTCCAGTTAGATCACGGACAGTTTGTGGAGGGGAAGCTGCTTTCGGCGGAGAAGGAGATGTAACTCCTGCTTGGGTGAGGCGGGGTAAGACGTTAAATTTACGGGCTCAAAAAAGTTGAATTTTCCGGAGTAGCTCAATGGTAGAGCGGGTGGCTGTTAACCACTAGGCTGGGGGTTCAAGTCCCTCCTCCGGAGCAAAGGTAAATTATACCTTTTCCCAATGAGAAGTTTACAAAATAGACCACTAGTTATGAGGTTTCATGGAGCCCTAAACAACACCTCCGGGTTATGAGCCCGACGTTTATTTGTCAGTAATTATTATTTTTTGAATTAAAGAATTTTCTTCGATTTCTTTTTTGTCTTTTAGTCTTTCTCTTCTCATGGGCTTCCACGTTAATGTCTTTTGAGTTTTTGTAATATGATAAATATCTATTGAACTCAGCTGACACAAAGTGTTTTATGAGCTTTTCTCTATCCAACCAATTGAGTTTCTCATAAATGTATGGTAAAAATGGCTCTATTTGCTGTTCATTGACATTGACCTTCTCAATTTTGTCAATAAGTGCATACAAACGTTTCTTACATATGTCTAATCCATTTGGAACCTCTTTCTTTGCAAA
>JAYZCL010000019.1:0-52683 GCA_036338335.1 Fidelibacterota bacterium
AAGAAAAAACTTCTCCATGGTATTGAAGTGGTGAATGACACCACTTACTCTGACGAAGCGGTGCAAATTGCTCTCGATTACAATCTCACCATGCTGGGTACGTCTGATATCCACGGCTTGGTGGACTGGCAATACAGAGTACCCCAGGGTGGACACCGTCCTGTTACACTTGTCTTTGCAAAAGAGAAGTCAGCCGAAGCCGTAAAAAAAGCTCTGACTAAGCGACGGACAGTGGTGTGGTTCAACAATCTCCTTATCGGCAGAGAGACAGAGATGATGCCGCTCCTGGAAGCGTCCATTAAGACAGATGTCGCCAGTTACAGAGGTAACAGTGATGTGGCGGAGGTCATTTTAAAGAATTATTCCGATTCGAAGTTTATTCTGAGTAATCGGGGAGAATTCAACTTCCAAGCAAAAGGCGATCTTGTCACCGTGCCGCCGCATTCCACTGTCACCTTGCTGGTTAAGACCCTGAAGAGACTCAGCTCATTTGAATTAAAATTCGAGGTAATGAACGCCTTGACAGCGCCTCGAACCCACCCGATCATTACTTTTTTTGTTACGCTTCCCTAGCTTTTTATTATTCTAAAATTTAGCGGGCTATGTTTTAGTATAATTAAGAGAAATCCCCGTTTGTCGACGAGGATTTTGTGGCTCGGGCCGGAATCGAACCAGCGACACATGGATTTTCAGTCCACTGCTCTACCGACTGAGCTACCGAGCCAAAAACCGTAGCGCGAAATTACCGAACGCTATCGTCGCAAAGCAACCGCATAATCACCTTTGTGAGACGCCGGCAGTATGTCTATGTTCGGCCCTTCAGGAGCAGGAATGAAGATTGTCATCGCCACACGGAACAGCCATAAGGCGGCGGAGCTCAAAGAGCTCCTTTCACCGTTGGGTGAGAAGATCGGTTCCCTTGATGAGCTTGACCCTCGAGGAGAAATCGCCGATGTGGAAGAGACGGGAACGACGCTGGAGGAGAACGCCTTCCTGAAAGCGCGGACCATCGCAAAGATTACCGGGCTAGCCGCCATCTCCGATGATACGGGTTTGGAAGTGGAGGTCCTCGGCGGGGCCCCCGGCGTCTACTCGGCACGGTATGCTGGGGAGAACTGCAGCTATCAAGACAACATCAACAAGCTCCTTAATGAAATGGTTTCCGTCCCCCCGCACCGCCGAAAGGCGTGCTTCAAAACTGTGGCCGCTTTTGTCGACGGCAACGTGGAACTCTCCGCTGAAGGGACCGTAGAAGGGGTAATTACTGAGAAACCGGAAGGGTTTGGTGGTTTCGGGTATGATCCCGTATTTTCCGTGGAAAACATGAAAAAGACTTATGCACAACTCTCTGATGAGGAGAAGAACAGGATCAGCCATCGAGGTAAGGCTGTCCGGAGTCTCGTTGAGAAACTCAGGCAAAACAGTATAATCGCGGAAACACTTCCCAATATCTAGGAGAACCCCCTTATAGCCACAGTGCTACCTGCTTAACTCCTGAACGGCAAACCGATGTTGTTTCAGGGGTGTAATGATACGTATCGGAGACGAAATGAATCGACTTCTCCGGCTATTCGCCGGGAAAGCAGGAATAGTCTGTCTGATCCTGAGCGTAAATGGTGCCAGCCTGAACGCCCAGCAGGAGGACTCTCTCCAGTTCAAACGGCCTGTCACCCCGGTGGTCAGATCACACTGGATGGTGAGCGCCTTTGATTATCTCCCCTATTATTCGGCTTTTTCCATGGATTCGGTCACTGCCCTTCGCGGACTCTTCAGTGTGCAATTTGAAAAGATCGACCGATGGACGGGATTCGATGAAAGCGGAAAGACAATCATTCTCTACGAGAGCGGGTACGACAGGTTTTACCACCTCCCTTTCGAAACATCTCTGGAGTGGTACGTGGAAAACCGTATCAGGAGAAACAGGATCAGGAATTTCATGACGCAGCGGCCCGCCCCCGGCGAAGCGGTGGGACCCCTCGGCACCGGGGAGGGATATGAGCTGATGGCGGTAGACACACGGCTCGGAAGGGCGACGTTGACGGTAAACGGGAATGTTACCTTAAATGGGAAACTGGTATTTCAGGACCAGGAACTAACGCGGTCCAACTTTCGTGAGTCCCAGACCACACACTTCGAATTTGATGAGACGCAGCAGATCGTGGTTCAGGGGAAGGTGGGTGACCGCGTTCACGTTGATTTGAACTATAACAGCGAGCGGGATTTCGACTGGGAAAACAATATCCGGATCAACTATACTGGGACAGAGGACGAGATTGTCCAGGGAATCGAGGCGGGAAATATCTCACTCTCACTGCCGTCTACCCAGTTTGTTACTTTTTCGGGGCAGAGCAAGGGACTGTTTGGCATCAAATCTCTCATGAAGCTCGGGCCAGTCAACATCACGTCCATCGCCTCCATTGAGCGAACGAAGAAGGAAAAACAAAAATTTGAGGAGGGAGCCACGGCGCAGGAGCAGGTAATCCCCGATTACCAATATAGGAGGAATCAGTATTTTTTCATTGATAAGCTGTTCCGCGATGGAGGTCTGGTACTCGATAACGATGGCGCTCCCATCGCCGGTCAGACGGGCATCCTTGGGCTACCGGGCTTTTATCCCCTGAAGGAAGGGAAGCATCGGATTGGAAACGTCGTCATTAACGAGATTGAGATCTATAAGTCGGTTGGAGCTGCCGTTGGGTCGGGCACCATCTACGGTCTCGCTTACGTAGATCCAAGAAAGAATGACGCAACAGGAAAATGGGACGAAGCCCAGGTAGGGAATAGGGAAGATACGGAGGGAAGTTTCTTTACGCGGCTGATCCGGAATCAGGACTATGTTGTGAGTGAGGATCTCGGTTACGTTCGACTCGTGGCGCCGATTCAGAACGAAATTCTGGCTGTCTCCTACTCATTTATTGAACGGGGTGGTTCGGAAGTGGTGAGGGCCATCGGTGAACTGAGCGCCGGGGTGGCCGAGGGTGACACCATCCACCTGAAACTGATCAAACCGCTGACACCCAATCCCGGCCACCCAACATGGCCCCTCGAATTCAAGAACGTCTATTACATCGGTGCCTCCAACATTACACCGGAAGGATTCGAGCTCCAGGTTACGTTCAAGAATGGAAGCCTCGGAAACAACGAGCGAGATCAACAGAGCGGCAAAACGTTCCTGAACCTTTTCGGGCTTGACAGTCTTGATGCCAACGCCAACTTTACGCCGGACGATATCATCGACAAGATGAATCCCAATATCGTGAACCTGACGACGGGAGAACTTTTTTTCCCTATGCTTCACCCGTTTGAAGTGGATCCTCTGGCAGGCACGGACCAGTTCTTTGGAGAGGGGAATTCCAGTGAAGAGCTGTCTGAGATACTGCCGGATTCGGCGGCGGTTTACAAAAGCTTGAGTGATCAGCTTATCCGCCAGCAGTCCCAGTTTGACATTCGTGCAAAATACCAGAACAAGAGCGCCACCATGAACCTCGGGGGCTTTATGCTGGTTGAGGGAAGTGAAGAGGTGTACCTCAACAGTGTACTCCTTCAGAAGGATAAGGACTATATAATCGATTACTTTACCGGTACCCTCACCTTTCTCACGGAAGCCTACAACGAGCCCGGCGCGTCCCTGGAAGTGCTTTTTGACAAACATGACCTGGTTGCCTTCGACAAGAAGAGTATAGTCGGTGCACGTGCCCAAATGGACTTCGGCGACCAATCGTTTCTCGGCGCTACCGCTCTCTACTATGATCAGTCAGTCATCAATGAAAAGATTGAAGTGGGGTATGAACCAACAAGAAACTTTATATGGGATCTGAACGGCCGCCACTCCATGGAATTGGATGGTCTCACCAGGGCGCTGGACAAGCTGCCGCTTATCGAGACAGACAAACCATCTAGCTTCAACTTTGAAGGGGAATTCGCCCAGGTGCTGCCAAACCCGAACCCGGTGAACAATTCCGCCACGGGAGACCAGGAAGGGATCGCCTTTATCGATGATTTTGAAGGTTCCAAGCGGACCACCAACCTTGGTGTTCGGCGCCGGTTCTGGTCGCCCTCCTCCAAACCCCTCGACAGGAACTGGAAATATCGTTCCAAAATGTTCTGGTATAATCCGTGGACGCAAGTCCTGACACAGGACATCTGGCCGAACCAGCAGACGAGCATTCGGGCACAGAACCAGCTTACTGATATTCTGGTACTCAACTACCAAAGACGGGAGGCGCACCGCCAGGCTGTGGATCCGGATTCCAACTGGGCAAGCATTACCACCACGCTCTACTCCAGCGATTTCAATCAGTCCCAGAGCAAGTTTTTCGAAATCTGGCTGTTGACTTCGGACAACACCAACGCTTCCATGACGGTGGATCTCGGCTTCATCAGTGAGGACCAGAACGGAAACAGCATAATGGACACGGAGGATCGTCCCGAAGCGGGACTGCTGACAGGAAACACCCTCCTTGAGGATGACGAGGACACGGGACTCGACATTTGCACAGATTCGTTCGAAGACGGCTACGGTGGGTGTCTCGCTGACAGTGTCACCTATTCCCAGGCGCTGATGGACCCGTTGCTGGCGGAGTTGATCTACACCGGTGCGGACATAGACACCCTCGATCCCAACGGCGACAACTGGGCGTTCCGCGAGGAAGACGCGGAGGGGCCGGAAAAGTACCGCGGTATTAACGGAACCGAAGGGAACGGAACCGCCAACCGGCCCATGGAAGGGGCCCGTTATCCAGATACGGAAGACATTAATCGGGATGGAAACTTTGATGCCAAAGATGACTATTTTTCGGCCTCGTTCGATCTTAACCCCATGGGTGAGGATTGGGAGCGTTATCAGGGCGGATACAACGAAACAAGAATGGGTAAGTGGCGTCTCTTCAGAATTCCACTGAATGAATTCCGCATGGCGCGAGAGAACGGAAACATCACTTGGGATACTATCAAGTTTCTTCGCCTTACGCTGTCGGGAATCCGCGAAAAAGAAATGATCCAGATAGCCAAAGCGGAGATCGTCGGAAACGAATGGCAGGAACTGGGAGTCCGCATGAACGATATATCGGAGTATATCAAAGACGACAGCACTTTTGCTGTGACGGTAATCAACACGGAAGATAACACCGATTACGCCCGAAGTGTTCGAGAGATAGGGGTGCAGGGAGAATACGATAGGCTGAACGAAATTCGGCTCAAGGAGCAGTCCCTCGTTTTGAAATTTAACGATTTGGCGCCGGGATACGAGGGGGCTGCGCAGAAGAATATCATGGAGCTTAAGGGCGCCCGTGCCCAGAGTTATCTTACCTACAAGAAGATGCGGATGTTCATTTACGGAAACGGCGATGATATCGGTTCCAACGACACGGATGTCGATTTCTTTCTCCGCTTCGGCCGCGGGGATGACTACTACGAGGTGAGCTACCCGGTCTACGAAGGGTGGGACAAGGCGGAGCGGCGCAACTATCTTGAGCTCGACCTAGACTTCCTCACGGGCCTGAAACGGCAGAAGGAGGAGTACCGGAAATTCGATGAGAACGACCGTTTCACCATCACCGATTCATCAAAAGTATACCACGCCACCGCCAATGCTGGGAAGGATACGCTTCGTCAGTACGCTATCTACGGTGATCCAGCCCTGTCAAGAATCCAGTACTTCGTGGTGGGGGTGAGGAACAGGAATCGGTCCAAGCCTATCTCCGGCGAAGTGTGGCTCGATGAACTGAGGCTTTCCGGCGTTCGAAAGGATGTGGGGAGCGCCGTTCGCTTTCAGTCACAGCTCGCTTTTGCAGACATCGGGAACGCTACCGTCTCCTATAACCGCAAGAACGCCGACTTTCATGTCCTTCAGGAACGACTCGGGTCGGGTAATACCACCGAGCGGTTCCGGGCCGATACCCGTCTTCAAGTCAACAAGTTCCTGCCACAATCTTGGGGAATCAGGATCCCCCTGAACGTCAGTTTCACAGACAACCTCACCACACCGAAATACGCGCCCGGAACGGACATTCGTCTCACTAGCAGAATGGCGCCAGACAGCATCCTTACGAAAGCGCGGCAGTTCTCGTACAGTACTTCCTTCTCCAAGACATCAAAGTCAGATAACTGGCTCACTCGGTACACGCTGGACAACCTGAAGTTTAACTACTCGTCCGGCCGCAGCATGAATTCCGATGTTCAGACAGCCGAGCGGTTGAACAGGAACAATGCCGGAGGTACGGGCTACACACTCAGTTTCGGACGAAACAACTATGTCATGCCACTCCGCCGTCTTGAGAAACTACCCCTATTCGGGAAGAAACTGGCTGAAACTCGACTCTATTACACCCCGTCTTCCCTGGACGTTACCGCCAAAGTGAGCGAGACACTGAATGAATCGACACCCAGGGTTGGTGAATCGAAAACCCAGTACAACCTCGGCCTTGATCGAAACTTCAGACTAGCGTACAAGATTCTTGAGAACCTCACCACCAACTACACAAAAGTAGTAAAGAGCGACATGGATCACTTTCGAAACCGGTATATGGAAGCGGTCCGCGACATGAATCCGGGGAAGGTGACGGACACCAATGAAAGCACGACCACAAGTTTCGCGCCCCCATTGGCGGAATGGCTGCGCCCCAACGTCAGCTACACGTCCAACTATCGGTGGGCAAAGCCGCTGGAGAGCACACAGGAGGGCGCTACCATAGCGGCGCAGTCGAGAGTTTCCACGTCAATCAGTCTAACACCGAAGACACTTGTAGAGGTTTTTTACAAGCCGACTTCTAGCACAGGTCGGGGGGGTCCGGCAAGGCGGGGACGGGGTCGGGGAAGAACAAGAGAGGCCGCCCAGGAAGAGGAGAAAAAACAAAAAAAGCCCCTTAACCCAGAGGTTGAGAAACTGCTGAAGCTCCTCCACTCCGGTGCCAGCAAAGTGAACCCCATCAGCATCACCTACAGTGAAAACAGGTCTGAGAATGCTTTCGGCGTCCTCGGTGCCGCCAGTATCCCTTACCGCCTCGGGCTTGAAAAGGACCACGGGCTCTCCCACAGTGAAGAGGTAGGCGTCAATACAGGTTCCCGCCAGTGGCAGAGAGATCTTTCCGTTCGGTCGGGAGTTGCCGTCACGCGCCAGATCAATACATCTTTCAACTTTGCCCGAAACAAGGCGTGGGGTGTGGACGGAAACCAGGTGCGGACCGAAACACAGACTCGGGATTTTCTGCCGCAGGGTGTCATGGGGAACGAAGGAACGCCGATGCCGGGATGGAACATCCGGCTGACGGGTATGGAGAAACTCCCACTTATCAACAAGATCGCCCGGTCGGCATCGATTGAGCACGGTTTCAGCGGGAAAGAGACCCGGGCATGGCAGAACAGCGATCTTCAAACATCCAAGTATACCTCTTCCTTTTCACCTTTGGTGGGCTTCTCCATGTCGTCAAAAAAGGGGACAACCCTCTCAAGTCGTTATGCCATTGTGAAGACAATGGACAACAGATTCGGTGGCATCAACAGTACGCGAGTTCGAACAGACAACACATGGACGGCTAGCAGTAACTACGCCCATAGGGGAGGATTTAATCTACCGCTTCCGTTTTTCCGTGATTTTAAGTTCCAGAATACCATAAACTTCACGCTCACGTTTGATTACTCTCAATCCACCACCGAGGAACGGAATGATGTACAATACGATCTTTCAGTTACAGACCGAAGAAATTCGTGGAAGGTGTCGCCCCGAATCTCCTACACGTTCGGGAAAAATGTTACCGGAGGAATCTGGTATGAGTATAGAGAGAGCCATTCCAAGATCGTCGGGAGGAAAGTCGATCGGGATTTCGGCTTCGATGTGAACGTTCCTATCAGAGGATGATGAACAGGCGAACATTCGTATTTTATTTCTTTTTTACACTGGCTCTCGGGCAGGAGGTTCCGGAGTTTGACGAAAAGCGCGCATTTGGTTATCTTGAAGCGCAGTGTGATTTTGGGCCGCGGGTCCCGGGGACGGTGGGGCATCGCAAGGGGCTTCGTCACATTATTGATACTGTCTCCTCCCTTGCTGACACGGTGCTTCTACAGTCGTTCTCCCATTCGGACGCCTACACGGGTAAACTCTACAAACTGACTAATGTACTGGCCCGTTTTCGGCCCTCAGAAAAACAAAGATTCTGGATTGCCGCTCACTGGGACACACGGCCCTGGGCAGATCAGGACAGGAATCCAAAAAATCGATCAAAGCCGGTTTTGGGTGCCAACGACGGCGCCAGCGGCGTCGCAGTGCTGATGGAACTGGCTCATCAACTATCAAAAACGCCTCCCCCTGTCGGCATCGATCTTGTTTTTATTGATGGTGAGGATATGGGAAAGTCAGGAGATTTGGTCCGCTTTTTCAACGGGTCACGTCATCTGGCCCGGAATATCCCACCGCCGGCTCCCGAGTACTGCATCCTTATTGATATGGTGGGAGACAGTGATCTTCAGCTCCCTGTGGAAGGAAACTCGAAAAACCAGGCGCCCGATCTTGTGGAACAGCTTTGGGGAGAAGCAGAAGAGCTCGGATTGGGACAATTCAGTCGGGAAACTGCCTACTCTGTGGAGGATGATCATGTGGTGCTCTATGAAGTGGGTGGAATCCCATCTATCGATATTATCGACTTTGACTACGGTCTCGGCAAGGACAATTACTGGCACACCGTTGAGGATACGCCGGACAAATGCAGTCCCGAGAGCCTTGATGTTGTTGGAACGCTTCTCCTGCATCACATATATGGTAGGAAGTAATTGAAAGACTGTATCACCACCTCTATATTCCCGGGTTTATGGGCTTGATGCGCAGGTATATCCTTCTCACAATCAGTCTTTGGTGGCTTTCCTGTACAACACCAGTGCAGGTTCCCGACGAGACCGATCCCGTTGAAAGGATTGATTTTGCTTATCTACAGGAAGAGGGGAGAATCTACCTCGGTGCTTTGGTCAAGGATCCCTTCAATGGTGATGCAATCAGGTATGTTACGGCCGCATGGTTTGGTACATCGCGAATAGACGCTGTCACTCCCGATTCCGTGATTCTTGCTGACGTCGGCGCCGACGGGGACATTCTCTATGGAGACCGACTCCACGCTAAGAATATTAAGACATCATCCCTCACCAACGAGATCGCTTACGATGAAACGGGTAAAATCTACTTCAAGATTGTGGCACACTATGAGCGGGGGATGAGTCACGAACTGGTGGACTCCTTCAGTTTAGGTAATATTTACCCCCGTTTCCTGATGATTGACACGCCTGAAACCCTCGAGCTTCCGGATTCAGGTCTTGCCAAACTTATCACTGTTCGTGCCCGGGCCGAAGATGCCAATGGTTTGGGTGATATCCAGTGGGTCGGTTTCACCTCGAAGCGCGTTTCCGACGGCGTCATGCTGAATCAGGGCAACTACATTTACCTGGTTGACACCGGGGATATGACCTATGGTGATGAGGAAAAGGGAGACGGGATATTTACCTCCCTGGTCTCTTTTCCGTATAACGCCTCAACGGGCGAGCTCGAGTGGCGATTCCGTGTGCAGGACTGGAGAGGCGGTTATGACGATTCATCAAAAGTTGTGGTGGTCGAGCAATGAGGAGGCTCTTTCTGGCAATCGCCGTTCTCCAGTTTTCCGCCGTGGAGGCGCAGATTCCCTACACCTTTTTGGCCCGTGCCGAGGAGGACACCACACTGGAAGGATTTCAGAGCAATGTGATCGTGGAGATTCGGACTCAGGGCGATAGTTCCGTCTGGTTCGGAACGGGGAGGGGGCTCACCATCATGAGGGATTCCGTGAACGTCATATCCTTCCCAACCGCGGCGGCGGTCTCTGCCGGACAGACGGGCAAGGCCATTCCCGAGGGGGGGATCTCGGCGGTGGCCGTTGCCGGCTCAGCATGGAAGAACCGTAACCTCCAAGATGACCCCATACCAAACCTTTCTCCAACCGATACGGTACTGACAGCAGTCGCCATAACTATTGATGACGAGACTGCCGGAGGAGGGCTCGCCCTCTCGGTTGATGCGGGGGAGGATGTTCTTCCAGAAAATATTTCGTGGTACTATTTTGATCAGCCTAAAGACAGCAGTGGAGACAGCACCATTACCTGGGGCGGTGTTTCGCTGCGAGCCCTGCCCGTTACGGTGTTGCAGAACAATGTTACCTATGACATCGCCATCGGCGAGCGGTACTACTGGATTGCCAACTGGGCCGGGGGACTTCGCCGTCTCAACAAAAGTGACATAACCAAAGGGTGGAAACGTGTCCCACTTCCGGAAGACAACCAGCATGAATTCCTCTGCGGGGAACAGATGGAGAATTACCAGCTGAATCCCCGTGACCCTCCTCAAGGGAACCACAACCACAAAGTTTTCTCGGTAATCGCTTATGGTGACACCATCTGGGCCGGTACGGCTAGCGGAGTCAACCGTGGTATCATGGACGACTTTGGCTGTATTGACTGGAAGCACTACTCATTCCCACTGGAATCCATGAGCGGAAACTGGGTGGTGGGAATGGCCAAACAGGAATGGGATGGCCAGAGGACCATCTGGGCTGTAACCCGCGCTGCGGACCAGGCTGGAGAAGAGAACGGAATTAGCTACAGCCACAATGACGGCGAAACATGGCATACAGCGTCCCTGCTTCAGGGGGAATACGGCTACAATATCTTTGCTTTGGACAACCTCGTTTATATTGCAACACGCAACGGCCTCTGGCGAACGGTTGACGGTCAGAGTTTCGCCAACTACCGTCCTGCTATCGATAAAGCCCGGAGCGATCAGGTGATTGATAATGATGTCTATGCAGTGGTTCATGATGACAGGGAACCTTATTACGAACAAGAAGCTCTCTGGGTCGGTACCGGCGACGGAATGGCGAGGTCCCGTATCCCTAGTTCCGACAGCGCCATCTGGCGAATCTTTCGATCCATTGAATCGTCGGACACTCCCTACGCTTATCCAAACCCATTTTCTCCAACAGTTTATAACAGAATGGACGGCGACGGTTACGTCCGTTTCCACTACTCTCCGAAAAAGTCAAGCCTCATTCGATTGACTATTCTCAGTTTTACCATGGAAACGGTCCGAACCATCGACTTCACCCGGGGAGAGGGACAGGGCGCCCTCAAGTGGGACGGCCGTGATGATGACGGAAATCTTGTGGCCAACGGTACTTACTTCTGCAATCTTTTCTACGATGATACCTCTCACTGGGTAAAACTGGTGGTGGTAAAATGAAGACGGGACGCACCGCCCTTCTCGCTCTTTTGATGGTGTCCGGCTTTTTGCGGGCTGAAGGGATCGCCGGTTATGCCGGGAGTTTTCTCCGGTTAGGTACCACTGCCTACTCCATGGGAATGGGTGGGGGATTCACGGCGGCGCTTGACCATGGATTTCCCGGTTACCACAACCCCGCCGCCGTCGCTTTTCTGGAAAAGAGGAATGCAACAGTTCTTCACCACTTTCTCCCGCTGGACCGGTACCTTGTATCGGCGTCGTTCTCCGCCAAGCTTCCACCTACTGCAGGGCTCAGTATCGGCATCGTCAATGCCGGGGTTGACAAGATAGACGGGAGGGATGCATCGGCGCGCTCGACGGACACGTTCTCCACGGAGGAGTACGCCGTCTATGTCAGTTTTGCTAATCGGCTTATGCCCAACCTCAGTCTCGGCGTCAATGTTAAGATGTTCTATCAGCTGCTCACTATGGAAGGCGGAATCAGCGCAAAAGGGACCGGCGTCGATGCCGGACTCATCTATCGGCAGTCCAAAAACTTTCAATTCGGTTTTGTTATTCAGGACTGGAACGCATCCTACGCTTGGAACACCAGTGACATCTTCGATGAAAAAGGGAGCACCTATGAGGACCGGTTTCCCATGCAGATTCGTGCCGGTTTTGTCTATCGTCCCGGCCTTTTTGATCTCATCGGCGACTACACCTATTTCCGCGTGGGCGACCACGTGTCTGCCAATCGTGTCCGTATCGGCGGCGAGTATGTTCCCATGGAGAGAATTTCGGTCCGTGCCGGGATGAACAACTTTTCACCGACTGTCGGAATGGGCCTGAACTATACGCTCCTGAAGCCGGATGACGCCCAGCTTGATTATGCCCTCATCCTCAGCCGACGCGGCGAAGGGCTGATGCACGTCTTCACGTACGTCCTCAATTTCTGATGAAAAAAATGTTCATTCGGAGTGGTGTCTTTGCCATCCTCCTGCTCGCCGTACCCGTCCGTGGCATAGGGACGACCTTTCTAAATGTACCGTTCACACCGAGGCAGTTGGTCATCGGCAGCGCGGCCCTTCTTGGAGATCCTTCTTTGTTCCGCCTGAATCCTGCTCTTGTGGTGCAAGATCACGCCGCAACCCAGGTCTATTTCGGCTATAACGGTTGGCTTGCCGATGCTGCCGGCCACTCGGTGATGGCGGTTCAACCGCTGATGGGCGGAACCATCGCCGTAGGACTCCGGTCACTCTCCATCGACGGCCTTGAATTGAGAACCTCCCGCCCAACGGACGAGCCGGTTGCAAACTTTATTTCATCTGGCACCGCTGTGGAAGCTGGATGGGGAAAACGGAGCGGCTTTCTTCAGTGGGGAGGAACCGTCCGCTGGCTCAGGATGGAGTCCTATGTTTACGCCAGTTCCGGTCTTGCTTTTGATGCCGGTACCACAGCTTCCCTCATGCACGGAAGGTTGTCAATCGGCGCGGCCCTTCGGAACGTGGGAAGCATGAACACCTTCAGAGAGGCCGCACCAACCCTGCCGACTAGCGTATCTGGTGGGATCGTATTCCGCCCACTCCAAGTTGCTTCCTACATGGGACTGCTCACCTCCGCAAGTGCCGACTTTTCGGAGCGCAACGGCACAATTGTTCGGTTCAGCGCCGAGGCTTCCGTGGGTGATTTATCCGTTTCAGCCGGCATGAGCACGGCCGAAGAGGTGTCATCGGTTTCAGCCGGTGTGGAATTCAGGGCGAGGATTCTTACAATCAGCTACAGCTTTGAACTGGCATCCCATAACCTGGGGATGCCCCACCTGATTCAGATTCAGTTCACGCTGCCGTAGAGGTTCCTCTTATTTTAGTCCCCGCCGCTCCAGCAGCGGCTCGATATTCGGTTCGGCCCCGCGGAAGTTTACGAAAAGCACCATCGCTTTTTCACTTCCGCCGCGGGAAAGCAGTGTTTTTCGGAAGTGGTCTCCGTTCTCTCTGTTTAAGCCGCCGTTCTCTTTGAACCACTCCACCGTATCGGCGTCTAAAACCTCGCTCCAGATGTAGGAGTAATAACCTGCAGAATAGCCCCCCATGACGTGGGAGAAATAGGTGGAACGGTAACGCGGCGGGATGGTGGAGAGTGAAACGCCGGCCGATTCTAGCGCAGCAGCCTCAAAGGCGAGCAGACCATCGGTGCCGGGGACATCCTCTGGCTGCAACTGGTGCCATGATTGATCCAACAGAGACGCGGCGAGGTATTCGGTGGTGATAAAACCTTGATTGAACTTCTTTGCTGCCAGCACCTTTTCCAGGAGTTCTTTCGGCATCGGCTCGCCGGTCTCGTGATGGACGGCGTAGTTCTCCAGAATCTCGGGCCAGTCGGCCCACATTTCGTTCACTTGGGAAGGGTACTCCACAAAATCTCTTGGTACGGAAGTGCCGGAAAAGGAAGGGTAGGTGACGTCCGAGAACATACCGTGTAGTGCGTGGCCGAATTCGTGGAAGGCGGTGGTGACTTCATCAAAAGTGAGGAGTGTCGGTTCGCCTTCCGGAGGTTTCACAATGTTGAGGTGATTGGCCACCACCGGTTGCCGGTTCATCAAGTGAGATTGTGAAACATAGTCATTCATCCAAGCTCCGCCCCGCTTCGACGATCGGGCGAACGGATCAAAAATGAAGAGCGTTAGCGTGGAGCCGTCCCTATCGAAAACCTCGAACACGCGGACGTCAGGGTGGTAAACAGGAAGGTTACTCCTCTCTTTAAAGGTGAGACCATACAGGCGTGTGGCGGCGTAGAAGACCCCCTTCACAAGGACGTTGTCCAATTCAAGGTAGGGCATGAGTTGAGATTCGTCGAATTCAAAACGTTCCTGTCTTACCTTCTCACTGTAGAAATCCCAGTCCCATGATGCAAGCGTAAAACCATCCTCTTCGGCATCAATCATTTTCTGCAGGTCTTCCGCTTCACGATCGGCGTTACGTACCGCCGCAGGAGCGAGATCGGCCAGCCTTCGGTTCACGGCATTGGGGGTCTGGGCCGTCTGGTTTTCCAACATATAGGCCGCGTGATTCTCATAACCGAGCAGTCGGGCCCGCTCAGCTCTCAGCTTGATCACGGCGGTAAATGTTTCGCGGTTATCGAACTCTCCGTCCCTGCTTCCGCGAGAGAGGGATGCCTTGTGTATCCGCTCCCTCAGTACACGATTCTCCAGTGAGGAGAGAGGAGGCTGTCCACTGGTGTTCTGAAGCGTAATGACATATTTGCCCGGCATCTCCCGGGACTCAGCTTCCTTTGCCGCCGCTTCGATCATGGCATCTGGAAGCCCCATCAGCTCTTCCCGTGAATCGATCACAACGGCAAGGTCATTCACCTCCTTCAGTACATTTTGGCTGAAGGTTGTCTGATGAGTGGCAAGTTCGGAATTGATTTTTTTGAGGCGCTCCTGTTGCTCCGCCGACAGTTTGGCGCCCGATCTGACGAATTGTTTGTAGGTCTCCTCCACAAGCCGGACAGCTTCCGCTTCAAGACCCATTTCATTGCGATCGTTGTAGAGCGCCTCTACACGGCGAAACAGTTTTTCGTTCAGAAGAATCTTATCGCTGTGGGCGGAAAGTTTCGGTGCCATCTCCGAACGAGTGGTTTCGAGGCTGTCGTGTGTGTGGGCTGACGCAAGAGCGAAAAAGACCGTCGCCACCCGATCCAGAAGTTGGCCCGATTTCTCCATGGCAACAAGGGTGTTTTCAAACGTTGGCGCCGCTTTCGAGTTGGCAATATTGTCTATTTCCGCGAGGTGATCGGCCATCCCATTCTCAAAAGCCGGGGCGTAATGGGCATTCTTAACCTTATCGAAGGGAGGATACTTCAGGTAGAGTGTGCTTTCCTGGTAGAAAGGGTTGGATTTGCTGGCCGCCATCTCTTGCTCTCCCGCTGGCTCAGATGGAAGAACAGTTTCGGGGGTCGGTGCGCAGCCCGCGAGAATGATTGTTACGGTGAAAGTCAGCCGTGCGGCTAAGACAGTTTTCTGTTTCATGTTTCGGAGTCTCCTTCATTTTAATGGATTTCTTCAAGTTTAGCCGTCGTTCCGTTGGTGCCGAAGCATCTTAAGAATTTTCTTATTGATGTTGCCATGTCCGTTTCTCCCGTAAGCTGGAACTCATATTTACATTATCAATTCACTCTGACGCTACATCACTCCATGTTGCTTCCCAACTTTGATGAAGCTGTCAATGGCCCGATCTAGATGTTCTTCCGTGTGTGCTGCACTGATCTGCACGCGTATTCTCGCATCCCCCTTTGGTACCACCGGGAATGAAAAACCGATGACATAGATCCCTTCCTTCAGAAGGTCGGCGGCTATCTCTTGGGCAAGTCTGGCATCTCCGAGTATGATGGGAACGATGGGGTGGACTCCGGGTTTTATGTTGAATCCTGCCTCCGTTAATCTTGCACGGAATATGAGCGTATTTTTCTCAAGTTTTTCTCTGAGCTCAGTGGTACTTGAAAGCATATCGAGGCAGGCGATAGTGGCGCATACGATGGCCGGGGTGACTGTGTTACTAAACAGGTAGGGTCGAGAGCGCTGACGTAAGATTTCTACAATCTCCTTTCTTCCAGATGTGAATCCGCCGCTGGCGCCACCTAGCGCTTTTCCCATAGTTGAGGTGACAATATCGACCCGCCCCATCACAGCACGATGCTCAATGGAACCTCTTCCTGTGGGACCAAAAAAACCGGTGGCGTGCGAATCGTCCACATGGACAAGGGCACCGTACTTTTCTGCAAAATCGCAGACCTTGTCGAGCTTCGCCACGAAACCATCCATGGAGAAAACACCATCGGTGGTGATGAGTTTCGTTCGATAGTCTTGAGTCTTTTTCAGGATTGATTCCAGTTCATCCATGTCACTGTTTTGGTACCGAAACCGCTCCGCCTTGCAGAGGCGTACGCCATCAATGATGGAAGCGTGATTGAGCTGATCGGATATGACGGCGTCTTCGGGGCCGAGAAGTGTTTCAAACAGGCCGCCGTTGGCATCAAAGCACGACGTGTAGAGGATGGTGTCGTCCGTTTGGAGAAACTGAGAAATCTTCCCCTCCAACTCCTTGTGAATCGTCTGCGTGCCGCAGATGAAGCGGACAGAACTGAGCCCGAAGCCCCACTTCTCGACTCCTTCCTTCGCCGCCCTGATAAGCTTGGGATGATTTGCCAGTCCAAGATAATTGTTTGCACAAAAATTGATAACAGTTTTGTCATTGACCTGAATGGATGCGCTCTGCTGGGATTGGATGACCCGCTCTGGTTTGAACAGTCCTGCATTACGAATCTCGTTCAGCTCTTCTCTCAATCTTGGTCCAATTATATCCATTACTTCTCCTCGTTATTCTCCCACCACTTCACACCTTGCCTTCCAATATTCCTAGAGCCTTATCTTCACTTGCTGTACCGCTGATTTATCCCTGGTACAAGGTAATCCTCGAACGCCGAATCGAAATCGTAACGGGGCGACCACCCCCAGTCACGCCTGGCGGCTGAATCATCAATATATTTAGGCCAGCTGTCGACAATTGTCTGTCGCTTGTCGTTCACATCAAACACTACAGAAACGGTGTTGTAAAGCGAAGTAACTTTGTCTGCAAAATCCTGAGCTGAGACGGAGAATGAGGAGAGATGGTAGACAGATTTTGTGAGATGCTCTGCTTTAGCGGCCATCAATTTTCTAATGGCGTCTACAGCATCGAGCATGGTCATGAACGGCATGGTGGTGTCGGGGCGAACGAAGCATCTGTAGGGCCTATTCCGAGCGGCCGCATGGATCATTTCCGGACCGAAATCGCTGGTGCCGCCAGAAGGGATTGTGTCAGCGCTGATGATGCCTGGGAATCGAATCGATCTGAAATCCACCTTGCCACTCTCACTCGCAGCCGAAAGTCGCCGAAAATAGTTGGAATAATAGCGGCCGAGATGCTCGCAGTACAGCTTATTGCATCCGTACATCGTCTGTGGGATGCAGAACTGTTCTTCATTGATTGCTCCGACACGCTCTTTTTCTTCCGTCCCGCCGAGGCCATAAACAGCGATGGAGCTTGGGAAAAAGAACTTTACCGCCGCCCCCTGGCTTGACGCCTGCTCCACGGCAATCGTTAAAAGATTCAGAGTGCCTCCCACGTTGACGTCATGGGCAGTGTGAGGTGAGAATTCTGCCCGAGTGCTGAGAACCGAAGCGAGATGATAGATCTCTGAAATCTCATATTTTCCATTAATTCGTTCGAGGCTGTTTCTGTCCAGAATATTGGCGGTCACCGCGTCTATAACCATCGGTTTCAAATCATCATCAAGGGGATCGAGATCCAAGGCGACAACACTTGAATCATTTGTGGCCGCAATTGATTTGATCAAGCCATGACCGATCTCGCCGTTAGCGCCGGTGATTAGAACAACAGGTTTTCGCATATTCAATTCAAGGTGGAATTCGAGTGTGCAATATAGGTGGAGTGCGTCCGCCTCGGCAAGAACAAATTGGGATGTTTCTCGACGAGGAAGATGAGGGAAGACACCTTGCTTTGAGGTGAACCTCGGGTTAAATTCGATCTCCTCACACGATCGGAATCTTATGGGTAAGATAATCGCATTTGCCAATCAGAAAGGTGGGGTTGGAAAGACCACCACAGCTATCAATGTGTCTGCGAGTCTCGCCGTTTCTGAGTTGAAAACGCTGCTGATAGATCTCGATCCACAGTCCAATGCTACCACCGGACTGGCAGAAATGTTTTCACCATCCGGGGCGACGATCTATGATATCCTTGTTCGGGAGCAACCGATGTCCAAGGGGATCAGGAAAACATCGCTCGATTTTCTTGATATTGTTCCGAGTACAAACGATCTTGTCGGTGCCGAAATTGAACTTGTGGGAATGATGGCCCGGGAATACCGTTTGCACAAATGCATCAAACGCCAGATCAAAAAGTACGATTATATTCTTCTGGACTGTCCGCCGTCACTCGGACTCCTTACACTCAACGCACTCTCTACTGCCGATTCGGTCCTGATCCCGATCCAGTGTGAGTATTTTGCGTTGGAGGGTTTGAGTCAGCTCCTGCAGACCATCCGTCTTGTGCAGCGGCACCTCAACCCAAAGCTGGAAATAGAGGGTGTACTCATAACCATGTACGACAGCAGGCTTAACCTCTCCAAGCAGGTCGCGGAGGAGGTGAGGGACTATTTCGATGGTAAGACTTTCAGCACAATGATCAGGCGCAATGTCCGCCTCAGTGAAGCACCCAGCTTCGGCAAACCTATCCTGCTTTACGAGGCGAATTCCCCTGGTGCCCAAGATTACTTAACTTTAGTTCAGGAGATGCTCGATCGTGGCAACCAAAAGACTCGGTAGAGGTATAAACGCCCTCATTCGTGAAACGACAGATGAAACATTGGCGTCCGAGTCCATCCTGCATCTTCCTATCAAACTGATCTTACCGAACCCCCATCAGCCCCGAAAAGCGTTTGATGAGTCAACTCTGAATGACTTGGCGAAGTCCATAAAGGAAAAAGGGATAATTCAGCCAATCACCGTCCGATCGATGGGGAAAGGATATGAGATCGTGGCGGGGGAGCGGAGACTCCGAGCTGCGAAACTCGCTGGACTTACTGAAGTACCGGCTCATCTTTTGGAGATTGAAAACAATTCCGAGATGATGGAGATAGCCTTGATTGAGAACATTCAGAGGGAGAATCTGAATGTGGTTGAGGAAGCGGAGGCTTACGCTCAGCTGAGTGATAAGTACAAATTTTCTCATAGCGCTATTGCCAAGGCTGTGGGAAAAAGTCGGGCAAATATTTCCAATACACTCAGATTGTTGAAGCTTCCTGGTGTCGTGTTGGAGAGCCTTCGAAAAAATGAAATTTCAGCTGGCCACGCCAGAGCGTTGCTGGCAGTCAAGGATGAATCCCGGCTACTGGTGATCTGGAAACGGATAGTTGAACGCGCCGAATCTGTACGCACGGTGGAGGAACTTGTGGCTCAAGTGGGCGGCGGTAAGGCGTCTTCGAGAAAAAGAAAGAAAAAACTAAAGCTGAGAAAATCGGCTGATATCAGGAAGCTTGAGGATGATCTGATTGGGATCTTCGGGACGAAGGTGTCCATCAACCCGAAAGGCAAAGGGGGTACGATTGAGATAAGTTACTTTTCTGATGATGATCTCGAACGTATTCTCGAGCTTCTCTCTGAATTTGAGGGGTAACCGTGGCCGGAGAAAGATACACGCTTCTTCTTGTCTCCGAAAAGGCAGAGAAGACGAGGCAATTCCGCCTGAGCCGCGGCGGCTTAAGATTGCTGATCCTTACTTCCTTTCTTGCTGTAGCGGGTGGTATCGGGACCTTTATCTATTCAGCCGCTCAGTATAGGGATATAACGCATCTCAATTCCGAAAATGTGAAGATGAAAGCCGAAAGGCAGGAAGTGGCGGAATTGATTAGGGATCTTCAGCGAATCCAAGAGATGGATACCTATGTCCGTCAATCCTTGGGTGTTCCGTCGCCCCGTGAAATGGAAGACACTGGTGTCAATGGTCCTCCGATAATCCCCGTTTCTTACTTGGAGAATATACCGTCTAAAGTTCCGGCGTTTGGATTCGTGACTCAGCAGTTTTCAGTGAAAGGTTCGGGCAGTCCGGAGCATACTGGACTGGATGTGGCAGCTGTAGTGAAAACTCCTGTTCACGCCACTGCAGACGGTCTTGTTGTCTTTTCCGGCTGGCACCATATGTACGGGAATCTTGTTATCCTCTTTCACGGGAACGACTATATTTCACTCTATGGACATAACACCCAGAACCTTGTCGACGAAAGGAAGAGAGTGAAGCGCGGAGACCTCATTGCACTTTTGGGGGAGACGGGAGTCACCAGTGGTCCTCACCTCCATTTTGAAATTTGGAAAGACGGAGAACCCGTGGATCCGACCATTTTCATTCCGGAATACAGATCTGAATACATGACTGTGAGGGAAAATGAAAAAAAATAGTCAGAAACACGTGGAGACGATGATTGGTGAAGACGCTGTCATCAATGGTGAAATCAGCCTAAAGGGCGGCGCCATCATTTCAGGCAAAGTGGTGGGGAATGTCCAGACAACAGGGACTGTTCGTGTGACTAGAACGGGCACAGTAGAAGGCGATATGAAAGCATCCGAAGCGACGATCGGGGGGACTGTCCACGGCAATGTTCAGGCAGATAAGGTGGTACTTCGGAGTGACTCCAAGGTCCACGGCGATATTATTTATAAACAACTCATGATCGAGGAGGGGGCGAGCTTTGAAGGTCGATGTGATCTGGCATCCAACAAATCTTCCGAGGAAACAACTTTGCCTGAGGCATCACAGCCTGCCGTGCCTGAGGATTCGGGAGGGGAATCATCCCTTCCGCTTCGTTACAGTAATTGAACGCCCAAGAGGATAAGGAAAACTTTAACGCCTCCACTTTTAGGCGGATGTCTCAGTTGTTGCGCCAGTCAGGACCTTACATTGGTGCAGTCTATGTGCAGGTAGGAGCCATTGTGCTTATCGGTGGAGTTGGCTACATGGTGGATCGATGGCGCGATTCGTTTCCGTTCTACTTCGTCATAGGCATTGCGACGGGGATTGTTGTTGGTCTCTACGAAATGGCAAAATTGATTCTCAGCAAGAAATGAGCCTCAAAAAGTTCTCCATTTTTCTCACACTTCTTTGCCTCGGTACCTGGGTACTCTTTGCCATGATACTAAAGCGTTACGCCATGGAGATTTTTCTGGGTATGGCTGTACCTCTCATCGTCGGAATTGGGACGCTCATAAAATTGAAAGCAATCTTTGAGAGAAGTCCGGAAAAGCTGACGGCATTCATGACGAAAGCGTTCGGTACGAAGATGGTATTCTACGGATTTTACCTTGCTGTAATAGTTGGTTTTTCTGCTTTCAATGAACGTCCATTTCTTGTTAGTTTCATCGTCTATTTTGTAGCGCTTCATATGCTCGAGGCGCTCTTCATAAGATCAGTTTTTAAAGGGTCGAAAGCTCGAAATGAAGGCAGTGGCAGGGGGTGAAGACACTTCCGGAAGTGTGATGGATCAGGTGGGTGATTATATCATCCATCACATTTCAAATTCTGATATTCATCACCCGATTATTCATCTTCCCACAATCTTTGGTATCGATCTCTCGGTTACGAAGCACGTATTGATGCTTTGGATAACCGCCGCCATTGTCGGCACTGTTGTGATTCTTCCTATTCATAACCAGCTTAGGAAAAAAGGAGAGGTTCCCACTGGAATGGCCAATGTGCTGGAAGCGGTTGTCTCTTTCCTTCGCGATTCGGTGATTCGACCAAATGTCGGTTCAAAGTGGGTGGATACCTGGGCGCCTCTGATTCTAAGCTACTTTTTCTTTATTCTTGTGGCGAACGGACTTGGTCTTATCCCTATTTTTGACACCATCGGTGCCGTTTCACGGTTCATCTTCGGGGTGGAAGCGGGCGACGATCATTCTTTTGTCAACGGACTCCTTCACGGTGGCGCCACAGCTACAGGAAACTTCGTTGTGACGGCGGCTCTTGCTTCCATCACGTTCATGGCGATCATCATTGCTGGAACGCGGGCTCATGGGTTCATCACGCACTGGAAAAATCTTGTCCCCCACGGACTTGCCTGGCCCGTGTATTTCATTCTTATTCCCATTGAGGTAATCAGCATGTTTGTGAGGCCGTTTGCTCTGACGATGCGGCTGGCAGCCAACATGATGGGCGGACATATCGCCATACTCGCCATTCTCTCGTTTATCGCCATATTTTCGGAAGTGTTTCATACAGCTTCCGCCGGCTTCGGCATCGCGGCGTTTTCTGTCCCCATCGCCTCCGCCCTCACGGGACTGGAGATCATTGTTACACTTGTTCAGGCTTATGTCTTTACACTACTGTCGGCTGTCTTTATCGGGATGGCCATCAACGTACATCACTAATCAATAGGAGAAACTGAACTATGGAACCGACAATTTTTATTCCCATCGGAATGGGATTGATTGTGCTCGGCGCTGGACTCGGGATCGGAAAATTTGCCGCATCCGCTGCGGAGAGTATTGCCCGCCAGCCAGAAGCTGCTGCTGAGATCACCGCTGCTGTGAACCTCCCTCTCTTCCTTCTGGAAGGGGTGGCTATTATCGGTGAGGCGCTCACTTTTGCCGTGGCGTTAATCTAATAAGCAGCAGGTAGATTATGGATAATCCACTGGTTCAGCTGGATCCCGGGCTCTTTGTCTGGACAATCCTCACCTTTCTGCTGCTTTTTGTGCTTCTGGCAAAATTCGCCTGGAAGCCGTTGCTGAAAGCGCTATCTGAGCGGGAGGAGAAAATTCGTTCCTCTCTGGAGCAGGCCGAAGCGGCGCAGCAGAAGCTTGAGCAACTTAATGCAGAAAGTGAGAAAATCATCGGGAAGGCAAGGTCTGAAGCTCAATCTATTGTGGCTGATGGAAAAGCAGCAGCTGAGAAGGTTCGGGATGAGATTGAGGCGTCAGCTAAAGAAAAGGCAAGTTCCATTGTTTCGCAAGCTGAAAAGCGGATTGTTGCGGAAAAAGAGCAGGCAATCAGCGAGATTCGAGGAGAAGTGGCAGCGCTCTCAATCCAGATCGCTGAGAAACTGATCAGGAAGAATCTTTCGAAAGAAGATAACATGGCGTTAATCAACGAATCGCTCGACAGGGCGAGTAAGGTCAATGAGGCTTAACCGCCAGACCAAACAGTACGGCGAAGCGCTCTTCAACGCTTCAAAGAAGATTGATGCGGTGGAGAATGTTTACCATTCGTTGACTCTGGTGGTACAGCTTATCAAGAAAGATGCTGCATTTCGAGCATTCTTTCACACCCGTAGAATAAGAGGCAGTGAGAAAAGTGCTATCCTTGAAAGGGTTATCGGGGATGAGGCTCATCCTCTAGTGTCGTCTCTGTTCGGTATTCTTTCGGAAAAGCGGGAGTATCGGTTAATCTCCGGCATTTATCGGTGGTTTTCGCTGAGACGGAAGCAGGAGCTGGACATTCTTCCGGTGACGGCATTCATAATGGAAGCACTTTCCCAGGATGAGATTGACAACATTCGCTCTTCGCTGGAGAATTCCATTTCTAAACGGGTGGAGCTCTCCATGGAAACTGAGGAGGGACTGCTCGGTGGAATCAAGCTACGGATGGGGAATCTTTTTCTCGACGGTTCAATTCGGGGCCGGCTAGACAGACTCAAAAACGGATTACAATAAAGGAAATAGGATTAGTCTAAACATGGATATCAAGACAGACGAAATCAAAGACCTTCTGAGAGCGGAGATCGAAAAATTCGATCTCGATATTGATGTTTCAGAGGTAGGTGAAGTGCTAGAAGTAGGAGACGGTGTTGCCCGTATCAGTGGGCTGGAAAATGTCATGAGCTCGGAACTGGTCGAGCTTCCCAACGGTGTGTTCGGAATGGCTTTGAACCTTGAAGAGGACAATGTAGGGTTGGTGCTGTTTGGCGGAAGTGAGAAGGTGAAAGAGGGTGACATCGCTAAGCGAACCGAACGTGTTGTGGAAGTTCCAGTGGGTGAAGGGATGCTCGGGCGCGTGGTGAATCCGCTGGGACAGCCCATCGATGGGAAGGGCCCCATCGAAACGGGCGAGACTCTTCCTATCGAAAGAAAAGCCCTGGGCGTTCTCCAGCGCCAACCGGTGAAGGAGCCTCTTCAGACCGGACTGAAATCCATCGACAGTATGATTCCTATCGGCAGGGGTCAGCGGGAGCTGATCATCGGCGACCGGCAGACAGGAAAGACTGCTATTGCCATCGATACGATCATCAATCAGAAGAAGACTCACGAGGGTGACAGTCCTGTATATTGTATCTATGTGGCGATTGGACAGAAGGCTTCTACGGTGGCTCAGGTGGTGGCTGAGCTTGAAGCGAGTGGCGCTATGGATTATACCATCGTTGTGACTGCTAACGCTTCCGATCCAGCACCCATGCAGTTCATCGCACCGTACTCCGGCTGTACCATGGGTGAATTCTTCCGAGACGGTGGTCGTCACGCCCTTGTGGCCTACGATGACCTCTCCAAGCATGCCCAGGCCTATCGTCAAATGTCTCTCTTGCTGAGACGTCCACCGGGCCGAGAGGCGTTTCCTGGGGACGTGTTCTATCTTCACAGTCGCTTACTGGAGCGTGCCAGCAAACTGAGCAATGATCTCGGTGGTGGATCTCTTACCGCTTTGCCCGTGATTGAAACGCAAGAAGGTGACGTGGCAGCATATATCCCTACAAATGTCATATCCATTACCGACGGCCAGATTTACCTTGAAACAAACCTCTTCAACGCCGGCGTTCGTCCGGCCATTGATGTAGGTATTTCCGTTTCCCGCGTCGGTGGCAATGCACAGATCAAGGCGATGAAAAAAATTGCCGGCATGCTCAGGCTCGATCTGGCCCAGTTCAGAGAGCTGGAGGCGTTCGCGAAGTTCGGCTCTGATCTCGACAAATCGACCCAGCAGCAGCTCACGCGGGGCCAGAGGATGGTAGAGATCCTTAAACAGGATCAATATGTACCGATGTCTATTGAGAATCAGGTCGCCATTATTTGGGCTGGAAACAGCGGACATCTGGATGAAATTGCGCTGGAGGAGATCAAGCGTTTCGAAGGTGAGCTTATTGCCTACCTCGAGACCAACTTTACTTCCACGCTTTCAGCTATCGCTGAAAAGGGTGAATTAACGGATGAAATCATCAGTGACCTCGAAAAAGCGGTGGATGAATTCAAGAAGGCGTTCGCTTCCTAAAGGAGATTCGTGGCAAACCTGAAAGACATTCGGGACCGCATCAAGTCGGTCAAGAGCATTCAGCAAGTGACGAAGGCCATGAAACTAGTAGCGGCAGCGAAAATGCGGAGGGCGCAGGAACGGATGGAAGAGGCACGTCCTTACGCCGACCAGCTATCCAATATGATCGTTTCTCTCCTTCCGGACGTAAACCGGACCCTTCAGCCACTCCTGGATTATAGAGAGGTGAAGCGGGAGGCTCTTGTGATTGTTACGGGAGACCGCGGCTTGGCCGGAGCATTTAATGCCAATATCATTCGACGCGCCGAGGAGGAGATTTCCGAACTCGGCCGGGAGAATGTAGACCTGATCTGCATCGGCCGAAAAGGACGCGATCATTTCAAGGTGAGAGGTTTCGATATTTCCGCTCAATATACCGACTTCTGGGGCGATCTGGGGTTCACTCACGCCACGAGTTTCGGGGAAGAGATTGTGAGTCATTTCGTGAGCGGATCTGTAAATAGGGTCAGAGTTGTTTACAACTGGTTCAGGAATATCGCTGTTCAGGAGATTCGCGTTGAAGACCTTCTTCCTCTTGAATACGAAGAGGAGCATGTGACCGCTGTGGATCGACTTTATGAACCGTCCAAGGATGAGATAGTCCATTCGCTGATCCCACGTCATCTGAATGTGCAGGTGTGGAAATATCTTCTTGAGTCCTACTCCAGCGAGCAGGCGGCGAGGATGGTAGCCATGGACAATGCCACGGAAAATGCTCAGGACCTGATTAAAGATTTGACATTGGATTTCAACAAAGCGCGTCAGGCTGCAATCACCAAAGAGATGCTGGAAATTGTCAGCGGTGCTGAAGCGCTAACAGCTAATTAAGGTGGAAGAAAATAGAATGAACAAGACTGGGAAGATTTCGCAGATCATGGGCGCTGTTGTGGATGTCGCCTTTGAAGACGGCCATTTGCCGGAGATTCTAAATGCACTTGAGATCGAGCGCAATGGCGAAGGTACCCTAACGCTTGAGGTGGCGCAGCACCTCGGTGATTCGGTGGTGAGGACGGTCGCCATGGATTCTACGGATGGCCTTGTCCGCGGACAGTCGGTTCTGGACACCGGTACCCCGATTTCCGTTCCTGTTGGCGAGAATACGCTTGGCCGGCTCTTTGATGTGCTTGGTAATCCTATCGATGGCAAGGAGTCGCCAAAGACAGAAAAAACATATCCCATTCATCGTCCAGCTCCTGAGCATAAGGACCTCAGTACGACACAGGAAGTGTTGGAGACTGGGATTAAGGTCGTCGACTTGATGGAGCCCTACACAAAGGGCGGGAAAACAGGACTCTTCGGTGGCGCCGGTGTCGGAAAGACGGTGCTGATTCAGGAGTTGATTCACAACATCGCCACGGAGCATGGCGGTTATTCTGTCTTCTCCGGCGTTGGTGAAAGGACGCGGGAAGGGAACGATCTTTTCCTTGAGATGACCGAATCGGGTGTTATCGACAAAACGGTGATGGTGTTCGGACAAATGAACGAGCCTCCCGGTGCACGGCTCCGTGTGGGTCTGACCGGCTTGACGATGGCAGAATACTTCAGAGATGAAGAAGGGCGGGACGTCCTTCTATTCGTCGATAATATTTTCCGTTTCACGCAGGCTGGTTCGGAAGTGTCGGCTCTATTAGGCAGAATGCCGTCAGCTGTTGGCTATCAGCCGACACTCTCAACGGAAATGGGTGGCCTTCAGGAACGAATTACATCGACAAACAAAGGTTCTGTCACATCGGTTCAGGCGATCTATGTTCCGGCGGACGACCTGACAGATCCTGCGCCGGCGGCCAGTTTTGCCCACCTAGATGCAACCTCTGTTCTCGATCGACGCATCTCGGAGCTCGGCATCTATCCCGCCGTGGATCCCCTCACTTCCACGTCCCGAGTTCTCGATCCGAGAATCGTCGGAGAGCGTCACTATAATGTCGCCCGAGAAGTGCAGCGCATTCTTCAGAAGTATAAAGAACTCCAGGACATCATTGCGATTCTGGGAATGGAAGAGCTATCTGATGAGGATAAGGTGACGGTTGCCCGCGCCCGAAGAATCGAACGGTTCCTTTCACAGCCCTTTTTTGTGGCGGAACAGTTTACCGGAACGCCGGGGCGGTACGTGAAGCTCGAAGATTCCGTTGACGGATTCGAGCGTCTGATTCAGGGAGAGTTTGACGATCTACCGGAACGGGCGTTTCTCTATGTTGGTACCATCGATGAGGCGATCGAAAAAGCTAAGGAGATGTCCTGAATTTGAGTTCTTTTCAGCTTGAAATTGTAACGCCGACCAAAGCTGTCGATCAGGGAGAAGTCACCTATCTCAGGTGCCCCGGGGCTGATGGGCTCTTCGGCGTCATGGCTGGTCATACTCCAGGACTCTTTGCGCTCTCAGCTGGAGAGATTAAGTTAACGAAAGAAGGCAAATCTCATTTTTTCGCTACCAGTGGAGGCTTTGCTGAAGTGGCTGGAGAGAAGGTTCAGCTTCTCCTTGAGACGATTGAAGAGTCCACAGAAATTGATTCTGACCGGGCCCGGGAAGTGCTTGAGAGAGCAAGCCTCCGACTGTCAAGGGGGGAGGGAGACCCCGATCGGTCGCGACGTGCCATCACCCGAGCCAAGAACCGCATCAAAGTCTCTAAACGGTAACAGATCTGGAGCTTGATAAGGTGGCTGTCCGCGGTTTTTCGGACAGGACCTTCTATTTAGAAATGGTTTCAGATTCTTGATTTCTGATGAAAGATTCCAGTATGTTCAAAAGGACACATACGTGCGGTGAACTGACTTCCCGCGATGTAGGCATTTCCGTGTCTCTCAATGGCTGGGTCTCTACAAGCCGGGATCACGGCGGTCTCATCTTTGTTGATATCCGCGATCGATACGGCCTTACACAACTGACCTTCAATAATGAGACAAAACCGGAGGCTTTTGCCACCGCGAAAGGTCTCTCCATGGAAGATGTGATTTCCGTCAGAGGAAAGGTCGCCGCGCGATCCAGAGATGCTGTGAAGGAGGATCTTGCCACTGGAGCAATTGAAGTAGAGGTGAGTGAGATCGTGGTGCTGAATGAGGCAAAGCCGCTTCCATTCATGATTCAGGATAGGGATAGCGCCACGGAAGAGACGCGCCTGAAATATCGATACCTTGAGCTTCGCACGCAAGAGATGCAAACAAACATGGCAATTCGCCACAAGGCATACCAGTCCGTCCGAAGTGTCCTTTCATCACTGGATTTCATGGAGTTTGAGACGCCCGTTCTGATGCGTGCCACTCCTGAAGGGGCACGGGACTTCCTCGTTCCCAGTCGGTTACACAGTGGGAAGTTCTACGCGTTACCTCAGTCGCCCCAGCAGTACAAGCAGATTCTGATGGTGGCCGGTTACGACCGCTATTTCCAGATTGTGAAGTGTTTCCGTGATGAAGACTTCCGAGCCGATCGCCAACCTGAGTTTACCCAGATCGATATAGAAATGTCATTCGTAGATGAGAAGGATGTTCGTGATGTGGTGGAGCAACTGGTACGTAGTGTCTTCAGGGAAGTCATCAGTGTCGATCTTCCTACGCCTTTCCCTGCCTTGACATTCAACGAAGCAATGGAAATGTACGGCACCGACAAGCCCGACCTACGGTTCAAACTGCCGCTCATTGATTTCTCAAAGTTTGCCAATGAATCGAACTTCGAAGCTCTCAAGTCAGCGGAAACCGTAAAACTGATAGTTGTACCCCAAGCCGAAGGATACTCGAGGAAAGTGATTGATCAGTTAACTGATTTTGTGAAAGATTACTCATCGCAGGAGAAGAAGGCGCCTCTTGACGGACTTGCATGGATGCGGTGTGTTGATGGTGATCTAACCGGTGGGGTGTCGAAATTCTTCGATGAGGAACTTCGTCAAAAGATCATTGAGGTATTGGGAATTAGTGAGGGAGATCTGCTTTTGGCCACTGGGGGAGAGAGACACACAGTTCTTGCCACAATGGGTGCTCTACGACTGGAAATTTCCGAGCGGAACGATCTTCAGAAAGCCGGCGATTTCCAGCCAGTCTGGGTCCGTGATTATCCCCTGTTTGAAAAAGATGAAGATTCGGGCCATTGGACCTTCCTGCATCACCCATTTACCTCTCCCCGGCTTGAAGATAGGGAAAAACTTGAGAGCGATCCCGGAGTAGCCCGTTCAATGGCCT
This sequence comes from Fidelibacterota bacterium, assembly GCA_036338335.1. Classification (GTDB taxonomy): domain Bacteria; phylum Fidelibacterota; class Marinisomatia; order Marinisomatales; family S15-B10; genus S15-B10. Next base: position 29,241 of record JAYZCL010000019.1, read on the forward strand.
ACGATCTGGTGATCAACGGTTGGGAAATTGCCGGCGGCTCCATCAGAAATCATGAGCCCAAAGTTCAGCTGAAAATTTTTGATCTTCTGGGCATCCCGGAAGAAGAGGCGAGGCAGAAGTTCGGTTTCCTGTTGGACGGTCTCAGTTACGGGGCTCCGCCCCACGGCGGCATCGCTTTCGGCTTCGATCGCTTCGTCATGGTTCTCGCTGGAGCAAAGCAGATCAGGGACGTCATTGCCTTCCCGAAAACTACGAGTGCTCTGAGCCTCATGGACGGCTCACCCAGCGAGGTGCCTAAGAATCAGCTCGAAGAGCTGGGGCTTGATATACGAAGGAAACCTTAAGCTACGCTTTCAGGAACCGTTTAACGATTTCTTGTAGCTCACTCTCATCAGTAGCGTCGAAAAAGTTTTTCTCTACACAATCAACATCCAAGATCGCGGTAACCTCCCCCTCCCTCATCACGGGTACCACGATCTCCGATTTCGTCTCTGAGTCGCAGGAGATATAACCAGGGAACTGCTCAACATCATCAACAATCACTATTTTGCACTTTTCAGCCGCTACACCGCAGACACCCTTCCCGAAAGGAATTGTTCCGCACGCCATGACATCACCCTGATATGGGCCGATAGTGAGGAGGTCCGGTTTTGACGCAAGATAAAATCCTACAAAGACGAATTCAGGGAAATGGTGCTTCAGGGCCCAACTGATGAGTGCCATCTTGCCGATATCATCCACTTCGTACTTTCCCTTTTTTCCCTCTTCGGCGCCGATGAGAGCATCAAGTGTTGTTATTACCTTTTGGTATCTTTCGGCTTTAGTATTCATATAGTTATCTAATCTAAGGAACGGAAGGCGATGTTCCGGATCGGTTCATAAAAACCCCCCCGTGTGGCTAGTCACGGGGGCGGGGGATTTCACTCTACCAAATAGGAGGGAAAACGAGAAAGCCCAAAACTTGGCATCGCCGATTTCATACGATCCAATGCTTCATTAGTTTCTGAGTGGTTTTCCCTTTTTCAGGAAGTGCCTGATTCTGTCCTGAGTTTTCTCCTCTCCGCAAAGGGCGAGGAATGCCTCCCGCTCGATATCCAGCAGGAACTGTTCATCCACAGGCTTATTTGAGCCACTCTTGTCCCCACCTGTTATGACAAAGGCGAGTTTTTTCGCGATAGTCTCATCGTGTGCCGAAATCTTCCCCTGTACGAGGTACCCTTTCAATGCCACAGTCATGGCGGTTCGGCCGCCTTTGCCGGCGAGGGAAATGTCATCCCTATATTTCGGAGGTTCGTACCCTTCGATCATTTCCAACGCGGCCTGTTTGGCGAAATAAATGAGATGGTCGCGGTTCATGACAATTTCATCTTCCGGCCGCAAGTAGCCCAGTTTGAGTGCGTGACTGGCCGAGGTTGAAACCTTGGCAAAGCCGATGGTCTCCAGCGCTTTCTGTCCGATCTGGAAGGGGGAGATGCGCTTCTCGCCGGCGCTGTCCAGAATATTCAAAATGAATCTCAGATTGCCCCCGGCGCCCGGGATCAGACCGACGCCAACCTCCACAAGTCCCATATACAGTTCAGATGAACAGATGCGCTTCGCCGCCGGGGCGGCAAGTTCATAGCCTCCTCCCAGTGCGAAACCGAAGGGCGTTACTACAATCGGTGCCTTGGAGAACCGAATTCGCTGAGTAAGGGCCTGAAGGTCACTGATGGTTTCTTCGAGGATATCCCACGCCTTGTTTTCGCATGCTTCCAGGATGAGGGCGAGGTTGGCGCCGGCACAGAAATTTTGCCCTTGATGCCCAATGACCATGGCCTTGTAGCGCCCCGCCTCAAGGAGGTTGATTCCATCATTTATCGTGTTCGCCAGAGAGAGGTCGATGGGATTCATGAGAGGCTGAAGGATACTGTGGAATTCCACGTTCAGCACATCATCTCCGAGATCGATGAGAGAAGCGCTCCAGTCCCGCTTGACCAGATCGCCACCACTCTTCCTCAGTGAAAGGTTTATCTCCTTGTCACGAGGAGAAATTTCTCGCGGGGCTGAATCGGGTAAAGAGTAGAAAGTCTGCTTCCCATTTTTTATGGCATAGAACGATTCGATTCCATCATCTAGCATTCTTTCCACCCACGGCGGCACACTTTTCCCTTCATCTTTCATTTTATTTACTGATCGACGGACACCGATGGCGTCCCACGATTCGAAAATGCCTAACTTATAGCCGTAGCCCCACTTCATGGCGTTGTCGATATTTACTATATCGTCAGAGATTTCAGGGATTCTGTTGGCGGTGTAAATGAATGTACGGGCCATCCCTTCCCAGAAGAACTGACCTGCCTTATCATCGCTGTAGGCAAGTGCGCGAATTCTTCCGCCAGTGGTATTCTGTTGTTTTGCAACCCGGTAACCGTCAAAACGTACCCGTTTCTGCGGCGTGTATTCCAAGGTGTCAAAATCAACCGAGAGGATGCCGTCTTTAGTTTTCTTGTAGAATCCTTTACCACTTTTCTGTCCGAGCCGCCCCTCGTCCACAAGTCTGTTGAGTACGGTTGTCCGTGCGAACAACTGCCTTTCCTCATCATCGGGGCAGTTATCATAACTGTTCTGAGACACCATGATTCCAACATCGAGACCGACAATATCCAGAGTTCTGTACATGGCGCTCTTGGGCCGCCCTACAATGGTCCCCATTAATTTGTCCACTTCTTCCACGGTCAGTCCCATTTCTTCTGTAAGCTGAAGGGCGACCATTTGGCCGTGAACTCCGATCCGGTTTGCGACAAAGTTTGGGGTGTCTTTGGCGCGGACGATGCCCTTTCCGAGAGAGCTTTCGATAAATGTTGTCAGTGTCGCCACAACCTCATCATTGGCCGAAGCCGGAACGATTTCTACCAACCGAAGATAGCGAGGTGGATTGAAGAAATGTGTCAGAACAAAGCGGGATTGAAACTTTTCCGGCAGTACTTCTGCAATCTTCGCTACTGGAAGTCCCGAAGAATTCGAGGAAAGAAGGACGTCATCCTTAAGCACAGGGCAAATCTGCTTATACACGGTATGCTTGATTTCAAGGTTTTCCGCCACCGCTTCAAGGACCCAGTCGGCCTCACCAAGGCGGTCGAGGTCATTCTCATAGGTACACGCTTCTACAAGTTCCAGATTCTTAGGACTGTAGAGTGGTGCCGGTTTCATCTTGGCGAGATTCTCCTGGCCTTTGGTGGCAAGTTCATCACTCAAATCAAACAGAAGTGCGGGTATTCCCGCGTTGGCCATGTGGCCTGCCAGCTGCGCTCCCATTGTCCCCGCACCAAGGACAGCAACTTTCTCAATTTCTTTAGGCATTGGTTTTTTCCTTAGCTCATCTGTGATATATAATTGTACATCACCCAGAAGTGAGAAAAACTTCCCAGCATCACAAACAGGTGAAAGATTTCATGTGCGCCGAAAACTTTTGGATAGGGGTTCGGCCGTCCGGCGGCGTGGATAACAGCACCGATGGTGTAAGAGAGACCGCCGATAGTGATCCAGACCACTGCGCCTGTCTCGAGCGCTTGCACAATTGGCCAGCTGGCGACTACAACAATCCATCCCAGAAAGATGTAGGAGGTGATTGAGAACCAGTCAGGAAAATTGTGCCAGTACAGTCGCATAAGGATGCCGAAGATGGTCAGTCCCCATACAATCCCCAAAAGGCTCCAACCCCAGAGGCCCCGGAGCGGGATGAGGCATACGGGAGTATATGTTGCGGCGATAAGCAGGTAGATCATGGCCTGATCAAGTTTCCGAAGCCTAGCTACTACCGCCGGCGAAACAGAAAGCCAGTGGTAAAGTGTGCTAGCGGTATAGGTGAGGACCATAGCGATGCCGAAAATGGAGAAAGCGACGAAGTGCCACGGTTTCGCCGAGCTCACCGACTCTATGATCAGCATGGCGAGCCCCACCACGGCGAGGATCATCCCCACAAAGTGGGTGAGGGCGCTGACAGGCTCTCTCAGTTTGAAGAACATCCTATCTCTTCAGGATGGTGGCAATCCCTTGGCCCGTTCCGATACACATCGTGGCGAGACCGTAGCTGCCGTCAACCTGTTCCAGAACATTGACGAGAGTGGTGATGATCCTAGCACCGGAACAGCCGAGAGGATGCCCGAGCGCGATAGCGCCGCCATTCAGGTTAACTTTCTCTTGTGGCCAGTCACCACTCCTGATCACGAACAGTGACTGAGCGGCAAACGCCTCGTTCAGTTCAATGGCATCCAATTCATCGATGGTGATTCCTGCCTTCTTGAGAACCTTTTCCGTTGCGGGGAGGGGCCCTTTCCCCATCCTGTCCCACTCCACGCCGGTGATAGCCCGGGATACAACTTCAGCCCGGGCAGTAAGGCCTTTCTTTTCGGCGTAACTGTCGCTCACGAGTAGAACTGCAGCGGCGCCGATTGAGAACGGGGAGCTAGATGCCGCCGTAACAGTGCCATTTTTGATGAAGGCGGGGTCGAGTGAGTGAATCTTTTCCGCATCGGGCGTCATGGGCCCCTCGTCAATCTCCACCATCGTTCCGTCCTCCAGCGTCACCGACAGAACCTCATTTTCCAATCTTCCGTCTGTCTGGGCCGCCAGCGCTTTCTTGTGGGAATCGATGGCGAAACTATCCTGATCTTCCCGGGCGATGCCAAGGTCATCAGCCAACAGTTCGGCCGTCTCGCCCATTCCGATGTAGAAGTCTTTCTCCGCAAGCTCGGGGTGAAAATCAGGGTTAAAGCCGCCCATGGGGACAGAAAACATATCCTCAACGCCGGCCGCAATGCCCACGTCGATATCACCCACTTCAATGGCCTGACTGATCTGATGGAGGCCATCCATGGAAGAGCCGCAAAAACGGTTCACCACTTTGGCTCCGGAGTCAATCGTAATGCCGGAAAGAACCGCCGCCGAACGGGCGATGAGCATCCCCTGGGATCCTTCGGGGAAGGCGCATCCCATGACCACGTCTTCAACGTCGTCTCGAGAGGCGACGGGGTTGCGGTCCATCAATTGCGACATAACTTGAGCGGCGAGGTCATCAGCACGGATGTTCCCCGCCATGATGCCCCTCTTCACGCCGATGGGAGAGCGGACTGCATCAATAATCAAACTTTTTCGTTTAGCCATACCTACTAAAAAGGATATTTTTTCCGTGAATAGACGTACTCGGCAATCTCTCGCTTGAGTTGAGAAACATCGGCTCGGGGTAGCATCCTATGCTGAAAATCCAAATACATCTTTAGCACATCGGTGGGCACTTGACCGCGATAAATGTCGTTGAGGGAAAGCAGAGAACGATTCAAGATTTTCAGTGATGATTCTGCCGTCAGCGCCTGAGCAAGTTGAACCAATACAGTTGATTGACCGTTACTTGCTAACTGTTGATTCACGCGGGCGATAGTTGAATCTATCGCATAGATATTAATAAGAGAATCAGCAAGAGCTTCACCCAGCATCTGTTCATTCTTCAGGTCTTGGCCAAACTCGTTCAGTGCTTCGTTGAAGACCGTCAGTACCAGTTGCTTCGCAGCCTCTACCATTACCATCTGTCTCGAGAGTGGCGAATGGGGAGAAATTTCTTCATTGGATTTCAAAAAGGTGTTCTGTTCTGCAATCCTTTCCCGAATGGGGATCTCGCTCATGAGCGCTTTCTTCATGAAATAACCGGTGATGATCTGGCGGTTGATTTCATTCGTCCCTTCCCATATTCGATCTATCCGACAGTCCCGGTAAATCTGTGCCATGGGATACTCTTCTATAAACCCGTAGCCGCCAAGAATCTGAACGCCTTCATCGGCGCAGAACCCCATGGTTTCACTGCCCATCACTTTGCTGATGGAAGACTCAATAGCGAAAAGTTCCATCGTTTGTCCCATCTTGAGATAATAATCAGGTGCGGTCTTGTCCAGTTCCGATACGGCTTCTTCAATTTCAGCGATAGCTCGATAGATGAGGCTGTCCAGTGCATAAGTATGAATCGTCATTTCGGCGAACTTCTTCTTGATGGCGTCGAAGAAAGCAATGGGCTGACCGAACTGTCGCCGTTCAAGAGCGTATTCAACGGCACTATTGATAACGAGTTTACACCCTCCCAGAACGTGAGCTCCTAGTTTCATCCGCCCCTGATTCAGTACGTTGAAGGCGATGGTGGCACCGTCGCCGACATTCCCGAGAAGATTCTCAACGGGAACTCGAACATTGGTCAGCTTCAGCGGCGTTGTGGACGAACCCTTCGATCCCATCTTGTGCTCTTCCGGGCCCACCTCGAATCCGTCCATGTCTCGTTCGACAATAAAGGCGGAGAACCTCTCTTCCTCCACCTGCGCAAAAAGGGTGTAAACGTCGGCAATACCTCCGTTAGTGATGAACTGTTTCGCACCATTGAGGATGTAATGCGACCCATCGTCGCTCAGTTTCGCCACTGTTTTAGCTGATGTGGCGTCGGAGCCTGAGGACGGCTCCGTAAGAGCGTAGGCACCGACCCACTCAGCAGTGGCCAATTTGGGCAGGTATTTTTCCTGCTGTGCTTCACTGCCGAACCAGACGATGGGGAGCATTCCGATGCCTGTCTGGGTAGAAGCGGTGACAGTAAACGCCGCCGAACCGGCGCTGCTCAGGGCCTCCGCAACCATCACACCAGTAACCTTATTCATTTCCATTCCTCCCAGTCTTTCAGGAATGTCGAGGGAAAGCAATCCGAGTTCTCCCATCTCCTTCAACAGGGTTCTGGCAAAGTCGAGATCTTTTCCCTCCATTCTCTCGCGGTGCGGAAAAACTTTTCCCTTACAGAAGTCGATCACCATCATCTCGATTTCTTTCTGCTCCTCGCTGAATTTCTCCCTCGTAAAGATTGAGGAGGATGCGACGGTTTCAAGCATGAACCTGCCGCCGGTTTTCCTGCTTGCAACAGTTTCTTTCATCGGTAGCTCCTCAGTTCTTTGCGAGCCCAGCGAGGATGAACTCCGTGATTGTATCTACATAGTGTTTGGCGGTAACGCCATCGGAGTCGAACAGCGCCAGCCAGACCAGCCCCTCGATGTTGACCATGATAGAGAGCGCTGCCACTTTCACATCAAGATTCTTGAATTCGCCTGAGTCCACGCCACCCTGGATGATCCCTTCAATGAGGCCGAGAAACTCATGATACACCTTATTCGTCTTCTTTCGGAAATCCTCATCCCTGCTGGAGAGAGCCCAAAATTCCATTTCTGCCTTGAATACAGTTGGGTTTTCTTCGAAGGCGTTCAGGAAAAAGCTGAACAGCGCTTCGAGCTGTTCAGCTGCGGAATGATCTTCTTCGACGATATGATTGAGCGTTACGCCAAACTTGTTTACCCAGTGGTTGACAAGTGACAGGAATATCTCCTTCTTTGAACTGTAATACCAGTAAATGGCGCCCTTGCTCATCTTGGCTTCCGAGACGATGTCGTCCATGCGGGAGTCGGAATAACCCTTCAGCGCTACCACGTTCAGTGCGGCATCAAGAATTTGTTTTTTCCTCTGATCTACTCTTAAACTTGCTTCTAATACTGTCATAAACCGACCAGTCAGTCTAGTAAATATTACGCATCCTCTTCCTGATTTCCAATGAACAACTTCTCAAGGCTAGAGGCTTTTTTTTAAATAGGACTATTTTAGTCCATTTTATGCTTGCATCACTGGTTCAGCGATTATATATTTTGATATTGAGAATCAGTCTCAATTAATTCTTTAGCATAAATTCAGGATGATACAAAGATGATTACGAGATTTCTTACTTGTGTTGCAATGTGTTCATCTTTGGCTTTTGCTCAGGTAACGCTAACTGGTGTGGTGTTGGACGGTGAGTCAGGTATTCCCATTAGGGATGCCAATGTCCACGTTCAAGGAACTAAGTTCGGTGATGCTACTAATCTGGGTGGTGAATTTGAGATTACCCTCAGTGATAAGGGGAATTACAAGATTGAGGTCTCAGCCATCGGTTTTGTAACAGTGTCTTTAGCTGTAGACATTGTGGGTACGGAAAATCAGGAATTGAACTTCGACCTCACCTCTGCGATCGTTCAACTCGATCCTGTCATGGTGCTCAGGGAACGCTCAAGTCTCGTAGGACTCGGACACAACTTCTTACGGATTCCCGGATCAGCCAGTGTTGTTACACTCCGGGATCTGGAAAAATACCAAGATACCGATATTAACCAGATTTTGGCCCGCATTCCGGGGGTCTATTTTCAGGAAGAAGATGGCTACGGATTGAGACCCAACATCGGTATGCGGGGAACTGGTGTTGAGAGAAGCTCAAAGATCAACCTCATGGAAGACGGCATCCCCATTGCGCCGGCTCCCTACGCTTCTCCTGCGGCGTATTACTCGCCCACTGCTGGTCGGATGGAGGCTTTTGAGGTTCGGAAGGGGTCGTCCCAGATCAAATACGGTCCTCACACCACAGGCGGCGCTCTCAATTATGTTTCCACATCCATCCCCCAAAATTTCCGAGTGAGGGCAAAACTTTTTGGTGGGCAGTTTAATACCACGAAAACTCACGTAAATGTGGGAGCTTCGGGCGAAAATTTCGGCTACCTTCTGGAGACTTTCCTAGATAAGACGAGTGGCTTCAAAACTCTAGATCACGCCGGGGAAAAAACCGGTTACAACAAATCTGACTATCTTGCCAAACTGCGGTTTAAAGCTCCACGCTCATTCTCAATTCCGGCAGCTGTTGAAGTCAAATACAGTGTAACGGATGAAGTGAGCAACGAAACATATCTCGGGCTTTCCCGATCTGATTTTTCTATCAATCCGCTGAGACGCTATGCCGCCTCCGGCATTGATGAAATGAATGCCGATCATCAACAGACTGTGGTCACCGCCGTTGCGAAACCTTTTTCCAATGTGGATATTACTCTCGCCTACTATAAGAATGAATTTGACAGAAACTGGTACAAGCTCAGCAAAGTGGGGGAAAAGAGTCTTGGTTCCATCCTATCCACCGGGAATGATCACCCTTCCTATGCGTTGCTGAGTGCTGAAAATACGGCCGATGATGTTTTCCAGATCAAGGCCAATAACAGAATGTATGAAGCCACCGGTATCCAGTTTGTGGCGAACGGTCATTTCCCCTTACTGAACATCTCTCATAACATTATGGTTGGCTTCAAAAAGCACGCCGACGAAATGGATCGTTTTCAGAAAGTTGACAAATACGGCATGCAGTCCAGGCAGCTTATCATTACGACTGAAGGTGCCTGGGGCACAGGATCAAAGAATAATCGTTTTTTTTTCTGCGGATGTTACGTCGTATTTCGTGGAAGATGAGATTAACTTGGGTGTGCTGACACTGACAGTCGGCGTCCGCGCCGAAGACATCACCATCAGCCGTAAAGAGTGGAAAGGGGATGTCACCGGAGGCGACGGCTCCTGGAATGATCCTCAGCGCGCACTATCTCCAAGTTTGAGGTCAAAAAAGCTCAGTGTAGTTGTTCCCGGTGTGGGAGTGGTCTATAGACTGACACCCACGCTAAGTCTAATGAGTGGAATCCACAAAGGTTTCTCCCCTCCCGGTCCCGGGGTGGATGAGGAGGATGATGTAAGGCCGGAAGAAAGTATTAACTTCGAAGCAGGTTTCAGGTACCATTCAAGTCTCTCCACCATCGAGGCGGTAGTTTTCAGCAACAGTTATGAGAATCTCTTGGGCGATGATACTCAATTCGCCGGCGGTGGAACCTACGATCAGTTTAATGCCGGCGAAGTGGACATTAATGGTTTTGAACTGGTGGCAGGTCAAATTCTACGAATGGGTGAAAAGATGATTCCGCTTAACCTCAGTTACACCTATACTGCAACGAAATTCCTAACAAGTTTCGAAAGCAGTTTTGATCCTTGGGGTACGGTGAGTATGGGAGATGAACTCCCCTATGTTCCAAAACACCAGTTCTTTGCCGAGGTGGGTGTTGAAAGCGAGCAGTGGCGTTCTTATCTTAGATTCCGCCGCGTTGGCGCCATGAGGACGGTCGCCGGTGCCGGCGCACTCGAATCCATCTTTTCTACTGATGCGGTAGCGCTTCTTGATCTCTCCAGTGAATACATCGTTACCTCCACTAGCCGACTTTTCTTCAAGATCCATAATATTCTTGACAGTCGCCCAATAGCGGCAGACCGCCCGGCAGGTGTTCGTCCTACCATGCCGAGGAACGTGCTAGCCGGTATCAAGATTACGCTCTGATCTCCAAGGCAAATAACTTGAGTGCGCCGCAACTAGTTTAGCTCCTACCCGATTTACATCTAATCAATCCATATTGTTCTTTTCAGAAAAAATGGTACAGTTTAAAATTCGACCCATGAGTCGAAAACTAAAACATCCAGTTCCATGGTATCACCGCGGCAGTTAGAAGAGAGAGAGCTCAGAAGGAAGCGGATTCTGGAAGGCGCACTGGAGGTTTTCCACAAGAAAGGCCTCGAAGGGGCAACCATGGACGAGATTGCTCATGAGGCTGGCTTCGGGAAAGCAACGCTCTATTATTACTTTGCCTCCAAGGAAGAGGTTTTCTGCGCCATCATGGAGAATGGGTGGAAGCCGCTATGGGAGGAGATCGAGGAGATTATTCATATTGAAGATTCCTCGGCCCATGATGTATTCCTGGACACATTAAGCAAGATTGTCAAGATCATTTTGAAAGACAAGAATCTGTACCGCTTTCTCTTTACCGCACCAAAGGCTATCACTAATATGCCCGAGAATCTCCAGACCTGGCGCACCTATCAGAACCGGCTCTACGGTTCTCTCCGGGGTTTGCTCGAAGAGGGGATGGCAAACAGCGAATTTCCCCAGACCGATGCAGAGCTTCTTTTCAGGGCTATCGGTGGCCTATTTCACGGTATACTTTTCCTCGGCTCAGAAGAGAAGGAAGTTTCCCGGGATGATATTCAAGATCTCCTCAATCAGTTCCTCACCTCTCCCGAGGATTCAAAGCAGAGCAAATGATCAACCGAGTTCTCGACCTCTGTTTGGGGTTTTTCTGTCTCCTGATCTCAGCGAATTCTCTCAACGCTCAAAGTTTGGGAAGTTTTTCGGGTACGGTCACCGATAGCGAGACTTCCGTTGGCCTCGCTAACGCCAATGTTTTTTTCCCAGATCTGGACCTCGGGACAGCGACGGACAATTCAGGGAAATTCCGCGTGACAGGATTGCCCGAGGGATCCCATCGGTTCGAGGTGACAAGCATTGGGTATGATAAGAAAGTGAACACGGTGGAAGTTTCCGGCGATGACACTGAAATCCGTATTAGTCTCACGGTAGTACCCTATCCTCTGGATGGAGTTGAGGTTCAGGGGCTTATGACATCCCGCTTGTCCACTGAGAAAGTAGCAGTCATTACATCAAATGATATTGACGAGCAAGAAGCTCATTCTCTCTCAGAGCTACTGGCGTCCGTTCCGGGCGTTGATGTCCAGTCCGCCTATAGTCTCGGCCGGAACGTGAATGTTTCGATCCGCGGCTCTTCTGATTATAAGCCGGGAGGCTACAACAACAGAGTTCTCCTCCTTTTAGATGGATTTCCGATACTGATTCCTAACAGCGGCGCTGCGGACTGGAATGCCGTCCCGATAAATGACATTCAGCGTATCGAGGTGGTTCACGGTCCGGCTTCCGCATTATACGGTCAGAACTCCATGGGCGGTGTCATAAACCTTATCACTCATAGTTCGGAATCGAACCGACCGCCCTATGTCGCCTTTTCCATTGGGAATTATGGTGCCAACAGAGTGGCTGCCTCGGGTGGATTTTCTATGGGTCCATTCAGGGCGACAGGGAATGTGAGCATGATTTCGACGGACGGTCATCGATTTAACGCCAACGCTGATTTAACTCGGTTCTCGGGGAAACTTACGCGCAGCTGGAGCAGAGGCAACGTTCTCTCAATCTCCGGTATTATGACGGAATCAGTGACGGGCCATCCCGGTTTTGTGGTCCCCGATCAGCCGTCGCTTGTATCCTATCGGATGTCTAGGCGAACTTCGCGCTATATTCAAATTCATCACCGGACGGAGAGAAGTGAGAGGATTTCTTGGAGCAATTCTCTGGCAGTCCACAGTTTCCTAACCAATTACACCGATCGTGATGATACGCCACTGGGGGCAGGTGAAAGCGACAGTCGGTATGATGACCTGAGTGTTGCAGTTCGAAGTGAACTTTTTTCAATGCTGTCACCAAGCCTGACGATCATGGCGGGAATTGAAGGTGGATTCGATCGATCGGATGTTACTGTGATGAACCCGATTTACGGTGCGCTTCTTCAGCAGACTGTGGCGCCTTTCGTGCAGGCGAGAAAATCACTTGGTGGGGGTTGGTCGCTCGTTTCCGGATTGAGGGTTGATTACAGACGCGTCGATCCCGGAAACGACTTCACTCCTCGGGAGTTCAAGGCTTTCTCCCCAAAACTCTCATTAAGTTACCGGGAGCCTTCAAGAAAACTTTTCCACCTTTCAGTGAACAAGGGATTTCGGGCGCCGTCTCTGTCGGAGCTGTACCTCCTCCACGCCAGCAGTTACGGGCTGTTTCTTCAGGGAACTCCCTCTCTGAGACCAGAAAATGTCTGGGCTCTGGAAACAGGGTATAAGCATGAGTATTCCGAGAAGCTCTTCTGGAAGACTCAGGTTTTTTACAATCGTTACAGCGATATGATCGATTTTGTCTATGCTGTCCCTGTGAAAGCTCTCAACTGGCAGAGTGTCAGCGCCACCGGCGCGGAGTTCCAGAGTGGTGCAACAGTTTCGGAGTCCATTCAAATTGTCATCGATTACAGTTTCCTGAAGATGCAGGATCTTAGTGGAAACGGGCCACTTCTTTATCGACCGGCACACAAGATTAATGGAACGGGCTCATTCCGGCACGGAAGGTTTTTGTTATCTGTTACGGGGCGGTACGTTTCGCGCCAGGAATACGAAGATTTTCTCTCCCACGACTATACGTTTCTCGGGAACAGGGTCATCTTCCCGCTCAAGTGGTTATCGGCGCGATTTTTGACTGCAGCCAATTTATCCTACAGATTTAGATCACTGGAGGTTTCTCTGAAAGTAGATAACCTCTTTGACACTGATTATCAACTGATCCAGAACTATCCCATGCCGGGACGGACCTGGATGTTGACATTTTCCACCAACTCAAAAACAAAAGGAGAATAACATGGTTGGATACAAACTGAGAAAGACGACCTTTCTTGCGGGTGTTGCTTGCACCCTGGCATTTTCGGCGTGTGAAAAATCGCCGGCGGAGTCGGTTCCAGAGTCGGGAAAAATCTCTGGAACGATCACATTTACAGGTGATGCGCCAACAGATGGTTCCGTAATAGTCTCTATTTCGACAAACTGGCCTCCAAGAGGGGCTCCTTACGCCTTTCTTCCCGTGACTGAAACAGGCTCATCATTCGATTATGTGTTCGATGAAGTGGCTTTTGGTACCTACGGCGCTATTACTGTTTCATGGGAAGATCCCAATGATCCAAATCCGGCCACAAAAGATCATCCGCTCGGAGCGTACGGCGGTTCTGTTCAAAATGGTTTCATGGATGCGACGCCGGTTACCCTCACCGAAAATGATCATGAGCTTGAAAATGCTGATTTTACGGCGGACTTTAGGCTGGCCGGACCTTCTTGACTGTCGTACAGTACTCAAAACCGGTATCAACATTTCACAGTGTGAAGGCTCGGTTGTTTGATCTAAATTTGCTTCTTCAAAACCAAGGAGGAATATTGTGACGTCGAAAAAAGTGGTCGCAAAACTCAATGATCAGATCGGTCTGGAACAGGCCGCTTCTCAATCTTATCTCGGCATGGCTATCTGGTGCGAAAACACTTCTCTGGGAGGGGCTGCCGCTTTCTTCTACGCCCAATCCGATGAGGAACGGGGTCATATGATGAAGATTGTACGGTATGTGAATGGCTGTGGTGGAGCCGTCTCTGTCGCAAGTGTAGACGCTCCATCAGTGAAGTTTGCGTCACTCAAAGCCGTTGTGAGCGCTGGTCTGGACAGTGAGAAGAAGGTAACCGCTTCTATCCAAAAAATCACCACACTGGCTCTGGAGGAAAAAGATTACGAATCTTTTAACTATCTCCAGTGGTTTGTGGATGAACAGGCCGAAGAAGAACAGAAATTCCAGTCCATTCTGGACAAGTTTGAACTTCTCGGTGAGGGCGGTAGAGCCCTCTACTCCATCGATAAGTTGATGGGACGGATGGCGGTGGAAGAGTAAGGTCTACTTGATCTTTCCCAGCTGCCGGTACTTTTCCTTGTACTTTTCGTAAAGGGTCTTGTGGCGATCACCCATGTCGATCGTCTTCCCCTGGATGTAGACCTGTTCCACCTGAGTTGTCATCTCCAGTGGATCACCATCGGTGATAATCAGTGTCGCATCTTTTCCTTCCTCAAGCGATCCGACTCTGTCCGAAATACCGAGAACTTCCGCTGCGTAAAGTGTAACTGACTTCAGCGCCTCATTTTTGGGAAGACCGTAGGAGGCTGCTTTGGATGCTTCGTATGGAGTATTGCGGTGGTTTGATGTCCCGCGTGTCCCCATGGAAATACAGAACTTGACGCCTGCTTCATAGAGCTTCAGCGGTGATGTGAATGGGGTATCAAAGTCTTCCCAACGCCGTTGGGGGAGCGAATTTACCCCTTCGTATATGACGGGAATCTCGTACTTCTTCAGTAGGTCAGCCACCCGCCACGCGTCATAACCTCCGACGATCACCATCTTCAGATTCTGTCGATTGGCCCATTCCACGGCACTTTCGATCTGCCGAACTTCACTGGCATGCATGAACACTGGAATCTGACGGCGAAGCACGGGCAGCATCGCCTCCCAGCGGAGGTCAGTATCGACTATTATTCTGCCTGACTGTTCAGCAGCTTCTTTTGCCGTCAGATAGCGGCGCGCTTCCTCAAGAGTGGTATCCAGTTTTTTCAGCGTTTCTTCTCGCCGTTTCGCCGCCTCCTCTTCGCTAATTCGGTATCTTCTTGAGCTAACAGCCCCCATGTTAGGCCAGTTGATATGAAGACCGGCTGGCGCTTTCAGTGTGGCGTTTTCCCATGTCCATCCATCAAGCATCATCACCGCAGATGTTCCCGAGACTACTCCTCCGGTGGGGCATGAGTGTGCCAGAACGACGCCATTTGATCGCGTGACAGGGATGATCTCCGAATCGGGATGGTAAGCCACTTCGGCACGGACATTGGGATTGATCTCGCCCCGTTCCGAAAAGTCTCGCGTGACGGCCACAGCGCCGATCTCCGTCAGCCCCATGGTGCTAGTGGCAGCAATCATTCCAGGATAGACGTGCTTCCCGTTCAGGTCTATGGTTTCCGTATTGTCGGGGAGGTTTGTGATTCTTCTCCCAATCGCCGTGATTATTCCTTTATCAAACAGGATGGAGCCACGACGAATCTCACCGTTGGAGACAGGATGAATGGTAGCGTTCGTGAGTAGAATGGGATGCGTTTGCGGCGGTGCCGGGACTTGATCGGAAGCTGGCAGTAAAGAAAACAGGGAGATGAGCAGTAAACTGACTTTTGCTCTCATTGTATTTCTCCTTCCGTGCAGCTAAATGATTCTACCGCACTTGGCCTTCTCATTCGTTTTCGTTTTCCAGACGACTCCTTCATTCCGCTATCACCGCTGTTTAGTATTTTCTGTATCAAACTGTTTCGCTCCAGCTCGGTCTTCGCTCTCATTTCCCTGTCCCGAGTAAGATCGAAGTATTTTTTTCCATTCACCCACGTCTGCTCACAGGCGGTGTACATGGACATGGGATCGCCATTCCAGATGACGAAATCGGCATCTTTTCCTGGCTCCAGGGAGCCCACTCGGTCATCGATTCCCAACTGAATTGCCGGATTAATCGTCACAAACTTGAAAGCCTCTTCTTTCGGCATGGGGCCGTACTTGGCTGCCTTGGCTGCTTCCGTGTTTAATCGTCTGGCTAGCTCGCTGCTGTCTGAATTGTAGGAGACCACAACTCCAGCCTTATTCATGAGGGGGCCGTTGTAAGGAATGGCGTCAATAACTTCAAACTTGTAGGCCCACCAGTCGGAGAACGTGGAAGCGCCGGCTCCAATCTCAGCCATCGCCTCGGCAATTTTGTATCCCTCCAGTACATGTTGAAATGTGCCGATTTTGAAGTCGAAGTCTTGAGCAATGCGTACCAGCATGAGAATTTCGTCCTGTCTGTAAGAATGGCTGTGAACCAACCGCTCTTTATTCAGAATCTCTACCAGAGCATCCAGCTCGAGATCCCGCCGAACAGGAATGAGTTTTCCACCTTTTCCACCGCCCCGAGAGTTCTGTTTTTCTCGGTATTCTTGAGCGGCGGTGAATGCATCTCGAATTACCTGCTCCACGCCCATGCGTGTTTCGGGATAGCGTCCCCAGCTTCGAACGCGCTTCACATTTTCTCCCAGAGCGAACTTGATTCCCTTTGGCGCCCCCTTGAAAAGGAGTTCGTCCGGCGATGATCCCCACCTGAGCTTGATCACAGCATTCTGCCCACCGATGGAGTTGGCGGAGCCATGAAGCACATTAGCGGTGGTAAGTCCCCCTGCCAGCTGCCGGTACAGATTGATATCGTCGCTGTTGAGGACGTCCTGAATCCGCACTTCGGCGGTCACCGACTGGGACCCCTCATTGATGGAAAAAGCGCCGCTGTGGCTGTGGCAGTCGATGAGTCCCGGTGTCACATGTTTACCCTGAGCGTTGATAATTACAGAATTCTTCGCCTTTGTTGAAATAGTGAGATTTTTGCCCACCTTCCAGACCTTTCCGTCTTTTATCAAAAGGTCACTGCCCTCCAGCACTCCCTGCGATCCCATGGTCCAGATGGTGGCATTTTTCACGAGGACTAAAGCAGGACGAGGGGGGAGCGTTTCGTAACCAAATGCGCCTTCGGGATAGCGGATTACCAGTTCGCTTGCATTCTCAGCTGACTTCTTTTTCTCCTTCTTGTCTTTTTCATGGGGTTTCGTCCGTCTGGCGTACCAGCTGATCTCACCGCCAGTGGGCGTTCGACCGTGACCTTCGGCATAGTCTTCCTTGATGGAGCCTGAGAATTGAACAGTTCCATCAAGACCGAGTGTATCACCCTTGAAGACAAAACTGAACATGTTGTTTGAAGAGAGTATCAAAGACTTAAGGGAAATGTTGACATCGTTGGCTATCAGTTTGCCTCGGGGTTTGTCATGTTCTCCGGTGATTTTTAGTGAGTCGATGTGTACCTCATCATCGTATCGCCACTGCATAACCCACGTTCCACGAGAGTCGGCTTTCGGTTCTGTAACGACTGGATATTCCACTCCTTCAATCCAAACTGCTTCCACGCGTGTCCCCTTGTCAAAATAGTCGCCGTCTGTCACGACAAGGTTTGCAATCTTGCCCTTTTCCAATGTCCCCAGACTTTTCGACAGACCGAGATATTGCGCCGGCGTGGTCGTGAGGGCGGCAAGGGCGTCCTTCTGATTAAATCCTCTCTCAACCATTCTCAGCAGGTTTTTTCTAAACAAGTTTCTATTTTCAAGACCAGCGGTGGTGAATGAGAAGGGAATCTTAGCGGCAACCAGTTTCTGTGCATTGTCCGGTGCCATATCCCAGTGCCTCAGTTCATCATTGGAGACCTGCAGGGCAGCTTCCCAGGTGGTTACATTCGGTGCCTCGGGTAAATTGAGCGGGAGGATCACGAACGAGTCTAATGCCTTTATATCCTTGAGTCTCCTGTACTCATAGCCGTTACCCTTCATCCAGACTTTAATGTCAAATTCGCTACCAATCTTACCAGCCCGTAGTGCAGCTAATTCTTCATCGGTCTCAAATAGAAAAGCACCTTTGTTTCTAACATGATCTCCCAGAGCGGCAAGGGCCCGGTCTTCTTTCGGCTGGTCGTTCTCTTCCGGGAACCGCTCATAAGTCTTCCATGCCTCAGTGTACCAATCAGCATCATAGAAGGTCTGGCGAATGAGTGCAACAGCACCTAGGAGCGAGTTAGGATAAGTGGGGTCGTTCCAGCTTCCGTACTCAAAGCCGATGGCTTGTGCGGGTCCTGACTCTTTGATGATAGCGCCTTGTGACCAGCTACCGATATGGATCAGTGCAGACTGTCCCCGAAAAATTCCAGTAGCGGGGACAAGGTGGGCAGTAGTGAAGCCGAGGTTCCGGAGGGCCTCACCATGATTCTTGGGGAGTTCGTATTTCTCCAGCGCGGAATAGTCTGGCTTAACCTTGGGGTTCCAGTGCGCGGTGGCTGTGGTTGTCGATTTTTCTTTCTCGCCGCGCGGAGAACGTCCGCCTCCATAGCCAGTTTTTTTCTCCGAACGATCAAGATAACTCTCGATGAACCCGGCATAGATTGTCTTTCCTGCCAGGTCCACTTCGTAGGCGTCCGGAGGAACCCGGGCACTCTTGCCTACAGATTCAATTAGTCCATCGCGGATGACAATCTCGCCAGTCTCGATCACCTTGCCAGGCTCGGGGACAAGGGTGGCTCCTTTCAACACAAACACCTTCGGTGTCTTGTGACGGATCGTTTGGCCCGGATCGACCGGCTTGACCTGTCCTGAGGCTGAAGTCTCTATGAGCGAGAAGAACAGAAATGTAATGGAAATTGAGTTGAATTTTTTCATGACTAAACTCACCTTATTCTTGTCGGTAGGAAAGATCGAAAGTTAAAGCTGAACGTGCTGATTATCTTTTTCTTTTTCGACCGTTCCAGTAGATGTAAACAGGAATTCCGAGCAGCGTAAAACCCATCCCTGCGAGCGACTCTAAGGGAGAATCCACAGCGGCGGCGGTGACGAAGGCCGCTGAGAAAAGGATAAACAGTCCCGGAACCCAAGGATAGCCCCAAGTCTTATAGGGTCTAGGAAGATCCGGGCGATTCTTTCGGAGAGCGAAGACGGCGGCGGCACCAGTCATCCAGAGGAGGAGATTGACCACCACCACAAACGTGATGAGCTGTTCGAACGTGCCGGAGAGAGTCAGCACCGACGCCCAGATTCCTTGATAAATAATCGCCTTGGCCGGAGTGTGAAATTGCGGATGTATTTCCGCGGCACCTTTGAAAAAAAGCCCATCTTTTGCCATGGCATAATAGACTCTTGGTCCGGTGAGAACGGCGCCGTTCAATGCGCCAAGGACAGAAATAATTATGGCTACCACCATGAGGCGCCCCCCCAGCGACCCGAAGAGAATAGCAGCGGCGGTTTCACCGATGGTTACCACGCCGGTCATTTCCTCCATTGGTAGAGCTCGGAGATAAACAACGTTGAGAAGCACATATAGTAAAGTGGCAGTAACCGTTCCAATCGCAAGCGAACGAGGAAGACTTATTTGGGGATTATGTATTTCACCGGCAACGGCCGTGACATACTCCCATCCGCCGAACGTCCAGAATACAGCCACAAGGGCGCCACCAAAGGCAATGGCAAGGGAACCGAAATTGTCGAAGGGAAGAGGAGTAGTGAAGTCGGGCGTTTCTTTTCCCAGAGCCAAGCCCGCCACAACAAACAGGATAATGGCAGCGATTTTTGTGGCAGTAACCACATTCTGAACTGTCTTGCCAACACCAACACCGATGTAGTTAATAGCGGAAAAAACGGCTATCATAATGACGGCGAGAATCTGTCCGGCTGAGATGGGGAAGGGAGTATGGATAACGATATTTTCGGGAGAGACGAACGGGATGAAAGTTGAAGTGAAGGCGGAAAAAGCTACGGCAACAGCAGCCACCGCTCCCGTAAGATAGGCTGAGAATGATACCCAGCCATAGAGAAATGCTGGAAGGCGTCCGAATGCTTCACGGAGAAAAATGTATTGTCCGCCCGCTTTCGGCATGGAGGCTCCTAACTCGGCGTAGGTGAGTCCCCCGGCCAGCGCGTGAAGACCGCCAAGGATCCATGCCACAAGAAGAAGAGTGGGGGATGGTAGCGACCCTGACATGATGCCGGTGGTCATGAAAATCCCTGAACCGATTACCACGCCGATTATTAGCATGGAACAATCGAAGACCCCAAGCTGTCTCTCTAAGTTCGGAGATAAATTTTTATCCGCTGACATAAGTGTTCTGATCGTTTCTCCACATAAGCAAAGAAAATGGCTAATTCAGATGGCCCGAACCAAATTGTTTCTTCTCTAACTGGAGGTCTAGACTGTTAGAGCATGACGAAGGCTGTACCCGAGATTTCTTCATCTTCCCACCAATTTAGAGTATTTCTCTGTCGAGGCTTAAAGGTCAATTGCTCATGCAAGTTACTATTTTTCTATGTAATATTCGGTTCCTGAGACAGGGGTTCGCATTAAACACTAGTTATTGGTAGAGTTGAAAAACCAAGACTCTATTCATTGGAATTCTTGAAAAGTTTATCCCCACTCTCGAATCAAGGAGAAGTATGTGATGAAAACAAGGAAAGTAAATGTGGGTATCGTCGGACTCGGCTTTGGTGCGGAGTTTATACCGATATATCAAAAACATCCCAATGCGGAGGTTTACGCTATATGTCGAAGAGATGAGGGTGAATTGGACAGAATTGGCGACGCTTTCGGTATTGACAAACGTTTCACGAATTATGATGAACTTATTAATGATCCTTCCATCGATTTTGTTCACATAAACTCTCCTATTCCCGATCACGGATGGATGTCAATTTCAGCCCTCAAGGCGGGTAAGCATGTAATGTGCACCGTACCAATGGCCACTACAAAAGAAGAATGTGAAGAAATAGTAAACCTCGTAAAAGAAACCGGTCTAAAGTATATGATGGCTGAGACTGTAGTATATAGCCGAGAATTTTTGTATATAAAACAAATGTATGAAGAAGGTGAACTAGGTAAAATTCAGTATATGGCAGCATCTCATCCACAAGATATGGAAGGATGGCCTCCTTACTGGGAAGAGATGATCCCAATGCATTATGCAACACATGTTGTGTCACCGGTTCTAGGTCTCGTAGATGGACGTGCAGAGTATGTATCATGCTTTGGATCTGGAAAGATTAATGAATCAATTGCTCAGAAATCAGGGAACTCTAGTGCTGTAGAGTCTTGCCATATTAAAATTAAAGATTCGGATATTGCTGCTCACATCTGGAGATTCCTATTTGATACTGCACGTCAGTATCGTGAATCTTTCGATGTGTATGGTACTAAGAAATCATTCGAATGGTCTCTTGTTGAAGGCGAAGATCATATAATTCATACTGCAAAGAAATCTGAACCGGAGATTCCTGAGACCGTCAAAATTCCAGACTTTGGTCATCTGCTTCCGGAAGAGATCAGGTCATTTACAGGGAAGATTCATGATGCTGATCATCTTTCTTTTGTCCAGGGCGGTGGGCATGGTGGGTCTCACCCACATATGGCCAACGAATTTGTATCCGCATTAATTCAGGATCAAGATCCTTGGCCCAACGCAGAAACCAGTGCTAACTGGACATGTGTAGGTCTTTGTGCTCATGAATCAACAAAAATGGGAGGGAAAATTGTTCATTTACCCTCATTTACTTTAGGAGAATAGATGAATCTTTTTTTAAAGAAGTCTTTAAATATCCTTCCATTGATAGTATTAGCATTTTTTTTTGGAAGTTGTAACTCAGCTAATTCTATTGATGTCAAATCTGAAAGATCTTTACCTCAATCAGACAAGATTCCAGATCTGGTTGCTAAAATCAATAGCGATGGAAGTACTGTAAATGTTTACAGAAGTGGATCAGAAAGACCCATTTTAACACAGAATGCTGGCATTAATTTTCGTCCATACATTCATCCTATTATTTCACCTGATGGCAATGGTGTGATAACGGAGTATAGCCCATCTCACCATAAGCATCAAACTGGACTTTATTGGGGTTTTAAAGGAATCAAGGAAAAATTATACTTAACAGATGAACAAGAGCAGAAATACAAATCAATTAAAGAAGATTTCAGTACCCAAGTAGAAAAACTTTATGAAGAATTTGAATCAGGTGATTTGTCCAAAAGTGATGCAGAATCAAAATACGAAGAATTAGAAAAAGCTCGTGATTCATCCTTTATTGGATTTGGCATAGATCCCAAAAAGGGTAGAGATTATTTTCATCATCCAACAAAGGATTTTTATGGCGATTCAACTGATTACTGGGAAAGAAAAAATCTTATTGTCTTAAGACCAAAATCATCAAAATCTGATAAAAGTGTTAAGTGGAGAACCATTTATGATTTACTCGATGAACATGGCGAAACTTTAATAACTGAAACACTTACATGGACACTTAGAGATAAAAACAGTTCTTATTTTATTGACTTAGAATGGGAAGGTTTGGCTTCAAAAGATATTACCATTGAGGAACATGAGTATAGCCCATTATTTTTGAGAATGCCTTGGAAGGAGGGTGTTAATACAAAAGTTATTAATGGTGTTCGAAATATAGATCAAGCAGCAGAAGGTAAACGTGCTGTTTGGTTGGATATAGGTATGCAACTTCATGATAGAGAAGATATGGTTCATGTTGCAATTTTTGATCACGGTGAAAATATCAATCATCCTCAACCCTGGAGGGTTGATAATGAATTTGGTATTGGTCCTGCACCTTCCAGAATGGGAAGTTGGGATATAAAACAGAACGAAACTGCAAGATTAAAGTATCAACTGGTAGTATATACGGATGAATTTGATGATATTAAATTGACAGAGCAGTGGTCCGATTTTGCTCAAGATGAATTTTGGAAAAAAAGAAATTCAACAGCTTCCGGACAGCGATCTGCTATTCCTTATGCTCAATGGGGATTAGCTTCAGATGAAGGTAGAAAAGCAAAATTTTTAAAACCGGATGAAGCGGTTAGAGCAATGACAGTCAATGAAAATTTTGAAGTAAATGTTTTTGCCTCTGAACCTATGATTCGTCAACCTATGGCATTTTGTTGGGATGATAAAGGTAGGTTATGGATTGCTGAAAATATGGATATGTTTGGTTCCGGAAATGGTATCCACGTTACAAAAGAAAGTAGGATACTAATTTTGGAAGATACGGATTTAGATGGAAAAGCTGACTCAAAAACAGTGTTTGTGGATGGACTAGTCTTCCCTTCAGCTATTGCTGTTGGATTTGATGGGCTATGGGTTGGAGCACCGCCTAATTTGTTATTTATTCCTGATAGGAATAAAGATGATATAGCTGATGTTGATGACATAGAGATTAGACTTACTGGTTGGGGAGATCAGGATTTACATGAAACTATCAATAGTTTTAATTGGGGACCAGATGGATGGCTTTACGGGCTTCAAGGGGTTTTTACTCCTTCAATGGTTGGAAAGCCTGCAGGAAAAAGTAAAGTTTTTAAGTTCAACGAACCGTACCCAGGTAAAGATGAATTTGGTAAGGAAAAATTATATCTAACAGATGAGCAACAAGTAAAATATGATTCATTAATGAAAGATT
>JAYZCL010000020.1:0-23778 GCA_036338335.1 Fidelibacterota bacterium
TAGATGCCACCTTTACCTGTTTTCGGATCGCCTGGATACCAGTTTTGGACGGTGGAATACTTGATGGTAGCGTCTTTGTGGGCCACGAGTTCAACCACGGCGGCGTGGAGTTGGTTTTCATCTCGCATGGGGGCGGTACACCCTTCGAGGTAGCTGACATAGCTTCCCTCATCGGCAACGATAAGCGTCCGCTCGAACTGCCCCGTGTTTGCTGCGTTGATACGAAAATAGGTTGAGAGCTCCATGGGACATCGGACTCCTTTGGGGACATAGACAAAACTCCCATCGCTGAAAACGGCCGAGTTGAGAGAGGCGAAGAAATTGTCTGTGTAAGGGACCACCGAGCCAAGGTATTTCCGAACCAGATCAGGATGATTCAGTACAGCTTCTGAAAATGAGCAGAAAATCACACCTGCTTTTTCCAACTCTTCCTTGAATGTGGTAGCGACAGAAACAGAATCAAAAACGGCGTCCACAGCCACGCCAGTGAGCATTTTTTGTTCTTCCAGGGGGATGCCAAGTTTCTTATAAGTTTCAAGTAACTCAGGATCAACCTCGTCCAAGCTCTTGGGACCGTCCTCCTTTGACTTCGGAGCAGAGTAATAGCTGATGGCCTGATAGTCAATCTCATCATACTCAACCATAGGCCAAGTGGGCTCTTCCATTTTAAGCCATTTATGGTACGCTTTAAGGCGCCAGTCAAGGAGCCAATCCGGCTCGTCCTTCTTGGATGAGATGATGCCGATCACCTCCTCGTTCAGGCCCGGTGGAATAGTCTCCTGATCGATGTCGGTGACGAAGCCGTACTTGTACTCCTGAGAGAGCTGGCCCTCGATCGTCTGCATTTCGTCTGACATTACTTCTGTTGATAATCCGTTGTCTGCCATTTTCCGAACTCTTTAGTAAAGTAAAATTACTTGCCATTTGTTGCATCAGGCAAGATAAATCCGACTCATTTAGTCTTATTTATTCTGGTGTTTGGGAGAGAAAAATTAGGAGAGAGAGATACGTTTCTGTTCCACACCGGATCTGATTGTCCCGATCCGGCTGGCGGCGTACGGTGTTTTCCCAGCGAAGTCGGTGATAAAGGCGTCGGCGTTCTGTTCAGGTATAGCTATGAGCAGTCCTCCGGAAGTCTGGGCATCGGCGGCCATCAATTGATGGATTTTGCCAATTCCTGAACCAAAGTCTACGCTCTCTGACACGTGTTCAAGGTTCCGCTTGGTACCACCCGGGACGACCCCTCTGATAGCGAGATCTTGGACACCTTCGAGAAAAAGGAGTTTTGCGAAACTCAGTTCCGCGGAAAGATCGCTCGCCTCACACATCTCCCGGAGATGTCCCAGAAGGCCGAAACCCGTCACATCGGTGGCCGCCGATGCATCATGCTTGAGCATCAGTTCCCCGGCAGCGGCGTTCAGTGTGGACATCAGCATGACGGCTTCATCTATCATTTTCTCGCTTGCTTTGCCTCGCTTAATGGCTGTAGCGATGATGCCGGAGCCCAACGGCTTGGTGAGGATGAGAGCGTCACCGATTTGTGCGCCGCCATTGGTGACAACCCTGTCCGCCCGTGCTTCTCCCGTTACTACCAAACCGTACTTCGGTTCCTTGTCATCGATGCTGTGGCCGCCGAGAATGGAGATGCCTGCCTCTCGAGCTTTTGCGGCGCCTCCTTTCAGGATTTGTCCCAACACCTCTATGGGGAGATCATCCTTTGGGAAGGCTACAATGTTGAGAGCGAAGAGTGGTGTGGCGCCCATGGCGTAGATGTCAGAGAGTGAATTGGCGGCGGCGATCTGACCAAAGGCGAAGGGATCATCTACGATAGGGGTAAAGAAGTCCAACGTTTGGACTAGCGCTCTGTCACCGTCAAGGCGCACCACTGCTGCGTCATCGGAACCGGTGAAATCGGCCATGACTCTGTTGTCCTCTACAACCGGAAGCTGGCTCAGAACTTGAGCCAGGTCGTTTGGACTGAGCTTACAGGCTCAGCCGGCGCCGTGGCTGAATTGGGTAAGTCGCTTTGTTTGCTTGTCTGACATGAGTAGAATTTAGAGAGTGTATACCTATTGAAGACAAAAAAACAAAAATCCCCATCAAAGTTGGTGTCAGAGAGTGGTGCACCCTTTGATCCTGTAGAGGAAGAACATTAGGGAGACAAGTAAATGAAATTATTAAAGTCTGCTTGAGCAGGCCTTAATAACAACAGGTAGAATGATATCTACTAAAAAGAGAAGCCAATATAAACATTGAAGTCTGGTGCAAATCCTTCCCCACTTTGTTTCTCACCTTCCTCATCTCTTAAGGTAACTTCACTATATTCATTACTGGCTACTGGATTGAACGTGTCATAGAATCCTCCAGCAAACGCTTCAATGAATACCCTCCCTTTAAAAACAAAACTTGGTAAATATTTGTAGCCAGGATAAACACCTGGATGGGCCATAGCTGTATTGACATCATTCCAATCGCCACCAAGCAACAAAATAAATATTTACTTGGAGAAATGGCGACTTTTTCATCTCATCATTCTTTTCAGTCCGGCGGTCAGGATGCCTGAGCCACAATGATGCTCTGGCCAGTCCGTTCGATACCACGATGCCGAAAATCGATTAGTTCAAACCCGGACTCTTCAAAAAGCCCCAATAGGAAGTTCTTTTCATACCTCACCCGATGGAGAGGGCCGGTGGAACTTCTGTTAAGGTATCCTTCCGGATTCTCCTCCATTTCCGGAACCGACTCCTCCATGAATGCTGTGGCATATATGATGCCGCTGCGAACGAGCATTCTGTGCATCTCCCGGAGGTAAAACTGGACATCTTCAGCCAGCATATGAGAGAAAACCGAGTTTAGAAACGCCAGGTCGAAGCTCGCATTCTCAAGCGAGATTGGCTGCCGCGGGCTTGAGGACGGGTTGTACCGTGCATTGTGAGCGGGAATGTGATGAAAGGCAAAATTATTATGAAAACTTTGGATCCACCGCTTGCACCAACTGATAGCATTATCGTCCGTATCAACACCACGGTAGAGCTGTAGATTGGGGAACTTCAGAATGAGACCGTTGGCGAAACGACCCTGCCCGCACCCGAAATCAATGATCCGGGTATTGTCGTTAAGATCCACATAGCGGTTTAGGAAGTCAATCTGCTCTAGCACCGAGTTTATATAGCTTTCGTCATCGTACAGCTTCTCATTTGAACGTTTGGTGGGAAGGTAGATGTTCTTGTACCGCCGCGCCCGTCTGCGCCCTATCGTTTTGAGAGTGCCGATTAGGGTCACGGTCTTAAGTTAAAGCTCGGTGAGCCTGGCACAAATCTGTTCCGCTCTGTCCCGAATTGTGCTGAAAGCACCTCGCTTCATCAGCTCGGGATCGAATAGCGGTTTCACGAAGCCCACTCCCGCAGCGCCGGCCCGGAGTACCTCCAGCATATTGTCAAGATTCACTCCGGATGTGGGGAAGATCTTTAGGTGAGGTTGAGGAGCGAGAATGTACCTGATATAATCCGCCACGTTCGGAGGAGCGGGGAACAGTTTGACAAAATCGGCCCCTGCTTCGTGCGCTAGTTGCATCTCTGTTGGTGTCTGTGTTCCCGGAATTGCTACGACGTTCAACTCATCACAGTGTTTTACAACCCCGGGATCGAAGACTGGTGAGACGATAAACTGGGCACCTGCATTGACGGCTTCGTCGACCGTCTGAGGAGTCATGACCGTGCCGGCGCCGACGAGCAGTTTATCATCCATAGCTCGGAACTGAGTGATAAGCTCCATGGCGTCTGGTGTGGTCAGTGTAAATTCGATAATACGAAAGCCGCCCTCCACCGCCGCAACCATGGCCTGTTCAGCCACCGAGCGATCGTCAGCGCGGACAATGGCACTGATCTTTTCGGCGACAAGAGCGTCGACAGTTGCTTTGCGTCCGCTCATTGTGCCAGGGAGAAAGAGTGAAGAATATGTTGTTGGAGGGAATCGACGGAATCGTCCTTCGTACGGAATTCGAGGGCGAGGAAACGATCCTTGTACTCGATAACGTATGAGAACGTCCGCATGTAGAATGGGCCGTCGAAATGGTTATAGATATACTTTTCGCCTGATTTGTCAGCCAGTTCAATGTTGCCCACTGGCTCATGATCGGCCCAGAGGTCTCTGCTGCCGGCCTCCTGACGTGTTGTATAGTTGATGGTGACAACGGGAAAACCGTCGTGACTCAACAGAAGATCCCTACCGTTGTTTCTGTTATGCAAGGTAAACGCCGCGGGGTACTGAACAGTATATCCAACCTGCTCGTTGCTGTAGGTGGCCCATTCCACCTTTGACATGGAGAGGGCTGGAGGTGGTCGGTTCTCACAACCGGAGACAATCAGACCGAGACAGAGCAGTGACAGAGACTTCGATCGCATGTGATTCAAAAACGTGATCAATCTACCGAAGTTACTCGTTTACTCCTCAAGCCGGTTATATTTTTTCAAGATGGCTTTTAACTGCTGGTGCGGCAGGGCGTAGACTCTGTTGCCGTTCACGCCTGTCATGTCTTCTGCTGCCACGAGGGCATTGATGATCGCCTCTTCAGTCGCGTGCACTGTTGCTTTGAAAAGAGGATTCATCACCCCGTTAGGGAGCATGGAGACCTCGGAAAGTTCATCGCCGTAGGCCATGCCGGAATTGGCAGTGGAGAATGCAATAAAAATATCACCGGAACCGTTGTGGGCCACAGTGCCCACCCTGGCAATGCCCAAGGGAATTCGCCGGGCGATTCTCTTGCACTGATGGGCGAGGAGGGGTGCGTCGGTGGCCACAATAACAATAATGGAGCCGTCTCCATCAGGGAACCCTTGACCCTGGACCCGAAGCAGATTGGGAATCTCTTTTCCCACCGGCACGCCGGCGACCATGAGGTCCCGTCGCGCACCGTAATTCGCCTGCACCAAAACACCAACCGTGAAGGATTTACCGCCAGTTTTGATAAGTCTTGATGCAGTTCCGATGCCTCCCTTAAACCCATGGCACACCATACCTGTCCCACCGCCGACACTTCCCTCGATTACCGGTCCGACGGAGGCATTCTTGAGCGCCTCATGGGCGTGGCTTTCCTTCACGTGAAAGCCGTTGATATCGTTCAAGAAACCATCATACGTCTCTGCTACAACCGGGAGAGACCACCAGTAACCGCTGGCATCGGCGCCGCCCCGTTCCACACGCCACGAAATGACCGCGTCCCTCACAACACCGACACTATGGGTGTTGGTGATCATCACCGGTCCCTCCAGAAAACCGGACTCCTCTACCCATGTGGTGCCGGTCATTTCGCCGTTACCGTTAAGGGCGTACCATCCTGCGAAGACGGGATCAGCGTGGCTGTCATCGCCCCGAGGAAGTACAGCCGTCACACCCGTACGAATAGGACCGCGACCGACCTTCAGTTTCCCGTCGCCCTTGATGATAGTCGAATGACCCACCTTCACTCCGGCTACATCTGTGATGGCGTTATATTCTCCCGGCTTACCATCAAACGGGACGCCGAGATTCCGGGCGCGGGGTCTGTCTTCAGCAGCGGAAAACTGGATTAAGAGAATCAGTGAAAAGAGATTCATTATTATTCGCATTGCCATCTCAATTCGATATCGATTCACTCATCTTGATAACGTCATCCACCGTTGCGATATCCACATCCTTAAGATAATCAAGGTGAATTGATTTGAAATCAAATTGAATTTTTACCTGCTTTACAAACGCTGAAAGATCGGTGGGGAAATGCATGGTCTTCAGAACAATGGCCATGAGAGGGTAATCTGCGGTGGTCTTGTTGATGGAGTGTAGTGTCAGCTTTTGAGACTTAACAGTATTCCTGGATTCATGAATACCGGCCAGTCTTGTCTTATCCATGAAGTCCCACGGCGCCGTATCATCCCGGATTGATTCGAGAAACCGGTATCCTTTTTCGAAGGCTTCCTGAAAACAGTTGCCATATGCCCTTCCTGAAAGGGTGTCGGTAAGAAAACCTTCCAACCGTGCTTGATGATCCTGAACAAATTTCGACCAGATTCTGAAGTAAGGTCGATAGAGAAAATAGCCGAATGATGTCCTGAAGGAATTTTCGCGGTTGAAGAAACCTTTCACATTATAGGAGAGCTTCCGAAGCTGCTGTCTCAGTGGTTCGGGGAAGAGGGCGAACTGCTTTGATACGGCATCGCTCCGGCTTTCAAGGAGAAAGTCTTCCGGGATCTCCAGTTCTCTTACATGGACAGAGTAGGACTTGTTCAGGCCG
Organism: Fidelibacterota bacterium; assembly: GCA_036338335.1. Classification (GTDB taxonomy): domain Bacteria; phylum Fidelibacterota; class Marinisomatia; order Marinisomatales; family S15-B10; genus S15-B10. The sequence continues at coordinate 6,269 of JAYZCL010000020.1, forward strand.
TGGACTGTTACCGAAATAAAAGCGCCGAGGTCGCTCATCTTAATGAGATTGTGGAGAGCCTGATCGAATTCCGGAAGAGTACTGATGGACGGCAGTTCAGGTGAATCGGACAGTTCGGGGAAAAGAGCAAGCTGGCCGATGGTATCCAAGTGAGTCATGATCAACTGAGTTTAACATGGGAAAATACAAGTTGCAACATATGGTGGAAGTGGGGACTTGCTTTGGCGTTGTGTTACCATTTCTGAAATGCTAAATTGACGGGGGTACTGAGTGGCCTAAAGCATCTTGACTCACGAGATCATATCAGCCTTAACTAGGGACGAGTGGTAACAGTGGAGAAGCATGTCTGATCAAAAAGTGGAAACTCTGGAAAGCGTTGTTATCCGTTTTGCCGGCGATTCCGGCGACGGTATGCAGCTTATGGGCGATCGGTTTACCAATACCGCCGCACTGGTGGGCAACGACCTCGGGACTTTTCCCGATTTCCCCGCGGAAATTCGGGCACCAGCGGGATCCCTTGCTGGCGTCAGCGCCTTTCAGCTTCAGTTCAGCAGTAGGGACATTTTTACGCCGGGCGATAACCTTGATGTCTTGGTAGCTATGAATCCCGCTGCGCTGAAAATGCATATCAAAGACCTCAAAGCCGGTGGAATTCTTATTGCTAACAAATCGAACTTTACCGCGAAGAACCTGAAGCTGGCGGTGTGGGAGTCCAATCCGCTGGAAGACGATTCCTTAAACGATTACCAGGTACACGATATTGAGATCAGTCGGCTGGTTGTCAACGCTATGGAGGATATGGATGTTACCAGCAAAACGGTGGAACGAACAAAGAACTTCTTCGGCCTCGGCCTTCTCTACTGGATGTATGGCCGTCCCATGGAGCCGACTGTCGAGTGGCTTGAGAAAAAATTCAAGAAACGTCCAGAACTCATTGAGGCCAACACCCGTGCACTGAAGGCTGGATACAATTTCGGTGACATCACTGAATCTTTTGCGGTCCAGTACGAGGTAGGGCCGGCTCCGCTGGAACCCGGGACTTACAGGAATATCACCGGCAACTATGCTACGGGACTGGGACTTGTTGCGGCAGCACAAAATTCTAAACGCCCCCTCTATTATGGTGGCTACCCCATTACGCCTGCTAGCGATATCCTACACCAGCTTTCCCACTACAGGAATTTCGGTGTAAAAACATTCCAGGCAGAAGATGAAATTGCCGGAGTCGGTTCTGCCGTGGGTGCTGCCTTTGCCGGGAGTCTTGCAGTAACCGCATCGTCAGGTCCCGGCATCTGTCTAAAGGGTGAAGTCATCGGCCTTGCTGTAATCACAGAACTCCCATTGGTGGTAATCAATGTCCAACGGGCCGGCCCTAGTACCGGTATGCCCACCAAGACCGAACAGGCTGACCTCTTCCTCGCCATGTACGGTAGGAATGGCGAATCGCCAGCTCCAGTTCTAGCCCCCTCAACCCCGGGGGACTGCTTCTTCACAACCCACGAAGCGTGCCGTATTGCTTTGAAGTACATGACCCCGGTCTTTGTCCTGACGGACGCTTTTCTCGCCAATGGCTCGGAGCCGTGGATGATCCCAAGCTTGGATGACATTCCTCCCATAGATTCTTCCTTTGCCGAGATGAGAGATGGTCAATACATGCCCTATGAGAGGGACGAAGAGACCCTTGCTCGCGAGTGGGCGATCCCTGGAATGGCGGGTCTGGAACACCGAATCGGCGGATTGGAGAGGGAGCACATCAGCGGGAATGTGAGTTACGATCCCGACAACCACGATCTTATGGTTAGACTCAGGGCCGAAAAGGTGGCAGGGATGACCCGGGAGATTCCACCGACGGAAGTTTACGGCGACGCCACTGGCGACCTTCTGGTTTTGGGTTGGGGCAGTACTTTCGGTGCCATCCGAACCTCGGTGGAAGCGCTACGGTCAGAAGGGAAATCCGTTTCACACACTCATCTGAAATGGCTCAACCCGTTACCGGCTGATCTCGGTGAGCATCTGCTAAAATTTCAAAAAGTACTGATCCCCGAAGTCAATTCGGGTCAGCTGATCAAGCTTATCCGGTCGGAATTCTTGATCGATGCTGAAGGACTAAACCTTGTTCGCGGAAAACCGTTTAGAAAATCGCAGATCATCGCAAAGATGAAAGAAATCCTGTAGGGAGAAATATGACAGAGACAGATGTTCCCACTTTGACAAGAAAAGATTTCGTATCAGATCAAGACGTCAGATGGTGTCCCGGATGCGGCGATTATTCCATTCTGGCGCAGACGCAGAAAACTATGCCGGAACTGGGAGTTCCCAAGGAAAAATTCGTTTTTGTCGCCGGCATCGGATGCTCTAGCCGCTTTCCTTATTACATGGACACTTTCGGTTTTCACACCATCCACGGCCGGGCGCCAGCCATCGCATCGGGAGTGAAACTCGCCAATCCCGATCTTTCGGTTTGGGTCATAACCGGCGACGGCGATGCCCTCTCCATCGGCGGCAACCACCTGATCCATCTGCTGAGGAGAAACCTTGATATCAATATTGTTCTCTTCAATAATGAGATCTACGGCCTGACAAAGGGCCAGTATTCGCCCACCTCTGAGTTCGGAAAAAAGACCAAATCTTCTCCCTTCGGCTCACTTGATCGGCCTTTTAATCCTCCCTCCGTGGCCCTCGGCACACAATCGACTTTCGTGGCGAGGACTGTGGACTCCAACACCGCCCACCTGCAGGCGTCACTCAAACGGGCTTATGAACACAAAGGGACATCCTTTCTGGAGGTATATCAGAATTGCCTCATCTACAACGACGGCGCTTTTTCTCATGTGACCGATAAGGCGGTCAAGGATGATAACATACTCGACCTGCAACACGGACAGCCAATGGTGTTTGGCGGGGAGGGAGATAAGGGTATCCGCCTAGACGGCTTCACCGCCGAGGTGGTGACTGTCGGAAAAGATGTGTCGATGGACGACCTCCTTGTTCATGATGAGCATGACAAGAACCTGGCCGCCATTCTTGCGAACTTCACCGAGGATGAATCGCTACCGACTCCTCTCGGCGTCATCTTCTCTGAAGAACAGCCGAATTACGAAGCGCTGATGACGAAGCAGATTGAATCAGCAAAAGAGAAACTTGGTGAGGGCGATCTCCAACAACTCATAATAGGGACGGACACATGGGAGGTCGCTTAGGCCACCCTATCCATTTTATCACTCTCGACTCTACCTCCTTAACGTCCCGCCAGAGGAGTTAATCCGTGGCTTTCAGAACTGAAAAAGATACCATGGGCGAAATTGAAGTCCCAGCGGACCGATACTGGGGCGCCCAAACTCAGCGATCCCTAAAGAATTTCAAGATTGGGGGAGAGCACTTCCCGTCAGAATTCATCAAAGCCTATGGCCTTGTTAAGCAGGTTTCCGCTGAGCTTAATGCCGAGATGGGAGTGCTTGACAACAAGTTGGTTTTGGTGATTAAAGATGCCACCCAGGAAGTAATAGACGGCAAGCTGGATGATCACTTTCCGTTGGTTGTCTGGCAGACAGGAAGCGGGACTCAGACGAACATGAATTTCAATGAAGTGATTGCCAACCGCGCCATCGAAATGACCGGTGGTGAAATGGGTTCCAAGACTCCAGTTCATCCTAATGATCATGTAAACAAGTCCCAGTCTACGAATGACACATTCCCATCGGCTGTCAATATTGCTGCCGCTATGCGTGTGAATGAACACCTGCTTCCAAAAGTTCAAGAGCTTAGGGATGGGCTGGCGGCGAAGGCTTCCGAATTCGACAGCATTGTAAAATTAGGCCGAACCCATCTTCAAGACGCGACACCGCTGACACTAGGACAGGAGTTCTCGGGATACACTTCCCAGTTGGATCATGCCATCACAGCAGTGCAGAACGCTCTGCCTCATCTCTACGAACTTGCCTGGGGAGGCACGGCCGTAGGGACCGGTCTGAACGCTCCGAAGGGTTATGCAGAGAAGGTGGCAGAGAGGATTTCGCAGAAGACCGGACTACCGTTTAAGACAGCGCCGAACAAGTTCGAAGCTATGGGGGCTCACGATGCCGCGGTAGAGATGTCTGGCGCGCTAAAGACTTTGGCCGCGGCACTCAACAAAATCGCCAACGACATTCGCTGGCTCGGCAGCGGTCCAAGGTCGGGCATCGGTGAAATCATCCTTCCATCTAATGAACCGGGCTCGTCCATCATGCCCGGGAAGGTGAACCCCACACAGGCGGAAGCCCTGACCATGGTTGCTTCGCAGGTGATGGGGAACGACACGACAATCACTATCGCTGGTGCTTCGGGGAACTTTGAACTGAATGTCTACCGTCCAGTAATCGCATTTAATCTGCTTCAGTCCCTAACACTGCTGGGTGATGCATCAGACTCATTTAATATCCACTGCGTGGCGGGGATTCAGCCGAATCTTGAACGAATCGGTAGTAATCTTCATAATTCGCTGATGCTGGTGACCGCTCTGGCGCCGCACATCGGCTACGACAAGGCGGCGCAAGTGGCGAAAAAAGCGCATGAGGACAATTCAACTTTGCGGGAAACAATCGTTGCTCTCGGCTACATGTCCGGCAAGAAGTTCGACGAAAAGGTGAAGCCGGAAGAGATGGTCTCTTCGGCTAAACGTCCCTGAGAACTTTTCCCGCTCTTCTACGTTCCTGAAGGGATCCTGTGAAACAGACTCCGGAATCGTAAGTTTTCTGCCATGGCAAAATCAAAATCCAAGTCTACGCTGAAACGGATTGTTCTTCGTGTGTTCACACTGTTCACGGTTCTTGGCGTCATTGGACTCAGCACTGTCTGGTATCTTTCTCGGGACCTTCCGTCACTCGAGCAGCTTGAGAACTACGACCCCGATCTGGTCACGCGCATTTTCTCCTCCGACGGAGTACTCCTGAAAGAGCTTTACACCCAACGCCGCGTATTTGTCGACTTGGAGGAGATCCCAGAAGAACTGATCAGCGCCGCCGTCGCCTCTGAAGACAAGCGATTTTACTCACACTGGGGGATATCCCTCAGGGATATCCTCAGGGCGGTGGTGATCAATGCTATACCGCCGCCGAAATTCAGGCAGGGGTTTAGTTCCATTACGCAGCAGCTTGCCCGGAATCTCTATGACACCATCGGTTTCAGGAAAACTATCACGAGAAAACTAAAGGAAATGATTACGGCCATACAGATTGAAAAGACGTACACCAAAGAGGAGATCCTTGAAATGTATGTCAATTCGATTCACTTTGGTCATGGGACGTTCGGTGCTCAGGCAGCCGCGAAACGATACTTCAAGAAGGATGCCTCTGAACTGACACTGGACGAATGCGCCATGCTCGTGGGAATCTTGCCAAGACCGGCGACATACAGTCCAGTCAATCATCCTGAGCGCGCGATGCGCCGGCGAAATATTGTGCTTCGACTGATGCGTCAGCAGAACATGATCACTCAGTCAAGATACACCGAGGCTCGAGCTCTTGAAGTGAAGGTGACACCGGAACGGGACGACTTGGGAAAGGCACCTTACTTTACAGAATATATTCGACGAATTCTTGAGAAGGAAGACGAAGCGCTGGACCTCGATATCTATCGTGATGGCCTCATCATTTACACAACGCTGGACAGCCGTCTCCAGGCCGCAGCCGAAGACGCCGTGATGCAAACAGTGGAGGAAAATCAGAAAAAACTGAACAGCCGTCTTTTTAATGACAGGGAAGAGTTTGAGGAACTGGCTTATCTTGGTATTTATCCTGAAGACTCTGTAAAGGTGATGCTGGAAGGGGACGCATCACTCTACGAGGAGCTTCGAGATCAGCTTCTGGTTCAGACGGCCTTTGTCGCCATCGAACCGAAGACCGGCCACATTAAGGCGCTCATCGGTGGTCGCCCCGATTACCACGATCAGTACAACAGGGCAACGCAGGCGAGGCGCCAGCCCGGCTCAATCTTTAAACCATTTGTATACACTACAGCGATTGATAACGGCTATCCCGTGACTCATCAGCTCCTAAATCAACCGGTGGTTCTGAATGTCCAGAGCGCTAGCGGCGAGTGGGAGAAATGGATGCCGAGTAATTATGACGGTTCGACCGGGGGGCTGACCACCCTCAGGGAAGGGTTACGGCGTTCGCTCAATCTCATTTCCGTCAGAATGGTACAGGAGCTGGTTCCTCCGGAGGTGGTGGCCAACACCGCCCGGCGAATGCATCTTACAACACCTATCCGGGCCGTGGATGCCATCGCACTTGGGACTTCTGAAGTTCTCCCGTTGGAGATCACCTCTTCATACGCTACCTTCGCTAATAACGGCGTCTGGAGCAAGCCTATGGCTATTGAGCGGATTATCGATAGGTTCGGAGTTACCATCAAGGAATATGCTCCTCATCGACAGGAAGTTCTGAGCGAGGAGACAGCTTTCATGATGACGGATCTTCTCAGGACAGTTCTTGATCGAGGGACTGGAGGCCGTGCCCGCTGGATGTACAAGTTTACACATCCCGCTGGTGGTAAGACCGGAACAACCCAGAATTGGACAGACGCATGGTTTGTCGGATTCTCACCCCATCTCGCGGCCGGCGTTTGGTTTGGCGTGGACGATCCAAGAGTGAGCCTCGGCGCGAAGCAGGATGGTTCTCGGGCGGCACTTCCGGCCTGGTCCCGGTTCATGAAGGCTGCCCATGACAGTATGGCATGGAGACATGATGACTTTCCTCAACCGGACGGTGTTTCTAAGGAAAAGATTTGCAGTGCCTCAAAAGATTCTCCGACGCGCTATTGTCCCACGGAGGAGGAGTTCTTTATCACAAAATACGCTCCGACAGGGACATGCAGAATGCACAATGAAGGATTTCCTCGGAGGGAAATCCAGCGGTCTGACTAGAGGATCATCGTAGGAGATTCCACCGGGGCTTCGCCAATGAAAATGGCTGAGTAGAGCTGTCGGGCTGACAGCTCTACTTTAGCTTTGTCACCACCAAAGCAGAGTGCCAGCATTTCGCCTTCCCTAACCTCTTCTCCCAGTTTTTTCTCAAGGCTGACGCCGCCGGAGGGGTCTAGTTGCCTCGCTCCATCGTTTTCAACAACTGTGAGATGATTCACAGAACGGCCGATGGACTCTGTATCCATTCCCACGATGATGCCAGACTTGTCTGCCAGCACTTTTTTTTGACACCGAGGGCTATGGGTGTCCTGACCGGCATGGAGGTGGGACGGATCACCGTGGTGAGCTTCAACCAATGCTTCCAGCTTCTGGAGCGCCGCACCGGATTCGACGGCCTGTTTCACTTCGTCCACAGGATTTTTGGTACAGTCAGTCTTGAGAAGAGCAACCGCAAGTTCCGTTACCACTTCCATCACATCCATTTCGCCTTCGCCCTTCAAACACGCCACAGATTCCCAGACTTCATTCCACAACCCCGATTCACGTCCGAGGGGCTGCTCCATGGATGAATAGACAATTGTCGTCTCTATGCCAAATTTCTCTCCCACAAGCTTTAATTTTTCTCCCAGAACTTTCCCCTCATCAAGCGACTTCATAATAGCGCCATTCCCCACCGTTATGTTTATCGCAAGTGCATTGATCCCCTCAGCGATCTTTTTGCTCATAATACTTCCGCATATGAGCGGAGTAGAGGCGATGGTATTTGTCTTATCTCTAAGCGCGTACATTTTTCTGTCAGCGGGACAGATTTCCTCCGTCTGACCGATAATGCTAAGCCCTACCTTTGCTACAAGACTTTGAAACTCAGACAAAGAAAGATCTGTTCTGTATCCGGGGATCGATTCCAACTTGTCCAGTGTGCCGCCGGTATGCCCGAGACTTCGTCCTGCAATCATAGGAACGGCGACTCCACAGGCGGCCAGGATCGGAGCGAGAACAAGTGACACTTTATCACCAACACCGCCGGTTGAATGCTTATCTATCACTCGTTTCGTGAGATGTGAGAAATCCAAGCGCTCGCCCGACTCAATCATCGCCTGCACGACAACGAATGTCTCATCATCGTTCATATCATTCTGGCTGACAGCTCTCAGCCAGGGCGTCATTTCTTCGTCACCGATTAACCCATCACTGTACGCCCGGATGATGGTTTTGATTTCAGTCGGACTGTTTTGTCTACCTTCGGTTTTTGCCCGGACGATGTCGCCGACATTCATCTCGATTACTTACTCTTGGATGTGCGATGTATCCGGAAGATCGGTCTTTCTCGGGTCGTCTGGTAGGTCATGAGCATCCCGATTGTGCCGAGGACTACGTTGGGCATCCACATGGCGACACCCCCATGGAGGTAGTTTCGATCCGCAAGCTCTTCACCTCCTATGAGGAAGAGATAGTAGAGAAGCACAAAACCAAAACTAAGGACAATGGCGGTGAAGAGGCCTCCCTTTCGGGTCATGATACCTAGTGGAGCCCCAACCAGCACGAATACAATACAGGCAGCAGGGAGTGAAAACTTTTTGTGTATTTCTACCACGTACCGATTGATGCTCCTTTCATACCCTTCCCTCATTTGATAATCTGTCCGTACACGGTTTGCCAGCCTCTCAAGATTTTGGTGATCACTCAAGGGGCGATCAGGAGCACTGATTATTTCACTGTTGCGCGTTTCTTCAATAAGTGCCATAAGTCTACTAATGGTTTCAGGAATTTCACTGCCGGGGAGCGCGGTTTTGAACTCATCGATGATCCGTTTTTCGATAGAGGCGATCCTCTCATTGAAGCCGTCGATTTTGTTAAGCATCATATCAATGTCCATTTCTCGGTCAGATCGTGAGCCCGTTTCCCGCCGCTGGAGCATCAGGTCGTCCGCGGGGATGGTGATTCTGTGCCGATCAAATTGAATGCGTCGATAGTTCTGGTAATTCTTTACCTCTACTTCGTGGATCTCTCCGTTGTAAAGTGTAACGAGTATGGCATCCTCAAGAGGCTTAAAGGATCCTTCGTCTGCCTGTATGGATGTTTGTGTCACGGTACGGTCTTTTCCATAGATGTGTACATCCTGGTACCTTTCGCCCCTTTTACCTTTTACAATGAAACTGTACTGCGGGAGGTCATCGATGAAATACCCTGCCTCCACATTCAGATCGGGCCGTTTCCTGTAGATGTCACGGGCGAGCATTCTCGCGTCGTGGTTCATATGGGGAAGGACTTTATTGTTAAACATCATGAGAGGGAGAGCTACTAAGGCGGAGAACGCTAGTGCCGGCCACAGGATTCGCGTGAAGCTGACGCCGGATGAGCGAAGGGCTGTAATCTCGTTGTCCTCAGAAAACCGACCAAAAGCCATGAGTGTTGACACAAGCACGGCTACTGGCGCCGCCAGTGCGATGATCCAGGCGGTGTTGAGCAACAGATATTCGAGAATAACGTTTAATGGAAGACCTTTACCAAGAAACCGGTCAACGGCTCTTAGCAGGAAATTGGTAAACAGAAGGAATATGACAATGAGCAGCGCGTAGAAAAAAGGGAGGAAGTGCTCCTTCAGAATATACCGTGTTACCAGTTTCATCGGTTCACTGACAAAGATACAGCCGCAAGCTCACCCGTTACAACGGTATTAGGATCCCCACTGACCGTCTCTTTCGATCAATGTCTGGTAGAATCAGGGTGAGGGACGGGACTTGAACCCGCGGCCACCAGGGCCACAACCTGGAGCTCTAACCAACTGAGCTACCCCCACCATTGTCAAACCTGCTGCCTATAACAGAAAACAGGCTCGAAATTATATCAGGAATTTAAGGTGTTAGGGAGTAGAGAGAAAAACAGTCGATTCTTACTGTTTCAGACCGATCTCCCTTAGCCGTTCATTTAGGTAACTCTCCGCTGTGTGTTCCGATGAAAGTACAACATCATCCTTGGGATGGAGAAATAGAGGCATCGAATAGCGTGAAGCCTTTGCCAACTCCTTCGAGGGGTTTGCTACTTTATGAGTGGTTGAAGGATAATATCCGTCCGACGCCATCTGAAGCATATCTCCGGTATTCACTACGAGCATCCCAGCATCACATGACACCTCATGCCATTTACCGTCTACGTCTCTCACCTCAAGACCAGGCTGTGTTCCCGCTGCTAGCACCGTGATCAGGTTAATGTCTTCATGATTGGCAGCCCTGACGGCCCCTTCATTCTCTTCTCCGGTGAGAGGAGGATAGTGAATAATACGAAGAAGATTTCGATCGCTCTTAAGGATCATTTCATTCAACGGCATGGAAAAGCTGTTCCTGATGTCTTCGGGAGTCTCATCCTGAATCCAGCTTAAGAGGACTGAAGCGATCCCCATCAACTTATTGTAAAGACTCTGTGTTGCTTTCCGGACCTCTTCAGGAAACCGCCCCCACGGGTAGATGTGATAGAATTCCTTCAGATCTTTTACAGAATAACCCTTCGCGTGCTCAGTGAGGAATGGAAAATAACCGTCCTGTTTTATCTCGTCGAATTGATAATCGAATTTTCTGTCGGATGCGAAAAATGTTGCCCAGGCTCCGTACAGCTCAGCAATCTCGAGAGGAGGGACAGGTTGGTTCTTGAGGACACTAAATCCGGTAGTCCGCAATGATTCCACAAACATTGAAGACGCTTCAGCCGATCGAAAATCTACGGTAAGGACCCCTACGCTCATGCTTCGGTAGTGTCTGAGTCCACCGTACTTTCTTCGGACGGCATTTCCACTTCGTGGGAATCAAGAATCCAAGTCCGCCCCATTTTATCTTCTACCTTGAACTGAACTGGCTGTCCTTGGATTTCGACCAGTTCTACCTCTTCGCCGGCACTGAGGCTCCAGCTCCATGCAGTTCGTTTTTCGCGAACGAGTTTCAGAGATACCCCAATGGGGATATCGTGCATTCTTTTGTGGGGCGCCATTTTTTCTCTCGCGAATCTGTTTAACCTGTCGAATATACCGCTGGCACCCTATAGCGAGCCACTGGTCAACCACTGCCTGTTTTGTCTTTGATGGAGAGCGTAAGAACAAAAGTGGCCACAGGCTCATCGCCCAGCTTGGAAGGTACTGTAGCCACCACGTTGACCGTCATATTCTGACGTTCCCCTGTTTTTTTCGCACGGGCGGTCAGTTCTTTCAGTTTTTCCCCATCAGAACAGGAGAAAAAGACATCAGCTTCAGACCGTTTCAGATAGTCAGCATGGAAATCTTTGTAGATAAGTTTCTTCCCTTTCCCTACTCCCATATGTCTTATGGTTAGGATGCCCGCCGCCAGTTCGGCACCTACCGTCAGCGCGGCGATGTACAGCCCTCCTTCATGATTCCTAGTTTTCCGCCGATGCCGGATTTTCACAACGCATTTGTGACGGTCAATTTCAACCACCTGAGGCCTACATGCCCACAACAGGGGAATCTGCATAAAGCCGAGGGACCGAATCATGAGTGTGGCTCTGATCGCTGGAGAGATTATACTCAAAGCATGGCCTCACATTCCTTATGGCGAAAGCAATCGACTGTATGATCGTTAACCATTCCTACCGCCTGCATGTGGGCGTAACAGACCGTCGAACCGAAAAACTTGAAGCCGCGCTGCTTCATATCCTCAGAAATGGAATCAGAAAGAGGTGTGGTGGCGGGAATTTGAGCTAGCGATTTCCAATGGTTGACCATTGGCTTACCTTCAGTGAACTTCCATAAATAATCGCAGAAACTCCCAAATTCACCGGCTGTCTTTATGAACTTTTTCGCGTTGTTGACGGTGGCTTCAATCTTCAGCCTGTTCCGGACAATACCGGCATCTTGTATCAATTGATCGTTTTCCCGTTTTCCGTAGGCTGCAATCTTCTCTACGTTGAATCCATCAAATGCTTTCTTAAAACTCTCGCGCTTATTCAGAATGATTTCCCAACTCAGTCCAGCCTGGAATGATTCAAGGACGATGAACTCGAACATCTTCCTCTCATCGTGAATCGGTACACCCCACTCTTCATCATGATAACAAACATATATCGGTTTGTTCAAGGGAACCCATCCACACCTCGTTGATTTCGATTTGTCGTTTCCGCTCATCGGGCCGAACTTACTACGCGGGACGTAACTGAGGAGAGAAAATGTTTGGTTCCAACAGAACGACAGATTCGCTTCGACAGCGAATTTAGGAGAACAGCAACTCAATGAATACCATAGCTAGGTTCATTTTTTGCTACCTTCCACTCTGCTTTAAACTCGTTGCTCAGGACACTATACTCCCCCTTGAATTGCGTGATCTTCTTCACGAATCGCTAAGCGGTGAACGGGCGTTATCCAGATCACTCGCCATCACCGCATTCAGGCATCTCGCGGTTACCGTGACGCCGCCCAGTATGGTTGAGTTGTATGTTGAGTGGAGCGTCGGTTATCCTGTAATTGGGATGAGCTTCATGATATACTCAAGGGAGATGTTACCGCTGGCTTATTGTAGGTTGGTGCCGGGACCAGCAATGAAGATTATATCGGAAAGGATGTCAAGGACAAGTTTGTTCTGGTAACCGGCTACGGAGATTCGGTTCTCCATCTCGCCGTGCTGAAGTACGGGGCAAAAGCAGTTGTCTGCTACTTCGGCATGGAAGTGGGCGAAAGCCAGTGAAGAATTCGGACTCGCCGATCTCTTAAGCTTCTATAACTGAGAACACTGGGTGAGGAGAAAGTTGATCCACTCCATTCAAATCCGCCAGATTGATTAGAAAGGCATAGCCGGCGATCTCGCCGCCGGACCTCTCCACAAGTTGCCCTACAGCTTTCGCAGTTCCACCGGTTGCGATCAGGTCATCTACGATCAAAACTTTTTCGTCCTGCCCAATGGAATCTTTGTGAATCTCAATTTTGTCCATCCCATATTCTAGTTCGTACTCGACTGCGACGGTTTCAGCCGGGAGTTTCCCTGGTTTTCTCGCTATGGCGAAAGGGCAGCCCAACTGAAGTGCTAAGGGGGAACCAAAAATGAAGCCCCTGCTTTCGATTCCCACGATGACATCAATCTCACTATTTTTGAACTCGTCACAGAAAATATCTATGGATTCACTGAAGGTACCATGATCCAGTAACAGAGTTGTAATGTCCTTAAACTGAATTCCTGGTTTAGGGAAATCGGGGATGTTTCTAATGGCGTCTTTGATCTTGTTCCTATCCATCGGTGCTCCTAGAAAAAGTTTGGCAATCGCATTTCCACTTCGATAATGCTGGGATTGTATTCAGTACCAGTGTCTTAACCTTTTCCACATTCTCCGCCATTACCGCGAACACCATTTCGATGTTCACCTCTTCTTCGCTTTCGTGCCAGCAGTCGTAGTCGGTGCTCATGGCGATGCTCTGGTAGCAGAGACCTAGCTCACGCGCCAACACCACCTCCGGTACTGTGGACATATTAATTATATCACAGCCCCAAGATCTGAACATTATGCTCTCCGCTTTGGAGCTGAATCTAGGGCCTTCGATGGTGACGACGGTACCAGTGGGATGAAAGGTGAGACCTAGTCTGCCGGCCTGATCTTGAAGGAGAGTCGAAATCTGTCCACAGAAGGGAGTCCCCATGGGGACATGCTGAACCTCAGACCCATCATAGTAAGTGGTAGGCCTCTTTGACGTCCTGTCAATGAATTGGTCGGGGAAGACGAAATCTCCCGGTGCAATCTCTTCATTCAAAGAACCGCAAGCCGTTGTGGCCAGAACATGCGAGCACCCCTGCTCTTTCAGCGCCCAGATGTTGGCTCGGTAATTCACGTTTGTGGGATTAATGGAATGGCCCTTACTGTGCCTCGATAGAATCACGACAGATGTTTCAGCGATCTTTCCTAGTACGAGATTAGAACTTGGAGAACCGTAAGGCGTTTCCACTATTTCAGAAGAATAATCGTTTATGAATGCAGGATCTTCTAGCCCAGAGCCGCCGATGATTCCAACTTTGATGTCATCCAACATTTCGTTGTTCCTCCAGCGATGCGGTGTATGGATAGCGTGCCACACCCTTCTCGGTAATGATGCCGTCGATCATTTCTGCGGGAGTTACGTCGAATGCGGGGGTGGCTACATTGATGTCTTCAATCGTAAACTGAATATCCCTTATTCTGGTGACCTCACTCGGGTCACGTTGCTCCACCGGAATTTCTTCCCCACTCTCGATATGGAAATCGACCGTTGAAAGTGGAGCCGCCACAAAAAAAGGGACTCCGTGATGTTTTGCCAGTACGGCCAGACTGTATGTTCCGATCTTGTTTGCTGTGTCACCGTTTGAGGCGATTCGGTCTGCACCCACAAATACCCCTTCTAATTTGTTCCTCTTCATGATGGAGGCTGCCATACTGTCTGTGATGAGGGTGAATGGAGTGTTGGTTCTTTTCAGTTCCCATGTGTTTAGGCGCGAACCCTGCAACAAGGGTCTGGTTTCACAGATGTTCACGTGGAGGTTCTTCCCTTGAGCATGGGCGTATTGAATCACGCCCAGAGCAGTGCCGATGCCGCTTGTTGCAAGCCCACCAGTATTACAAACTGTCATGACATCAGCGCCGTCGGCGATAATCTCCGCCCCGTGTAAGGAGAGTTTGTGACACCTATCAATATCGTCTTCCCTGATTTCGTGTGCTAGGGTTATCAGCGCCGCCTTCAATTCCGCAACTGAACCTTTAAAACTCTCGGCGTATTCGATCATTTTATTTACCGCCCACTTCAGGTTCACCGCCGTGGGGCGTGTCTCGCTGATCTCACGTGCTTTGTTGGAAAAATCTTTCTTGAACTCAGCGAGATGCTCAGTCTTGATCCTGTTTGCAGCTAGGACACAAGTGTATGCGCCCGCCACCCCGATGGCCGGTGCACCCCGTATGGCAAGTCTCTGTATGGCATCACAGACAACGTAATGATCGTCCGTTTCAATGTATGTCTCTTCTAAAGGAAGGGTGGTTTGGTCAATGAGCCTGACCTTCCCATCGACCCATTCAATGGTTGGCGTTGGTTCGATGAGCGTTTCAGTTTTCACAGTTTTTTTAAAATAAGAGGATTATAAGTTAGGCTCGACGATGACTTTCGGAGAATCCGTTCCTTCCCGGACGAGATTGAATCCATCTTGAATCTGTGCCATTCGGAAGGCCCAGAAAAACTCTGTTTACGGGATTCTTTATTCCCAAACTCATGTTGTTTACTGTTTTCATGACAGTTCAGTCTCATGAGCAAATATACACAATTCAATGTTTCTCGTTGAAAAGTCTATCCAGAAGATTGCAATCATCGCCTAGACTGAACAGTTGATTCAGTTCAGAAGAAGCTATTCAAATACATCTAAGTCTTTTCCTGAAATGACAACCCCGCTGTAGTCCTGAAGAATCTCCTTCAGGATTTCTTTCTCTGTCGCTCCCCAGAAAATCTGATGATAGAGGATCAAGCGTTCAGGCCTTGCACGATTTGCGATTGTTGCCAATTCCTTTGTTGAAGTGTGATAGGTTGAGTGATACGCTTTCCACTCGGGCGGTTTCAATTGGAATTTCCCCAGCGAATAGACTTCATGAAACAACATGTCGCATCCATTACACTGTTCCACGATTGATTCGCTGGGCGCCGCATCGCCAGAGATAACTACTGTCTTGTCTTTGGTCTCGAACTTGTATCCGTATGCCCTCTCGACTTTTCCATGATTGACCTTGAATGCGGTAACCGTCAGATGATCTTCCTTGAAAACAACTCCCGGCCGGATTTGGTGAGCAATCACTTTATAGCCCGTCTTGTTGTGGGGCTGGCCGCCAGTAGTACGAATCTTGATGTCCTCTCTATATGCCCTTAAAATATTGCTCGCCATGGCGTTGATTCCCTTCGGACCGTACAGTTGAAGAGGACGCTTCCTATCCAGGACCCACGGCGTGAAAATAAGATCTGAGAGTCCCAGCGTGTGATCTGAGTGGAGATGTGTCGCAAAAGCGTGAGTAAGGTTGGGCATGGCCATTTCTTCAATGCCGTTCTCGAACGCCTTAGATGCTCTCCGTACAACGCCAGGCCCGAAGTCGACGATGTACGATTTTCCATTGACTATCACTGCAATGGAAGGGCCCATCCGTTCCGGGTTGGCGTTGGGATTGCCCGTCCCCAAGAGGACGACCTTGGTCTGTGCGAGGGCGAGGGAGAGTAGGAGAGAAAGAAGTAGGAGTCCCCTCACTTAACGAACTTTTGAATTCTCATTCCGAAATGAACATCGCCAACATACACGGATCCTTTTGAATCGACTCCCACATCATGTGGCCAATCCATCTGTCCGTCGTACTGTCCGAATGATCCGAAGCTCCCCAACACTGTCCCCGACAGGGTCATCCTGACGATCCTACTACGCTGGACTCCCATGGGATTGGGATCCCCGCCGTCCACCACATAAAGAGTTCTGTCGCCACCGACGGCCATACCCCATGGTCGACCGATTACTTCCGATTTCCACGAGTCTACGAAGGTACCGTTTGACTCAAAGACCTGAACGCGGCTGTTGCTCCGATCCGCCACGTAGATTCGTCCGTCGTCGTCACGAGCAATACCGTGGGGTAGGTTAAACTGACCGTTGCCTTCACTGTCAGCTCCCCATTCAAACTTGAACTTCCCCTTTGAATCAAAAACTGCCACACGATTGTTGCCATAACCGTCTGAAACATAGATCGTTCCGTCCGGAGCCACTGCTACATCTGTCGGTTGATTGAAGTGAGTCCCATCCCACCCCGGCACTTTTTCTTCACCGAGCGTCATCAGCAGGTCACCATCGTGACTGAACTTGTAGATCTGATGGTACTGAACATCTGTCACCCACACATTGTTCTCCGAATCAACGGTGAGGCCATGGGGAGTCAGAAAAGCGTCTTTACCAAAACTGTTTAGCAACGAACCGGTCCTGTTATCGAGCATCAGAATCGTTGGTTCCTGAATATTTGCGAATTCGCTGTCACTTCCGAGGTAAGCAGCATTTTTCCCACGATGAAATATAAAAACGTGATTGTGGCTGTCTACTTCCACGCCGGCGACCTGTCCGAGTATGAACCCCGGCGGTAGCTTGGGCCATCCATGAACTACTGTGTAGTCTTTTCCAGCCCCTTCGCAAGCAGCGAGCAGAAAAAATGAAAGAATCAGGTTGACTATCTTCATTTTAATCCCCCGGATTTCATAAAGTCGATGATAAGCGTTGACATGGCCTTCATTCCGATGGGAATGCAGGAATCATCAGCTCGAAAGGTAGGCGTGTGATGCCCCCCTGAGACGGTTCCTGGTTTTACCATCCCGAGGCGATAGTAGAAACCGGGTACAATATTCGCGAAAAATGCAAAATCCTCTCCACCCATAGTGGGAGGGATCTCAAAAACGTTTTCCTTACCAATCGCCCGTTCCAGACTCGGGGCCACCTGTGTTGTAAGCTTCGGATCATTGATGGTTGCCGGTGTCCCCCTGTCATAGTCCAATTCGTAGTAACCGCCATAGGCGGACGTGATCCCCCTCAATATCTCGTTCATTCTATTCTCAACTTTATCTCGAGCCTCTTTGCTGTAAGTCCTGACCGTC
>JAYZCL010000021.1:0-62666 GCA_036338335.1 Fidelibacterota bacterium
TCTTTTTTTTCATAGATTTAAGGATTTATCATACTTTCTCAATAGAAAGTACATGTTACTAGTTTTACTATCACTTGACTGCCCTGAATAGAAACTTCCGCAACCTCGGCGCAGATACTCCCTTTGTTTTCCACCAGGGCGATTCCTCTTGCGCGGCCTTCCGGGAGCTCTTCACCCCAACCAGATTTTTCGGCGGCGATCTCCAGAACCTTCCGAAGTCTCGGCTGGCTCTTCAGCAATTTTCTTCTGTATTCAAAAGGGTCTTCGCCAGCAGCATAAGCTATCTCATCAATAAAACTTTCGGAAATAAATGTATTTTGTGACGGACCTACAGATCGCCAGTGACCAACGGGAACTGGAATATCTGACCGACAATAGTCCACAAGAATGTTCGGAATCTGGTATGGTAGATTGGATGCACCGTCCACGGAAGAACGATCCACACTATTTGGACCTCCTCTCCAACCGATGGGAGGCGCCACCACTCTGTGATTCCATGCAACAGGTTCACCCGATCTATTTATTCCAGCTTCAAGGAGATTGTAGGTAGCAGGTCTATAATAGTCGTGTTGCATATCTTCTTCTCTTGTCCAGACGACCTGAACTGGTACATCCAGTCGCATGGCTGTTTCTACAGCGTCTTGTATAAAATCTGTTCTGCTTCTCCTGCCGAAGCCTCCCCCCAACTGGGTGACGTGTACAGTGACCTGATCCTTAGAGAGTCCGGTGAGCTGAGCTGCCATGCGCTGGGAACCTTGAGGATTCTGTGTTGGTACCCACAGTTCACAATGGCCTGGCCTTACACGAGCCGTGCAATTCATAGGCTCCATTGTGGCGTGCGCCAGATAAGGGACCTCATAGACTGCTTCTAGGCGCTCATGAGCCTTTGTCATGGCCTTCACTGCATTGCCGTCATCTCGGGCTACAGCACCATTTTTTTTCGCCAGTTTTCTGAAGCTGTTCGAGATAGCTACCGAATCCATCAAGAAATCATCGTTATCCCACTCAACCTCCAAAGCATCAGCACCTTTGAAAGCGGCCCAGGTACTTTTTGCCACCACCGCTATCCCCAGCGAGACCTGAAACACTTTCTTTACACCGGCGACTTTTATTGCTTCCCGATCATCAAAACTCTTTACGGAAGCGCCGAAAACCGGCGGATGAACGACGGTTGCATAAAGCATGCCGGAAAGTCGAACATCTTGTCCAAAGACAGTTTTGCCACTCACCTTATCTGGCGTATCGATCTGTGGGATAGATTTTCCGATATATCTAAACTGTGAAGGGTCTTTTAGTTTTGGATGCTTGGGAACCTTAAGCTCCGCCGCGGCAGCAGTTAGTTCTCCGTAGGAAAGAAATCTGTGTGAACTATCGTGATAAACAGAGCTGTTCTCTGTCCGACATGAAGAAGGATCCACTCCCCATTGCTTTGCAGCCGCGGAGATCAGCATTCCCCTCACTGTGGCTCCCGCTTCTCTGAGGCGCATCCAGGCACCACCTCTCACGCTTCTGCTCCCTACCGTCATCATACCGCCGTACTTATCCGGGTGGGCATCGGCCTGCACCACTTCAACATTTTTCCACTCTGCATCCAGTTCGTCCGCCACAATCATAGGCAAGGCTGTCTTGACTCCTTGGCCCATCTCTGACTTCGCCAAAGTAATGGTAACCTTATTATCCGGTGAAATTTTGATCCAGACGTTAGGTTCAAAACTGTCTACGGAGGCAGATTTGAAACGAGGTTTTCCAGGAAGGTAAACACCCATCATCAGCCCGGTACCGGCCGAAGAGGTCACTTTCAAAAAATCTCTTCTGGAAACTGTGGTGCTCATTTTATCTCACTTGCTGCCCTGTGGATAGCCTTTCGGATGCGCTGATATGTTCCGCAGCGGCAAAGATTCATTTTCATTCCCACATCAATATCCTGATCGGAAGGATCCGGATTCTGATCCAGTAGAGCAGCGGCGGCCATAATCTGACCAGACTGACAGTATCCGCACTGGGGCACTTCTTCCGCAATCCACGCCTCTTGAATGGGATGAGTCACATCAGGAGACAGTCCCTCTATGGTAATAATCTCATTACCTTCGGCGTATTCAATGGTGGTCATGCAGGAGCGGGTGGGCTCGCCATTCAAATGGACGGTACAGCTTCCACATAGGCCGCGTCCACAACTGAACTTCGTACCGGTCAGGCCCAACTCATCGCGTAGGACCCACAGCAACGGAGTGTCCCCATCTATGGTGACTTTATAATCAGCACCATTAACATTCAATGTGTATCTGGGCATAAGATCGTCCTTTTTTGAACTTATAGCGTGCTCAGTGTTATTTCAATAACAAAGTTCACGATTGACATTCCTTCTACGAGGCTATATCTGTAACTTTTGCTGTGAGCACCAATCCAACCCCGCAGCAGCAACAGGCCATTGAACATTCCCCTTCACCGCTAATGATTTTCGCCGGGGCAGGGACTGGTAAAACCTTCACACTTGTAGAGCGGATCGTTTACCTTATTGAGACCCAGTCCATCGATCCTCACCACATTTTGATGATCACCTATACGGAGCGGGCTGCAAGAGAGCTCAGGGAAAAAGTGGTGTCCAAGGCAGGACCCATAGCGGAAAAGATGACCGTAGGGACTTTCCACAGCATCTGCTACCAAATTGTGAAGGATTTCGGAGCTGACTCGCCACCCCCGCGGCTTCTTGATGAGAGTGAAGCGATCTATATACTCCTGAACGCCTTCGATGAACTCGGCCCCTTTGAGTCCGCCGATTTTGCTCTGGAGCCGGAAAAAGCAGTGCTGAACAATTTCCTCCCCTTTTTCAACAGGTGCTCAGATGAACTGATCGATCCAACATCCCTTCCGGATCCTGAACTGGATTCCGAAAAGTCGGTTCAAATTAATGATCTCAAGAGAGTTCATACACTCTATCAGCAACTGAAACGGAAAGCCAACGTGGTTGACTATGGCGACATGATCGTCCTTGCCCACAATCTCCTGGAGTCGGACAGGCAAATTCTTAAAAGTTGTCGAGACCGTTTCCGCCACATCATTGTGGACGAATTCCAAGATAACAACTTCGCCCTTAATGAAGTTGTCCGTCTTATCGCCCGGAATCGGCAGAGCGTCACAGTGGTCGGCGATGACGACCAGGTGATTTACAGTTTTCGAGGTGCCTCTGCCTACAACATCAAGGTATTCCGTGATACATACAGCTCTCACAGAAAATTCCTCACGATGCCACTGGAAATCAATTTCCGCTCCCACCAACAAATTCTGGACGTAGCCAACGATATAATCCGCCACAATGAAGACAGACAGGTAAAGTTACTGAAAGCTTATGTAGAACGACAGGGGCCGCTCCCAACCCTTTTCTGGGCGGAGAGAAAAGATCAGCCGGCCATTATTGTGGAACAGATAAAAAAACTTTTAAGTGAAGGGTTCGCATTCAGTGACATGGCTGTACTCTGCCGGACAAGGAATCAGGCTGAGGAGCTATCCAAGACACTGCTGTCAGCCAACATCCACGTGGAGGCCGAATTCAGGCGATTCTTCGAGATCAAGGAAATCAGAACTCTGGTGGCATGGTGTCAGGTAGTGGGCGGTGGAAAACATGCGGAAGTTGCGCTTTACCGTCTGATTCGGGATGCTTCCGGCGAGGAGCAGACATATGATATATTCAGCCGTTTCAAACGGAAAGATACAACACCCAAGATGGAACTTCTTCAATCCCTGAACGGGGCGTTGCCGGAGAGTGTCCGAAACTTGCTCGATTTGGCGAAAAAACTCAAGGCTCTAACAAAAAAGAGAAATGCGGGGGAAATGATCTGGGAAATCTGCGAGCAGACCGGGCTCTTAAGACCACTTGTGAAAAGGCACAGTTATGATGATCAGATCGCCCTCATCAATGTGGGAAACCTGATAAAACAGGCTCAGGAATTCCACAAAGATGAGAACGAAAGAGGGCTCAGACGGTTCAATGTCTACCTTGACTCGATGATGACTGCTGGGAATTGGCAAGCCGAAGTTCCCCCTTCAACGCCCGGAAACAGCGCTGTCCGCTTACAGACGATTCACGCCGCGAAGGGTGGAGAATTTCCGGTGGTCTTTATCCCATTCAACCGCTCGGGCAGTTTTCCCCTCTCTTTCCGCAAAAGCAAAATGGTCGATCGCCCCCTAGACGAGTGGATGCGCTACGCAAAGGACTCTCACTTGACCGACCGTGATCACCATTTGCAGGAGGAAAGGCGGCTCATATACGTCGCTATAACGCGAGCCAAAGAGAGGCTCTTTCTTCTCGCACCGAAGAAAGCCGCCTCCCCGTTTATCAAAGAGCTGGACAAAACACTGGTAAAGGAATTCGATTACCAGACGGAGATAGAAGTCTGACAGCATGAAACTCCGGGAACAGTATCAGCAGAAGCTTCAGCGTGCCGTTACTCAGAATGATTACAAGAATGCTCAACAATTGATAAAAGCACTGGACAGACTCAACAGGCTCGAAGCAGGTGAGCATGTGCAATGGGGTGATGAGGAGTGGGAAGCTACCCTGAAAACCGAGCTGAAAGACGGTTTCACTCCAAAGGTCGGTAATACCCTCTCGCTATCCGCAAGTACCATCGAAACCTATCTCGAATGCCCACTGAAATACAGGTTCAGACAGATAGACAAAATCCCAGAATCACCGAGCCGGCCACAACTGACATTTGGTTCTATTATTCACCGCGTGCTCGACCGATTCCACGGAACAGAGGGAGAACTCTCCGTGGAACGAATTGTCAGACTCCTGACTAAAGAGTGGAGGTCAGGAGAGTTTGAGTACTCCGAGAGGGAAGAGAAGTTGAAAGGACAGGCAATGGAAATGCTGACACGCTACGTTGAAACTGTCTCAGCTGCTCCACCCCATGTTCTGGAAACGGAACTCAGTTTTTCATTCTATCTGGATGATGTCCGAATCAGTGGCAAGATCGACCGGATTGATGATGTCCAGACCGGAAAGAAAGTGGTCGACTACAAGACAAGCAAACAGTCATCACCGGCGAAAAAGAGTATTCAGCTCGCGGTGTACAGCCTTTACCTTAAACAGTGTGAGGATGAAGAATTGGCAGGAATCCCGAAGAGCGCAACACTCTATTTTCTCCGGGACGAGGAACAGCCCGAACACAGCCACATTTTTTCCGAAAGTGAGTTGGAGGCGACAAGAGAAAAGATCGCTGAAGTATCGAGAAAAATTCGCATCGGCGAGTTTGAACCGTGTGTGGGACATCACTGCCACTGGTGTGATTACAAAGCACTTGCCTGCCCAGCTTGGGAATCATAAACAGTTCGTATATTGCAGTTTCATTAGTTTCAACTAAAGGGATGAATCATGCTTAAATGGAATAGTCTCTTATGGCTAACTGTAACAATTGTTGCTTCTATACTTGTTGGAGCCGATCTGCCTTCTATCGACAAAAAAACTGAAGGAATGAAACATCATAAAAGTTTTATCGACTTCTACTTCGATGCCAAGACGGGTGAGGTGTTCATGGCGGTTGACGATTTTGAAACTGAACTTCTCTACGTCCGTTCTCTTTCCGCCGGAGTAGGTTCTAATGATATTGGACTCGACAGAGCCCAACTCGGAGGTAGTCACATCATCGTTTTTCAGCGGTTTGGTCCTAAAGTGCTGATGATAGAGCCGAACTACGGCTATCGCGCTGATACCAAAGATGAAGCGGAACGGCGCGCAGTTACCGATGCCTTCGCCACCTCAACCCTTTGGGGATTCAAAGTGGTAGCGGAAACGGGAAAAAAGGTGCTGATCAATGCCACCAAGTTTCTCCTTCGGGATGCCCATGATGTATCCGGTCAATTGAAAAGGCGGCGCCAGGGAAGCTACAAGCTTGACACCACCCGATCGACAATTTTTGACTCCCGCCCTTTCCCTAAGAACACGATGTTTGAGACAATCTTGACTTTCGTCGGAACACCGGAAGGAAGGTTCATACGCGACGTTTCTCCCACGGCTTTTGCTGTAACTGTCCGCCAGCACCACGCCTTCGTAGAACTTCCAGACAACGACTACGAGACGAGAAAGTTTGATCCCCGGGCCGGCATGAACGCAATCACCTATTTCGACTATGCCGCACCGCTGGATGAAAGCATTGTGAAAAAGGTGATCTCCCGCCACCGACTGAAGCGGAAGCATCTATCCTCCCGCCGTGGCGAGCCAGTGGAGCCGATTGTTTACTACATCGATCGAGGCATGCCGGAACCGGTCAGGTCTGCTGCCTTTGACGGCGCACGGTGGTGGAACCGAGCCTTCGAAGCTGCCGGATACAAGGACGGCTTTGTCGTCAGGATTCTCCCTGAGGACGCCGACCCCATGGATATCCGATACAACGTGGTGAACTGGGTACACCGTGCCACTCGAGGCTGGTCTTACGGAAGTTCAGTTAGAGATCCTCGAACGGGCGAAATCATCAAGGGGCATGTCACCCTTGGCTCACTTCGACTCCGACAAGATTACCTTATAGCGGAAGGACTCCTAGCTCCTTACAAGGACGGTACTACTGTTCCCGAGGACATGAGAGAATTGGCGTTGGCGAGACTAAGACAGCTCGTCGCCCATGAAATTGGCCACACTTTGGGACTCCCGCACAATTATGTTTCCAGCTCGCAGGGCCGGGCCTCTGTCATGGACTATCCCCACCCCATGATGAAAATCCGTCCTAATGGTACGCTGGACTGGTCACAGGCGTACGATGACGCCATCGGCGAATGGGACAATGTGGCCATCAATTATGCTTACAGAGATTTCCCCATGGGAACAAACGAAAGCAGAGAGCTAGAGAAAATCTTGAGTAATGCCTGGAATCGCGGTCTTTGGTTCATCACTGATCAGGACGCCCGCCCACTGGGAAGTGTCCATCCGCAGGCCCACCTGTGGGACAACGGAGAGAACGCTGTAGATCAGCTGAACCACCTGATGAAGGTTCGAGGAATTGCCCTAGGAAACTTCGGAGAAGACAATATCAGGGATGGCGCCCCTTACTCATCTCTCGAGGAAGTGCTCGTACCACTCTACCTTCATCATCGGTACCAGCTTGAAGCGGCGACAAAAGTGCTGGGAGGACTTGAGTTCCGGTATACTCTGAGGGGTGACGGACAGCCGGATTTCAAAATTGTTGAACCCAAAGAGCAACGCCGCGCCCTGAACGCACTTCTGAATACAGTGACACCGGAAGCCCTCGCTATTCCGGAAAATGTTCTATCACTGATTCCACCAAGAGCGTTCGGCTATCCACGAACAAGGGAGACCTTCAAGATTTATACGGGAGTCGCTTTCGATGCACTGGCCGCTGCCGAGACTGCATCGAGTCTCACCATGCGTATGGTTCTTCACCACGAACGAGCCGCCCGCCTCGTGGAGTATCACGCGAGAAACTCGAAGAATCCGGGGCTCGAAGAAGTGATTGATACAATCCTAGAGAAAACCTGGTACGAAGGCCGGGAGAATGGCCTTAATGGAGAGATACAGCGGGTGGTGGATATGGTCTCGCTACACCATCTTATGAGATTGGCGGCCAATGAGGCATCTTCCCACCAGGTAAGAGCGGTAGCGTTCCTTAAGATTGGTGAATTGAAAGAGTGGATCTCTCAGCAGGATCGCCGTCAGCGCAACGAAAAACTGTTGGCCCATTACCGTTATGGCCACCAGCTGATAAACCGCTTCCTTGATGACCCTTCAACCGTAACTGTCCCTGCGCCTGTGGAGCCGCCGGCAGGCTCCCCCATCGGCATGGGTGGTGATGATTGGTGTGGCTGGAACGGAAACTAAAACTCAGCACTCAAGCAGGCACTTTCCCTCGATTAACTCCCTGATAGTTTAAGGGAACGCTCTGGCCCTCCTTCCCGAGTTATAAATAGAAAACTGCTCTAAAAGGCGTCTACTTTACGGTACGCCTCAATCACGGCCATCTCGCCCGCTTTTCCTTTCTTGGAATTGCCATGCTCCATGCCAAGGACACCCTTGTACCCTTTGTCGTAGATATGTTTGAAGACGTTCCGATAATTAATCTCACCTGTGGTGGGTTCCTTCCGCCCGGGATTGTCACCGATCTGAAAGTAGGCGATTTCCTCCCAAGCCATATCGATGTTGGGGATCAGATTCCCTTCACTGATCTGCTGATGGTAAATATCGAAGAGTATTTTACATGAAGGGCTGTCCACTGCGCGGCAAATCTCGTACGCCTGAGGTATCTTTGTCAGAAACTGACCGGCATGGTTCGCCCACCAGTTGAGAGGCTCCAGAACCATCACGAGGCCGTAGGGCTCCAGAATATCACTAGCTCGCCGCAGTGCTTCCACCAGATTTGCAGTCTGATAGCCCATCTCCTTACCCATGTCAACGAAACCGGGGACAACTGTCATCCATTTGGCATTCATCCGTTTCGCCACCTCGACCGATTCTTTCACATCGCGAACGAATTCGTCCCGAAGAGTCTTGTCTCCACTGGTGAGATTTGGTTCGCGCCAGTAGATCTTGTGCGCCACGAAAACGCCCATGGTCATCCCCAGACGGCTCATATTATTGGCAATCCTGTTCTGCTCAGCTTTGGAGCGGCCTTTCATTCCGTTGTCCTCAAGAGAACGAAAACCATGATCATACATGAACTGAATCTGATCGAGAAGATCTTCCCCGGCGCTTTCCTCGAACATTCCGAAGTGCGGGGCATAGTTGAGATTAAAAGTATTGCTTCTCCTGGTTTGACCTACCGAAGTCGCACCCAGCAATGCCGTGCCGATGACAGGCAGCGCCGCAGCAATGCTATTCTTTTTGAGAAAATCTCTGCGTTTCATCTATTCATCTCCCTACTTTTTCAAACTTGGTTTTTCCCGGGACCGGAACCGGGTAGTTGCCTTCGGGGTCAGGAAGAACCGGAGCTCTATCATTGAACGAATGAAGTTCAGGAACGAGGTCAAGGTCTGACGCCATCGCTTCATCCCAACTGATCACCTGTCCGGAGTAGGTAGCCATTCGGCCGAGGATCGCCGTCATCGTACTTTCGGCCCCCATCCCAACGTCGTTGTAGCGATAGTCCCCTTTCTTAATAGCGGCAAACAACTCATTGTGCTCATGCTGGTACGGGTTAATGTCCTCTTCACCCTCGTGATTGTAGAGTATCCTACCCTTGTCTGAAGTGAGCAGGCCATAATTTCCACTGTGAACGTGAACGGTGCCCCGCGTTCCCTGAAAAACCTCTTCTACCCTATTCATGCACCCCCGCTGGTGACGGCACTGACTGGCCACAACCTGTCCATCGGGATAGGTGAATTCCACAAAGTGGTGATCAAATATGTGGCCGTGATCGGGACCTTTCCTAACCTCGCGCCCCCCCATACCCTGCGCAGAAACGGGAACATCGCCGATGAACCAGTTGGCAACATCAATGTTGTGGATATGCTGTTCGACGATATGGTCACCGCAAATCCAGTTGAAATAGTACCAGTTACGCATCTGGTATTTCAGCTCGGTTTGTTCGGGTTTTCTTGGGCGGACCCAGACACCACCACTGTTCCAATACACCTGACCGGAAATGATTCTGCCAATCTTGTTCCTTTCCAGCCTTTTTTTCACTTCCCTATAACTTCTTTGGTAATGTCGCTGAAGACCTACAATCACGTTTAGCTTTCTTGAGGCAGCTTTTTTCCCCACCTCGAGAATTTTCTTAATTCCAACCACATCCGTGGCAACAGGTTTCTCCATAAAAACTTGTTTGTTATTTTCAACAGCATATTCAAAGTGGAGTGGCCTGAATCCCGGCGGTGTGGTCAAAATGACCACGTCGGCCATGTCGATGGCCTCCTTGTAGGCGTCAAAACCGATGAATATTGTCTCAGGAGTTGATGTCAACTGTCCTGAATCTCCAAACTGCTCCACGAGATTCTCGTAGCACGCCTTGGCCTGATCCTGAAACACGTCGGCCATAGCAACGAGGCGAACATCTGGATCAGCCTGAAGTGCCTGAGCTGCGGCGCCGGTGCCGCGACCGCCGCACCCCACCAGCGCAACTTTGATTTCCCCCTCCATTGACGTTGCTCTTCGGGAAGAAGCGGGAAGTCTGCTCAAGAGAATTCCGGCAGCAGTTATCTTGGCTGATTTTCCGATAAAAGACCTTCTAAGAATTCCTTGGGGTTTACCGTTGTTCCTCATGCGTCAATACTCCTTAATCGGTTTGACCCAATACTTTTCCATATCAGTTTTGAAAGGTACTGCTTTTGGCCTCACGATACGAAACCCAATATGCGGTGCATCTGTATACCACCACAAACTTTTCGGGGACTGAGGATCTTGTTTTTTCCAACTCTTTCGTGAATACCCCCGGGCTGCAGAGCGGAGCCGGTCCGGAACATCGCGGAAGGAGCCGCCTCTCACCACTCGAGGATAGAGCCTCTTGGAAATCTGCACTGCCACAGTCGAGGAGTAGCCCCTCGGCGAGTAGCCGTCCAGTACCCACTCCGCCACGTTTCCGTGCATATCGAACAGGCCGAAAATGTTTGGCGCTTTTTGAGCGCTCCTGTGAACGCGTAGCTGACTGTTCTCCCTAAACCAGGCTACATCATCAAGCGTCATCTCATCCTCTGCAAACGAGTAGTGACCTTCGGTGCCGCCGCGGCAGGCGTATTCCCACTCCGCTTCCGTTGGAAGCCGATAGAAGTATCCCGTCTTGGCAGTAAGCCACTTACAGAACTGGGATGCGGCGTACTGGGTGATATTGGTGACAGGATAGCCAGGCCTGTTTAGATTGATATAGGGCATGGTGGCGCCGGAAACACCATCGATCTCCAGATCTAAATGGCCTCGGGGTTGGGGTGTGTAATCGACTTCGCGATAAAGAAAAAGCTCGTAGACATCCCACGATATCTCTGTGCTACTCATCCAAAAATCCCCGATCTCCATTTCTCGGACGGGCCCTTCATCACTGCGCCGGCCTGTTTCGCTTTGAGAACTTCCCATAATAAAATTGCCTCCCGATATAGGAACCATTATAACAGATTGGCCAGATCCGGAAATCTTCTGAACGTATCTCTGAAACGATTCGGGGGAAAACTGGAATGAGAGCGAAAGGAGTGAGGTGACTAAGAGATAATAAGGCTTCACTTTGAGAGATAGTCTGCCGGTTATCCGTCTTCTTCTCTTTCAGTCGATTCTTCGATCATCTCTTCGGCTCCTCCTCCCAGTTTCAAATCCTGAATCTTGTTGAGCGATCGCTCCAACTGCCGTGTTCGGGTAGAAGTGAGGGCTTCGTATTCCTTCTTGGCATCATCAATTCGGCGACCCATCTTTTCCATCGCCCCAACGTAGAGCAACCACTGTTTTTCAAATCCACTAAGCAACGCCAGAACTTTTCCCACCGCCTGCTCCATGGCGAAACTTTCTACTGCCTGATGGATAAGTGACAGAACCGCATAGAGTGTGATGGGAGAACAGAGGATGATCCGATTGTTGAGGGCGAAATCGAGAAGCTCCGCGTCGTTGGCGTGGAGAAAAGCGTAGATCGCCTCGTTTGGGATGAACACCAAAACGTAGTCCACCGTACCCCCCTCAAGATCAATATACCCCCGCCCCGCCACATCCTTTACGTGACCTTTAACATCCCGCAAGAACGCTTTTTTTTCAGCCTCTTGATCAGATTCAGTCTCGGCAGAGATGAATCGCTCGTAATGCGCGAGTGGGAATTTGACATCCATGTTCAGTCGTTTCTCTTTGGGGAGGAAAAATGTGTAGTCAGGCTTCTCTCCAGACTGCACCGATTTTTGAGAGACGTAATTAACATTCTCCACAAGCCCCATCATGTTCAGGATATCCTTCACCAACCTCTCTCCCCACTGCCCTCTCGCCTGCGAACTGGAAAGCACGTTCCTCAAATCTTCGGTGGTGGCGCGAAGCCGCCCTGTCTCCTTCTGATTCTCACCCAACTGGGCGGCAAGGGCGGTGGATTGATTCCGCAACTCTTGGAGCGTTTTGGAAACAGTCTCCAGATTGTTGTCAATCAGTTTCTTTTTCTCTTCTAGCGTCGCTGCCCCCTTTTCCAACTGATTCTTCACAGTCTCGGAAGCAAGAGTGTGGAAATCCTTGAGCGCCTCGGCGGAAATCGAGCTGAAAGCGTCCTTCAAATCCTCTCGGGAAACGTCCGGTCGTACCCCCCGCGAAAAGATGACAGAAACGGTAATGGCACCAACAATGATGCCAATGAATAAAACTGCGAATATGGTGAAATCCATGTGTCAAGATAAGAATTAAGGTGAGAAATGCCGATTGAAAACTGTCGTCCCCGCTCTCTTTTCCTTTGACCTTTCCTCTCCAGTTCATGTACTTTTATCTATGCTTCCGGTTCTCTCTCCGTTCTCGAGTGATTGGATCACCTTCAGCATGTTTCTCGTGGGCATCTTCGGCTTGATCGGTCTCAGTGAGGTGGCCCGCGTTAGGTTGGCGTGGTCAGCGGAAGTGAGCCGAAAGTTCGTTCATATCCTTGTTGGGATCTTCGTACTGACATCCCCTTTCCTGTTTTCAACCAACAGCCCGCCGATTGTGCTCTCAATCATTTTTATTATTGTCAATATCCTCGCTGAAAGATCCACCTCTTTTAAGGGAATACATATCACAGAAAGAAAGACGTTCGGAACTGTCTATTTCCCCATTGCGTACCTTTTTCTCTGCCTTTTCTGGTGGGAACGTCAAATAACGTTTCAGATAGCCCTCCTGCTCCTCACATTTGCGGACACCGCAGCAGCAGTTGCAGGCGAGAATTCTCGAAATCCCGGACGGTTCCGGTTATGGCAGGATGAAAAAACCATCCAAGGCTCTCTTGTTATGGCACTCGCATCAACCTTGTTAACAGGGTTAGGGACGGTCCTATTCAGGAATCTTTCCGGAATGGATCCCCTAGAACTTCAGCTCCTTGTACCACTTTGCCTTTTGGTTGCCGCCACAGCAACAATAGCCGAAGCCATATCAAATTCCGGTTCCGACAATCTTTCCGTTCCTATCGCAGTGGCAGTGACGTATGACCTTTATCTCTCAAACGTCCAAAATGGCGAAATCATGGCTCTCCTTCTCTGGATTCTGCTCTCTTTTGCGCTTGCACAGGCCGCCTTCAGATTGCGCGCTTTGAGTTCCGATGGAGCGTTGGGCGCTTTTGTCATGGGGGTTTTTGTCTTCGGGATAGGCGGATGGAAGTTTGTCATCCCAATGGGAATTTTTTTCGTGCTTTCCTCGCTCTTCTCCAAGATCGGAAAGGGAGCAAAAGAGAGGCATCGACAGTCAATCGGGAAAGGGTCCCAGCGGGATGTGGTTCAGGTTTACGCCAACGGGGGTGTTCCGATGCTGTTGGCGATTTGGTGGTTCTACAACCCTGCCGAGTTGCTCTACGTTGCTTACCTCGCTAGTGTAGCCGCTGCGGCATCTGACACGTGGGCTACGGAGATCGGCTTCTATGCAAGAGCCTTTCCGAGAAATTGTGTTACGTTACGGAAAACGGAGCCAGGCGCCTCGGGGGGAATTACTCTCCTTGGAACAGTCGGAGCGTTCTTTGGAGCTGGATTGGTTGCTCTCTCAGGGCGATTCCTGATGGCCGATACGGCCTCTCTGCCGATGGTTATGACGGCCGGCTTTGTAGCCAACTGCTTCGATTCAATCCTCGGCGCAACTGTACAGGCTTCATATATGTGTGGTGGGTGTAACAGGAAAGTGGAAGTAGCACATCATTGCGATGGAAACACCAAGTTGCTCTCTGGCAGCAGATTGATAAACAATGATACGGTCAATCTTCTCTGCACGATTGCCGGCGGTGCTATAGTACTAATGTTGAGCTGAAGGTTTTGTCTCGGATAAAAAGTATCAGAATCCCGCAACTTCGCCGGCATCACTCTCATCCACCCCAAGAATCTCTTCAATCCAATCGGTAATACGCTCCACTTGGGAGAGTCTAACAAGATAGATCCTGTCAGATCCTTTCGACGAGGCGTAGCGATCGTTATCCTCATCTGAATCGCCAATAGTGAATCCCGCCGAGATACCGGTACTGTCTGTCACAACCACTTCAAGGAAAGGCACCTTCAGCCCGTAACTGTTTGGGTCCTCAGATTTAGTGGCTTCAAGTTCGGCCGCTTTAACCCCATCGATGGCCGAGGTAAGACGATTTATATCTGAATCCTCAACCTTGAAACTGGAGTCAGTATGGACATACCAGCCGAGGGTATCCTGAGGCGCCAGAGTAATCTGATATGCTCCTGAAATCCGTATTTCACTTAAGGCATCTTTATCAAAGCGTACAAGCTGCTTGTCCTGAAAGTAAAATGGGTCGCGGCTAAGATTGTTCTTAGTCGACTCCTGAATGATAAAAACCGCTGGAAGTCCTGATTCATAGCCATGGTACTCGGGGTCATCATTCTCCCCACCTACAACGCCACCAATAGTGATCTCCTTGGACGCCATCTCTTCACCGAGACTTAGCATCACCTTCACTTCTGGTTTTTCGAAACCGTATTGTGATTTATTATCAAAGCTTTCCGCTGCAAATGCTTTCGCTGAATAGTTGCCTAAGCTACTGAGAAAACTGTTTACACGGGATTCATCCACCGGGAGGTTGGGATTTTTCATCACCCATCCGTCTCCGGTTTTCTCAATTACAATGGTATGTTCTTTTGTGCCAATCTTAATGCGTCGCACATCGTCCAGTTCATAGTGAGCGATTTTTTTATCCCTGAGATCAAACAGAGTTTTCTCCGCCTCTGTCTTCAAATCCTCACTCGTAATGAAGACCGTATTCGAATCACGGAACGCCACAAATAAGTCACCACGTGTCACTGACTCATCACCAATCATCAGTTCAACTGTCCGGCCGTTCTTGGATTCAAGAATCACCTCCACATGGGCAGGTTCGAGACCGTAGTTTTTCAGACCGTCAGGCGAGATGTTGAGCTTTCGTTTGATAATGGCGTTCGCAAACGCTAAATGGTTGCCATTGATGACAGACTCCTCCACACCGATGCGGACTGGTTCCGTTATCTCCCAACTTTCCCCTGATCGTTCATATCTGATAATCTCACCATCTTGCTGCATCAGTGTAACGGACTGAATCTCATCCCTCTCCATCTTGATCAACGAAGATTCGTACTGTTCAGCTTCTTCCCGCTTCTTCCCCCCCTCGATTTCATAAAAGAAAACGAATGCACCGAGAACAGCGGCAATTCCGGCCAGGAGTAGAGTTTTCTTCACAGTTCTTTCCTATGATCTCTTCTTATAAATGTGAATTCCCATTCTCACAGCCGCGATAGGCAGCAGAATGATCAGGAAGAACAGTATCAGTTTCTGCTGGCGCATGGTCATGGTGAGCGTTCTATTCTCCGGCTGCTTGGGCCTCACAGAAATGAGATCTTCTTCATCGGCGAGCCAGCTCACGGTGTTTAGAAAAAAATCCATGTTGCCAGGCGCTTGGGCAACATAGGTATCGGCGGCGAAGTCTGAGTCTCCAATTACCACCAGCCGCGTCCTAACAGAATCGTCTTTCTCAACCGCCATGGCAAGAGTGGTAGGCCCCAGATTGTCTGAATCATCCTTACCTGTACTATTCTCTTCAAAAAGCATCTTAAGATCGGTCTCTCCCCAGCTGCTGGAGCTTGTGTATACAAGTTCGATGGTATTGTAATCAAAGTTTTCTTCATCTACTTTGCTGAGAGACTGCGCCTTCACAAAGGTAGTGGCAAACCGGAAATTTTTGGTAATCATGTGGTCACCATACTCTGCAGCTGACGGTCCCAGGCTGACACTGCTCTGTCTGTTTAATCCAGAAGAGGTAAGAACAAAACTGGAGTGGGATTCCACTACCATATCACCATTTAGCTTCACATTCCAATCGGTCATTAGATCTTCAAGGCCGCTCTCGGTCTCTGGATCGAGCATTGCTAGAAGATTGCCTCCAGTCGCCAGAAATTTTCGGAGGGCATCCACCTCGTTGTCAGCAAGCTTTCGTATCGGCCCGGCGATCACAATTACGTCTGCATCTCTCGGTACATCGTTCTCCTGGAAGAGGTTCAGAACGTCCACCTGAAAGTGCTGTTTCTCCAGTTCATCCTTCACGAATTCAGCGCTGGCCATCCCGGGCTCATCGGGAAAGATCGCCTTTTCCCCGTGGCCCTGAGCAAAGTAGACCTTCCTCAGTTCGTCGCGAGTCACTTTAATAAGCGCATTCGTAATCTCTTCTTCTCCGGTGCTGTTAATCTCTTCATCCTTTAGTTCTGTCTTTAGCACAACAGTCGGAAGATCGAGATACTGTTTCTCAGACCCAAAAAACTCACGGACTCTCTCAGGTTCCTTGATGGGGTCGATGATCTCGTAATTGAACTTGCCGGAATAATGAGAGTATTCAATCATCCGGTCTTCCATCCCCTGAGTCTCCATATCACTGACGAATGCTGCGAGAGTCACCTCCCTATCAAGATTCCGCAGTATGTTGACAGTTTGTTCGGATAGGGAAAACTCCCGCTGTGAGGTGGTGTCTACACGCCATGAGTGTCGAATCGATAGATAATCAAGCAATCCAACAATTACAAAGACGAGTACGAGTACAACCAGTGCATTTGCACTGAGCTGGGTCCGGCGGGATTTAACCGTATTGAGAACCTTGCTGTAGTTGGTTGCGAGGGGAAAAAGAAGAAGAATCGCTCCGATGGCGATTAGCGACCACGCCACCCAATCAAACTTGACGATTGACACGCCGTAGAGCCACCCCAGAAAAAGTATTCCCAGACCATCATATGTTGCACCGCGCCACAATTTGAAAACTTTCATTACGACCTCCACCTAAGGCTTTCAATGCTCTGATGAGCAAGGAACAGCGTTATTCCGCAAAGTGATACATAATACATCAGGTGCCCGGTATCGAAAATTCCTTTGGCGAAATCATCGAAATGCTCCACAATGGAGAGATACTGGAAAAAGCCACCCATCGCTCCGGAGGAAAAGTTTGCGAACCAGCCTACCAACCAGAGAAATAGTAGTGCCACAAATGTCCCCATGGCAGCGATAATCTGATTTTCCGTCATTGAGGAGATCCAGACACCTATCCCAACCGAAGCAGCGCCCATGCCGATTATGCCAATGTAAGCGATCGCCACAGGCAACACATCGGGATCACCGAACAGGACGATCACCAGCGGATAGACCCAAGTGAGTAACGCCATAATGGTATAAAGGGCAAATGCCGCTAGAAATTTCCCTACCACGATATGGGCAGTGGTAACCGGCGATGTGAGGAGCAGTTCAAGTGTACCTGTTTTCTTGTCGTCTGCAAAACTCCGCATCGTGATCATCGGCACCACAAAGAGAGTAATAACGCTGATATTGGAAAACAGCGGCCGAATGATCATGTGATTTACATTCACGGGTGGAGCCGGCTGACGCATCCTAGCGGCTTGCCATTGAAGATTGGCCGCATACTGGAGAAAGGACGACGTCAACAGATAGAAGAAAACGCCCGTCAGCACGAGGAATAGACCGATCACCACATAGGCTATCGGAGAAGAAAAATAGGACCTGAACTCACGGTTGAAGATTGTTAAGATATTCCTCACGACTGCGCCCTCCCTGATCCTGACATCATGTGAATGAATACATCTTCCAATGTCGATTCTTCTACCTTCATCTCAATCAGACTCCATCCTTTCTCTGAGAACATGTTTGAAAGCGATTTCCTGACATGATGTTTAAAATCGCATTCCAAGATCAGTGAACACTGGCCATTTTGCGATGACGATTCCAGAATAGCGACCACTCCCTCGGTTCCGGTCGCCGCGGCTGACACCTCCTCAACAGGTCCTTCAACCACAACTGTCAGCTTTTCCGATCTACGCATCGATCTTGCCAGTCCATCCGGCGTATCCTTGGCAATGATCTTACCCTTCTGGATGATTACAACTTCATCACAAGTCATTCCCACCTCGGGAAGTATGTGTGTGGAGAGGATAATTGTATGATTCCCGGCAAGGGATTTGATCAGCTCTCTCACTTCTTTGATCTGGATTGGGTCAAGGCCAATGGTCGGTTCATCAAGGATCAATACCTCTGGATCGTGAATAATCGCCTGGGCCAACCCGACTCTCTGTTTATATCCCTTTGAGAGCGTTTTGATAACCTTTGTCTGGACATCTCTAATGGCGACTTTTTCGCACGCTGATTCGATTGCTCCAGGCACTGCCTTTCCATCAATCTGTTTTATCCGTGCCGCAAAGCTGAGATATTCCTCCACAGTCATGTCTACATAGAGCGGAGGAGTTTCCGGCAGATAACCGATCCGGCTTTTGACCTCAATAGGGTCATTTGCCACATCATAACCGGCCACCACAGCCGTCCCCTTGGTTGCGGGCATGAAGCCGGTCACGATGCGCATGGTTGTCGTTTTCCCCGCACCGTTCGGTCCGAGGAATCCGAGAATCTTTCCCCTGTCAACATCGAAAGAAATATCGTCCACGGCTACGAAAGAACCGTAGCGCTTTGTCAAATTCCTGATCTCAATCATACAACCTCCCTCGGTTTGACTCCATTTGTAATGGTAGTCCAATGCAATCTTGTAGTTCTAAGAAAATCATCAATCACAATTATGTCTCTCTCACAGTCGGACGTGCTTGGCTGAAAGCGCGCGAATTTGGCCAGATCAGAACGCTTGAGCATCTCAATCACACGGCCCACTTTTTCTCTATCGGCGAGGATCAAGTGCTTGGCACCTTTGATTTCTGAAGTGGTCATTTCAATTGCTCTAACAAAATACTGGTGTTCCAAGTATTCCCGAAGCAGGTAGGAAAGATCGGCGTAATATAGCTTGACTTCTTCGGCATTGGAGGGTGATAGAGTTCTCAGACGATTAAGTTTCTCCATTGCAATTTCGTAGGGCGGCCTCGATGGTACAACAATATGCGGTTGATCTCCACTATCCTCCTGAATTCGCTTCCGCCACATCCAAACCAGCGCCGCAACTGAGAGAGCAATTCCCAACAGAGAGAGGATAATCTTCCACGGAATTATAGCCGGTATTCGAACTGGCGGTTTAATATCGCGGAGCATAGGCTGGTTTTCCGAAATCAAAGAGTGAACCGCAACATCCACGGGATCGGTGGCAATGGAGAAATCCATCTCGTTACTCTCAGCATTAAGCACCTGAACCGCATAGGGCGGAATCACATAACTCCCGGTATCCCAGAAGGTGAGTTGGAACTCGATTCCTCTATCCCCTTTGAATTCGCCCTCAACCTCTTTTCCTTCGCTGACAGTGATATTCGGGTCATCAAGCTCCATGAGAGGAAATTCTATCTTTCGCTTACCCGCACTCATAGCCCACACCTGAAATCGGGTAATCTCCCCGATTGATACATCTGTCGTGTCCATTCCCCCGTAAACATGAAATGCCCGAGTGTTTTCTGATTTTTCGCTACATCCCACAATGAGAAGCTCCGTCAGAA
Source organism: Fidelibacterota bacterium (assembly GCA_036338335.1). Lineage (GTDB taxonomy): Bacteria > Fidelibacterota > Marinisomatia > Marinisomatales > S15-B10 > S15-B10. Next base: position 19,507 of record JAYZCL010000021.1, read on the forward strand.
AGGCAAAATGAATGAAATACGAGCGGTTGCTCAAAACCTTTTCTCTCTCGATTTGAAGTAAGACATCAGTGGCTCAACATAATCGGTTTCAGTGGAGATTGTAATGAGATCAAACTTCATTTTCTTGCATGCTGTCTGAAACTCATCCTCTCGCTGAGCAATCATTTCAGCATGCTGTTTTCGTCCTTGAGGTGAGGTGGTATCAAGCCAAAAGGTCTCTTCGGTTTCGGCGTCGTGAACTTTCACCAGTCCTACATCAGGAAGCTCCTGCTCGCTGGGATCATAGAGCTGAATTCCGATGATATCGTGTTTCTGATTTGCCACTTTCAACGTTTGACTAAATTCACCATCCAAAAAATCAGAGATGAGAAAAACGACACACCGGCGATTTGCAACCCTCAAGAGATAGCTCATGGCTTCATCGACGTTAGTTCCCCGCGATTGAGGCTCGTGGTAGATCAGTTCTCTAACCACTCTCAGCACATGGGACGACCCCTTCTTCGGCGGGACGAATCGTTCCACATCTTCTGTGAAAATGAGCAGTCCCACCTTATCGTTATTTTTTATCGCGGAGAAACCCAGTACCGCACCAATCTCGGCTGCAATTTCCGACTTGAACTGCGTCCTCGTTCCAAAATGTCCCGAACGGCTGGCATCATAAACGATGAATACAGTCAGCTCCCGCTCCTCTTCAAAAACCTTGATGAATGGAGCGTTGTAACGGGCCGTCACATTCCAGTCTATTAGGCGGATGTCGTCTCCCGGCTGATACTCGCGAACCTCAGAGAATGTCATTCCCCGCCCCTTAAAAACACTGTGATATTCGCCACCGAAAAGATCGTTGACCAAACTTCGGGTCCGAATTTCAATGTGACGAACTTTTTTAAGAATTTCCCGGGGAATCATACCTTAGACTATGGCACTTCTATGGTATCGAAGAGTCGTTGAACCAGGTCTTCAGACGTGACTTCTTCGGCCTCAGCTTCATAAGTCGGTATGATCCTGTGGCGCAAAATATCGAAACCTACATAGCGCACGTCTTCCGGAATCACATATCCCCGACCCTCAAGAAAGGCACGGGCCCGGGACGCTTGAATTAGGAATATTGTTGCCCGAGGCGAACCACCGTAAGCGATCAGATCCGCAATTTCACCCAATTCATAGTTGCGGGGATCTCTCGTAGCAAGGATCAGATCTACCACATACTTTTCAATTTTTTCATCAACATATATATCAGTTACCACACTGCGCGCATCGCGTATCTCCGAGGGCTTCACTACAGGGGAAACATTAATTCCTCCATTGGCAACCGCCACTCTCCGGAGAATTTTCAATTCCTCTTCTTTGGACGGATAATCAACTTTGAGTTTCATCATAAACCGGTCCACTTGTGCCTCAGGAAGAGGGTAAGTCCCCTCCTGTTCAATGGGGTTTTGCGTGGCGAATACTAGGAAAGGATCATCCAGAGGGAAGGTCTCCTCCCCGATAGTGATCTGCCGCTCCTGCATCGCTTCAAGCAGGGCGCTCTGCACCTTCGCAGGCGACCGGTTTATCTCATCAGCAAGTATGATGTTTGAAAAGATAGGACCCTTCTTAGTCTCAAATCCACCTGTCTTTTGATTGTAGATGAGTGTCCCGATTAGATCGGCGGGGAGCATGTCCGGCGTAAACTGCACACGCTGAAAGCCGGTATCAATTAGTTGGGCGACGGTCTTAACAATAGTCGTCTTTGCCAATCCCGGAACACCCTCTAGAAGGATGTGACCGTTGGAGAGTAGACCAATCAGTATCTTGGTTATAATAGTGTTTTGACCGACCACCACCTCGGCAATTTCGTCCTGAAGCGGCTTTACAAACTCCGACTCCTTTGCAATCTTTTCATTGAGTTCGGTCAGGCTGAAATCGGTCACTGTATATTCAAGAAGTGTTAAGAAGAAATGTGCTTGAGCTCCGGAATCTCGTTCAGATCTCTGCCAAGATTCTTAAGCTCAAACTTTACCGATTGGATCAGACCGCTATCCGCTTCAGTCTCAAATAGCTCAAGAAACCTCTCGTACTCAATTCTTGCCGCATCATAATCCTGCACAAAATTGGCAAAAACATAACCGATCATAAACTGAGCGTTGATGGCAAATCGAGTGTTCCCATAACTCTTCACCACTTTGCTGTATTCTTGAATAGCTACCTTAAAGTTTTTATTAAAGGCGATATAGGCATCACCGATCATGTATTGCCCTTCGGCGGCCTCTATTGAGTCAGGGTATTTGTCTACGAGGAGGCGAAGTTTCTCCAAAGCTTCTGAGTATTTCTGCTCCGTTATGAATGCCTTCCCCTGCGAGAGGAGGTCACCCGGGGACTCCTTCGAACAGGCGGTGAAGAGCAACGCAATCATCAAAAAGATGCATATCCTTCTTGGTATCATTCTGTAACTATCCTTATGTCAGAAAAAGAGCCGAAATTTAGCTTTACTATATCGGCTCCACAAACCGATTTCATTGAAGATTATTTAACGTTACGAAGCAAGGTAAGAAAAGTTCCTCAACTAAAAAGCGTAGGGAACGCCGAGGTTCACAATTGCCCCTTTCGAGTGACCGAAAGGTACGGCATAATAAAACCTGATAGGTCCCAGTGGTGTACTGATGGTCAGTTCAGCACCGTAGTTCCACCCTTCGCCCTGTTTCCAGGCATCGAACTGTTCACCAAGCTCGTTCAGAGAGACCGCTAGGATCCCTCCATCGACAAACAGATCAACTCCGAAAAGACCAGAGAGGGGAATCCTCACTTCACTGCTGAAGAGCACCTTGATCAATCCACCGACCGGTCGTTCGACACCATCTTTCACGGAAGTTAGGTATCGCTGCGCCGGCCATCCCCGCAGGCTTGTACTTCCTCCAAGATAGAACAGGTCGTATGAAGGGATATAGAGCGATTCCTTGTTTAACCTGTCCATTCGACCAATCTTCGATCGAAATGCCAAAACCCGTCTTTTTGAAAGAGGCAAGTAACGGCGGTAATCGAACTCGAGCTTATAGTAGTCATGAGTCCCGCCCAGAATCCAGCCAACGACTTCCGAATCAAGTGTAAGTGACCACCCGTTACTTGGACTAATTAGGTTGTCCAACTCTCGGTGACGAAAGAGGAAGGAGATGCTTCGTTGCTGTTCTTTCTGTTGTTGCTCAGCGGTCATTCTGTCGGAAATAATCCGCGTCCAACTCAATCCCCCTCGCAAGACTGATTCTTCAGAATACCTCTTGAGTCCTGTCCATTCCACACCATACCGCGTGATCGGTTCATCGACACGTAGCAGCTCTGGAGCACGATCAACAAAGAATCTCACTGTGTTCGGCGCTCTTAAGCTCATGATCCAGTTGTTGGTAAAAGATAGATCCGATCGAAAGATCACCGGAACAGAACCTCTATTCACCAAGGCATCGATCGGAAAATCAACGCTACTCCTAAGCCCAAGTCTAACACCGGTGTTATAAATACTTCTATCCACTAGCCTCACAGAGCCCTCAATTCCCGATACCGGTTCGCCTCCTGAACTACTGGAAGGAATGTGGGCAAAACCGGGCTCAATCATGAGATCACGTTTACTCAGTTCCCTCACGTCTACAGTGATATCGACCCAATTACCACTCCTCGAATTCTTTATAGGAACAATATCAACCAGAGAGAAAAGAGAGGTCTCGAATAGTTGTCTCTCCGATAATTGAATATATTCAGAATTGTACCGATCACCCGATTTGAAGGCCAGTTCCCTGAGGACGAATAGAGTATCAACATTTTCCAGCCCGATGACAGCCACCGAATCGATGTAAACATCCGGGCCTTCGTATATAAGCAATGTCAGATCAATTTCTTCACCGGGCCGGTAGCTGTGTTCCATACTGAACATCAGTTTCCCAAACTTGTGGTATTCATATTCGAGAACAGCATAATTGTGACCCAAGGCTGTAAGATTTAGAGGCCTCCCAATCCTTAATCCCAGAAGACGAAGTATCCTCTTTTTGTCTATCAAACTATTCCCTTCTACCACTGCTGAACGGAGAATAGTTCTTGGACCTTCCTCTATCTTGAAAACGATGATCGCGCTGTTGTCTTCCTGAATTTCAAAAGATTCCTCCACCACAACGCTTAAAAAACCTTTCGTCTGGTAGAAATTCCGGACATTAAAGGCATCAAGCTTCAAAGACCTGCGGTTGAACTCTGTCCTGTTCCATAGCTTAGGCTCTTTCAGCTTCACCACAGTCCTCAGTTCTCTTGAGGAAAGAGAGCTGTTTCCTTCAAAGGTGACAGAGCCGACGGTATATTTCGTTGTGGATATCTGCCCATGGAGAGATACCTGCAATAAGGCGGAGAATGCCAGCACCGACACAGGCACATTTCGTCTGTGAATCAAACTAGAATCGGTACTTGCGCCGGTATTTCAGATGGACTTGACCGTCATCATCGTAGGTAACAACAAGTGAAACATTGCGGTTGAGGCGATACTCCACACCCAACTCATTCGGCTTGAGCAGTGAAAAACTTCGTTTGTAACTCAGTGAAAGGTTCGAAGTAAGGCGCGTACCCACTTTCACCGCGACATCCTGGTCTTTCGTCGGGTCAATAAGTGCAGTTGATCCCTCGATCTCAAACTCATCAAAGAGAGGGTTTGATCTCGCCAGACTCTTCTCCAGTTCATTTTCCAGGAATTTCCCAAACAGGAATGCCGACTGTCTTCCAATGTTATCTGCAGCATTGCCGTCAAATCGCTTTTGAAGAGTCAGCAACTGGAGCAGATCCTCTTGACTGAAAAAATTGTCTGTGTGCTCAAGAACGAGAACAGGATCATCCAATTCTCCGGTTAGGGTAACGAGGATTTGTTCACCGGAAATATCAGTTGTCGCTCGAATATCTAGCCGCGGATTCAGCTCCGTCGGATCAAATACAAGATTACCTTCCTCAATATTGAATACATCAGAAAAGTAGTAGAACTTACCCGATACCACGTCGAGCTCTCCGGCATACCGATAAGGTTCATTTCCCACTCTTTGAATCGACATATTGCCTGAAACCTCAGCGTCGATCTGGCTATTCCTGATGAACAACTTGTCCGAAATGGGAAAATTCAGCCTATAGTTGAAGATCGTGCCGCCTTCAGATATTACCTCACTGTAGTTTTCCGATCCCGTGAATTCCATACGCAGTACCGCTTCTTCGGGTGAAATATCGCCGGTGATGTTGATTGTATCTCTACCGGTTATTGCAAGATCCACGTCACCGATACCTTCGATCTCACCAAGCAGCGTCCGCACGTATATATTCTCTCCATTAATGAGAAAAGCGAAGTTCGGGTTGAAGAAACTACTCATATCCATGGTACCCGTTATCCGAAGATTTTCTTTTTTCTCCTCTTTCTTCCCTCCGAATATTTTGCCACCAGAAACTCTGGCAATATTTGCCCGGAGATCCTGACCCCAGTTCGTGTCGTCAGGAATATAGGAGGTGGCTTTGAGACGATCCACGATGAGCATGTTATCCTTAAGGAACGCTCGACCATTCAGATTACTGATGGGCTGATCGAGCCAAGTGTAATAGACCTCTCCATCGGAGATTGTAATATTTCCATTTCTCACCGGTCGCTCCGGAGTCCCCACAATACTGAGATCAATCTCAATATTTCCTTTCACGGAATCCAGATCGGTAAAGTAGGGCGACAGAAAATCCATGGAAGATGTATTCGATGTAAAGTTCATGACAATTGGATCGGTCTCGATCCAACGGTCATCATCATGTGCCAAAATATCAAAGTCCACTGGAAGATATCCCTCACCAATGTATTCGCCCGTTTTGGTAAGGCCAATCAGGTTTTCAAAATAGAGCCTGTGGTTGGCGTACCGTCCGGTCGCCTTAATTTGCTCTGCTTCCAGAAGTGAGAACCCTGGATCATCAATGGCCAGAGAAAAACTGATCTCGGATGAACTAGAGGTTCCACTCATAGCGAAGCTTCCGGTAACGCCTCCCTTCAAATACCACCACTCGGGCAGGTATGGTGACATAAGCGCAAGATCAAAATCGTTAAAGCTGCCGCTGAAACTGAGCTTTCCTTCGGGTTTTACCGATAGAAACTCAGCCGCTTCCATGTGGGCAGTGTAGAAACCGGAAATGTCGAGGGCTAAGTCCTGACCCCGCCTCAGCTGCATCTCCCTGATTATGACATGCTCCCCATCAAGCTCAGCTGTGAAAAGCAAATCATCAAACTTCATGCCCTCCCAAAACCCATCTCGAGCCTGAAAAGAACCGTTCAGGAAAAGTTCATCATCCACCGTCTTTGCGGAGAAATCGGCGAAAGCGGTTCCGGTCAACCGGAATGTTCTTCCTAAGAGGTTTTCAATACCTTCAAGATCGATATTGACCATCTTGAATTCCCCGTTCTTAAGTAGGCCCCCAGAAAATTCCAGCTCGGTATCAAACAAACCTTCGTTAATTCTGAATTGCGCTGGACCTATCTTCAACATCTTTTCTTCCAGATTAATAGCGAAAGGCGCAACACTAGACACGAACTGTTCTTTCAGTGAAGATTGAACTTGATCAATCTGTAAAGATTCGAAATCAATGATTTTACCGGATAGGCGAAGATATTCGTCGCCAGACGTGACGTCTGCATTTGCGATAAGCACTGTGTCACCCATAAAGTAGAGATTGAAAGAACCGCCGTCTACGTTGAGGTCACCGAGGATTGTGTTTTCTGCTGAAGCAGTTAGTGAACCGTGACGTGTCTTGAGAATAGAGTTAATCATAAAACTCGATTTCAGCGAAGAGACCGCCACTTTTCCATATGAACCTTTGTTGATGGTGATATTTCCCTTCAAAGAAGGATCATCCAGAAATCCCGAAAGATGGACCGTTCCGTAAGCAAGGCCTTCAGGACTTCCTTCAATGCCGGCAAAGGATGCAACCACCGAAAGATCGGCCTCTTGCAATACAAGAACAAGATCTGTCTCCTTCCTATCTAAATCGATCTCTCCGTGAGCTTGAACTGTGCCTAATCCAAAATTAATAGTCAGTGAATCGGGCACCGAAAGGAACCCGTCACCGTAGTCGATTCGCCCGGAGACACCCACAAAGTCGGGGCTGGCATCGCTATCGTTTTTAAGAGAAACGCGTGTAGAGATTCCAGTTATGTCTTTCTTTTGATTGATTCCAATATTAACCGCCATCGTCCCTTGTATATTCGTGGGTCTGGCCGAAAGGCCGAACTTCTCCAAATCCAGAGTGGAAACATAGATATCTAATGATAGCTCTTCTGAATCATCGTCAAAGCGACCGTTCCCGGAAAAGCGGGCATCTTTGATGTCAATCTCCGATTCGGACAATCGGATATCATTCCCATCAAATTCCAACCGAGATCCAAAATTAGCCAGGAGTTCGGAATCCTCTGAATTATGCAACTTGGCTTCCACATATGCCGAAGTTTCATCTGACTCAAGTTCTAGCTCAACATTGACCGTCTCAGTACTCAGTAAATCAACCAGTCGAAGCGATGGAAAATCTTCCAGAAAAAGATGCTTTACTGCGATCTGGAGAGAAACATTTTTCTCCTGATTAATAGAAGTGCTTCCTGTCAACATTACCTGATATCCGTTAATGGTCCCAACCATAGCGTTGGCTTTGACAATTGTCGCCCCCATCCTTGCTTCTCCGGAGTAAACACTTACTTCAGTCCCGGTTTGAAAATCTTGAAAAGTGCCTGATTCAATTGTCATACTCAACATATTATCATCTGATTGAAGCAGGGCCGCCAAATCAAAGCTGTAAAGCTTTTCTGTTAATCCATCTTTGATGAGTATAGAAGATCTATTAACTGAGAACTCTTTGACCCTTAGGCCGTTTCTCGAGAGCTGCTCTATGAATTCGATACTGTAATCAGAAGCACTCTCATCCTCTTTGAGTGTCACCAGCATATTATCTAGGGAGAGTCTGGAGAGCGCCCAGTTTCCGGAAGCAATCTGTGTAAAATCGAGGTTCAGATCGCCGGTTTCACAAAAGAAGACTATCGAACGATCACTGTTTCTTAAATACAGATTCTCCAGCAGGATGTCAGAAGTCAACTGACCCTTTAGATTGCCGACGGATAAATCCCACCCGCTGTCTACGAGGAGCGATTCATTTATATACTGAACGATCTCCCTAGTCCACCTCCCCGGCGCCAATATGATGTAGACCACACTGCCACCAAGTAACATAAGTACCAGCGAAAGGATTAGGAACGCTTTGGTTTTTCTACGCACAGCAAACTACTCCGAAACAAATTTAACTTGCTGAAGTTCCAAATACAAAAAATGGCGAGCAAATGCCCGCCATTTTTTTGAGTGGTTTGACGAGGGCTCAGTTGTCCAATATCATTTCTCGTCCACTACTTCAAAGTCGGCATCTTCGATTTCCTTATCATCACCGTCATTGGCTTCTCCGGAATCACTGGTAGGAGGCGGAGCCTGTCCATCTCCTTCCTTTGTGCTCTCATACATCTTGGCAGCAACTTCATTCCAGACGGAGTTCAGGGCTTCTGTAGCCGACTTGATGTCTTCGATGTTTGATCCTGTGGAGGCGGTCTTCAGGTTCTTGACGGCCTCCTCAAGTCTCTTCTTCTCGCCCTCATCGAGCTTTTCATCGAACTCCTTGATGTTTTTCTCAGTCTGATAAATAAGTTGATCAGCCTGATTTTGCACATCAATCTCTTCGCGTTTTTCCTTGTCTTCACCCTCGTGCTTTTTCGCATCGTCAACCATCTTCTCGACTTCTTCCTGACTAAGGCCACTGGAAGCTTCAATACGGATGCTCTGCTCCTTTCCGGTGGCTTTATCCTGAGCGCTCACATTCAAGATGCCGTTCGCATCTATGTCGAAGGTGACCTCGATCTGAGGAACTCCGCGCGGTGCCGGCGGGATTCCGTCAAGGTGGAACTTGCCGATCGTCTTATTATAAACGGCCATTTCCCGCTCACCCTGAAGAACATGGATTTCCACAGACGGCTGGCTGTCCGCGGCGGTGGAGAATATCTGACTTTTCTTCGTTGGGATTGTCGTGTTCCGTTCAATAAGCTTTGTAAAGACACCACCGAGAGTTTCGATGCCAAGTGACAGCGGTGAGACATCGAGCAACAGAATATCTTCCACATCTCCGCCGAGAATGCCGCCCTGAATTCCGGCTCCCATGGCAACCACCTCATCGGGATTGACTCCCTTGTTCGGCTCTTTACCAAAAATCTCCTTCACCACTTCCTGGACTTTCGGGATCCTGGTGGAGCCACCAACTAGGATAACTTCATTAATGTCACTGGCCTTCAGCCCCGAATCCTTGAGTGCCTGCTCGCACGGCTTTCTGGTTCTTTCCACAAGATCATCCACCAGCTCCTCGAACTTTGCGCGAGTCAGAGACATATTCAGATGCTTCGGTCCAGTAGCATCAGCCGTAACAAAGGGGAGATTGATATCGGTCTGCTTGGAAGAGGAGAGCTCTCGCTTGGCCGCTTCTCCAGCCTCCTTCATCCGCTGAAGTGCCATGGGATCATCCTTAAGGTTTATCCCCTCACTGTTCTTGAATTCTTCTGCCATCCAATCAATGATTCTCTGGTCGAAATCGTCACCGCCAAGATGGCCGTCGCCGTTGGAAGCGTTCACTTCGATGGATTTCTCCCCATCGATGTCCATCACATCAAGAATGGAAATATCAAATGTCCCGCCACCCAGATCAAACACAACAATCTTTTGATCTTGCTGCTTGTCCATTCCATAAGCAAGTGCTGCCGCCGTCGGTTCGTTGATGATTCGCCTGACGTTCAAACCGGCAATCTTTCCGGCATCTTTTGTAGCCTGTCGCTGCGAATCATTGAAATAAGCCGGGACTGTGATAACCGCCTCTGTTACAGTTGAACCGAGATATTCCTCGGCAGTCTGACGTAGTTTTTGCAGCACCATGGCACTGATCTCAGGAGGAACGTATGTTTTTCCTTCCACTTCGATTTCCACAGCACCGGACTTCCCGTTTTTCACCTGATAGGGAACTTCGGAGATTTCCGTCTGAACTTCATCAAATTCGCGTCCCATGAACCTTTTGATAGAATAGACAGTATTGTTGGGGTTTGTTACCGCCTGGCGTTTCGCCGGCTGTCCGACCAAACGTTCACCATCTTTTGTGAAAGCCACAACCGAGGGAGTTGTTCTTCCTCCTTCAGGATTGGTGATAACTTTCGGTTCTCCCCCTTCCATAACGGCAACACAGGAGTTTGTCGTTCCCAAGTCAATTCCGATGATTTTTGACATAATTATGAACTCCTTAAGAAAATTATCTGATCATAAAGTTCCACTGTCCATAGCACAAATAGTGTGCCATCAAATAGAATTAGGTGAAAATGTCAGTTATGAAGGAAAAGCGAACAGAAAAAACTATGACTTATTGTCTGTTTTTGTTCTTTTTCGGGGAAGTTTTGTGGCAGTTGTTCCCGGATTTTTCTTTGTTTTTCGAGGCTTAACGATGTGAATGGCACCCTTTCTCACATCCACCTTCACCGTATCGCCTTTAGAGAACCGTCCTTTAAGGATCAATTCTGACAGTGGCGCTTCGATAGACGACTGAATCTCCCGCCGCATCGGTCTGGCGCCGAATTCATCGCTGAAGCCGCTATCAAGGAGAAGTTGTTTTGCGGCCGGTGTTACATGAAGCTTCATCTTCTTCGCTTTAAGATTCTTCACAAGATCCAACAGTTGAAGGTCAATTATCCGCAACACACTACTTTTCCCCAACGGATTAAAAACGATGGATTCGTCCAGTCTGTTGACGAATTCAGGATTGAAGATATCTTCCACCTTTTCCAAAACACGCTCTTTAATCGCTTCAAAGGTTGAATCTTTTGAAGAATCACCGAAACCATAAGTGCCCACTTTGCCAAAACCCCGCGTTCCGATATTCGATGTCAGTATAATGATGGAACTACGGAAATCAACTCTTCGACCCATGCTGTCGGTGAGAAAACCCTCATCAAGAAGCTGTAGAAGAAGGTTAAACACATCACCGTGCGCTTTTTCAATTTCATCAAGAAGTATCACGGAATAGGGGTTTCGTCGGACACGTTCGGTGAGTTCTCCCCCTTCATCATAGCCGATGTATCCCGGCGGCGCACCGATGAGACGCGAGACGGAAAACCGTTCCATGTATTCAGACATATCTATTTTGACAAGTGAGTCTTCATGGGAAAAGAGATGCTTGGCCAATACTTTGGCCGTTTCAGTTTTCCCAACGCCCGTCGGCCCAAGGAACAGAAACGCGCCGATGGGGCGACGGGGATTCTTCAATCCCGCCCTTGCCCGCTGAATTGCTTTGGCGAGTGTCTCAATGGCCGCATCCTGACCAATGATGAATTCCTTGAGGCTTTCACTCATTTTGAGGAGTTTTTCAGATTCCTTCTCGGCAACTTCAGAAATTGGTATCCCAGTCATCATGGAGACGACATCGGCAATATCCTTCTCAGTCACTGTAGGAGCGTGCTTCGTCTCTTCATTCGCCCAGTTTTTCTGGGCTGACTCGAGTGACTTCAGCAAGACCCGCTCTTTATCCCGAAGGCTGGCCGCCTTCTCAAACTGTTGACTGGAAACTACCGCATCCTTTTCCGAGCGAATCTGCTCGATCTCCAACTCCAACTCTACCACCTCATCCGGCACACTCAGATTTTGGAGATGGAGTCTCGCCCCAGCTTCGTCCAGAACATCGATAGCCTTATCAGGAAGATACTTGTCTGTAATGTAGCGATGACTCAACTCGACGCAGGCGGTCAACGCATCGTCACTGAAGTTTACGTTGTGGTGTTTCTCGTATCTGCCCCGGAGCCCTTTAAGAATTGAGACAGATTCTTTGATGGTCGGTGGGCTTACAGTTATTTTTTGAAACCGTCTCTCCAATGCACCATCTTTTTCGATGTGTTTCCGGTATTCGTCCAATGTGGTCGCGCCAATACAGTGGATTTCTCCTTTCGACAGAGCAGGTTTAAACATGTTTGAAGCATCCAGCGAGCCGGAAGCACTTCCAGCTCCAACGATGGTATGAAGTTCATCTATAAAAAGTATAATGTTCTGAGCCCCTTCAAGTTCGGTCATGATCGCCTTCATCCGCTCTTCGAACTGGCCGCGATACTTGGTGCCGGCTACTATTCCCGCTAAATCGAGGGCAACAATTCGCTTACTGTGAAGAAGACGGGGCACATCTCGTTCTATGATCCTCTGAGCAAGGCTCTCGGCAATTGCTGTTTTCCCTACTCCCGGCTCACCAATCAGCACGGGATTATTCTTCTTGCGGCGGCAGAGGATCTGGGCAACTCGCTCAATCTCATCCTTTCGACCGATAACGGGATCAAGCTTACCGTTCCGTGCCAATTCCGTTATATCCCGACTAAAATGATCTAGTGCAGGCGTCTTGCTTTTCTTCGAGGCGGGGGCGCTCTTCGATGCTGAAGGCTCGTGAGTTCCAACATCCTCCTTAAGCAGTTCGAGTACGGACGAATAGTCAACCTCAAAAGCTCTCAGCACTTCGAAGGCAACACCTTCAGTCTCCTGCAGCATGGCCAAGAGGAGATGATAATCCTCAGCAATGTTCGCATTAAGGTTGGACGCCTCCGTAAAGGTGTTGCGCAGAATTCGCTCGGCCCGCCTTGTCAAAGGAAGATGGCCGAGCGTCATGGTCCCCCCCGCTGGTTTGACCATATCCTCGATCATCAATCGAAGTTCTTCCAGGTCACAGCCAAGTTCTTCAAGAATATCAACGGCACGACCTGAACCTTCCCGAAGGACTCCGAGAAGCAAATGTTCAGAACCAACATAACTGTGGCCAAGTTGGATCGCCTCCTCCTTGGCGTACTTCATAATGGTCTGGACCCGTTTTGAGAAATTCTCTTTCATGAGGTTATAGGAAGTTGAGCAAATTTACTTTTCCTGTACACCCCAATCAACTCACTTTTCTGATAAAGTGACCAGAAGTCCGTTCTCCATCACCAAGTTTCTTTGACAGATTGATGCTACCTCCGGATTGTGAGTGACAATGAGAAACGCCTGACCGAAATCGTCCGCAAGAGATGAAATCATTTCCATCAGTCTTGAGGCGGCATATGTATCGAGGTTTCCCGTCGGCTCATCAGCCAGCACAACCGCTGGTCGGTTTATAAGCGCCCTCAAGACAGCCACTCGCTGACGTTCTCCACCAGAGATAGTCCCCGGGCGGTGATCCGCCCTGTCCACCAAGCCGACCCGTTCCAGCATTTCTAAAGCATGATTTCGTGCCGCCTCTTCCTCCGATTCCAACAATCTCTTGGGAATCATTAAGTTCTCTAAAACTGAGAATTCTGAAAGTAGGTGGTGAAACTGAAATACAAAACCGATGAACTCACTTCTCAAACGCGAGAGATGTTCATCATCCAAATCTGCTACAGTCTGACCCGCAATTCCCAGATAGCCGGAATCAGGACTGTCGAGAGTTCCAAGAATGTTGAGGAGTGTCGACTTTCCACATCCAGAAGGACCAGTGATTGAAATCATTTCGCCCTTATCCATTGACAAATCCAATCCCTTTAGGACTTCCAGTGAACCAGTGGAAGTGGGATAACTTTTATGGATGTTTCTCGCTTCTAGTATCATTTCTCGAACTGAATAGCTTCTATCGGAATAAGATTCCTCGCCTCTCGACTGGGAAAATAGATCGCCAAAGCAATAACAATCACGCCGATGAACAAAATCGCAGCAATATCAGAAAAAGTTATGCTCACCGGCAAAGAGTGGACAAAATAGATCGCTTCGGGAAGACGAATAAATCCAAGACGCTCCTGTCCTGAGACAAATAGGAGCCCAAGCCCAGTGCCAAGCATCAGACCGATCCCACCGATAAACATGCCTTGCAGGCGGAACAGTGTCGCAATCCTCGACGCTGAAAAACCGATTGTCTTTAGTATTCCGACTTCTCTGATCTTTTCCATCACCAGCATAGTGAGCGTAGATGCTATGTTGAAACATGCTACGATCACAATGAGGCTCAAAACAACAATACTTCCGAGCTTCTCCATTTTCATCGCTTGAAAGAGAGTTTGATGCATCTCTTCCCAGCCAAGGACAGAAACACTATCGCCTAGTTCTGATAGAATCGCATCCCTAACGTGCATCTTATCCTGTTCATCGGCCAGTCGAATATCTATACCGTCGATTTGACCCACGGCCTTAAATAGCGCCTGCCCGGAAATGAACGGAATAAAAACATAGGTCTGATCAAAGTCCAAAATTCGCGTCTCAAAGACGCCGGCAACTCGAGAATCCAGCACCGATGGCATCCCCAGGTAGAGCTGATTGTCCAGTGGGTTCATGAGGCGGAGGCGATCCCCCTTCTGCAGTCCCAGTCGATCAGCAATTCCCTTCCCAAGGTAGACAGGCGTTTTCTCGCTGTTAGACCCATTCACTTCAACACCTTCAATCTTGTAAACACTATTTAGACTTCCGATTTCCACCGCTTTCACCTTTACCAGGGATCGGTCGTTTGGTGAGATGGCAACAGCTTTCCTATCTATGAAAGGGGAGTAAGAGTAGATTCCCAGTTCTGTTTCTAGAAAAGAAAACTGTTCCATTTCAATTGGAGATTCACCTTCTGTGATGCGGAGATCGGCCTCAAAGCCGACCACCTTATTTCGAACCTCTTGTTCGAAGCCGTTGAGGATAGCAACTGAAACGATCAGTGCGAAACACCCCGTGGCCACACCAAGAATTGAGATAATTCCGCTCCAGGAGATAAGTCCCACTCTCTTACGGGAGATGAGCATGCGCCCGGCCATCCACCCCTCGAAGCCAATCATTCGTATCTCACTGCCTTCGCTGGTTCTATCCCCGATGCCTTCCATGCCGGATATGAACTTGCCATTACAGCTGCCAAAACCCCGAATGCACTGACAGTTAATATATGTGAAGGGGTGAATTCAATCGGGAGATCACTCATGAAGTAAACCTCTTCCGGAATTGACAGAAGATTGAAGCTTTTCTGTAGCCAACCGAGTAAGAGCGCAAAAGATACCCCCAGAATAACGCCAAAGAATCCAACAATGGCTCCTTCAACGAAAAATAGCCGGGAGATCCGTTTGCGGGAGAAACCTACTGCACGGAGGACACCAATATCTTTAGTCTTCTCCATTACAATCATCGTTAAAGATGACATGATATTAAGCACTGCCACAAGAGCAACCAGCGCAAAAACCACTGTTATGGGGTACTTCTGGAGAGAAAGCCATGTAAATAGATTCCGATGGCGTTCCTTCCATGTGGACGGAACAAGAGGATAATCGAGGCTTTCATCCAGAACGTCAGCGACCGTATCTGTGTTATCAAGTCCTTCAAGAGTAAGGATTTCCCCCGTAACCAAATCTTTGTAGTTGAACAGTCTTTGCGCCGCGCTCAGATTGATATAGACTATCGACTCATCATACTCGTTCAGCCCTGTTTCGTAGATACCACTGATTTCAAACTGACCAATTCTGGGGGCACGGCCCGGTTTTCCTATTGAGAATAAATCCATGAGAATCATCCGGTCACCGATTTTTGAAACGAGTTTATCTGCCAAAGCTCTGCCTATCACAATACCGGGTCGGCGTCCATCCGCTTCATCGAGATAGAACCTTCCAGAAACGAGATTCTTCCATGTACCGATCACCGACCGTGATGCTTCCCCATCGAAAGCTTCTACAAAGACAGCTTCAGTCCTGCGCCGAACACGGGCTGTTGCAGCATGATTGATATAGGACAATCTCCCTGAAATCTGGGGTGTGACCGCCACCAACGAGTCGAGTTTCGGCTGAGACTCCGCTACAGGATTCCCAAGAAATCCTTTGACTCGAATGTGACCATCAAAACTGATTATCTTCTCCTGAACTTCTCTCTCAAAACCGTGAAGGATTCCGAGGGTAAGAATCAGGACTGCGATTCCAATCGCCAACCCCGCAATGGAGAGGTAACTGACGAGAGAAATAAAACTAAGGTTATGTCCCGAGCTAAAATGACGGCGGGCGATTAGAATGAGAAGCTTCATCGCTACTCATCTTCTTGTGGCCGCATTGCCGGAAAGAGGATTACATCCTTGATGTTTGTCTTTCCCAAGAGAAGCATAATCAAGCGGTCGATACCGATGCCAACCCCTCCTATGGGCGGCATGCCGATTTCCATAGACTGAAGATAGTCTTCATCAAGAGACTGCGCCTCTTCATCCCCGCGCTCCCTTAGTTTAACCTGCGCTTCGAATCTTTGTCTCTGATCGACAGGATCATTCAGTTCACTGAAAGCGTTTGCCAATTCAGCGCCTCCCACGAACAGTTCAAACCGTTCCACAATCGACTCGTTGCCGTCCCTTCGAATCTTTGCCAACGGAGAAATGACCTTCGGATAATCATTCACGAATGTCGGCCTCATCAGTTTTGGCTCCACCAATTCGCGCATCATCACTTCGTAAATTCTCCCCAGATGAGCATCCTTCTCCAGCTCGATATTTCTCTCCTTACATATTTTCTTGAGCTCAACCTCCGCAGTCCCGGTAAGGTCCTGCTCAACAGCCTCACTAAGTAGATCCATGTAGCTTGACCGTTCGAAAGGCCTACTCAGATCGATGCTTCTATCACCAACACTTAATCCATTGACACTCACCGCCTCCACAGCGGTCCTGATTAGTGATTCCACGAAATCCATCAGGAATTCATAATCGACATACGCCTTGTAAAACTCGAGCATGGTGAATTCGGGATTATGGTTGCGATCCATCCCTTCATTGCGAAACACTTTTGAGATTTCATAAACGCCGTCAAACCCACCGGCGATCAATCGTTTCAGGTAAAGTTCGTCCGCAATTCTAAGATAGAGCGTCTGTTCAAGGGCATTGTGTTTGGTTACGAAAGGTCTTGCGAAAGCGCCACCATAAAGCGGCTGCAAAATGGGGGTTTCGACTTCAACAAAGCCCTGCCCATCGAGGAACTTCCGAATCGATGAAATGATTCGTGCTCGGTTAACAAAATCATTCTTAACCTCAGGATTGACAACAAGATCGAGGTATCGATGACGATAGCGCTGTTCCTTATCCTTAAAGGCGTGATAAACTTCACCGTCCTTTTGCTTCCCCCCAGGGAGGGGACGAATACTCTTGGAGAGAAGCTCGAATTTTTCACAACTGACGCTCATCTCTTCCGTCTTTGTCCTGAACACGGTTCCGCTGACACCAATAATATCACCTATGTCCAACAGCTTAAATATATCATAGGACTCTCCGCCGACCTCATCACGTTTAATGTAAACCTGAATCTTCCCTTCCTGATCCTGAACGTGAAAGAAGGATGCTTTACCCATCTTCCTAAGGGAGACAATCCTTCCGGCTATGGAGACTTGGGAGTCAATCAAATCATTAAATTTTTCGAAAATCTCGCATGAGTGGTGGGATACGTCGAACCGGTACGGATACGGGTTAACGCCAAGATCCCGAAGTTTTTCCAATTTTCCCAAGCGTAGGTCCATAATCTGCTTCAAACTCTGCGCTTTTTCACCGGACATCGCTAACTACCCTCCATTTCAGCTTCGGACCTACCTTTAGTTGACATCAGAAGAAACGCTTTAATGAACTCATCCAAATCACCATCCATCACTTTCTTTCCGTCTCCCACTTCAAGTTTCGTTCTGTGGTCTTTTACCATGGTGTATGGATGAAAAACATAGGAGCGAATCTGGCTTCCCCAGCCGATGTCCGTTTTCTTGCTCTCAAGTTCTTTCATCGTTTCAGCCTGTTCCTCGAGATATTTCTGATACAATTTCGCCTTTAAAATCTTCATTGCACTGGCCTTATTCTTGTGCTGAGATCTTTCATTCTGACACTGAACAACAATTCCTGTTGAATTATGGGTTATTCGAACAGCTGAGTCTGTCTTATTCACATGCTGGCCACCGGCTCCGCTTGCGCGGTAGGTATCAATCCGAAGGTCTTCGGGCTTGATCTCTACCTCAATTTCCTCATCGGTAGAGGGATAAACAAAAACCGACGCAAAAGAAGTGTGCCGGCGGTTGGATGCGTCGAAGGGCGAGATTCTAACAAGCCTGTGTACTCCCACTTCTGCCTTAAGCAGTCCGTAAGCATACTCGCCTTTCACTTCAAGCGTGATATCCTTTAGGCCAGCCTCATCTCCTGGCTGAAAATTGATCACCGAACTCGAAAAACCTTTTCGTTCAATCCACCTATCATACATCCTGTAGAGCATTTCAGCCCAATCCTGTGATTCAGTGCCACCGGCGCCGGGATGGATCGTCAGAATTGCGTCGTTCTCATCCTCAGCATCGCCCAGCGTGAGGCGCAGTTCCAAGTCGTCTACGATGCTCTGAAAAGATGTCAGTTTTGATTGAAGTTCCTCCTTGGATGCTTCATCCTCTTCCTCCTGGAGAAAGGTTAGCAACACCTCGCAATCGTCTCTATTACGCTGGGCTCCGCTCCACAGCTCTAACTCTTTCTCGATCATTGAAATCCTTTTGAGCGTGGACTGGGCGGTAGATGTGTTGCTCCAGAAATCTTCATCGACCGTCTTCTCCTTAAGTGCGGAAAGTTTCGTCTCTAGTGACGAAAGGTCAAAGATACCCCCGAAGATCGCTGTATCGACCATCGAGGGTCTGAAAAATTTCTCGAAGTTCTGAAAGGTCCATGGTGCTAAAAACAGAGTGCGAAATTACAGTCGAACACCCTTACCTCGCTACTCACCAGAACTGACAAAAAGGTTTTCATCAAGGAAGCGCTTCAGGGAAAACTGATCGAGATTGAGTTGAAAAACACCATTTACCGCCACAGAAATCCGCTTCTTCTCCTCTGACACCACAATTGCGATGACGTCCGTCTCCTCACTGATCCCAAGGGCAGCCCGGTGACGTGTCCCCATTTCAGGGTCGACCATATCGCTCTCAGTCAGAGGCAGAATGCATTGGGCAGCTTCGATTATATTGTTCTGAATGATGACCGCACCGTCATGGAGCGGCGAAAGCGGATTAAAGATAGAGACGAGAAGAGGCGAACTCACTTCCGCTTTGACCGGCGTTCCTGCCTCTTTGATATTCTTCAGGCCAGTGTCCCGCTGGAGGACGATGATGGCACCCCATCCTCTCTCCTGCATCTGGACTGACGCCTTGACAACAGCATCTATCATTGAAGAACTGCCGACCTTGAACAATCTTTGAAAGAAACGAGTTGTTCCGACGTAGATCAGGAGCCGTCGAAGCTCTGGCTGGAAGAGGATAACAAACGCCACCACCCAGACCGTCTGAACTTGATCGACAATCCAAGTCATACCACTCATGCCGATCGCGCGGAAAACAAAAGACGACAGCAGGATTGTAATAAGACCAACAAGCATTTGTCCTGCCCGAGTACCTCTGAAATAAGAGTAAAGTTTTATGAACAGCCATGTCACCAAGAGGATATCAACGATGTCTAGAACAGTGATAGTTAAAAAGCCGATTTTGAACAGGGTCATGCCGCGGCTCCTATGCGCAGGATCGAATCAGCAATGGTCACGACACGCTTCATCTCTTTCACGTCGTGGACACGAACGATGCGTGCTCCGTTCAGGACAGAGGCTGTCACCGACGCGGCCGTTCCTTCAAGCCGTTCGCTTTCGGGAAGGTCAAGCGTCATTCCGATAAACGATTTCCGTGATGGGCCAACCAAAAGAGGTAGACCAAGATCCAAGAAGCATTGCAGATCATGCAGAATAG
Source organism: Fidelibacterota bacterium (assembly GCA_036338335.1). Classification (GTDB taxonomy): domain Bacteria; phylum Fidelibacterota; class Marinisomatia; order Marinisomatales; family S15-B10; genus S15-B10. The sequence continues at coordinate 39,291 of JAYZCL010000021.1, forward strand.
TAAAGTTGTGAACCGAAGACTTTCCAAAGCCGATCCCCGGATCAAGAATCAGTTTGTCTCTTTCTATTCCCAACGATGTTGCAAACTCAATTCGCTCTTCGAAAAAGGCCTTTAATTCTCCTGTCACATCACCGTAATCCGGTGCACGTTGCATGTCATTTGGGGTTCCCTTCAAGTGCATCAAAACAACATAGGCGTTGAATTTCTTGGTCACATCGGCCATACATTCGTCGAATCGGAGAGCGGAAATGTCGTTGATGATAGTACTGCCCCGTTCCAGGCACGCTTCCGCCACAGATGACTTATAGGTGTCTACAGAAATTGGGACAGAAATAACAGGCGCCAGTTCTTCAATGACAGGAAGAAGTCGCTCCATTTCTTGAGCAGCTGGTATCGGCTCGGCGCCAGGCCGGGACGACTCACCGCCGATATCTAGAATGTCGGCCCCTTCCTCCACCATCTGGAACGCACGATCCACCGCAAGTTGCGGCGAAAGGAACTCACCTCCATCAGAGAAAGAGTCTGGAGTGACGTTCAGGATACCCATAATGAGTGTCCTCTCTTCCCTTAAGAGTTCGTCGACTGTTCCTTTTGTCATGGAGGCCACTCCACTACTGAGTGGTATCGTGGGGGTCTGAGTCGTTAGGCGGATTTTTCCGCCATCTTCTTTGTTTTAGAACCCTTAGTGGTGGCATTCTTTGCTTTTCCGTCCTTGGCGCCATTGGCTTTTTTGGTACGACGGCGCCTCAACGTTTTCCCTGCCATGATCTTATCAAGATCATCACCATCAATAGTTTCGTGCTTCAGCAATTCTTTTGCCACACGTTGAAGTGATTGTTCATTCTTCTTTAAGAGTTTCATCGCTTCATCTTCCGCTTCGCGAATAATTCGCGTAACCTCTTCATCGATTTTCCGGGCGGTCGTTTCGCTATAGTCTCGATTGGTGGCGATTTCCCTTCCGAGAAAGATTTCTTCATCCTTTTTTCCAAAAGTCAAAGGGCCCAAGAGACTACTCATCCCCCACTCGCAGACCATCTTTCGTGCCATCTCCGTCGCAACCTCTATGTCGTTCCCGGCACCAGTAGTCAGTTCGTTGAAAATCAACTGTTCCGCAGCACGACCGCCCAGAAGTACTCTCAGCCTTGTGTCAATATAAGACTGAGAATAGTTGTGCTTTTCATCCATGGGGAGTTGGGCTGTGATACCGAGGGCCCGGCCCCGAGGGATAATTGACACCTTATGGACTGGATCGGCTTCTGGCAGCAGTTTCGCCATAAGTGCGTGGCCAGATTCGTGATAAGCCGTTAACTCCTTCTCCTCATCGCTGATGATCATGCTCTTCCGCTCCACACCCATCATCACTTTGTCCTTGGCCGATTCAAAATCCTCCATAGAAACTTTTGATTTCCCATCGCGAGCGGCAAGAAGCGATGCCTCGTTCACAAGGTTTGCAAGATCGGCGCCGACAAGACCGGGCGTCCCTTTTGCCAGCACTTCCATATCAGCATCTTTGGCGAGGGGAATATCCTTAGTGTGCACTTCCAAAATCCCCTTTCTACCACGGAGATCGGGAATGTCCACAACAACCTGTCGATCAAATCTTCCGGGCCGAAGAAGGGCACTGTCAAGAACGTCGGGACGATTGGTGGCTGCAATAAGAATGATATTGGTTGTCGATTCAAACCCGTCCATTTCGACGAGGAGGGCATTTAATGTCTGTTCACGTTCGTCGTGCCCCCCTCCCAGGCCTGCTCCGCGGTGTCGGCCTACAGCATCGATCTCATCGATGAAAATGATTGACGGAGCATTCTTTTTCCCCTGTTCGAAAAGATCTCGCACACGAGAAGCTCCGACGCCCACAAACATTTCGACGAAATCCGCGCCGCTGAGACTAAAGAATGGAACGCCCGCTTCACCAGCGACGGCCCTGGCTAGGAGAGTCTTTCCCGTCCCAGGAGGGCCTAGTAAGAGGACACCCTTGGGAATGCGGCCTCCCAGTTTCTGATAATGGTCGGGATTCTTCAGGAATGTTATGATTTCGCTCAGCTCTTGCTTCGCTTCCTGACACCCAGCGACCCGATCAAAATTAATATCGGGTTTGTCCTCCACCCAGAGGCGTGCCCGGCTTCTTCCGAAATTGAACAGGCTGTTTCCGCCAACTCCGCCCTGCATTCTCCGCATAATGAAGATCCAGAACACAATTAGCAGTAGCCACGGCACCATGCTGAGGAGATAACTGAGCCAGTCAACTTTCTTTTCCTTAAAACTGTAACGGACAGAATTTTTGTCCCATTCTGCCAAAACCGACTCGTTCACGTACGGAAGGGTGACAACGAAGTTCGAGTATTCGCCGATCTTCTGGCCCTCCCGGACAACCTCTTGAGGTTCCTTTAGTTTTCCGTGGAATTCCTTCTCGACCACTTCAGCCTCAAGGATGGCCCCGGCATTAAGAAACTCCTGATATTCAAAAAACTGGATTTGCACCTCATTCCGATTCCCGGCTGTAAAAAGATTCGATAGGAAAATTGCTGAAACGAGAATGACAACCCATACGAGCGAAGTTTTTCCGGCCTGCTTCCAATGGAATTTGTTCTGCCTTTCCTCACCGGGCTTTTTTTGTACGGGCTGATTTTGCTCTTTGCTTTTTTTCTTGTCCGTCATGCTAAAGTGTCCTGCTGATCTAACACGTGGATTGCCTTGAAGTTCCGCATCTTTTGATTGTGATCAAGTCCATATCCAACTACATAGTCCGGAGGGATTTCGAAACCGACATAGTCCGGTTGGAAATTTAGGTGGGCAACCTCTTTTTTGAAAAGCAAAGTTACCACTGCCACCGAGGACGGGGCCGACTCTTTTAACCGGTGAACAAGAAAATTGATAGTCAAGCCGGAATCGATGATATCTTCAACAATAATCACGTCTCTTCCTGTTATCTCTGCTGAGATGTCCTTTACGAGGTGGACCGTTCCGGTGGATTCATGCCCGTCATAGCTGGAAACCTTCATGAAATCGACTTCCGAATCAATCCCCAGTTCCCGAACCAAATCCGAGAGAAAGATAAAACTTCCGTTGAGAATCCCCACGAAAATAGGGGTCCGATCCGCGTAGTCCTTGTTGATCTTTCCGGCAATTTCACGGACCCTATTCTGTATGGCCACCTCTGAAATCAATTCCTTCATCTCCCCGTCTTTCTCCAATTCAGCCGCACAACTGACGAAGTTTCTGAAGTCAATTTGAATCGATCATCTAGCCGCCGACCGCAGAGCCAAACGATCTCGTCACGAGAGGTTAACACATACTGCTTCTCTTTCTTAAATCTGTTCACCTGTTGGTCAATCAGTATATCACTTACTTTCTTTCGGCCACCCATTCCGAAAGGGATCATCCGGTCGCCCTCGCGCCACTTACGTAAATGGAGAGAATCATCGAGCAAGGAACGATCGACCAATTCGGTGGCGAAGTCATTTGAAAATTGCGGCGGAAGTGTTGCGTTCTCAATCGAAAATTCATACCCCTCTAATTCAAGCGCCTGCGGCGGAAACGATTCTAGAGGAATAATGGCCGGAATAGATTCATAGCGATCTTCTTTCATGAGCAACCGATGACGGTCCTTTAATAGTCTGTAGCCGCCCGGAAGATCCATGATGTTTCCAACGGATGAATACTGAAGGAAACTGCCCAACTGATCCCAAACCGATCCTCTCCAAGGCGAATCGTCTCCTCCCGCAATCGACCGGATCAGTTCTTTCTTCAGCAAAAAAGGGGTTTCCTCCAGTTGTCGCTCGTCAATTTGGAAAAACCCATCGGCGGTCAGGGAAACTGTTTTCGCATACAGGGTGCTCACTTCACGATCGAGCAAATCCGAAACTTCGCTAAGACTCGAAACCGTTCTCGTGATAGTACGAGCAAAACTTGGGTTGAATTTTTTAATCTGCGGAATGATGACGTTTCGAATCCTGTTCCTGTCAAACTTCATATCATTGTTGGACGAATCGACTCTGAAACGGAGATGATTCACTGTTGAATAATCTTGCAGTTCTTTTTTTGTGAAGTTTAGCATCGGTCGAACAATCCGCCCGCTTTTCTCGAATATTCCTCTCAGACCGCGGTAACCGCTTCCTTCAATCAATCGCATCAAGATCGTTTCCGCCTGATCATCGGCATGATGGGCCGTAGCAATCAAATCACAATTCAATCGACGACGTGCATTTTTCAGAAAGCTGTACCTCGCTTTCCGGGCCCGTGCCTCGATGTTTCCTTCCGCTGGAGAGTCCCACCGCTCGGACAGAAAAGGAAGCCCCAACTTTTCAGCTAACTTTTCAACGAATTTTTCGTCTTCGTCAGATTCGGCGCATCTGAGAGCATGGTTGAAATGCGCAACCTTCAGATCGAGCTCAAGGTCTACCTTAACATGACAGAGCAGATAAGCCATGACGACGGAGTCAACTCCTCCTGAGACGGCCATCAGGACGGAAGAACCGTTAGGAATTAGATTCTTATCTCTCAGTAATTTGTTTAACCTTTTGTCCATGCTTTCTTCAGACATTATCTTAACTTTTAAATGCTCAGCAGATTCTATCGAATTTTTGCAATATACACCTCAATCATCAGATTGACCAGAAACGAGGGAACGAGTTATGCCTGATTAGACTTCTGAGGAAAACAGGTGACCTAGCGACTGGATTCGCTCCTCATAAAAGAGGGGGAATTCTTGTGGAACGACACCTCCTCGTTACCGAGCGGTTCCTTATAATCAGATAGCAGATCGATAAGTGGTTCTCCGATGGTTCCCGCCCCAACCACATGTGCATTTTTCCCAGGCATGATATTTTGTTTCTTCTATTTTTTTGAGCTCAACCGCCGATGCTCATTCAAGAGGTCTTTTTCCCGGTAATAAATCGAAAATATCCACCCGACTATGGCCACGAAAATTACCAAGAAAGCGGATAGAAAAAAGGCGAAGTATTTATATGTCATTCCTTATCCCTGAGATTTCCGATTGAAGATTCAGAACGTGGAGCCTGTAACGAAGAAGATGGATAAACAATAAGGTAAATGTGAGCAGTGAGAGCATGAACGTCCAAAAGACATCTGCCGGTTGTTGACTCATGGCGGGCTGAGGATGAAGCTGCGCTTCAGCGCTCCAAAACTTCACCGATAGATAGATAATTGGAACATTTGCAAATGCGGTAATTCCGATGGCGGCCGATACTCTTCTTTTCCGTTCACCTGCCTCTCCAAATTGACGAACTAGAAAATAGCCGATATAGATAAGGAACATGATAAGTACAGTCGTAAGTCGGGGCTCCCAGCTCCATGATGTTCCCCAGATAGGCTTTGCCCAGATAGGTCCGGAGATGAGGACGAGGGCACAAAACAGTGTCCCAAGCTCTGCGCTCGCAAAGCCTACCTGATCCCACTTTTCATTTTTGGTAAGTAGATAATAGCCTCCCGAAACAGCCACCATGAGAAATGCGATTCCCGCAGTCCAGGCCGACGGCACGTGATAGTAAAAAATCTTCTGTGCCATCTGTTGATCAGGATCAATTCTTGTAACAGCGAGAACAAGATAAAGCACCGAAAACCATGCAATTGCGATAGTCACGGCCATCACCTTCGTACTGAACTTTGAATGAAATGACTCCATCACTCCTCGCTCACATAGTCATAGATCAAGTAACCAACAAGCCCAAAAACAATGACGAAGCTCACAATCAGCTGGAGCCACAATTTCCACTGACTGAAAGGTTGGCTCTCCATGATTGCAGCTGTACTCTTTACCGCACTAATCATCAGCGGTGTTACCATGGGAAAAAGAAGCAACGGCAGGAGAAATTCATTCACTCTTGACCGCATGACGGCACCGGACAGGAGGCTTCCGGCACTACTGATTCCAAGGTCCACCAGAATAAACAAACCGATGAACGGTACTATCTTTGATGGGAAAGGAAGTTGAAGGAACAGGAAGAAAATTGGCAACAGTATCACCTGAGAAATAACAAGAAGGATAAAGCTTCCGAACCATTTACTCAGGAATAGAGTGCTTCGCTCCACCGGTGCTGAGAGTAGTAACGAAAAGGCATCAAACTCTTTTTCCAAACTGTGGGAACGGTGGAGCGCCAACACGCCTACAAAGAGAATGACCGTCCAGAGCAGCCCCGGAGCAAACTCTCGAAGAGCTTCAGGCGTAGGCCTGAATGCAAAAGCATAAAGGAGCATTACTGAAGCTCCAAAGGTGATCATAGAGATTAGGATCTCCCTGCTCCTCAGTTCCAGAAGTAACTCTTTACGAATCAGGATAACCAGGTTCACGGCTCCTCCTCCATTTCAGCAGGACCGCGTGACTCTATTTTACCTTCTCTCGCTTCAATTTTTCCATTTTCAAGAACATTTATTCTGTCCACATGGGCTGAAATCCATCGCTCATTGTGTGAGATGATAAACAGCGATCTCCCTTCATCTCGCCACAATTTGATCACTTTTGAAAGGATCCCCTTCCCATCGGTGTCGAGGCCGCTTGTAGGTTCGTCCATGAGAAGCAAATCCCACGTGATCAGGAGCGCTTTTGCCAGCAACAATCTTTGCAACATCCCCCGTGAGTAATTCCGAATTGGTCCTTTTTGGTACACGTTCAATCCCACTTCTCCGAGCTTTTCGGTTATCTGTTCTGAAGACATTTCAAGTCCATACAGACCCGCCAAAAACTGAAGGTTCTCTAATGCAGATAGGGGCGGATAGAATCCGGGCTCATGGCCAAGGTAGAGGAGTGATTTTCTGAGCCTAACGTCAGAACCCATTAGCGACTGGCCGTTCCAGGTTATGGAGCCGTTGTCACACGACAGGATTCTCGAGACAATCCGAAGGAGCGTAGACTTCCCGGAGCCGTTTTTTCCGATTAACCCAACCGACTCGCCCCTCCCCACGTTCATCGAGGCGCCTTTCAACACTATAGTGTTGCCAAATCGCTTGGTTACATTTTCAATTGAAAGCACTAATTAGCATCCGACTAGGTGCCGATTGATTCAAGCTTGGCCATAATAGCAGAGGCTTCTCGCTTCAATTCATTCCTGTTCCTCTGAAAATCGTCAGGAGATACAGTTCCCATTTCATACTCCAGTTCCAGCTCTTTGATCTGCTCAAGGATGGACTGCTTCCTCAACTTGAGGGCACTCTTCTTAGATCGCAAACTCTCTCCGCTTTCCGCCCTAGGTGAGAAGAGCGGCTGAATGGCAAAGCCAATTACTACAATAAAAGTGATTCCAATCATCAGTACAGCGAACATATCAAACCACAGTTATAGACCGCGGCGATCAGGCCAGAGGGCGATAACGGTCCCGAAAAGGAGAACATATCCGCCAAGCCAGACAAATCTCACCAGCCGGTTAACCATAATCTTGATTGTCAGGAGTTCTTTTTCTGGATCGATTCCGCCGAAGACCGAGTAGACATCCTCCCGCCAGGTTGAATGGAGCGATAATTCGCTGTGGGGCTGGCGGCGGTCGGGGTTTGGATTCTTGTGAAAATAAATCCTTTTTTCCGGCTGGAGAGAAGTCACTGTCTCACCTTTTTTCGTCACATCGAGCGTGGCGATCCAAGCATAGTGGTTTGATCTTTCCTCCTCATCCAGTGCCGTCAGCCTGATATCATAGCCGGCAATGCGAACTTCATCTCCAACGGACATGGCCCATTCCCGATCTTTGTCAAACGCCTTCCCAATGAAACCGACAAACATAAATACGATCCCAATGTGTACAATATAGCCACCATAGCGCGACCTGTTTTTGGAAATCATCCTGAAAAGTGCCTGAAGCGAACTTTCATTAAATTTTCGCCGCCGAACGGTAATTCCCCGCCAGAACTCCGTCGAAATTGTTGAAGTCACAAACGCGGTGAGGGCAACGGTCATCACCGGGTAGATAGACCGAACGCCGGCGATCATCACCACACCTGCCATCACCAAGCCGATCAATACAGGAATAGAAAAATTGCGTGTCAGGCTTTCCCTTGAAGTCCTCCGCCATGCCAGAAGTGGGCCGATCCCGGAAAGGGTCAGTAGTAGTAGTCCGATGGGAATCGTGATTTGATTGAAGAAGGGTGCGCCGACTGTAATCTGCGTTCCGGTCACCGCCTCTGAGATAATCGGGAACATGGTTCCCCACAAGACAGCAAAACAGATGCTGACAAAAACAACATTATTGAACAGGAACCCGCTTTCTCTCGACACGAAGGACTCCATTCTTTTTCCACTCTTGAGGTCATCGAGCCGCGACAGAACAAGATAGATCGATACCGCAAGGATGAGCAGGACAAAACCGAAAAACATCGGCCCGAGAGATGACTGAGTGAATGAATGGACGGAAGAGACAATACCGCTACGTGTCAGGAAAGTTCCGAAAATACAAAGCAGGAAAGTAACAAGGATCAGAATCATGTTCCAGACGCGCAACATGTTCTTCTTTTCCTGAATAATGATGCTGTGAATGAAGGCGGTGCCGGTAAGCCACGGCATGAATGAGGCGTTTTCTACAGGATCCCACGCCCAGTAGCCACCCCAGCCTAATTCATTATAAGCCCACCAGCCACCGAGCAGAATGCCTATTCCCAGCGCCAGCCATGTAAACAGAGTCCATCTTCGAATACTTCTGACCCAAACCGCATCAAGCTGTCTTGAACAAAGCGCGGCAATGGCAAAAGCAAAAGGGACCGAAAAGCCGACGTAGCCGAGATAGAGCATGGGCGGGTGGATCGCCATTGTGGGATTCTGCAAGAGAGGGTTGAGGCCCAACCCATCCTGAAGAATAAAATCGGTCTCTACCGGGGCAAACGGATTGGCAACAAAATTCACCATTAACAGGAAGAATCCCTGAATAACCGACAGCGTCATGATGACATACGGCATGAGCTTCTCGTGTCTATTCCTGTTTTGAACAATGACAACAGCAACGTAACAGGAGAGCACAAAAAGCCAAAACAACAGGGAACCGGACTGGCCGGCCCAGAGTGCCGTAAACTTGTAAATCGTCGGTGTTCCGATGGAAGTGTACTTGGCAACGTAATCGACATTAAAGTCACTCTTCATCAGGCCCGCCAGAAGGGTGATTGTCGCCAGAACCACAAGGAAGCAGACAGTGAGGCAAGTTCTTTGTCCAACAAAGAAATATCTTTCATCTCCCTTCCGGACAAATAGCCCCATCAGGACGACCGTAAGGAAACAGAGACCTAGGCTGAGACTGAGAAGTGCGGCGCCGTATGTTGGCATGCTAAGAGGATATCACGATAATTAAAGAGTCAAATGGAAGTGTCACTCTTCCGAAGGTCACCTTCGTACCTAGATGCACATTTTGTCATGAGATTGTCAGCGTAGAATCGTTCACCGTTGAAAATGCCTTCCACAATTACTTCTGAACCGTCCTTGAACATGTCGGGAACTATTTTGTGATAACTCACAGGCAACTGTTGCTCTTCCTGAAGAAGGACAAATGAAAGCGCCAGCGGATCCGTCTCACTCCTGATGATAGAGCCTTCCTTCACGTTCCCTCCGAGTCGGAACCGTTTTCCCGGTTTTACCGTTTCTTTCGTGGTCAAATCTTGAATGGTGACATAGGGTAGTTCATTACCTTCGAAACCTAGGCCGACCCACACCATCATTAAGAGCGCGACAGAAATTATTACGGCGGCGAATTTTTTGTTCATCTCATAATCTCTCTAAAGAACAGGGGTTTCCTGCCATTCTCCAAAAACATTTTTCATTACGTTAACAATCTCTCCCATTGTCGCCCCTGCCTTGGCCGCAGTGATGATAAGAGGGACGAGATTCCTACCATCCTTTGAAGCATTTTCCACATCCTTCAAACTATCTTCGACGACATCGGAGTCTCGGTTCTTCCGAAGTGACGTGAGCGCTTCGATCTGGTTCTGTTCTGCTTGCTGTCCTATTTCCAGAATAGGGATATCTATCTCTTCATCTTCCTTGGTGAATTCGTTTACGCCCACCACAATTCGGTCCTTGCTGTTTACCTCTTTTTCAAATTCGAACGAGGCGCGCGCAATTTCCCGCTGAAAAAATCCCTCCTCAAGCGCCGGGATGACGCCGCCTATCTTTTCCACTTTTTCAAAATATTCTTCGGCCTCTTTCTCAAGATCATCGGTAAGCGACTCAATATACCACGAACCGCCAAGAGGGTCGACCACTTCAGCCACGCCTGTTTCGTAAGCAATAAGTTGCTGCGTCCTTAGGGCAATCTCCGCGGCTTTCTCGGATGGAAGTGCAAGCGTTTCATCCATGGAGTTTGTATGGAGTGATTGTGTTCCCCCCAATACTCCCGCGAGAGCCTGAAATGCCGTTCGTGCAATATTATTCTCGGGCTGTTGGGCGGTAAGTGAACATCCTGCGGTCTGGGTGTGAAAACGCAGTTTCCACGATCTCGAATCTTTCGCCCCGAAGCGCTCTTTCATATGCCTTGCCCAAATGCGTCTCGCAGCCCTGAACTTGGCAATCTCCTCGAGAAAATTGAGATGTGAATTGAAAAAAAATGAGAGGCGGGGCGCAAATTTGTCAATGTCGATTCCCCGCTCCAAAGCGTGTTCAACATAACAGAAGCCATCGAGAAGTGTAAAAGCAAGCTCCTGTGCCGCCGTGGAGCCGGCCTCGCGGATATGATATCCACTGACTGAAACTGTGTAGAATTTTGGCATCTCTTCAGTACAAAACTCGATGATATCGGTGACAATCCTAATGTGTTCCCTCGGAGGAAAAATCCACTCTTTCTGAGCAATAAATTCCTTTAGAATATCATTTTGAAGAGTTCCCTGGAGATTTTTCAGAGGGACCCCCTGCTTTTCAGCCACGGCGATATAGAAGGCTAGCAATACGATGGAAGGTCCGTTAATGGTCTGTGAGACGCTAACCTCGCCGAGATTAATGCCGTCGAAAAGGGTAGTCATATCCTGAAGGGAACAGACAGAAACACCGCACCGTCCCACCTCTCCTTCGGAAAAGGGATGATCTGCGTCATACCCCATGAGCGTCGGCATATCGTATGCAACGGATAGACCCATCTGCCCTTCTTTCATTAGAAAATGATAACGCTGATTCGTCTCCTTTGGAGTACCAAAACCTGAAAACTGGCGCATGGTCCAAAGCTTCCCGCGATACATATCAGCATGAATACCTCTGGTATAGGGGTACTGCCCTGGAAACCCGATCTTTTCCACAAACTCATCAGGCGGAACTTCGGGGTAGTGAAGAAAACCCAAGTTGTTCTTTTCGTTTTCGTTGGAAGAACTCGCGTGCATGGCGGCGGCCGCTTCTTTTTTCCACTCTTCTTTTGAACGGACGAAAGAGTCTTTTCCTTTGTGGCCGTTTGATGTCATATCAGTTCGTCTTGGTTTTGCCCGCGTTTATCTGTTTGAATTCCTTCGTAAGTCATCCAGGCTATCAGAACGATGAGAAACAGGTTGAGACTGAAAAGAAGTCGGTTGCTACCGGCAAAATCTATTGTCTTTAGCACAAGAGATACAAGGGTTGCCGTCATCACGAATATCATAGGGATTAATACAGGAAGAACCGACCGTTTTCGCTGCCAGAAGTAGAGCGTTACCATCATTAGAGTAAGTCCCGCCAGCATTTGGTTGCTGGCGCCAAAAATGGGCCAGAGAACCCATCCCGCCTGTTTTGCCGCTCCCGTGGAAGGATCGGTCACGCTCCAGAGTGTAAGCGCTAATGCAGGCAGAACGGCAACGACCGTAGCGATGTACCTGTTCTCCAACGGTTTGATCTTTGTCGCGCTTCCCAGTTCGGAAAGGACGAACCGCTGTATACGCGTGGCAGTGTCCAGGGTGGTGGCGGCAAAACAGATCACAAGAACAGCCATGAGCGTCTTAGCCAGCTCGGCCGGAACACCCAATTCCTGAATGAGCGCACCGCCACCGAGTACAAAAGCCGCCGCCTTATTCCCGCTGGCATGTGCCCAGCTGTCATAATAAACCGCCCAGGATAGGTCCGCCACTGCACCCTGCGTGGGGAGGTTGCAAGCCGCCACGAGAGAAATTCCCGCCACCGCTGCAATCATGGAAGCAAGCGCAAGTGTCCCCTCACCCAGCATACCGCCGTACCCAATCAACCGTGTATCTCTCACGCTGTTTACCTGTTTTGCTGTAGTTCCCGAAGCGACGAGTCCGTGGAAACCGCTAATGGCACCACAGGCAATGGTGACGAAAAGGAGTGGTATCATTGGCGGCGCGCCGTGATCAACAGTCAACCTTATAGCAGGAGCATCAACGAGTGGTCTCACATAAAAAATTCCCGCATAGAGAAGGCCCAACCCCACCAGAAGTTGATGACTGTTAATGTAATCCCTCGGCTGTAAGAGAAACCAGACCGGAAGAAGGCTCGCAATTGCCGAATAGATGAAGAGAACCACTACCCAAGTTGTGAAAGCATCCGAACGAGACATTCCCATATCTTCGAAACTGAAAGGCATTTTGGTACCGACCCAGATGAATACATAGAGCAGAACCAGCGCCACCAGTGAGGGAATCAGAGCTCCCGTCCCCTTCTTATATATCAGCCATCCAACCGTAATCGCCAGCACAATCTGTATGTTAATAGGCAGTACAGTGCTCGGGAAGCTCACAAACAGATCCGCAATGACCATGGCAAAGACAGCCAGCACGAGCCAGACGAGCATCATCACGAATAGGAGAAACATGATCCTTGCGTTATCGCTCATGATCTTGCTGCTGATATCGGCGATACTTCTCCCCTTTTCCCGAACACTTACCACGAGAGCACCAAAGTCATGAGCCGCACCCATGAATACCGACCCCAGAATTATCCAGAGGCAGGCGGGGAGCCAGCCCCAGTAGGCAGCTACGCAAGGCCCGATTATCGGCGCAGCGCCGGCGATGGAGGTAAAATGATGGCCGAAAAGAATGTGCCGTTTGGTTGGGACGAAATCGATACCATCCTGGAATTCGTGGGCGGGAGTCTTGAAATCAGGGTTGGTTCTGTAGAGACCGCCATTTAGCCACGCCGAGTAAAACCGAAATCCAGCGTAGAATGCGGCAAGGCCGACAACGGCTAGAATTGCGGCATTCATTGTTTGGCGGATCTAGTGGACGCCCACTCCAGATAGAGCCAGATGGGAAAGACTTTCGGAAATCTTATCCGATGTCAACCCAAGTTCGCGTAGCAGCCGGGTACGATCGCCGTGCTCCACGAAACGATCGGGAATCCCAAGACTTTGTACGCTTCCTCCAAAACCCCTGCTGCTCAGGGCAGTCAGCACTGCCGAGCCAAATCCACCTTCAAGAGACCCTTCTTCAACCGTTACCACGACAGAGAACTGTTCGCTGATCTCATCCAGCATTTTCTCATCAAGAGGCTTCACAAAGCGGGCGTTGACTAATTGAGGTTCAAGACCGTTCAGGTCGAATTTTTCAATAGCTTCCATTGTTTCCTGCACCATACTTCCTACGGCGAGGACCGCGACATCATTGCCTTCTCTCAACACTTCCCAGCTTCCCACTTTCAACTGTCGTGGTGCCTTTTCTTCGTCAAAAGCAATTGAGGATGTTTTGGGATATCTTATGGCAAACGGTCCTTTCCATGCATGCAGGCCGGTGTACATGAGGTCCCTCAGTTCGTTTCCATCTTTCGGCGCTGCGATTGCCATTCGAGGAATGGAACGTAAGAACGACAGATCGAACACACCATGGTGCGTGGGACCGTCCGGACCGACGACCCCGCCCCGATCAATGCAGAAAAGGACCGGCAGTTCCTGAAGGGCAACATCATGAATGATCATGTCGTAGCTCCGCTGCAGAAAAGTTGAATAGATGGCAACAATGGGCTTAAGCCCTGATGCTGAAAGACCGGCAGAAAAAGTGACGGCGTGACCTTCAGCAATCCCGTTGTCAAAGAAACGGTCGGGGAATTTTTCGGCAAATGTAACGAGTCCTGTCCCCTCGCGCATGGCGGCGACAACAGCTACCACATCCTTGTCTTCTTCCGCCAGCTGACACGCGATACTGCCGAAAGTCTTGCTGTAACCTGGTGCCGGTTCCGGCGATTCTACCACCTGTTCATTGCCATTCCCGGAAAGGGAATAATATTTCAGCGGGTCGGCTTCGGCTTTTCCCTTGCCAATCCCCTTACGTGTCAATACATGGACAACCGCAGGATAGTTGGCAGATTTCAGATTCTCGAACGTCGCCAGCATTTCGTCAATATTGTGTCCGTCAATGGGACCGAAGTATCTAATTCCAAGCTCTTCAAATATCATACCGGGGACGAGAAAATGTTTCAGCCCTTCCTGGATCGAATGAGCCATTCTGCGAACAACCTTTTTTGACACACCAGGGAGAACAGACGTCAACTCCCAAATCTTGTCTCTCACCCTGTTGTAGAGGGGATTTGTCACAATTTTCGTCAGGTAGTGAGAGAGGGCGCCAACTGTCGGCGAGATGGACATACGGTTATCGTTCAACACGACCAAAAACTGGCTCGGAAGAACGCCCGCGTTGTTCAGCCCCTCATAAGCAAGACCGCCTGTCATGGCACCGTCACCTATTATGGCGACAACCTTGTGCTTCTCTCTCTTCAGGTCCCGGGCCCGTGCCATTCCGACTGCGGCGGAGACAGAGGTGCTTGCATGTCCAGCACCAAAGACATCATACTCGCTCTCGTCACGCTTGCAAAATCCGCTGACACCGCTATCCTGCCGTAAAGTGTCAAAGTTGTCTCGCCGGCCGGTAACAATCTTGTGAGCGTAACACTGGTGACCGACATCCCAGATAAGCAGATCCCGCGGTGTGTCGAACACCTTGTGAAGCGCCACCGTAAGATCGACCACGCCCAAGGGCGAAGAGAAGTGTCCCCCCTTCTCCTCAACTACATTGATGATCTGCTGACGCACTTCGTCTGAGAGACATCCCAGTTCATCCCGGCTGAGCCGGCGTAGATCAGTGGGAGAATTGACCCGATCGAGAATTTTCATTTCCTCAGGCAACAGACATCTCCCTTTTCAGCGTCGAGAAGTAATGGTGGATTCTGGTTTCGTTTGTCAATTCGGGGTGGAACGCCGCCGCCAAGTGGTGGCCCTGCTGAACCAAAACTGGCTCGTTTGCGATGGAGGCGAGCACCTCCACTCTATCGCCCAATTCTGCAATCCTCGGTGCTCGAATGAAAACACCGCGCATGGAAAATGATTCCCCATAAGTAGAAACATCCAACTCATCGATAAAGGAGTCAACCTGACTACCATAGGCGTTCCTGTCCACCGTCATATCGATGAGATCGAGAGTTCTCACCCTATCATCCTGAACATGTGTAGCCATTAGGATCATCCCGGCGCAGGTTCCAAAAACCGGATTCTCTTCCGAAAACTGGATCATCGAATCGTGGAGGTCATTTTCCTCAATAAGTTTGGTCATGGTGGTGGACTCTCCTCCGGGAATGATGAGTCCGTCGCAATTCTCAAGGTCGTCCGACCTGCGGACGTTGACCGGTTGGATTTCCAATCGCCGGAGGATGGCGGCATGTTTGGCGTACGCCCCCTGCAAACCGAGGACGCCGACGCGTTTCACTACCAGCCGCGCTCCTGGAGCCTCTGCTCCTCCGGAATTTCGGCCATATCGAGACCCTTCATTGCGGTCTGAAGACCATAGGAAACTTCCGCCAGTTTTTCAGGATCATCATAGTGTGTTACGGAAGAAACAATCGCTTTCGCTCTTGCCGAGGGATCCTCCGACTTGAAGATGCCCGATCCGACAAAAACACTTTCGGCGCCGAGCTGCATCATGAGAGATGCATCAGCCGGGGTCGCCACGCCACCGGCGGCAAAGTTGGGAACGGGAAGTTTTCCGAGCTTGGCCACCTGCTTCACAAGGCTGTAAGGCGCCCCCAGCTCCTTGGACCGCGCCATCAGTTCATCGTCACCCAGCACTGTCAGGGACCGAATGTCTCTCTGCACTTGCCGCATATGGCGGACA
The DNA here is from genome assembly GCA_036338335.1 of Fidelibacterota bacterium. Lineage (GTDB taxonomy): Bacteria > Fidelibacterota > Marinisomatia > Marinisomatales > S15-B10 > S15-B10. The sequence continues at coordinate 55,284 of JAYZCL010000021.1, forward strand.
GCTTCCACAATGTTCCCGCTACCGGCTTCGCCTTTTGTCCTGATCATGGCGGCCCCTTCGCCGATTCGCCTGAGTGCTTCACCGAGGTCACGGCATCCGCAGACAAAAGGAGCCTTGAACGCATGTTTGTCGATGTGGTTGTGCTCATCGGCAGGTGTCAGGACTTCACTTTCATCGATAAAATCGACGCCGAGCGATTCCAATACCTGTGCCTCGGCAAAATGACCGATTCGGCACTTCGCCATAACGGGGATTGAAACGTTTTCCTGGATCTCTTTAACCACCTGAGGGCTTGACATGCGGGCGATGCCACCATCGGCACGAATATCAGCAGGAATGCGCTCAAGAGCCATGACGGAGACGGCCCCGGTATCTTCCGCAATTTTCGCCTGCTCCGCTGTGGTGACATCCATAATGACGCCGCCTTTCAACATCTCTGCCAGTCCTACCTTGACTTCAAATGATCCTTTTTCCATTTTCAGAATACCTCCTCGGTTACAGGTGAGAGAGACTTGAGCTTTTCATGAACCTCTTCAATGAGATAGTCCGGCGTAGAAGCACCGGCGGAAACGCCAACTTTCTTTGCCTCGTCAAACCATGCCGGCTCGATTTCGTCGGCACAGGTCACCTGGTATGTTTTGGAGTTGATTCCTAGCGCAAGCTCCGTAAGCCGCTTCGAGTTTGCGCTGGTGAACGATCCGATAATAATCATAATATCACTCTTAGCAGCCAACTCCTTGATCTGCTCCTGGTTCCGCTTTGTCGGAAAACAAATTGTGTTAATGAAGTGGAGATCAAACACCTTCGTCATAAGAATATTAATGATCGCCTGTACATTTTCAATGGTTTGAGTCGACTGGCTGACAACGCCGGCGCGCTTCATTTTCCGCAGGGCGTGGGTTTCTTCCGGCGTGGCCACCACCAGCGGGTTCTTAGCATGACTCATGATGCCCACTACCTCATCATGGCCGTGATCGCCAATAATAATGATCTGCCGTCCGTCTTTTTCGAGCTTTTCCACCTCATCGTGAATCTCCTGAACGAGCGGGCATGTCGCATCTACAATGTCAAGCCCTTTCTCCTTCGCGGTTCCCCACACATCTTCCGCCGTACCGTGCGCACGGAATAAAACAGGTCTGTCATCGGGAATATCATCCAACGAATCCACAACTCTTGTACCAGCCTTGGCCAGATCCTGCACCACACGTTCGTTGTGGACTATATCGCCAAGCATGTACACCTCACCGTTCTCTCCAGAGGTTTCGTAAGCAAGGTCTACTGCGTCTCGAACGCCAAAGCAGTAGCCCGCATCTCTGGCGATTGTAATTTCCACTATGCCGTCTCCCCGATCTGCTTTTCGATTTCTTCAACACCCGCCGGCACGATTGCTTCCCGAACGACCTCCAACGGTTGTGCCACCACAGCACCGGCTGCAAACTTATGCCCCCCTCCGCCAAACTGGCGGGCCAATCCATCGATCTTAACACGACCTTTAGATCGGAAATTCAGTCTTGTTTTGTGATCCCTCAACTCATGGATCATCATGGCCACCTCAACGCCCTTCACTGACCGGACAGTGTCGGTGAAGCCACCCACGTGCTCGTTTGATGCACCGGCATCATCAATCATATCTTGAGTTATAGTAAACCAGGCAAGTCTGCCCTTGCAGGCGAGGCGAATGTTTTCGAGTGAAGCACCGAGTAGTTTCACCTTTTCCATCGGCATAGACTCATAAATTTTCTGGTACAGTTCGTGAGGTTTAACACCCAATTGAATCAGTTCGCCAGCCATGTGGTGGGCCGCCGCATCGGTATTGTTAAACCGGAATGACCCTGTATCCGTCAGAAGGGCGACATACAAACCTGTCGCCGCTTCCAGTGAGAGTCCTTTAGCGGAACCGTTAGCGTAGTTTAGAAAATCGTAGATAAGGTATCCTGTGGCGCATGCCGAAACATCGTGAATGGCATGGGAAAAAGCGGTCGGGTTCCGATGGGGATGGTGATCAATTGACAGCAGCGGTATGTCCGTTTCTTTCAGATCCTCTCCAAGATAGCCAAGGCGGTTGTATTCACCGATGTCAAAAATGACGGCGAGATCGGCAAGAGGAAGAAGATGTTTATGGCTCGGCCTGTCGTAGTGATGAAAATCAGCATATTCAGTCAGAAAATAGAGATCATCCGGCACCCCCGAAGGATTGAGAATGGAAAACTCCTTACCTTGCTTCTTGAGATAGCTCGCCATGGCGAGCTGGGAACCGATGCCGTCACCATCGGGATTCATGTGCGTGGAAAGGATCAGGTTGTCGGCCCGGTCAAGCATTTCCTTGACCTTGGACCAACGTTCTTGACCGTTAGGATTTACTGACGCTATCTTCATCTTCTTCAGTTAAGAAATTTAATCTCTTCTTAGTTATTAAGCACGCACATAGTGTCTTCCGGATAGCTGAACCACCTTCCTTTTAGTCCCAAATCCAAGAGCAGAATCAGAACAGACAAAAAGGCCCTTCCTATCCCAATAATGAGTTGATTACGTTCCATGACACAGCTCGGAAAGGCGTGAAACCAGCTCAGACAGTCCGGTGCCGGAAACGCTGGATATCATTAAAGTATCGGTGTCGTTGGATAACTTTCGTGTGGTAACGTCCGGAGGCAACAGATCCCCTTTCGTGAAAACCACAATTCTTGGCCGGTCAAGAAGTGCTTCGTTATGATTCTTCAGCTCATCGAGAAGAGTTGTCAAGATGAGCTTAGGATCTTCATCAGACACATCGATGAGAACAGCCAGAACTGATGTCCGTTCGATGTGGCGAAGGAACCGCAGTCCCATCCCTTTCCCTTCGCTGGCGCCTTTGATGAGGCCGGGAATGTCCACCATGACAAAAGAATCATAATCCCCGTACTTGACAATGCCAAGATGGGGCTCCAATGTTGTAAAGGGATAATCGGCAATCTTGGGGCGGGCGGCAGACAGTTTGGAGAGAAGAGTCGACTTCCCTGCATTGGGCAAGCCGACAAGACCTACGTCAGCAAGTAGCTTAAGCTCAAGTTCGTAGACATACTCTTCACCCGGCTGACCCGGTTCGAAATCCCGTGGTGACCGGTGTGTGGAGGTGGCAAATGAGGCATTGCCTCTCCCTCCCGTACCGCCAGCGACACCAAGGAACTCGTCTGCTTCGTTAAGCAGATCAGCAGAAGCATCTTTCTCTGTCGACTTTCGAAGAACTGTCCCTGGTGGTATGGGAATAACCACATCATCGCCGTTAGCCCCTGTTTTCTGGCTGCTGGAACCGTCTCCACCGTTGGGTGCGCGGTATGATTTTCGGTACTTGATATCCTGTAAGGTGTGGAGCTGGGCATCAACCTTGAATATGACATCACCCCCTTTACCTCCATTGCCACCATCGGGACCGCCCTTTGGAACAAACTTTTCCCGGCGAAAACTTACACAGCCGTTTCCACCATTACCCGCCGAGACTTTGATTTTTGCATGGTCAACGAACATTCAATGTGAATTTACTCAGCATTAAGTGTACGTTCAGTACTTAGTTAGGTTTCGATGAAATCTTTGAGGCTAAAGCGAACAGGAATTGAGATATAAACACCAATGTATGCACGTTTTATAGAGTGTTCTTATAATACTTAGCGCAAACAGCATAAGTTGAGATACTATCCAATAATTCTTCTCGTGAACCTGGATTCCTGAGCCAGTAATGTTCTACACTCTTCTCCGCTTCCGGTAAAATTCCTAACTTCTACGGATTATTATCAAGTGGGGTACTTCTTTGGCACTTCAGGAAAATAGAGAAAGACGTTTAGCCGCCATCATGTTCACCGATATGGTGAACTATTCCGATCTTATGCAAAAAGATGAGGCGGGGACCCTCAAGCTTCTCGAAGAACAACAGGGGATTGTAAACGGGATACTCAAGGAATATGACGGCCGCCAGATCAAGACCATAGGAGATGCATTCTTCTCACAGTTTAACAGTGTGCTTCTTGCACTTGACTGTGGCGTGAAAATCCAGGAGACGCTGGCAAAATTCAACTCTACAAGGCAAGATAAACAGAGAATTCATTTGCGGATCGGAATACATCTGGGTGATGTCGAAATAATAGACAACGATGCTTACGGAGATGGAGTAAACATTGCCTCAAGAATAGAACCTTTTGCTGATCCCGGAGGTATCTGCATTACAGAAGACGTTTACCGTCAAGTAATGAACAAGAGTGATATGAATTTTCGACCCATTGGTAAGAAAGAGCTCAAGAACATTACATATGCCCCGGAAGTCTATAAGGTCATTTTGCCCTGGCAGGATAGACGCCAAGAATCTGATCCCGCCTTCCCCAGACAGAAAGACAGAAGAGGTAAAGGTGTAAGTTCTCCAGAAAAACCAAAGCATGAAGTCCCAACTGGTGCTACAAAGTGGAAATCCTATGCATTTATACCACTTCTTATAATTGCCACCGGCCTTATTGGATTTATTTTTTCAATATTAAACAATAAATCTACAGGCTCAACCAAAGCACGCTCTATCGCTGTCCTGCCTTTCGACACAATTACTGATGCAACGGGAAATGATCATTTTGCTCAAGGCATAACGGAAGACATAATCAGTAAACTTTCAGAGATCCAGGATTTGAGAGTAATTGCCAGAACTTCAGTCTTACAGTACAATGAGACAACCAAGTCCGTTCTTGACATCGCCAGAGAATTGGACGTCAACACAATTCTCGAAGGGTCCATTAGACGAGAAGAGAATAGAGTTAGAGTAGTGGTGCAGCTAATTGACGTGCTAACTGATGATCATCTCTGGACCGATACTTACGATAAAGAGCTCAATGACATTTTTGCAGTCCAGAGTGATATTGCACAGAATATAGCATCAGCTCTTAAAACAGAATTGACTGACAATGAGATGAGCGCCATCGTGGATAATCCCACCGTTGACACAGAGGCGTACCAGTACTACCGCGAAGGACTTAACCATTACTACAGCTACTCCTTTGAAGGATATAACTCAGCAATAGAACAATATAATAAGGCGATAGAGATAGACCCCGGGTATGCATTGGTTTACGCGGAACTCGGCAATGCTTACGGCCAAATATTCATTATAACTCAAGATGCGAAAGACCTGGAAAAAGGCCTTTCTTCTATCGAAAAAGCACTCTCCATCAACAAGAACCTTGCGGAAGCATACAAGGCAAAGGCTCTTCTAGATTACGCACAAAGCAATGGGAACGAATCAATAAAGAACAACATTAGGGCCACCGAACTAAAACCAGGCTATTATGACGCAATTGCCAATGTTGGGAACACCTATATTGAACTGGGAGATTTAAGCGAGGCCTTGCGATGGCAAGAAAGAAGTTATCCTCTGAATCCTTACAGCCTTCAGGCTGACTGGCACCGCGCCCAGGCATATTTTATGATGGGAGAAGATGAAAAAGGGATGGAGTATATCAGAATCGGTATCCAAAAATTCACTCAAGGCTTTCGGTGCCGAAGCATGTTGGTCCAACACTACATGAATTCCAGAAATTTTCAACAGGCCCAAAACGCAATCGCTGATCTATTGGAAGTCAGAAAGAATGATGAAGCCATTAATGACCTTTCAAGTCTTTACCATTACATAGAGGGCAACTTTCAGGAAGGACTTGAGTACGCGGACAAGACCCCCTTCCCAACAGACTACAGCAAGTTATGTCATGCAGACATGCTTGCCAAGACGGGTAGAAAGGATCAGTCAGAGAAAATACTTTCTGAAATAGAATCAAGGGTACGAAAACGGATCAACGCTGGGTCTGATATATATAGGCCCTACTATGTAGTTGCTCAAATACATGCTATAAGAGATGAAAAAAAATCAAGCATCGATATGCTACAAAGGGCAATTAACAGAGGTTTTCGGGGGTATAGTGATGATATCAATTTCCTTTCCTGGAAAGTTAACCCCATATTTTCCGGGCTTAGCAAAGACTCCAGATTCATAGAGCTTCAGAGGCAGGTTTATGACATCATCAATAGAGAAAAAATAGAGGCTGGAATAGCTAGCTTCTAAGGGGCCTTCAAACTCAAGTATCATACTTTGCGAATCTTTTTTACCATAATACTATCCGCTTTTTCGAGCTTTATTTGCGCTCAGGATAAAACTTTTGGTGTCGTTCCTCTTGATGCACCTGAATTCAACCGATTAGAGCTTTTTACTATTGCCGATTATGTTCGAGGGGAAGCAGAGGCAACATGAAAGTTCAGTGAAGTAAGCACCCTAATTGCCGATGTAATACTAGGTACCATAATTGACGATTCTTGGGCCTGTGATGAAATCGAGTGCGGCTTTGATGTAGCCGACAGAGCCGGCGTGGACCAGGTTATTGCTCTTGATCTGACCCGCATCAAGAAAACAGGGACAGACTCCACAGGTGCCATCACGATCTCCGGCAACATGTTTCTTTATTTATTAAGTCCTGAAGATGAGACGGATAATGATCAAGAAAAGAAGTGGGTATCTACAATATATGATAGGACCCGCCAGGTATTAACAGGAGAACCCCGCCCACCCGACAACCGGGTAAACCGCTGGTATAAGGGCTCAGCTAAGGATGTACCGGAAATTATAAAGGTTATGACCTGGGAACTTCTGGAGACCGTTGCTCCTGAAGGCCATTTCTCAGAAAACATCCTTTCCCTTGCTCAAGGGGATTTTGTCGGTAAGGTTCTTACATTTGCCACCGCAAACGGGGTTGCACTGGCAATAGGGGCTGGCGGACTTTTACTTGTGGGGAGCGGTTTTGTCGCCGGTTCTCCTGACGTTGCTATAATCCCTTCTATCATCCCTGTGCCCGATCCTGATCCTGATCCTATTGATTTCGGTGATCCCCCACCTTTCCCTGGAAGATGATTTGCTAGACTCACTGAGAAAATCGCTTCTTCTTATTTTCCTTGCCGCCTTGAATGGCATTGCCTTGGCCCAGCTTCCTGAAAGCAAGATCGTTGCCTCTGATGCCGCCGCAAATGCAGATTTTGGCAGGACCGTTGCCATTGATGGTGATTATGCCATCGTGGGGGCGTATAGTGATGATGACGGAGGCACTAATTCCGGCTCGGCATATATCTTTAAACGTAGCGGCACTGAATGGAGACAGGAAGACAAAATCGTCGCCTCTGATGCCGCCGCTAATGATTATTTCGGCTGGTCCGTTTCCATTGATGGTGATTATGCCATCGTGGGGTCGATTCATGACGATGACGGAGGCTCTTCTGCCGGCTCGGCATATATCTTTAAACGCAGCGGCACTGATTGGAGCCAGGAAGACAAAATCGTCGCCTCTGATGCCGCCCAAAGTGATCAGTTTGGCTTGAACGTTGACATTGACGGCG
>JAYZCL010000022.1:0-64546 GCA_036338335.1 Fidelibacterota bacterium
TATACCAGAACTATCCCAATCCCTTTAATCCTACCACCACTATAAGATTTGATATACCCGAACCATCGCACATCAGTCTGAAGGTCTACAACCTCATGGGACAGGAAGTGAGAACATTAACCAATGAATGGTTACCGACCGGAAGTCACCGTTTAATCTGGAATGGAAAGGACCAACGAGGCATTCCTGTCAGTGCCGGAGTCTATATCTATAGACTACAGTCACAAAACTTCCAGAAAACATGGAAAATGGTACTACTGAAATAAGGGAAAAAGAATTTCTCCGAGCCTTTACGCTCTACCCCATATTTCCCGAAGTTTCTTGACCCTTATCTCCTCCGTTCCTACCTTTTGGCCTCGAGGGATGAGACTTTTGGCCTTTAACGCAAAAGGCTTGACAACAAGATAATAATGACGGGTTCAACTGATACAAGAATATCAGTCAACGTTCGGCTTAATTCCCAAATGGCTGATATACTGGGGACTAACAGGATAATTGTTACTGTAGATCAATCATCCACAGTCTCTGACGTAAAGGAAGAAATCAAGAAAAATCACCCCGGTATTGAAATCCAGTTGGAGGGCTCGCTACCCGTCATCTCCGGAACTATGGTTAATACAGATAAAGTAGTGGAGAAGGGTCAGGAAATAGCTTTTCTCAGCCCCGCTGCCGGGGGCTGATACAAATACAATATATATAGGAGGATAAAATCATGGCAACAAATGCAGCAGCAAAAAAAGAAGCAAAAGCAACTCAGGCCAACGGCCACGAGACTGTATTCGTGGATGAATTTGTAGACGGCGTACTTGATCCCAATAAACCGATGTTGGGTCCTGTGAGAGACGGGGGCCATATTATGGTAAACACAGCCCCGGGCTGTTGGGGTCCAATGATCACACCCTCCATTCGGGGCGGTCATGAGGTCACCAAGCCTGTTTATGTATCCGGTGCTGAGGTTGGAGATGCCATTGCAATCCGAATCAAAGAGATTACTGTTACCTCCATGGCCACATCATCAGGAAATGACCAGTGGATGGAAGACCGTTTTCTCGGGGACCCCTATGTGGCAGGGAAATGCCCCACCTGCGATGAGGTGTGGCCCGAGACACGCCTTGAAGGAATCGGTCAGGAATCCGTCCGGTGCGTAAAGTGCGGCAACGATGTAACACCATTCACTTTCACCAATGGATACACCATCTTCTTCGATAACAACCGTGAGATTGGAGTTACACTTAACAAGAAGGCTGCCGAGGAAGTTGGCAAGAGTGCGGCACATTACGCCGCATTGCCGGAAAAATCTGTGCAGAACCCCATTCTCGCCTTCTGCCCCAGCGATTTGGTGGGTGTTGTGGCCCGGCTTCGGCCGTTTATGGGACAGATAGGAACGACTCCGGCCATTCCCATGCCCGATTCACATAACGCCGGTGACTTCGGTACATTCCTAGTGGGTGCACCCCACGCTTACGGCATTCAAGCAGATGATCTTGTCCACCGCACTGACGGACATATGGATATCGACGCCGTCCGGGCAGGAGCAATACTCATCTGCCCCGTTAAGGTACCCGGCGGAGGAGTCTATCTCGGCGACATGCACGCCATGCAGGGAGACGGAGAGATCGCAGGTCATACCACGGACGTCTCTGGAACGGTTAATCTGCAAGTTCATGTCCTGAAAGATCTAGATATTGACGGACCCATTATTCTTCCTGTTAAAGAGGATCTCCCATATCTTGCTCAACCGCTTACTGATGACGAGCGGGCGACAGCTGAAACAGTCGCTATCGCCTGGGGAATGGAAGAACTTGAATCATCAGCACCTGTTTCATTTGTGGGTACGGGAGCTGATCTAAACGCTGCTACGGAGAATGGCTTAAAAAGAGCCGCTGAATTCCTGGACGTTAGTGTTCCCGAAGTTCAGAACCGTGCCACCATAACGGGCGCTATCGAGATTGGTCGAGCTCCCGGTGTGGTTCAGGTTACATTCAGGGCACCGGTGGATAAACTGGAAAAACGCGGTATAATGCCTTTCGTACAGGACCAATACGGAAACGGCTCCTGACAGAATTTATAAATTAGAGATAATAGTGTCGGCGTAAACGGAGGTGGACACTTCCGTGGCGTCTTCCATCTGTCGAGCTAGGTCATAGGTAACCATTTTCTGTCCAATAGTCTGTTCCATGGCCCGGACGATGCTTTCGGCGGCTTCCTGCCATCCAAGATGTTCAAGCATCATCACCCCGGAAAGAATAACTGAACTAGGATTAACCTTATCCTGACCGGCATACTTCGGTGCCGTACCGTGAGTTGCTTCAAATAGTGCCACAGTGTCGCCTAAATTGGCGCCCGGCGCCATCCCCAGTCCGCCCACCTGGGCAGCGGCAGCGTCTGAGATGTAGTCGCCATTGAGGTTTGGCGTAGCTATAACATCGTATTCCTCCGGACGAAGCAGAATCTGCTGAAACATACTGTCGGCAATGCGATCCTTCATCACAAGTTGCCCGTCCGGGGATCGACCGTTGTGATTTTTCCACAAATCTTCCTCTGAAACAACGCTTCCGCTGAACTCCTCTTCAGCCAGTTCGTAACCCCAGTCACGGAAAGAACCTTCCGTAAACTTCATGATATTTCCTTTGTGCATGAGTGTCACCGAACCACGGCCGTGAGCAACGGCGTATTGAACTGCTTTTCGAACAAGTCTTTTCGTCCCAAATGCACTGATAGGCTTGATCCCGATGCCAGAATTTTCTCTTATGTTTTTCCCAAAACTGTCATTAATAAACTGACGGATTTTCTCAGCTTCTTCACTGCCTCCGGTCCACTCAATCCCCGCATAGACGTCCTCTGTATTCTCGCGAAAAATGACAGTATTCAGTTTGTCTGGATTCGTTACCGGAGCCGGTACGCCCTTTATCCATTTCACGGGCCTGACACAGGCGTAGAGATCGAGAATCTGCCGAAGAGAAACATTCAGGCTTCGAATGCCGCCCCCCACCGGTGTCGTAAGGGGGCCTTTGATGGCAACAAGATGGTCTGAAATAGCGTCCACACTTTCCTGAGGTAGCCATTCTCCTGTCTCTTCATGTGCCTTTTCACCGGCCGAGATCTCCTTCCAAAAAATGCTTCGCTGACCATCGTAGCTTTTCTTGACCGCTGCATCAAATACACGGACGGCCGCTGCCCAGATATCGGGACCGATGCCGTCCCCCTCAATAAAAGGAATTATCGGACGATCAGGAACGTTAACCCGTCCGTTTTCCAAGGTGATTTTTTGACCGTTTTCAATCATTGGCCAAACACCATCACTCCTTTTCCTTGGTTTTAGATTTGGACTCGCTTGTCCCCTCTTTCTTCGATTCAGCTTTTTTCTCAGGCTTCTTTTCCGCGGCTGGTTTTGAGTCCCCGTTCGATTTGGCGGGCTCTTTCGATTCTTCCTTACCGCTGTTGTCTCTTACGTAATCAGTGATGTAAAACCCGGATCCCTTGAAGATTAAACCTGCGCCGGCACCGATAAGACGCTCCACTTTACAGCCACATTCCGGGCACCGCTTCCGCGGAGGCTCAGACATAGTTTGCAACATCTCGAAGCGATGGTCGCACTTGGTACATCTGTAATCGTATGTGGGCATTTCTTAACTCACGAAGACACGTTTTCCTGATAAAACTCGGCCTAGAAGTTAGTTTATTGAGACCGTCAGCAGGAACGATTATCTTGAAACCAGCACTGAGCCGGCTATAGAGGGAAGGGGGGTTATCCCCGGAGCTTCGACTTCAATTTCTCGGACACATAGGGTGTGACGAAATCGTCTACATTCCCGCCTAGGCGTGTCGCTTCGCGAATGAGCGAGGAGTTTAGATGGGTGTATTTTGCATCGGTCATGAGAAAAACGGTGATGACTTCAGCATTCAGGTGGCGGTTCATCCAAGCCAGCTGGAATTCAAATTCGATGTCGCTCACAAAGCGAAGGCCGCGGATGAGGGCAACAGCACCCCGCTCCTCGGCAAATTTTACAATGAGACCATCGTCAGAAGTAACCTCTATCCCATTTAACTGTTTTGTCGACTCACGTATCAGATCCATACGTTCATTCATATCAAAGAGTGGTTTCTTGTCCCGGTGCGTCGCCACCGTCACGATGACACGATCAAAGAGTTTAACAGCTCTTTCGATCACATCGAGGTGTCCCAGTGTGATGGGATCAAAGGAACCGGGATAGATGGCTGTTCGTGATGAGACGTTCATGGCACGATAAATGAAAGCTGGGTGTCACCGTAAGCCCTGATCTCTCCTTTTTTCGGCCGCCACCCTTCGCGGGCGGAGGATTCGAGGACGAGTCGGCCTCGCGAATTCAGCAAACCAGAAGCTGATTCGGACAGCAAATCCAAGTCAGCGCTTCCATACGGTGGATCGGCAAAGATGAGATCAAATTTATCCATGCATGTCTTGAGAAACCGGAAGGCGTCTTTTGTTATCACTTCAATATTGGTTTCATCAAACAAAAGCCCGTTCTTTCGAATGGAATCGGATAGCCTTCTCTCTATATCTACAAATGTCACGCTAGAAGCGCCACGGCTTGCAGCCTCGAAGCCAAGTGCGCCTGTGCCAGCGAACAGGTCCAGTGCTGAAATTCCGGATAGATCACCAAGAATATCAAAAAGTGATTTCCTGACCCGTGCGGAAGTGGGTCGTGTCTCTGCTGAAGCAGGTGAACTTATTCTCGTTCCCTTGTATGCACCAGCCAGAATTGCCAGATCAGTCATCGGAATTCTGTTGATGTACTTCGAAGGAGCGGGGAAGGTACTCGCTAACTGTTGAGACGATGGATTTCTTCAGGACAAAGTACCACAGTACAAGGGCAATGATGGCGCTTGACAGGAGAAATGAAAAAACCTCATGACCGGAGTATTTTCTCTTGCGTTTCGCTTTAGGTTTCTTTTTGGGTTTTGTTTGTTGAAGTACTTTCTTCGGCTCTGGAGCTTCTTCCTTAACTAAAATAGTCTCCTTTTTCTGTTGGCTTTCAGCTTTCAGATCGTCCATAGCCTTTTCAGTGGAATCAATCCCCTCTTTGAGATCGGACATAAGTTCATGATCCTGGAAGCCGCTCTTACCGAAGAGATTGAGTTCGGCCATCATGGCAGTCTCCTCAATAACAGGCCCGCCACCTCGCTGAAATCAGAATCGTCAGTCTCCTTCTTCAATCGGATTCGTCGGCTCTTCTTGAAACCGGAAATGGGATTAATCTTTTCAAGGTGGCGTTTTCTTAATGAAACATAATCGTGCCATTTTCCCGGGAGTTCGCCTACCGTCCGAATATCAATGGAGGACATCTTGGATCTCGGCTGCAGTGCATTGACCATTCTCGTTATTGAAACAGCTAGATCTTTATCTCCCGTAATGGCACCCAGAGACATCTCACCATCCCTGATTTGGGGTTGACCGAAGGCACGCAGCGAGCCACCGTAAAAGAAAAGCGCGCGAACACTTCTGTGATCCTTAAAAAAGGAGACACCGGGACCCTCCGTGGAAACCACTCTAGCTAGCGACAGTGTTGAAGGTTCAAGCCAGACCGGCTTTTTTCCCGCTTTCTCAAGAAAAGATTTCAACAAATTGAGAGCATTTTTTGCAATGACCGACGTTACAACCCAATTCTGCTCACTTGCGTTGGATTCCACCTGCGAAAAGAAGAGTGAAGATGACGGCCAGAGCGAACCCAAACGGCGTTCCATGAACCATTTGATGTAAGCCTCCTGCTCTTCAGCCTTCAGCTGTTTGTCAACGGGTAGAATCTGACAATCAATCCATCGCTCATCCAGCGAAAGAAAGACCTCTTTTTCGTAGTCAGGGCAGGCGTTAAGGGCTTCCTGGAGGATAACTCCCAGTATCACGCTAAGATCCACCGACCGCATGTCGGGGCGATGGAACTCTTTTGAAAGTTTGGTTGCCTTTAGGGAATTGAGAACAATTGCCTGATCGACGATGTCAGCATGGGCGTATCGAAGCCAGCCGCTTCTGATAGAGATCGCCAACATACACGGTCAGAAGCGTGCCCAACTCTTCTCCCCGTCTTCAATCTTACCGTGAGATCTCGCATTGAAGGCAAAGACGAGGAAACGTCGCTCCGAATAAGTACCCTCGATGGGACTGGCTACTCTGAAATCCTCTTCAGTCAATTCGATGATGTAAGGTTTCTTTGTCAAGGGACAGGATAACATTTCCAAGTCCGGCGTGAAACCATCATAATAACTGACCACTTCTACATGGCTCGAATAGGTGGTGTCAGAGATATTAACAAAGGTGCTGTCTTCAAGGTACGGCCTCACCATATCCTTCCGGACGAATGCAGTGTCGTACCGTGACTCTTCCGAGTTAAAATTCACGACAGTCATGATAGTATCCTGAAGGGTGTCCTTCCGCGTCTTGAGGAAGCCGAACGACGTATCGTAAACCGTCCCGTAGGTTGGGAACATTTCTACTTTCGCAATCCTGTCACCGAGATGGATATCCTGTTTACCTAGGAACGTACTGTCGGCTGTGAGCGAGTCGCGGGCTGCGTTGACAACATGAACGGCCCACTCGCCATCGGTTGTCTGCTCGCCTGTCAGCTTCTGATAATAGGTGAGTACGTCATACACATGTTCCATGTAGAAATGGCTCTTTGCTTCCACCGCTTCCTCTTCGTCCCATATCATCCTGGGAAGATATATCACCCCCATGAAAGCTATAACAGCCAGAAGAATAGCCAGTTCGAGAAGATCTCTAATCCACCATTTATACTTTGTGTCCAGAAATTCTGTCATTAATCTATTTATTTCTTTTCATTTCACAATTCAAGGTACTCGCGCTGCATTGTAACAGATTTATCACCGATACCTTTAACATTCAAATCCATCTATTTCAGTAAATGCGCCACCCTTGTCCCTCTAGGCAATGATCCTCTCGGCCAATACCGGGGAGAGCCATGAGCTCGCTCTTGGAAGCAGTGTTCAAGTTTACTTTTTCAAAAGTGATATTGGAAATGATATTTTGACCGAAAAGTAGGGACGCACTCTTCGCTTAGGCTATTTGTTCGATGACCGCCGAGTCTGCTTCCCGCGCAGATGTGTTAAAGGTGTCGGAAAACCAGGTTCCTCTAACGGTAGCGATCAGGAGTTTCGGCACCAAGGTAACCGCCAAAAACTGAAAAATGAGTTTCTCCTGTGCGGTCATTCTTAGAGTTTCACCTTTCGCACTTTTGATTTCCTCTCTCTACCGTTAACTGACGCAAGCTGTTCAAAAATCTTTTTCTGGCCAGAGTTCAGTTTGGTCGGGGTAGAGACCTGGATTTTCACAAGTTGATCTCCCCGTCTGCCTCCTCTCAATTCGTTCAGACCTTTACCTCTCATACGTAATACCTGTCCAGACTGAATTCCAGCCGGGATTGTAAGGTTCGCCATGCCCGAAAGCGTCGGCACCTCTATCTTATCCCCGAGGGCCGCCTGAGAAAATGAAATCTCGACCTCAGTAATGATATCCTCGCCGTGCCTTGTAAAGTATTTGTGATCACTCTCATCAAAAAAAACGACGAGGTCACCCCGCTCAGTCCCCCTGGGCCCGGCGTTCCCTTCGCCTTGCAATGTCATATAATTCCCGGCGGTAACTCCTGCTGGAACTTTGACTTTTATCTCCGCAGTTTTTTTCGTCAGTCCATCGCCAGAGCAACTCCTGCAGGGCCTTGACACAACCTCACCGGTTCCACCACAGTTGGAGCACTCCCCCACATTCACAAACTGACCGAAGAGAGAACGGGAAATCTGCCGTACCTGCCCCGAACCGTTACAGGCTGTACAACGAGTCGGCATGGTGCCACTTTCCCCGCCCGTTCCGTCGCACGATTCACAACTGTCCATCCGCTTAACTTTAATGGTCTTTGTCACCCCCTCGGAAACTTCCTCAAGTGACAGCTTAAGCGTGACTTTCATATCACTGCCACGACGTCTTCGGCGGCCTCCACCGCCTACGAAAAAATCATCAAATGAACTTGATCCAAAACCCTCCATAAAGGTCCGGAGAGCATCAGAAAGATCGAAATCAGCAAATCCTCCAAATCCACCTCCGAATCCCCCGTCGCCACCATCGGTAGAAGCGTGCCCGAATTGATCGTACTGGGCTTTCTTCTGGGGATCACTCAGGACAGAATACGCCTCCGCTGCCTCTTTGAACTCTTCTTCGGCAGTCTTATCGCCAGGATTCTTATCGGGATGGTACTTCATGGCCATTTTTCGATAAGCCTTTTTGATGTCGGCCTCACCAGCCCCCTTCTCAACCCCAAGTACTTCGTAATAGTCGCGCTTCACTCGCTGCTCTCGCTCTCAGCTTTAGAATTGACGATCACCTTAGCGTGACGGATCACCTTGTCTTTATACTTATACCCCTTTTCAAATTCCTGCATCACCACACCATCTTCATGATCTTCGGAAGATTGCGTCATCATAGCGTCGTGGATTTCAGGATCGAACTTGACCCCCTCGGAATCGAACGGCTCAACCTTCAGTGCACTTAAGCGCCGATGGAGTTTTTCATTAATGAGAGTTATCCCTTCGATCAGCGATTCAACATTCTGTGATTTCTCATCATCTAGAGAATCGAGCATCCTCTGAAAATCATCGGCAATTCCAAGAAACGACAAGATCACTTCTTCACCCTCATAGTGAAGTAGTCTGGAATACTCCTTCTCACTGCGTTTCCGGTAATTGTCAAACTCGGCTCGCAGACGGAGGTGGCGGTCTCGAAGATCACTTAACTCATCTTCAACTGACGGTTCTTCTTTAGTCTCTGCCCCCTTTTTGATATCTTCCTTTTCTTCAGGAGCTTCAACTGTCGCGTCGGTTTCTTCTAACTCCGGTGCTTGGCCGTTAATCTTACTCTCTTCTTCCTTCGACTTCTTTGTTTTTTTCTTAGGCATCTTTCAATCGAGTTATGGTTGTTGCAAAAACATCTAATACTGAGATCACTTCACCGTAGTTCATTCTGGTAGGGCCAATCACTCCAAAGCTGATTACCTCTTTTTCCCCGACGCCAACAGCTCTTGTTACCACGGAACAATCATGCATAGCCCCGGTGGGATTTTCACCGCCTATAGCTAGAATTGTTTCATCATCCTTCGAAGGAAGCGAGGCAGAAACCCTAATAGTTTCTGAATTATCAAGTGCCCGCATCATTATCCGCATGTCTGACGGGCTGCTGAATTCCGGATGCTGCCACAGCTGATCTTTACTTGAGACAAACACGCCGTTCTCCGATGAAATGGCAAAGTACTCTTCAGCATTCTCAATGATCACCTGGACAAGCTCACTATCAAAGACCACTTGTCCCCTAAGACGATCCGCGATCGTACCAGTTATTTCAGAGACTGTCAGGCCAACAAGGCGTTCTTTAAGAAGGGAATTGATCATATCGATGAGCGAATCCTTGATCTCGAGAGAAAGATTGAGAAGAACTGTCTGCACTTTTTCAGATTTGAAACCAACAACCATCAGGACCTGCCCCGAGCTGAGTTTTACAAGATCGAGATCCGTTAGCTCGCTATCTTCCTCAGCTTCAAGTACAGCAAAACCAAAGAGATTGCTCAGCTGCCCCAGAGAATTTGCTGTGATTTGGAGCAGTCGGTCAGCATTGGAAGATGCCGCCGCCAGCTCTTTCATGGCAATTCGCTGCACGGAGCTTGAAGGTACCGGTGATCCCAGTAACTCATCAACATAGAACCGGTAGCCCGTGTCCGTTGGGACTCGCCCTGATGAGGTGTGAAGATGACCCAAGAATCCCGCTTCTTCAAGTCCATGGAGTGTATTCCTGATGGACGCTGGACTGAGATGTAGACTGTATTCATCCTTGAGACGCTTGGACGCGACAGGGTGGGCCGTTTGGACAAAGTCCTCCACCACAATCTTGAGGATTGTTCGATCCCGGTCGGTAGCTGTTGTCTTTGTTTCCGTCATTCCATCAGAATCCGAAAAAAGCTAGTCTGTGAAATTACAGTCTGATTGAGGGTTTATCAAGACTCTCATCCCTCGAGAAAAGAAAACCTAAAGAAACTTTCTGACGGCACGCATACTGCCAAAAAGAGCAAATACCGTAATTACAGCCGCCAGAAAGATGACTGGTTCAATGTACCATTTAATATGGTAGTGAGTAAAGAGGGAGAGGAAATAGTTGCTCCCTTCCACGAACCCGTAAGACACAGCGGCAGCTAGGAATGATCCCAGTAACCCTGCCAGTAGTCCTTCGATCATAAACGGAAAACGGACAAATCGGTCGGTCGCTCCTACAAGCTTCAAAATCCTGATGAGGTCCCGGCGAGCAAAAATACTGAGACGAATGGTATTTGAGATCAGTACTACGGTGCCGAACAAAACAGCCGCCGCAAAAGCGGTGATAACCGCCAGAAATCCCTCATAGTAACGCTCAATCATTGAGATTAAACGACCTTGAATACGCACCTCGTCCACACCGGATATACCTTGGATACGCTTAATAACGGGCTCAACATAAAGGCGGCCCTTTGCCGGTTCTTCCAAGGTCACTGCGCAACCGGTTGGGAGCGGGTTATCTTGAATAAGATCTAGAATATTTTCTCCGAATTCACGCTCGAAAATCTCCGCAGCCCGATCTTTCGTGATAAGTGAAACTGACGTGACTCCTTTCAATGCAGCAATCTCCTCGGCCACTTCAGCAGCTTGGCCATCGTTCAAATCATTATTGAAAAAAACCTGAAACTCATACTGATCTCTGGCGAGATCAATGACTAAGGACAGGTTCTCCCCCAGCACGGCAATAAAAAGAACAAAACTGGCGGAAATACCGATAGCTGTTGTTGTCGCCAAGGCAGTTGTTCTTGACCGCCAGAGACTTCTAATCCCTTCGGTCACAAGGTAGAGAAACCGATCAATCAACCTTTCACCTCTCCATCCACTATCTGCATAAACCGGTGGCCTCGATCCTTCACCAGCGAAAAGTTGTGCGTCGCCATAAGAATTGCAGTCCCATCACCATTAATTTCCTCCAGCAGCTCAATTACCCTGAGAGATGCCGCCGGATCAAGGTTTCCAGTTGGCTCGTCCGCAAGAATCACCAACGGTTCTTTCACCAGAGCTCGCGCCAGCGAAACAATCTGCTGTTCTCCTCCCGACAACTGCGACGGAAGATGATCACGTCTGTCGGCAATACCCAACCGGTCGAGAACGTTCTCTACTTCCTCCCGCACTACTTTCATCCCCACCCCCTGAACATGGAGCGGAATCGCCACATTATCGAAAACCGTCCGGTCGTTCAGAAGTTCAAACTCCTGAAAAACCATTCCCACCTTTCGTCTCAGCAGCGGAATTTTTCGACGCTTAATCTTATCTGAACTGAAATTATCAACTATTACAGTCCCGCCTTTGGGAGGAATATCCATGTGGATGAGCCGAAGAAGCGTTGTCTTTCCTGCGCCTGTAGGGCCGATTATACAGACAAATTCTCCCGGCCCAACATCGAAGGTAGCATGTTCGATGCCAGCACCGCTATCAAACTTGCTCGTAACGTCTCTGAAAGAAATCAAATCACAAAAAGGGAAATTATAAAACTGAGATATCCTAGCAGCAGGACACCGGCATATTTCCGGGAAACTGTGCCGGAGACTCTCACAAGAGGGTACAGTGCAATTGAAAAGGCAATCATGACTGGCAGTTCGAAACTCAGGAGCGATCTGTCCGCAGCAAGCGGCGAAATAATCGCCACAGGGCCTACGACACACATGATATTGAAAAGGTTGGAACCGATGATATTCCCAAGTGAAATATCCCCCTCTTTTCTGGATGCCGCTACCAGCGACGTGGCAAGTTCTGGAAGTGAAGTTCCGTAAGCGACGATAGTCATCCCGATCACAAGTTCGGCGATGCCAAAGCTTCGTGCGAGGCTGATAGCTCCTTCAACGAAAATGTTGGAGCCAAAGTAGAGTCCAAGAATTCCAAACACTAGCAATCCTGCATTTATGCCCACCGTCCCGAACTCATCATGGGCATCGGTCTCCTTCTGCCCGCTGTATAGTCTGTAGATGGTGTAGAGGATAATGCCCGAAAATAGAATTACTCCTTCCCATCTCTCCACCATGCCATCCAGCACAATTAAAATAAACAGGGCAGAGGCGGCCATCATAATATTTAAATCTTTCAAGAACCGCTTGCCATTGATCGAAATGTAGAACAGTGAACAACTGAGACCTATGATGAGGCCCACATTAGCAATGTTGGACCCGATAATATTTCCGATGGCGATCTCCTCTTTACCGGACGTGGCGGCCACAAGGCTCACCACAAGCTCAGGGAGGGATGTGCCAAATGCTACAACAGTCAGCCCAACAACCATTCGAGATATACCCAAAAGGCGGGCAATGTGACTGGCACCTTTCACTACGAATTCGCCGCCGTAGTAGAGCAAAATGGTTCCTACCACAAGGTGGGCAGTAATCATTGGGCTCGTCATCAGCTGTAGAGTCCTTGATCCTGGATATAGTTCATGACGGGGCTCGGAACCAAGTAACGGATGGTCGAACCATTCCTGATTCTCCGCCGAATCTGTGAAGATGAAACTTCGATCTGCGGGATATTCGCAAATTGGATACGAGAAAGAATCTTTGGATCGATCCTGCTTGGCCGGAAACCAGGCCGCTGTGCCACAATAACCCTGCACTCATGTAGAATCGATTCATATTGCTTCCAGTGATGAAAACCGAGCAGCGAATCACTGCCAATGAGAACGTAGAGATCTTCAGCATCAATCCCGAATCTGGCTTTCGCATCCTCAATTGTTTCCACTGTATAGGAGACACCCCCCCGTTCGATCTCAATATCCGAAACGTCGAAGTGATCATTATCCATAAGGGCAAGGCGGAGCATCTCCAGTCTGTCCTCAATTGGGGATATATCCTCCTCCTTGTGTGGAGGAATCGAAGCAGGAATAAAAACCACCTTGTCAAACCGTTCAGATTCCTGGATGGTTTCAGCGATTACAAGGTGGCCGATGTGCGGTGGGTCAAATGTACCCCCGAAAAGACAGAGCTTCACGACTTCTGATTCTGCTGTGACAGATGTTTGTTGAGAGTACTTTGGGCATCATCCCTGAGAGAGTCATTGGAAAAACGAGACGAATGCTTTTCTAAGAAGGATTCAGCTTCACTGATTTTCTTCACGGAAATAAGAGTTTCCACCATCATCAGTCTCGCCCTGTCAGCATATTCGGTGTCAAAATAAAGTTCAAGCAGATCATCTAAATAACTGATTGCCGCGTCATATTCCTCCATCTTCACATAGAGGACCGCTGATTCAAACATCTTTTGCGATAGTTTATTCCTCAACTTCCTGATTGTTGCTGTGGCTTCATCACGATGTTCAGAATCAGGAAAATCTTCTATGAACTCCTGATACTTTTGGATCGCTCTGTTTGTGGATTCCTGATCAAAGTAAAACTTTGGAGAACTGTTCTCGTAGCTCTGGCATATCCGGAATCGGGATAATCTGACGTGGGGGCTAAACGACATCTGCCTGACAAGTTTGTCGTATTCGCTGATGGCGGTCTCGTATTCCTTGTTCAGGAAATAGGCTTCAGCAATATGGAACTGGGCATCGTCACCGATATCCGTATGGCGGCTTCTGAGGAGCACGTACTGAAATTGCTCCTGAGCTCGGTAGTATTTTTTCTTTCCCAGCAGTTCCATCCCTTTGTCATAGCGTTCCTGAATATCGTCCTTACTGAGATCAATATCATCTTTGGCACAGCCGATAAAGCTGAAGCCAACCAGCAAGCCGATAAGCGGCGTTTGCCTGGGAAAGTTTTTAATTCTGAGCAACATCACCACCTGATCCCAAAGTAGATACCGCCAACACCTGAACGGGTGAAAGGCGAATAGGTTAGTCCTACAGCAGTCTTCGATTCCGTACCAAGCTTCCTGCGGCGTGTTTCAATGAAAGCGTCGAATGCGCTTAATACGTGATTGAACATAACAGCTGTGACCGTGTAAGTGGCCATTCGGTAAGCATCATTCGCCTGTGCACGCTGATTAATATAATTATTTTTCCGGTCCGTCATAACAATGATCTCGATACTATCACCTACAGATTTCTCGTTCTCCCACCATCCATTGCTTCCGTCACTCCCCAAAAGATCCGACCACCCCGCGACGAATTGATCGTACTTCCCAACGTTCTCATAGAATTCATGGTCCTTAACCACCTCAACGTCGTCAATCCAGTCTCCACAAAGCGAATCTGAACTGATCGTCGATGTTTGGCCCGGAAGAAAGAGATTGATATGGTGTGTCCCTTTGCAAACAACATCCCCGTAAGTTGAGGTAAGCCACGGTGTCCTCAGCCACCAGTCATAAAGGTCCCAGTGTTCATCGACAAATTCTTCGTATTTCCTTTCAATCGCCTCACCTCTATCGGAAAATGATCTCCAACTCAGCCATGCCGCCACCTCGAGACCAAAGAAAAAGAATGCCTTCCTCTTTGCTCCAGCGTACCATTCGCCGGCTCCGGGGACAGCCAGAGAAAGTATCATCCCACGGGCAGGATAGATTGAAGTATCCGGAAAGACGTTGATCGAATCCTCCGTAGTCTCCTGTTGGATTGTTGGAAAGGATCCGTGAAATCGCGGCTCATATTTGAGGAGCCCCGATTTGCCCTGCTGAGCGGATAAGCATGCGAAAAACAGGCTCATCGTAATAAATAATGATCGTCTCATCTAGAATCCGAAAAGGAGTGTGAAATATACCCGTGAGTCTCCGCCATACTGGTGATTTAGAACAGTAAATTTATCTATCCCCCTGTGTAATTCCACACCAATTCCAGTCGGATAGTTATAGAATGAGAAGCCTCCAAACCTCAATTGCATGCCGTACGATCGCTTCAGCGACAGCGTGTCCCGTCCATCGCTCCAGGCATCACCCATCTGCCCCATCATACCGAGAACAATGTTCTGGAGTATAAAAGGCCCCAGCGGAATGTGGCGCTGTCGCATCAAAGGAATTCGTGTGACGGCTGTGGCCGTGAGCATCCTGTTTCCCTCTATGGCGTAGAATGGATATCCCCGAATCCCGGGCATGCCGCCGGCAAAAAAGTTGAAGAACGAATCCACCTCTGTCTCTGACATCCATCCCCCTGCGGCACCAAGGGAAAAGGTCCATCGGTCGGCAAAGGGGAGTTCAAGATGTGCCTCACCCCGTCCTTCGGCACGAATAAAGTCAAAATCATCGAAGACAGCCGTGAAGAGAGATTTCTCCGGACTATAGAATCGGTTAGCCTCGCGACGAACATCAAGATGAAACTTGAAGCCATTGCTTGGCAGGATGTCGAAATCAACAGTTCTTCTGTGAAGTTGCGTATTCCACTTAACTCCGGTGTGAAGCCCAGAATAGTAATCGATTCCCGACTTCCCAAAGAGCTGCTCACCCGGTACCCACCATAGAGCATTTGAACGATAATTCTGATACGAGCTGAAAAGGGTTAGACTGTGACGACCCTTCACCGGGAAGATAGCCCCCCCTTCCATCTGGAACAGCCTATAGGCAACGTCCGAATCGATATCAATGACATCCCAAAGAGTCGACTTATTGTTGATATGGCGCGTCATGAAAAAAACATCCGCGTAAAGAGTCGGATAGAGCGTCTTGAGCTCAAAAAGAAGGAAAAGATCAAGGTCCGAAAGAGCATTCACCGCCGCGCCACCAAAGAGGCTGAGGCGATTGGTCATCTCATTAGAGAGAAAATAGAAGCCGGGCTTTACCATACCGTAATCGATCTGGAGTCTCGGAAAGATGAAAGTGCTCGAAAAAGCGTCTTCGTAATTAGTTAGATCGTAAGATCCCGTCTCATCGATGGGGGCTGGCAAGCCGTCGAATTTGGTGAAATTGTCAGGACTGTAACCCACCACGGTTTCGTGCAAAAGCCGAATCGAATCAATCATTGCAATTCTATACCGGCCGTTCTCGTAAAGTGAATAAAGTACTTTCCCATCCCTGCTAACGTTGGGCATGAAAGCGCCACCAAGCACATTAGTGATGTATCCCTGGCGACCATCTGAGCTGTTGACATAATAGAGATTGAAAATCCCGGACCTGTCCACCGAATAGATGATACCACCATTGACCGTTGAGGTCATGTCTCGCTCATCCCATTCCGGAACTGCCATAAGATTTATAAAGGATGTGTCTTTCAGATTGAGCGCTGAGATGTTCCTGAAGTGACTCTCTACATTGTCAAACATCAATAATCCCTCGGTCGGATTGTAAGAGAGATTTAGGATCTGACGCCCGTCATCAAAACGGGTAATCTGTTCCGACTTGCGGGAGTTCAGATTGATGAGATAAATGTTTTGAGTCCCGTCGCGAGTAGCGAGATAAGCAAGAAGTGAATCGCCGGGGAGTAGTGCAGGAGAAAACGCTCGCGCCCCTTTGGTGAGGCGCTCCTCTTCCTGATCATTAAATGAATAACGGTAAATATCGAACCACCGAGAACCATGCCTGTCTGCCTTCGATTTTTTTGTGTAATAAATTTGTTCTCCTGAGGATGTCCAGGCTGGCGCCGAGAATATATCCTCAGAAATCACTTCATCACTGCTATCCTCTATGACAAAAATGTGAAGGTTGGTCTGCCCGAGAAAGTCGTTCCCCATGTTCGAAAGATAAGCAAACCGCTTCCCATCGGGAGACCATCGTGGATGCAAATTCGCTGTTCCCTTTTCCCGAACTATCCTCCCTTTTACTTCCTCAGATCGAATCGATCCGGTCTGAAGGTGAAACCGTTCATCCAGCGTGGTATGAAAATCCTTCATAATCCTTTCTGCCGGCAAGCCCGTAGCTTTCTCGAGTGCATTTTCAATAGAGGCGCGTCTCCCGGATAGTTCTTTCGCGATAGTGGGGACGACTTCCTTTCCGTACTTGTAGGCGAGATACCGGACAAGCGCAAAACCTGCGTTGTAAGTCGATTCGTTTCCGATACCTGTCTTACCGAAGGTGTTCATTTCAGTGAGGGTCAGAAGATTGTCATGAAGAGCACGATCTCGGAGTATCATATCGCGATGAGTATCCCAGAAATCGAACGTTGCCCCCTCATACATGAACTGGGCCACCCCCTCAGCAAACCAAGGCGGAACGGCCGTTCCGGGAACGGGGTACGAAACCAGAACATTCGGGTATCCGTACAGAACATCTTCCCGTTTCTCCTGCTCGTACTGGATCCACTGAAAGTATCCTCCGGGGATACGTCTTCCAAATTTCATTGCTGATCCCATGGAGACGATATGGGCAAATTCGTGAGTGATAACATTCTGAAGCCATCGGTGACTTCCCCGCAACTCTGCATCGAGAGGTGATGCCCAAATCTCGATCTTGTTGTCGTAGTAGTAGGCAGCGCCGTTCGAATAGTCATCCGTATCGATGAAAACAATGTGAGTTTTCTCTGACGGCTCATACTGGTAGAGTCCTGTGACGTAGTGATAGATCGCTTCGGCAACCGCAGCTCCTTCTTTAGCCGTCCGTTCTGTGCCGTTGTGAAAGTGGATGATGAAATGCTCGGTTCGAAAAGTCTTCCACTCCAATTCAGGATGGTTGTAGAGCACCTGCGCAATAAGCAGCCTACCGAAGATTAAGACGAATACCAGGAAGTTTTTCATGCAATGTTCTTTGACTGATAAGGATCGTCAGTGGACAACCGCAATTTTCAGAATTTTCGAGTCGGATTTTCCGCCAAAAGATGCTTCCACATTCGCGAGATAGACACCGCTTTCAATATTTCGAACATCCCAAATGACTTCATTTACATTATATGTTCGGACAGGAAAAATCTTTATTCGATCCACAAACAGACCGTTCAGGTCATAGACGGTGATGACAATTTCCTCTGCATTCTCCACGGTAACACGAAGAGTGGTCGATCCTTCTTCAACAGGGTTTGGATAACAGTATGTCTTAGAAAATGCGAGAATGCCGTCCCCGTCCTTGGGAGTCACTCCTCTAGTCCCTTGATAAAGGCGACGATTCATGACGTCCCCATGAGCTGAGGGCCAGTCTGGCATTATGTTAGTCTCGGCCTCATCAAACAGCCACACTTCTGATGAAGTTAGCAGCGCGTTCTTTCCATCGAAAGTGGAGATCATCTTTAGATGGCTGAGTGAATCGCTTGCAATAGTAAAAAGTTTAGAGCCTGTCCAGTCGAGGATTTGATTATCTCCCGATGAAGTCTTGGTCAAAATTTCGGGGCTATCACTACCAAAAAGCTGTCCCACAAGAATGTCGCCAGCAGCTTGTGCCTCAACGGGAAAACCGCTCAAGAGCGTCAAGTTTTCATTCAGAGCATAGACGGAACCAGTCTCCCCTACCGCAACGATCTCGAGACCAGAGTCGCCATCCAGTTCAGCCACGGCCAGAGATTGGAAATTGTTCTGATCGAATCCGTTGTAGGTTGTCCCCTCAGAGAGAATCACCGTCAGCCCCTTTCCGGGTACGTAGGTAACAGAGCCAGCATCGGGAGCGGTCGCTGACGTCCCCCATGTGGCGGTCAATCCTTCTTCTGCCGATTCCACCCAAATGGAATCGGCCGTAACGACTTCTCTGTTCGCGCCATAACTCAGAGTAACTTTCGATTCATCAGGAAAACCGATGAGCTGATCCGGAAGCCCATCGGGAAGAATTGCGGTCCAGTCGACTTGGAAAGATCGATCTTCAGAAGAATATGAAAACAGTTCAAGTACGACTTCTCCCTTACGAACTGAGGCAATGGCAATCTGAGGAGTTCGCTGCACATTAGTCAGAACTATTTGTTTTTCATCATTGTTGACAGCAACGATTCCTTTCGGTTCCATCGGATCAATCGACGACCACCAGAGTGAATCTGTAACACCAATTATTTCGTTTTTCCCATCTCCTGTGAAGTCATAAGACAATTCCATGTTCAGCGAACTGTCCGGGAAACCTTTCGCCAAGAGTGAGTTGGAAACAGTGAAACTCATGGTTCTCCCGGCTTCACTGATTTCGTCAAACACTAGAAATGAATGGGCTCCCGAATTAGAGCGTGTGTCCGGATAGGTATCTGGACCGAAAGATGGGGGTCGGTTCGCAAATGCAGGGTTTGCGATCACATACTGGCTGTTTCCGTCAAACCACATATCTGACCAAAGACCGGAAGAAGGATCGGTAAAAAGAAATGCCGAAGGATATCCTATATCTTGAGCTCCATCGGCCTCCTCAAGATCAATTCCGCGGTTCTCTCTTTCGCCATTTACAGTTTGGCTAGCCAGCCCCATGGCGATCCTACTTTCATCAATGTGCCAGACCAATAGGCCTGAACCGGGAAGACCGATGTCATAATTGGGCACTTTAGTGATCACGCCTGTTTCGGCGTCTCTGGAAATTCCGGAAGAATCGAGCATCACTTCAAGGTATCCCCTAGCAACATCGAGCCCAGAGACGCTCCACCGCATCGAATCTATATCAACACCTCTCCTCACCCAGTTGTTTCTGTTCTCGATTAAGAAGTATTCCTCAGAAGAAATGTTTACTTTAACGATTGCGTTACGAAGTGAATCCCGTGCAACTAACGTTACAGTATCCCCAGCTGAGGCTTCCCCTGCCGTCTCCCAACCGGCCCAGATACGTGTCCAAGGATCAGGAGGAGACGGGATTACACCTCTTCCATTGTTGGACCCCTGATCCATCAGAGCAAAAACGCCCACTCCACTCTCGACCATGGCTCGATTCCACAGAGGCGGAAGACCTACCGCTGTGCCAAGCATGAGCGCGAACGTTCCGGTCAATCCAAACTGGTAAGCACAAGGGTCTGTGACCCCTGTGAAAATCTCTGATGAGATGCTGTAGAGAAGATGATTCTGCGTTTCGGGCAGGATGATTCCCGAGGAAACAGTGGAACCGTCCGCAAGAGTGATAGTCCCGGTGCCGAGGTACGTCTGCAAAAACTCCGAATCGATGTACATGGAAGGAATATCTGTTTGAGTCGGGTCAATGAACGGCATTACGAAATCCTGTCCTATCCCCGCATGGAAAACTACGACGACGTCATAATCGTCAAATCCCGGGGTGTCCTCAATGTGGGCTGTTTCGATAGCTTCCTTGAAAAACTGGGCCATTCCCTGCTCCTGTAACTCTTCATCACCGTATGGATAATAGCTTGTCATAGTGCCGTCTAACCGGTAACTGGCATCGGACTCATTCGGAAGAATAAGAGATCTATCTAGATCGAGGCCGAAGTTTCCGCTAGAGACCGATCTGAAGTAGTTATTGACAGCTTCAAAATGGCCATCGAAATACGCTTTGTTATGAGGAGGCGGATCGATTGTATAACCGCCACATTGATCAACTTCAGGCTCAGATAAAAAAGATCCGTCGCCAGTGGAAGAAGCGTCGTCATCGATAGCAAAACTGACTCGTAGACCGAGGACAGAAATCCCGTTTTTTTCCTGAACAAGTTGTCCAGCCAATGGAATAGTGAACAGACAAACGAGAACGATCTGTCCAATCATAGTGTTAAGAGTTTCCCGCCGTCAGTGATGACAGGAGTATTCAAATGGCGACCGCGAACCCTCAGAATTCAATATTCAGGGAAAACCTCATTGTGTTTGTAAGTGGGTGTCCCGGTTCGCCTAGTGTAAAACCAGCGTCAAAGCCGTATCCCGCGAACCGCAGACCGACACCAAAGGTGGGGTTATGTATCTTACCTGTTTTGTCAAAGTAGTAGCCCGCACGCAAGGCAAAGTATCGAGAATACCAATACTCCGTCCCTAGATTCAGCACTATTTCATCCAGTTCATTCTGCAGTGACCTCTTCTTTCCGGTCCCCACTTCAAGCTCACCAGCGTCGTTATACTTGCCATAATTCGGATCGCCCCATTCAGCCTCAGTCGGCACGAATTTGCCAGATGTGTCTTTGGTGTAACCGCCTATCTTTCCATCCGAGATGCCATTCTTGCCGGGACGATCCATGTCGCCGCCTAACAGCCAGTCATCAATCCAAGAGGTAAAGATTCCCAAATAGATGGGATCTGTATGAGCTTTCTCAAGCTTGCCTCTAGAATTGTAACTCCCGCTAGGGCCGACATATTTCCCTTTCTTATCGTGCATCCCGACCAATCCGTTATTATCCCAGTCCATATCGGGATACGACGCCACAAGCATCTTGTCAAAATCCATGACTAAGTTGAGCTTGTTGTGCTCGCCGTCAATGAGCTTAAAATTTATTCCCAGTGTGAAATTGGTCGGCATGGGATCAGCCTGAGCTTCATCGATGAACGCGATCTTGGGGCCGATATTTGTAACCGTCATTCCAAGATCGAGCCTGCCCGACAAAAATCCCTTCTGTAGATAGGCAAGATCGAAAGCGAAATCCGTGGTGACACCCTTCCCCTTTTCAGCTCCTGCACCTATTTCCGCCAGTTTCTGATGAAGAAGCTTCACATTCAGACCAATGGCAGCCGTGCGCGATATAAAGGCTCCATAAGAACCGGTGGCGGCAAACATGAAACTGGTAAACGTGCCTAAGTTCTCCCCCTGTTCATCAGTCCTCTGCTGTTCCCCAAGGTTGAGAAATATAATGTGTCCCCCGAGTGTTCCAAGAGTGGGAACATGATGTCGGAAAGCAACGAATTCGTAGTACATATCCGACACAAGGTTTGGCAGCCAGTTGACATGCATGAGAGCAGCTTCGGAACCCTCCAGAAAAGCGAGACCAGCCGGATTCCAGTAACTGGCGTAGGCGTCGTTTGCGACAGCGACCTGGGCTTCTCCCATCCCGCCGGCACGAGCGCCGGGCGAAATGAGCAGGAACAACGCACCGGCTTCACTCCCTCCTCTTACTGAAGAGGGAAGCAAAGTGCCAAGGACAATCGCCAGAGTTGCAACTTTCGAAATATCTATCCTTGTTATCTTCAAAAGTGTCTCTTTTACTCGGGATTTAGGATTCTGTTCCAAGCTCTCTTTTAGAACTGTTCATCGTTAAATATACCCGCCATGAATGCATTTCCCAAAACCCTCTCTTCCCTAGAGTAGTGATAGCGATAGTGCAGGTATGTACGTGATTGCCAAAACAGCAAACAACAGAATGATAAAAAACGGCAGCGTTGCTTTGTAAACCTGCGGCATTGAATGGTTGAACCGATAAGCCGACAGAAAAAGGTTCATTCCCACCGGAGGTGTGAGATAGCCTAATTCAAGATTGGCAATGAAGATCACTGCCAGATGGACGGGATCAATCCCAAAATGGGCACCCATAGGTTTGATGAGCGGAACCACGACTATGATGGCCGAGAATATATCCATGAGACACCCCACGACGAGGAGGAGTATATTTAGGGCGAAAAGGAAAACATATTTGCTTTGAATGTTTTCCCGAACCCAATCAAGCGCATGCAGGGGAACTTGGGCATCCACCAGATAGCTTGTAAATCCCATGGCGACACCGAGGATAATGAGAACACCACCCACCAAGGTTGCACAGTCAACAATTACTTTGGGGAGATCCCCCATTTTGACATCGCGGTAAACGAAGACTTCCACAATGAGCACGTAGACAACGGTGAACGCAGCAACCTCAACGAGAGTGGTGAAGCCGCCAAAAATACCAACGAGTATAAAAACAGGCAGTAAGACTTCCCACTTCGCTTTCATAGAAGCGGAAATCGCTTCTTTTGGTTGGAAAGGTCGACGAGAAACTTTAGAGATGAATCCCTGTCGAACTCCCCATCCTGCTACCATGGCGACAATAAACAGCCCTGGTATTATTCCCGCTAAGAATATCTTGTTAATGGCAACGCCGGCGGTAACACCGTAGATAATGGCGGGAAGACTTGGCGGAAAGAGGAGCCCCAACGACCCCGAAACTGTGATGAGCCCAATGGAGAACTGTTTTGGGTAATTTTCTGACAGCAACATGGGCAATAGCAGCCCTCCAAGCGCAAGAATGGTGACGCCCGAACCGCCGGTGAGTGTGGTAAAAAATCCACAGAGAAGTGTCACCATCACCGGTGTCCCTCCGGGAATCCACCCAAACCAATGCCGAAAAACCTCTATTAACCGTCGGGAAGCGCCGCCCTGAGCCAAAATGTATCCAGCAAGAGTAAACAGGGGAATGGTCGGTAGCGTTGGTGAGACGACAATTCGGTACATTTCGGCAGGCACGGCAGCGATAGGAACACCAGCATACCAAAAAAGAATAACCGCAAGCCCTCCGAGGCCGACAAAAATGGGGGCCCCAAAAATCAGAGCTGCAAAAATTGCGAGAATCCCACCCCACAATACGACCGGAACCTGGAGTATTTCTCCAAGACCAATTGCACCAATCACCAAAGGAATGGCCAGCATCATCACTTGAAGGATAGGTTCTCTTCGACTTGTCCTCAACATTTCCATCGCAATGAGGAAGAAACCTATCGGCATTATCACCTCGACCACCCAAACAGGTATTCCCGGAATAAGGTCTCTGGGAAATTCAGACTCGGTCTTGACAAGCCGAAAACTAGCATAAGCAAGTATCAGGTTTACGGTCACCGCCACTGACCTCGCAAACCAGTACTTGAATCCACCTGTTTCAGTTACCTCGATTCCTACCGGCTGCGTGAGCGAGAGCAGTCGGCTCTCCCGTGCTGCTATGATGGCACCGAGGAACCCTATCCACAAGGTCATGTGCTGAACGATCACGCTCGAACCGGGGATTCCCTGAACACCAAAGACCCTTGTCACTGCCTCAACACAGGGGAGAAAAGCCATTGCAAGAAGGGCAGAGAGGGCCAGAATATTCTCCCATCTCGCAACGGCGCTCACAACCGTTCGGACAGATCGTTCTGTAAGGTTCACTTTGGGCCTAGGGATGCTTTGAGGCTTACGGCTTTGTCAAATATCGCTTCGGGCACTAGGCCGCCTCTTATGTAAGGATACATAGATTGTGTCAATTCTTTCCACGATGTGAATTCGTTATCTGTCGGCTCATATACTGTAAGATCGTTATCTTTCATTACGTTGATGGCGGTTTCCATTTCCGGAAAAATGGCTCTTGCGTCTAATTCCATGCGAGAGCTTATCCTTTCAAGATCGGAGTGAAACTTAGGGGGAATCAACTGCCATTCTTTTCACTAATGATCAGCACCCCAAAGATAGGCCCCCATTTAAGATCAAGGATGTTCGGTGCACGGGCGAACCACTGGAAAGAGAGCGCTATCCCTGAAAAATCGAGACACCTAGAAAAACAGCTCATCCACTCTGTCTTTGAGCCAGACCGCCCGTTCCTGTGCGAGAATATTGGCAAGTCTCTGATTTGGAACACGGTTGACATCTACCCCTTCCGCCTTTCCCAGCATCTCGAGGAATTCCTCCCTGTTCTGATTAACCACTGAAACTGACTCAGCGTAGGAAACATAGAGAGAAGCACGGTTTCCACTGGATAGTTTCATAGCGCGGTAATAATGCTTCTTCGCTACTTCCGGTGCGGTGCTACCACCATCAGGGCGACTGAGCGTATAGGTAAACATGAGATCGTGAAGCGAACCGTGGTCGTAATCTTCGTCCAGTTCCAAAGCCCGTTCCAACAGGTGGCCCACGTTCGGTAATTCAATGATGGCCGCGGGGTTATCCTTGGAGGAAGAGATGTACAGTCCCCACGCGGCGGCTGTCCAGTAAATTGCTGGTAGATCATCAATTGTAGTCCTCTTCAAAGCAGAATGGGGATCCGCACGATAACCTTCTGTAAATTCCGCATGAGATGCTTCGAGAGATGCCATGCCGTAGTCACGGGCGCGGCGCAGTAGTCTCTTTGCTCTCGAAGTGAGGCGTCTTGCGGCAATAAAATCTTCGTCCATGGTGATCTCCGCATCACGGAGAATAAAGGCGTAAGCATACACCGTGAACGCCTGACATGCCGAAGTGAGAAGTGTCGGATTTCTCGGCGACTGCTGGATCAGCAGCTCAATCAATTTCATATTCGTCGGCAGTGACTCCCGCACTAGGTCGGGATCGTTCTCGGAAAGATAAACCGCAGCAATGCCGTCTCCGGCCGAGCTGAGCATCCCTCCCAGGACAAGCTCACTTATAGAGCATCTGGAAAAGCTTAGGGAAGCCAAAGCAATGAGGCAGGTCGCTGTTTTTCGTTGCATCTTCTATTCCAACTCACTGTAGAGAGGAAACTGCTCACAAAGTTCTTTGACTTGATTCTTCACATCAGCTGCCATCGATTCGTCATCGGGGGATTGGATGACGCAGT
The DNA here is from genome assembly GCA_036338335.1 of Fidelibacterota bacterium. Lineage (GTDB taxonomy): Bacteria > Fidelibacterota > Marinisomatia > Marinisomatales > S15-B10 > S15-B10. The sequence continues at coordinate 25,267 of JAYZCL010000022.1, forward strand.
CGATAAGATCCACAATCTGGATCATTTCATCCGACCCCATCCCCCTGGTTGTCATGGCCGGAGTTCCCACTCGAATTCCGCTGGTAATCATGGGACTTCTTTCATCATAAGGAACCATGTTCTTATTCACGGTAATACCCGCCGCCTCAAGTCTGTTTTCAGCTTTCTTTCCGGAAATGTTTTTGTTCGTCAAGTCTACTAGCAAGACATGAGTGTCGGTTCCTCCGGAGATGAGGTTGTAGTCCTTATTGAGGAAGGATATGGCCATTGCCTGGGCATTATCAACGATCGTTTGGCAATAGTCTTTGAATTCCGGCTGAAGAGCTTCTCCAAAGGCCACTGCCTTAGCGGCAATGATATGCATCAACGGACCACCCTGAATTCCCGGCATCACATTGGAATCGATCAACTCGGAAAGATTTTTGGTCCTACCTGACTTTGGTGCAATAACGCCCCAGGGATTCTGCCCGTCCTCTCCCATCAGAATCAGCCCGCCACGGGGTCCCCGGAGTGTCTTGTGGGTTGTTGAAGTAACAACATGGCAATAAGGCCATGGGCTGGGGTGGAGCCCGGAAGCAACAAGACCGGCAGGATGTGCAATATCAGCAAAAAGGAATGCGCCGACTTTATCAGCTATAGTCCTGTACTTCTCAAACTCGATAAATCTCGGATAGGCGCTTCCGCCACATATTATCAGCTTTGGCTGAACCTCGCGGGCCAACTCGGACAACTTGTTGAAATCGACCCTGCCCGTTTCCCGCTCGACCTGATAGGATACAACATTGAAAAGTTTTCCGGAGAAGTTTACGGGGCTTCCATGAGTTAAGTGGCCGCCGTGAGCAAGATCGAGCCCCATAATTGTATCTCCCGGCTGGAGAAACGTAAAAAACACCGCCATATTTGCCTGTGAGCCCGAGTGGGACTGCACATTCGCGTAATCGGCAGAGAAAAGCTTTTTTGCCCGTTCTCTTGCAATGTTCTCCGCTTCATCTACCCACTCGCATCCGCCGTAGTAACGCTTTCCGGGATACCCTTCCGCATATTTGTTCGTCATTACGCCACCAGCCGCCTCGAGAACCGGTTGGCTTACAAAGTTTTCCGACGCTATGAGTTCCAGAGTCTCATTCTCTCGAGAGACCTCATTTCTGATAGCGGAGAATATCTCGGGGTCAGCTTCTTTCAAGCCCAGCGATCGAATTGGCCCAATAGTCATTAACAGATTCTACAGTTCAACCTTAGAGTAATTTACAGGGGTTTGGATGGCAAGACCAGAATAATGGATGGCGGCCTCTTCAAAAAGGCCGTCAGAACTGTAAGAACAGGTGTTACCCGGCTAACGCCAGCTCGGGTCTTTCTTAATGGATTCAGAAGCCCACGAGTAGCAACTGCCCTTGACCGAAATAGCGCCGCGCCGCTTCACATCCTCATCCAACATGAACCAGTCGGTTTTTCCAAAAACAAGATCATCCCGATTGTTCTCAAGATAGATGCGGTCACGTTTGTTTCTGTTATATCCTTTTTGTTCGGCCAGCTTGAAATACTTGTAAGCGAGGGCTGCAACTATCTTGTCATCTATCGTAGGAAAGTTTTCCCGGCAATCTTGAAAAGCGGCATAGTAAACGCTCCCTTTTATACCAAATATCTCCCCATTGTCTTGAGCAGACTTCATCCCCTCTTCTGCCCATTTCAGCGCTTTTCCGTAATCGGACAGAGCTATGTTCACACGAACAATTTCTAGGGCGATCTTGAAGTCACGTCGATCAAGATTAAAGAGTTCTTCGTAGACAGACGACGCTGCTTTGAGATCATCCACATCGGAATATGCCGAAGCAAGTTTTTGTAGGATCAGTTTGTTCGTGACCGAACCGCTTCCGGCCCCGGAACGGCGTAGTCTGTTCAGGACTTCAACCGCTTCTTCCTCCTCTCCGGCAATCATTAATTGATCCGACAGATCAATACCGAAAGAATAATTGGAAGGATTATCTTCAAACCGCCGTCGATAAATATCGATAGGGTCACGGCCCGTCGCCTCGTAGGCCTGAGCCAAATCGCCTTGGGCGTTCTTGTTGTTAGGGTCAATTTCCAGTATTTGCTGGAGGATATATATCTGATCGTCATACCTGCCGACTACACTGTACAGTTCGTTCAGCCTGTTCAGCGGTTCAATATCATCAGGTGTCAGCTCGGCGAGTTTTTCATACTCGAAGATTTCCTTCTCAGCATTACCGAGCCTCTTGTATGCATAGGCCAGCCGCTTACGGAGATTAACATTATCTGGAAGCCGTTTCAGCCCTTGGAGAAGTACGTATTCAGAACTGTCGAACTTGCCCATGAATTCATAGGCAATGGCCCAGTATTGAAAGACTTCTTCTTCGTTACCCTGATCACAGCCGAGATTCACCAGATCATTGTAAACCCGTGATGTGGAAGTCCAATCCTTATTTTTATAATACTCAGCGGCGCTGCTGAGAAGCCGTAGACACTGCTGTTCACTGATAGGTTCAGGTGCTGTTTCCTCCTCTATAGGGGAAGGCGGCGCACAACTTGAAAAAACGAGCATTCCAATGAGTAGCAATTGCCTCACCTTTCTCGGCACTATCTCTCGCAACAAAGAAAAAACCATTCTATCTCCTCTTACCTTTCACCATCCATAGATCGCCAAGAGTCAGTCCCACTGAAAGTTGAGTAATTGATTCAGGCGTCACTGACAGGAATCCTTGCCTCTTTGAAACTCTAAGACCGAAGTCTAGTTGATTCTGAGTTAAACCAAAGGGGATACCAAGACCTAACGAGAACCCCACTTCAGTCAAACCATCTTTTAACCTATCAATGTAGTGTGATCTTTTGAAGAATCCAACTCGGTAGTGGAACCAATCGACCCAGTCCCTTGAACCAAAAACTTTTTCGCGCAACAATCCGACGCTGAAACGTGTCGCCGAACCCATATTCCCATCCAACGAGTTTAAATCAGGATTCTGTCTTGAATTAAATGAACGGCTCACAAACTCTGCCCCTGCGTGAATCGTAGGCAACAGCCGATAGATCACTCCGCCGCTCAGAGTAGTAGGTAGAACGAATTCGGTCCTCGGTTGGGGATCGGGATCGATGAACTCAAAGAAATCTGTCCTTTTAATATAATATTCTCCGAACGGTACTTGGAATGAAGCGAATACCGAAAGGCGACGAGCCTTCGGATCGTTCACAAATCTGTAGTATCCCGCGAGGAATGTACCCTTGTAGGCAAACCGTCGGGCATACTCGGAAGAGCGATAATCTATATGACTGACGGTGTGCTCATTGTAAACGCCAAAAAGAAAATCGAACCGAGCACCGATTGCGTGATTCTCCGTTATGTTCCAAGCGCCGCCACCGAACAGGGTGCTGATGCCACCGGAGCCGTCCAGACTCTTTGACATGGAGAGGGTGTCTCCGGAGAAAATCACCGTTGTTGAATCCCCAACCAAGTCAAAGATTTTTCTGGATACCGGCGCCATCCCGAGCCCGATGGAGTATTTGCCACTGATGGGAACTATGAAAGTGACACTGGAGAGGGTGCCGAATCCCGATCTGTAATCTCCGGAAGAAACATCCTGGTTGCTGTAGTTACCTGTTAGATTGGTAAATACCAAGTCTGTCCATGTCGTCGGATTACTCGTTGAAAAACGGCTGTCCATAGATGGGATGAGTCCTGTGCTGGAAAAACCAACACTTGCGGCATCAGGGGCGTCCATGAGAATGCCGTACCCTACCGCATTGTACGGCGATTGAGCCGTAACGATTGTCGTCAATAAGATCAACCAGTGGTTTCTACGGAACTTCAAAGAAAACCTCCAGAAGTGGCTGGCCGGCCGCTGAACTGTCAGATCTCACTGCGGCATAATCGAATATTGTCTTAGAGTTGATCATCTTCAGCTTGAAACCGAGATAAAAAATCGTTGTTTCATCATCTTTTCTGCCACTAATCACCGATTGAAGCAGTTCGGTAACATCCAGTTTGAGGATTGATCCCATTGGTGCAGATGAACTGGACCGAGCAAATGTGGCGGAATGATGTTCATAGGTGTCGGAAGTCAACACCTCTCCCCAGCTCCAGTCCGATACCGAATCTTCCAACGCATAGGCCTGAAAGTAGAGGGAATCGAGGGCAACCCCGGCACTGCTCTCCACATCGAAGGGGAGGCTCAGCTTCGCCCTCCCGATGGTCGCTTCCCGCGGGATGTTCAGTTCCGTTATATCGGGCTTTACGATGGTAACCAAGCCCGTCGCCACTCCGAGATAACTAAAGCTTGAATCGAACTGTCCGGAAGAAAGATTGGGCGGCACGAAGAGCGTAACATCCGTGCTGCCCAAAAAAACACGGGTGGAATCTCCCGATTCAGAAGTATCCGACTCGCTTGAGTTCCTATGTAAGAATGTCCTGAGGAGGGGTTGATGGACTGGGCTCTCAGAAGCATAGAATTGAAGCATATAGCCCACATCTTCCGGTGACTCCAGAAGATAAAGCCAGCTCCCTTCAGCCGTGTCTGCTAGAGTTTCTACCGTGGCGGAGTCAAGTGGGAACCTGAGATGTGTCAGTCCCATGGAATCAGTAACAAAACTCGAGGACAGCTTGGGATAGTCATTAATGATCCAATCGACATTTGAATAGTTTGATTCCAATTCGGCAAAGTTTGAATCACGCCGAAAATAGCCCATGGTAATGGTGTTTACCTCCGGAATCAACCCGGAATAAGTCGTATCAAGCGTAAACTGAAAATGACCGCTATCCACCGCGATGTTTGACCATTGAAGAATCTCGTGAGATTCGAATTCAACAAGTGATCGAGACGCATCAATACCGTCTTTTTTTCCCAAGTAAATGCGCTGAAGACCTCCAAGCGTGGGAGGAACTTGATACGTCTTAAAACGGAATGAGGTGGTAGAGGCTTCATGCGTCGTCAACAAAGTGTGGTCAAGGCTGGTCACAAATGCATCGTTCTCACAAGAAACCAAAAGCATTGACGAAAGAATAAGAACCCTGATGAGGAAGCGACTCATGTCATGGAATGGTGTGGCCTTTGGGGATCAGCTCAATTTGAGCCGAATGATTCAATGAGAATCTCGTTGATAACATCAGCTATCGCACCGCAGGAAGCGTCGTCTTCATTTTGCAACGTTCCAGTTTTGAGTTGTTTCTTGATTCCGGCAATATGTGGTTTAAAGTCACCATTCGTGGAAAGTTCCTTTGAAGTCTTATTGTCAGGACCATCCACTACGATGACAAGGTCAGCACAGTCCGCAGCAACAGCGAGAGAATTAAGCTCGCCCCCGTCAAAGTTTTTTGGCAATTCTGTACCCACTTTCTTAAATGAGTCTTCTGACACCTTAGAATAATCATCAATAGAATGGATGATCTGTACCGTCTTGATCCCTTTATAGAAATCCTGATCCGCAAAAAGCTGCTTGTACAGCAGTGGAACCCATGACGACTGCCAGTCATTACAAACAATCACGTCCGGTGCCCAAAAGAGGTTTACCAACATCTCAAGTGCAATCTTGCTGTAGAATGCAAAGCGATCGTCATTGTCCGGAAGGGGTCGACCGTTCTTAGCCTTATAGAGCAGGGTTGTCAGCGGCTGAAACCATTCAGAGTGCTCCATGAAATAGACCTGGACCCTAGTCTTCGGGATGAAAGCGGATTTGGCAGAAGCAAGCGTTGTTTCACCGTTGATCTCGGAAGGAATCTCCCTCAGACGGATAACTTCACGGAGTGTGAACTTCCTCTCGCTGATAAAACCATACTTTGGTGACGTGAGCCTGATGTCGTGGTCGTGTTGCTGGAGCCTGATAGGAACAGACCTGCAAAAAGACGCGAGAAAAGAACTCTGAGAGAAGGGTGCAATTTCAGATGCTAAGAAATAGATTTTCATTCAGCTAATCTCCCAAAAGGATTTAAGAGGTAAAGAGCGCTACAGTTGACGAAGATACTGCTGTGCACGCTGGTAATATTCACTGCCAGGATAATGATCTACCAACTTCTGGAATTCGTCTCTCGCCTTGTCAAAGTTTCCAATTCTCTGGAAACAAATGCCAAGTTTCAACTGAGCATCGTCCCACTTGTCCTGCTCACCAAACTGGAAGACGTTCTCAAACTCCAAGATGGCCCGTTTGTAGTTCTTGAGTGCATAGTACGATTCACCGAGCCAGTACTGACAATTATCAGCAAGCTTGTGGCTTGGGTCTTCAGTAACCAACCTACCAAAGCCTTCGATCGCCAACTCATAGTTACCGTCGTTGTATGCGCTGAGCGCATCAATGTAACTTTTCTTGAAAATGTCACTGCTGATCCTTGTAGGTGAGACATCAGTTGTTCCTGTCTTAAGATCGTAAAGTTCATTGAAACTCCGGGTAAGAGTAACAATCTTGTTCTCAATCATCATAAGCTGCTGAAGAAGCTGAAAATTGATGCTATCGGTGTAGGCCGCCTTACTCTCAAGGGTTCTGATTGTATTCTGTAACGTATTGATTCGGTTGATGAGCAGCAGTGTTGTGCTATCAGATTGGGCTTTGGCTCGAACCATACTCTTCATAGCGTTTTCGACGTCGGGAATAACAATTCCTAGAATTTGATTTACTTGAGTCTCCAACACATCAACTCTATCATTGTCATTTTGTGAAGACTGAGATTGTCCTCCTAGAGTTGTCACCAATAAGAAGCCGGAAATTATGGCAACCTCGCAACAGGTAAAACGACGAACGGATTTAAGATTCATGGCCTCGGATTTGACGAGTTCAATCACTCATCAGACTAGGATCTAGCTAAATTTACTTTTGTCTCTTTATTTAAGCAATCAGTTTGCCGACGAACCTTAACCCCCTTTCCTGAGGAAAATACTTCACCCGTCTGCCTCCACACTCATATTCATAGCGAGGCCAAGCATAGCGTAGCAAGAAACCAGAAATGTGCCTCCATAGCTTAGAAAAGGAAGAGGCAGCCCCTTTACCGGTAGAAGGTTCACAGTCATTCCCACGTTAACAAAAATGTGTGACATGAAAATTGTCGCTATTCCAAAAAGCACCAGACTTGGAAAACGTTCTGAAATCCTGTACGCGCGTTGTACCATGCTAAGGACAAGGATCGCAAAGAGAATAAGAATTGTCACCACGGCCACAAAACCAAACTCCTCACCGATGACAGAAAAGATGAAATCGGTCTCCTGCTCGGGTAGAAACTTCAGATGTGTCTGGGTCCCCATGCCAAACCCTTTTCCCCACAGTCCACCGGAGCCGATAGCTGTCTGCGACTGTATTACCTGATAGGCTGCCCCGAGCGGATCCCTGGTAATATCAAGAAAGACTAGGATGCGGCCCTGCTGATAAGACGTGAGACTGTTCCACAATAGAGGTGTCAGAAGTCCGAGCGAAATGTTTCCGAAGAAATTCATCAGCATAAACCTGAGGGTGGTTCGGGAAAGGTAAATGACAGAGCCGACCAGAAGAATCCATATAGTGAAGGAGTAGTAGTTAAACGCCGTGACGACACTTATGACCGGAGCCAAAAGCAAAAAGATGTGGAAGGGCTGAGCTCCAACCCAATAGAGGAGCGGAATGAGAGGGGCCACCACGATGATCGCTGAGCCAAGATCGGGCTGCTTTGCGATAAAGAATGCGGGAATCAGAACAGCGATGATCGGAATCAGAAGTGACTGAACTTTCTTGAGCTGGAGACGATGATCGGAGAGGTATCGCGCCAGTGCTATCACCATGACCCATTTCAGCATTTCGGCAGGCTGAAAACTGACGCCACCTATGGATACCCATCGATAGGTGCCGGCAACGGGGCCTGTCAGATACGGAAAGAAAAGTGAAGATACGGAAAGTATTGCCACAACGTAGGCGTATTCATGGATATACTTTTTTGGTAAAACAAAGAAGAAAACAAAGGCACCGAAAGCCGGTATAAACCAGAGAAGAAATTTCACAAAACGTGATGAGAATGAAAAATTAGCCGTCCCCTGCGAAATACTGTAGAGCGCTACCATTCCGAAAATGTTCAGCGCGAAAACGATGAGAAGCCATCTGAATGGTGCGTTGCTCAGCTTATCAAAGAGGTTCATGGATATGCCGTGAGTGTTCGACTCCCGATGCCGAAGTAAAGTTTGGTGAGTTCAGCAGCAATCGGAGCAGCGGTGGAGCCGCCTGTTCCGCCGTTCTCAATGATAACGGATAAGGCAATTGTCTCATTTTCACTCTTGGCAAAGCCGACATACCATGCATGAGGTTCACCGTGAGGATTCTCGGCTGTGCCCGTCTTGCCGTATACTTTCACGCTTGACCGCGCCAATTCAGCATCAAACGCCGTTCCGTTGTTCTTGTTTACCACATCAAAAGTCATTCGATGAATAGCATTCCAAGTTGTGGCTTTAAGTGGTATTTTGACGGTTTCCAAATTTTCGGTGTCATGTACAAGCGTTGGTCGGATTCTCTCTCCTTTTGTCGCCACTGTTGCAATAAAGCTGGCCATCTGGAGAGGTGTTACTAAAATATCACCTTGACCGATTGAGAGATGGAGAAGTGATCCTTTTGCCCATCCCCACCTGCCGTACTTCTCATTCATAAAAGCTCTGTTCGGAACAAGACCAATGTTTTCGGCCGGAAGATCAATCCCAGTGGGTAATCCAAAACCGAACAATTTTGCAAATCCTGCCAATGTATTGATATCAATGCGCTGAACGAGTTGGTAGAAGTAAACATTGCACGACTCCACAATAGCCCTAGAGAGGTTGACAGTCCCGTGGCCCGTCTCTCTCCAACAGCCAAAAACCCTGTCCCCGAACTCGTAACTTCCGGTACAATGGATATTCCACCGTTCATCAACCGCTCCCCTCTGCATGGCAGCGACGGCGGTCACAAGCTTCATAGAGGATCCTGGGGGATAAAGCCCAAGAACCGCCCGGTTCAGGAGAGGTCTATCTCTATCTGAAGAATAACGGCGCCATTTTTCCGGATTCATTCCAGCGGAAAAATCGCTCAGCTTGAAATCAGGCTTGCTGGCGATAGCCAGTATTCCACCGCTAGAAGCGTTCATAATGACAGCGGCACCTCGATATCCTTCCAGGAGTACTTCCGCCTGAGATTGAAGCCCGGCATCAATCGTCAGCTGCAGTTCACTTCCCGGCTCGACGGGGATCGGCTTTCGTTCTGGAAGCGTACCGACCTCCCGACCAAGGGCGTCTACTTGGCGGAATTCCACCCCCTTCGTTCCGCGAAGTCGGGATTCGTAAAATTTTTCCAGCCCCTGAAAGCCGTGATAGTCCCCCGGTAAGTAATCCCTACCTGCAAGAGTCTTCAGTTCATCGGCGCTGATTTCCCGCAAGTAGCCGAGAATGTGGGAAGCACTGACTCGGTCTACATTGGGATAGAATCGAACGGGAAGCTTGGTGGAGAAAATTCCAGGAAGTTCGTTCTTGTGTTCCTCAATCAGACTGAGCTGACCGATAGAAACATTCCGTGCGAGCAGTGCAGGCAGAAAGCGCCCCTGATCGTACTTCTTCAAGTTGCGTCTGAGATCGTACTCCTCCCTCTCAAGATAACCGGCGATCATCAACAGCTGCACTTCCTCATCTATCAGTTCGTCTCGTATGGCGGAGATGGCATAAATCGACGAATTCGCGGCGAGAATCTCACCATTTCGATCTACGATTTTTCCCCTTGGGGCAGGGTTGGCTACCATGCGAATTCTATTGGCGTCGGCCACGGCACTGTACTGCTCGAACTTGTATATCTGCAGGTAGTAAAATCTCCCCATCAACGTAACGAAAAGAGCAAAGATCACAGCGAAAGCGAGATCGCGTCGGCCGGCAGGGATGTAAATCTGAGTCTTGAGCATGGCGCTATTTCGGGAGCTCAGGAGAGATGGAAGAAAATGGCCTGATCACCTGAAAAGCGGCAATAAAGACCAATGTATACAATGTGGCATAACAATACGTCACCCAAAAAGAGTGGGCGTTCATTTCAAGTAAAGACTGGAAGTTGACGTAGATAAAAACAAAGAAATTACCCGCCACAATCCCGATCCAGATAAGGTGGAACGAAATGGGATTCATCCTGATGTAACGGCCCCGGAGCCGACCGATCAGGAATCCTGTTAGGGACTTGGTCAGAGGTACCAGACCCATTAAAGACCCTGCGCTAAACAAATCTTCCACAAGACCGAGGCTGAAACCGGTTACCACTCCGGCAAGGCTGCCGTTTCTCAGTGCCACGACAATCACAAAGATAAGCATAAAGTCCGGTCGGAGTCCCCGAATCGTCAGAAAATCGCTTAGAAGAATCTGCAACAGCAAAACTCCAAGGCCAGATGCTGCGATGATAACACAATTAACCATTCTCTTCTTTCACGATGAAAACGTGGCCCAGTGTAGTAAAATCGACGAAGGCTGAAGCGACAGCAATCTTATTCAACATCTCAGGACGATCGATGATTCCGGTAACAGTCCCAACGGGGAGGTTCGGAGGAAAAATGTCACTGTAGCCCGAAGTAACGATTCTATCTCCCACTTCAACTTCTGTGGTCCTCGGAATTTCCCACACTTCGAATTGGTCGTTCTCGCGCCAATGAAGTATCCCCACCGTTCCACTTCGTTCCATCCTGACGCTTAGCCGGAAACTGTAGTCTGTCATGAGCTGGACCATTGCAGTGGTCGGACCAACTGAGATGGTCTTGCCTACGACACCTTCGGTGTTCACAACCGCAAGGTTTGGTCTGAGATTGTGTTCAAACCCGATCTGGATATTCACGGCTGTCATAAGAGGTGAAAGACCTGTACTAATGACCTTTCCCGGAACCAGTGTTAGGCGTACCGATTCCCTGTATTCAAGCATACTCCTGAGACGTTCATTATCTTCCTTGTAGATAAGTAATTGTGAATTCAGGAGCGAGAGTTGAACGATCCTGCTTTCCAAGGTCGTATTTTCTTCCCTCAAAGTACCGATTCCCTTCACCCAATTAACAGGCCTGAAGAATATCGACACTACCGAATTCAGCTTCCCTCGAATGATTTGCACATTCTGGGAATCGTTGTTTCTAAGGAGCGATAGGGAGAATGCTAAAGCGAGGAAGAGCGAAAACCAGTCGCGATTGTCAAAGATGAATCCAAGGAGTCTTCTCATCAACTCCTACATAAGAACATCTGTGTACTTTCTGACGCCGGATAGGACCATGCCGGTCCCTCTCACCACATCGGTGAGGGGGCGCTCTGAAACATTTGCAGGAAGGTTTGTTCTCTCACGAATATTCTGATCGAGACCCTTTAGGAGTGATCCACCTCCTGTGAGGATTATACCACGTTCCAAGATATCTACTGCAAGTTCAGGGGGAGTATTTTCCAGTGCACGCTTTATAGCATCTACGATCTGAGTCACACAATCCTTTAGCGCTTGCCTGATCTCATCGGAAGATACTTCGGCAGTCTTGGGAATCCCTGAAACGAGGTCTCGCCCCTTCACGTGAATGGGCGTCTGGTCCATCCTCATTGCGGTCCCCACCTGCTTCTTGATCTTTTCTGCTGTCGGTTCACCCACATCGAGTTTGTGCTCATTCCTGAACCATTGAACAATAGCTTTATCCATCTCTCTTCCAGCAACTTTAATGGTCTCTTTTGTGACCACACCATTTAAGGCTATAACCGCAATTTCTGACGTGCCGCCTCCAATGTCAACGATCATGTTCCCCACAGGTTTGGAAATCTCGATGCCGATGCCTATTGCCGCCGCAACCGGTTCTTCAACAAGGTACACTTCTCTGCCATTTGCACGCTCCGCTGAATCACGGACTGCTTTCCGTTCTACGGCGGTTACTCCACTCGGAACACAGATTACCATTTTGAATCTGGCTATTGGACTGAAATTAATTTTCTTAACGAAACCAAGGAGCATGCCATCGGTTGCCTCAAAATCAGCGATCACACCATCTCGAAGAGGACGGATCGTCTCGATTCCTTTGTGAGTCTTACCCACCATGAGACTAGCTTCTTTGCCGACGGCAATCACTGATCCATCATTAATGTCTCTCGCAATGATGGACGGTTCATTAATAATGATACCTTTGGAGCGGACCCAAATAAGGGTATTGGCGGTACCAAGATCGATAGCTATATCTCCCGATACCCATCCTGCAGAGCCAATTCCATTCTTAACCAAACTCATCGCCTCTTACAATGAATACTATGAAATGATATCTCCCCGGATTAACGTGAAGAGAGGAAGTTAGCTACAAGTTTCCTCTAAATCAATCACATTACAGCTATTACACGCACTGAGAAATACCACCGTTACTAAATTGAAGGGGTATTCATACTCAAGAAAGGGAGACGATCATGAGTAAGAAAGTTCAGATTTACCACAATCCACGTTGAAAAAAGAGTAGAGAAGCCGTGCAGCTTCTTAGGGACCACGACTTAGAGCCTGTTATAATCGAGTACTTGAAGAATCCTCCCGATGAAGGGATGCTGCGCTCCCTTTCCGAAATGCTGAAACTGAAGCCGAGCCAGTTCATCCGTAAAGGTGAAGCCGATTTCAAAGCACAATCGCTGAAGAAACAATTAAACAATGATGATATCCTGATCAAGGCAATGGCAGCTTATCCGAAACTGCTTGAAAGGCCGATCGCGGTCGCAGGAAAGCGCGCCATTCTGGGGCGTCCACCTGAAAAGGTTCTAGATCTACTGAGCTAAACTTGGATATCATTATTGTGAGCGCTGTGGCGCTCGTCGCTTCAGGGTTGACCCTCTTTTCAGGATTCGGGCTTGGGACACTTTTGCTACCTGCTATGCTGATTGTACTTCCGCCACAGGCGGCTGTGGCTGCGACCGCGATTGTTCACTTCGCTAATAACCTGCTTAAAGTCGCCCTTTTCGGCCGTCACTGTAGAATGGATGTACTTATACGATTTGGCGGTGTAGCGGTAGTTGCTGCATTTTTTGGCGCTCAACTTCTGATGCGATTGGCTCAGCTCCCACCGATCGGAAGTTACACCTTGGCGGGGAATGAAATAGAGATCGTACAGGTGACATTTGTTATCTCGGTGCTGATTTTTGGATTCGCAATCTTTGATCTCTCGCCGGCGAAAAAAAGGACGGAATTTGGGCCACACCTTCTCCCGGTCGGTGGTTTCATTAGTGGATTTCTCGGCGGTCTATCCGGGCACCAAGGCGCCATGAGAAGTGCTTTCCTCGCCAGTTCCGGACTGACCAAGGAAGCGTTCATCGGAACAGGCGTCACCGTCGCCTGTATGGTGGATGTTACTAGGATCATTGTCTACGGACTTCACCTTTCCTCTTTTACAAATGAGAATCTCCCGCTGATGGTAGCAGCGTGCATCTCAGCATTTTTTGGTGTTTTTCTGGGTCAGAAATTGCTGAAAAAGGTCACTATGGAACAGATTCGAGAACTTGTTGGCGTCGGTCTCATTCTACTCTCTATCGCGCTTGGCAGTGGACTCCTCTCCAGTTCGTAATCCACCGCATCGAAGAATCTTGCCATCCACTCTAGCCGTCCACTAAATTTCCTCTATTCCTTCATCACACCATTACTTAAAAGGAGTTTAACTAATGTCTGAATTCACCGTTCCTAAACCGGAAAACGATCCCATCCGTTCTTATGCTCCGGGAACAGAAGAGAGAAAAGAACTCAAGGCAAAACTCAATGAGCTGAAGGGACGGGAGATCGAGATACCGCTAATCATTGGTGGTAAAGAGGTCAAGACAGGCAACATGGGTAAATGCGTTATCCCTCACAATCATTCTCATGTCCTTGCCCACTTCCATAAAACAGGAGAATCAGAGGTAACACAGGCCATTGATGCCGCTGCCAAGGCATGGAAAATCTGGTCGACTGAGTCGTTCGATAAGAGGGCACAGATTTTCCTCAAGATGGGCGAACTTGCCGCAAATAAGTATCGCCAAACCCTGAACGCCTCAACAATGCTGAACATGAGCAAGACTGTTTACCAAGCTGAGATTGATTCGGCGTGTGAAGTGGTCGATTTCTTCAATTTCAATCCCTATTACGCACAAAAGCTCCAGACTCACCAGCCGATGCACTCTCCACCTCCCACCAAGAACACCGTCGAATATCGCCCGCTGGAAGGATTCTTCTTTGCGGTAAGTCCCTTCAACTTCACCAGTATCGGGGCGAATCTCCCCACAGCCCCCGCCCTCATGGGGAATGTGGTCCTTTGGAAACCAGCCTCCAGCGCGGTCTATCCCGCTTGGTTTCTCATGCAGTTGTTCAAGGAATCGGGGCTCCCTGACGGTGTGATAAATTTCATTCCCGGCGCAGGCTCCAAAGTGGGTCCGATGGTCATGGAACATCCCAATCTTGCCGGTGTTCATTTCACAGGATCTACCACTGTCTTTCAAGGTATGTGGAAGACCGTTGGAGAAAATATTGCCAACTACAAAAGCTACCCTAGAATTGTGGGCGAAACCGGCGGCAAAGATTTCTGTCTCGCGCACGAATCGGCAGAAAATAAGGCCCTCATCACAGCCATGGTCCGGGGCGCTTTCGAATTTCAGGGACAGAAATGTTCCGCCATGTCCAGAGCATACATTCCATCAACTATTTGGGACTCGGAAAGAGAAAGTTTCCTTGAAGAGGTGGCAACAATCGGAATGGGTGATGCGGAAGATTTCACCAATTTCATGACCGCGGTAATTGATAAATCCGCTTTTGATTCTATCACCGGTTATATCGATTACGCGAAAGAGTCGAACGACGCAGAAATCTTGACAGGTGGCAACTATGATGATTCCGTGGGATTCTTCATAGAGCCAACCACTATACTCACCACCGATCCAAATTTCAAGACGATGGAGGAAGAGATTTTTGGTCCTGTATTGACGATTTATCTATATGATCCGGCTGCATGGAAAGATACTCTTGAACTGGTTGATTCCACTTCTCCCTACGGTCTTACGGGTTGCGTTTTTGCCACCGATGAAACAGCTTTAGAAGAAGCACGGACGGCCCTCCGTCATTCCGCTGGGAATTTTTACATAAACGATAAACCAACCGGTGCGGTAGTCGGGCAGCAGCCTTTCGGTGGCAGCCGTGCGTCCGGAACCAATGATAAAGCTGGATCCATGTTCAATCTTGTCCGGTGGGTCTCCCAACGAACCATCAAGGAAAATTTTGATCCTCCTAAAGATTACCGCTATCCATACATGAACACTGACTAACTGCGGCGCCCTCTCTTTTTGAAAGTCCGTTCCGAAATTTCCAGTTCCGAAAAGCAGCTAGGCCATCGATACGATCGTGAACAGGCACTTTCCCTGGCCAATCCATTCGACTGGATAGTTGTAGAAACACCCTCTGGCGCGTGACTCCGAGTGATCCCCCACCTTGACCGATCTCGATCATCGAGTAAGAAGTGATTCAGGAACTGGTGGATGCAGGAAAAATCGTCATCGCTGCAGGAGGAGAAGGAATCCCCGTCTATCTGCAGCAAAATGGCAATCTCGAAGGGTTTGACGCTGTCATAGACAAAGACCTTGCATCCGCCATAGTCTCACACGAAATTGGCGCCCGTGAGTTCTTCTTTCTGACGGACGTCAGGACAGTATTCCTAATACTTTGGCAAAGAAAATCAAACACCCATCAACACCATGTCAGTAATGGAAGCAAAACAATATTCGAACAGTGGTCAGTTTGAGGCGGAGAGCATGCCATCCAAGATTTCGGCAGCAGTATACTTTATTCGAAGAGGCGGAAAACGAGTCATTATTTCTGCGATTGATTCTGTTCCCAATGCCATGAACGGCATTACAGGAACGGTCATTACACCATGAAAATTCACGAGTACCAGGCGAAAGAGATCCTTAGGCAGAACGGAGTACCTGTCCCAGCCGGTGTCGCCGCTTTCTCTGTAAACGAAGCGGTGACTGAGGCCAAGAACCTCGGCGGGAATCTCTGGGTGGTAAAAGCCCAAATTCATGCCGGAGGCAGAGGGAAAGGCGGTGGCGTCAAGATTGCAAAGAATCTTGATGAGGTACGCGAGTTTGCTGACCAGATCCTCGGAATGAACCTAGTCACTCACCAGACAGGCCCCACGGGGAAAAAGGTTAATCGTCTGCTGATCGAGGAAGGTGTAGATATTGCCCGGGAGCTCTATGGAGGAATAGTCCTCGACCGGTCGATAGAAAAATTCGTATTCATGGTCTCAACCGAGGGGGGTGTGGAGATTGAGAAGGTTGCCGAGGAAACACCGGAAAAGATCGTGAAGGTGTGGATTGAGCCACCGTTTGGCCTGACAACGTTTCAGGCAAGACAGCTGGCCTTCGCATTAAGGCTGGAAGGTGAGCAGGTGAAGAATGGGGTCAAAATGTTCAAAGCGTTGTGGAGAACCTTTGATGCCCACGACTGCTCCCTCGCGGAAATCAATCCAATGGTAGTGACGGGTGATGGTCGGGTCATGGCGTTGGATGCCAAAATGAATTTTGATGAGAACGGTCTATACCGTCAGAAAGTGGTGGCCGAAATGCGCGATATTTCCGAAGAACTGCCCAGCGAAACAGAGGCGGCGAGCTACCAGTTGAATTATATAAAACTCGATGGCAACGTCGGATGTATGGTCAACGGAGCCGGACTGGCTATGGCGACAATGGATATCATAAAACTGTCCGGAGGTGAGCCAGCCAATTTTCTCGATGTTGGCGGTGTAGCAAACTCGGAAACAGTGTCTCGGGGCTTCAAACTGATCCTCACCGATCCGAATGTAAGATCGATCTTGATCAATATCTTCGGTGGAATTGTCCGGTGTGACCGCGTAGCACAGGGTGTAGTTGATGCCCTTTCAACTATGGAGGTGTCCGTTCCGGTCGTCGTCCGACTGGAGGGAACAAACGCCCGGGAAGCAGGGCAGATTTTTAATGATTCTCCCCTCGATTTCATTGTGGCGACAAGCCTTAAAGATGGTGCTGAAAAAGCAGTGGAGGCCATCAGCGCATGAGTATTCTGCTGAATTCAGATACGCGCCTTGTTGTTCAAGGTGTTACAGGTAGGGAAGGGTCATTCCACACTGAGCAAATGCTCGAGTACGGTACAAACGTTGTAGCAGGCGTCACTCCAGGAAAGGGGGGTGCAAAACACTTGGATGTCCCTGTGTTCAACACGTTGGCGAAGGCTACCGCTGAAACCAACGCTAACGCTTCAGTTATATTCGTTCCCCCTCTTTTCGGCCCCGACGCCATTATGGAGGCTGTGGATGCCAAATTGGAACTGGTCGTCTGCATCACTGAAGGAATTCCCACAACAGATATGGTCAAAGTAAAGAATTTTGCCACTAAAGCCGGGAGTTGTCTCATTGGGCCCAACTGTCCTGGGATTATATCACCTGGGAAAGCCAAGATCGGAATCATGCCGGGTTTTATTCACAGTGAGGGTTCGATTGGGGTTATTTCAAGAAGCGGAACTCTAACTTACGAGGCTGTCTACCAGCTGACGGAGCTGGGAATTGGTCAATCCACATGTATCGGCATCGGAGGAGATCCCATCATTGGAAGCACATTCATAGATCTTCTTTCCCGGTTCGCGAACGACGATGAGACAAACGGGATTGTTCTTATCGGAGAGATTGGCGGTTCAGCCGAAGAAGAAGCGGCGGAATGGATTCAATCTTCCGGTTTTGAGAAGCCAGTTGTGGCATTTATTGCCGGACAGACCGCTCCGCCGGGCCGACGTATGGGGCACGCAGGTGCAATCATCGCAGGCGGAAAAGGAACAGCTTCAGATAAAATGGCCGCGCTGGAAAGTGCCGGGATCACCGTTGTGGAAAGCCCCTCGGATATTGGAGTAACCATGCAGAAGCAATTGGAGGAAAAGCCTTGAGCAATCGAACGTTGGCAATTATTAAACCCGACTCTGTACGGAAGAATAATACAGGCAAGATTATCGATCGAATTCTCTCCGCATCTTTTGAAATCGCCGCGATGGAGCAACAGCATTTCTCAAGAGAGCGGGCCGAGGGGTTCTACGATATTCATCGGGAACGACCCTTTTTCAACGATCTCATCTCTTTCATGGCCTCCGGACCCTGTGTGGCGATGGCACTTAAAAAGAACAGTGCCGTCAGCTCATTCAGAGAACTTATAGGGGAGACAGATCCTGAAAAAGCCGATGAAGGAACGATCCGAAGGGAGTTTGCCGAGAATGTTCAGAGCAACGCGGTACACGGATCTGACTCGGATGAGAACGCGGCAAAAGAAATTGCTTTTTTCTTTCCTTCCCTCGAAATTTCCACCGACTAGACAGTCGTTCAACAAGGATGCGTTACTTCAGACAATATTTCCCCCTCTTTCTGGGGTCGGCTCTGCTCATCTCTTCGTGTGAGAAACCATCTTCACATTACGGTACAGTTGGTAACTACTACAGTGTCCAAGTCGAACAACCAGTCGGCGTTGAGAACCCATCATACGCCTGGGACATTCTTTCCTTCCCAGATGAAAGTCTCTTAACTTTTACCGATCTTTACATTCGCCGCGGTGGTAGGGAAATTGCATTTCAGCCCGATGTACCCGGCAATTACCAATTTGAGTTGATCGTATTTAATCAGGAAGGAAAAGCTGCAGTTATCACCCAGTACCAGTTCATGATTTCAGATTCGCCAAAGGCCACGGTCTCGGTTCAGCCCTCCCCAGAGGTTAAAGAATCTGTAGCCATCCCTGAAAAAGTAGTAACCGGAGTTGTAGTTCCAAAACCGGAACCAGAACCAAAGAAAGTCGTGACAGAGGTGTCGAAACCGGCTAAAAGACCCGCTCCTAAACCTCCAGCCCCGCCCCGGTCAGACATGATAAAATCAGCAGGTAAACGATTTACCATACAGATCTATTCTGAGCCATCCTTGCGGGAGGCCGAGGAAAAGACGAATTATTTGATCAGCCTCGGGTTTGATGCTTATATTCAAAAAGCTTATTTTGACGACAGTGATAAATTGTGGTACAGGGTACGGATTGGCGCTTATGACTCAAAGTCCGATGCACTCAAAGCCGCAGCTGAGATTAACCAGAATATAGGCGTGGTTTCGTGGGTCGATCGGGTAAGAGTAGATCAGTAAAAAGATACTTCAAACTGGAAGGTAAAATAAAATGCAGCCGATGAAACTTCATTTTGATGTCCGTGACATTTTCCAGGCACCTCGCATTGCACTTGGAGGAAAGAAAGTTTGGCTTCTTCTCCAGGTTAACCTCGTAGGATACGTTGCTTATTTCCTCTTCACTCATATCGCTTTCTTGGTCAATGGAAGGTTGGTCAGCGACGTGTGGGCTGAATACGGGCTTTATCCATGCCTCATAGGGAGTAACTACGGAATCACCGCTTTGGTCATTTGGCTTGTCGGTGTACTGACATGGGTAGTTGTATCTCTATTGGGATATACCGCTGTGGCCAGAGTTACCTACAAACAATTGAAGGGAGATGAATTTTACTCATCGTCCGATGCTTGGAAGTTTGTGAAGAAACACTGGCACGCACCTGTTTTTACCCATTTATCCATAATTATTATCGCCCTCTTTTTTATGATCATGGCAGCAGTCTTTGCCCTTATTGGGAAAATACCATTCTTGGGTGAACTGTTCTTTGGAATCCCTTACCTCTTGTGGTTTTTCGGCTCAGTCTTCGTGGTCTATACCACCCTTGTTCTCATCGTAGCTAACTTCTTCACACCAGCAATTGTTGGCGCCATGGAAGAAGACACCATGGGGGCCGTCTTTCAAAACTACTCCATCACTTGGTCCCAACCGTGGCGAACTCTGCTATACACACCCTTGATCTATTCTCTGCTTTACATTGCTGTGGTTCTTTTTGCCTACTTCGCAAAATTTGGCTACCAGCTCATTAATATCGTGTTTGGACATGATCTCCTCATGGGCTCAAAGCTGTCGAGAATGGTTGGCTGGGCAACAGATATGGTGGTCACTCCCATTTGTGACTTCGGCTCTGCCTTACCATTTAGCGCAGGATTCTTTTCCATGTACCTTCCGGATTCTGGCGGTGTGTTAGGGCCGATGGAATATATCGGAGCTTCATTCATTGCCCTTTCTTTATTTCTTATAGTAGGCACCGTCATCTCCTACGCTATGAGTGTAGAGGTTGTAGCTCAAACCATCGCGGTTGTCATATTCCGAATGAAGACCGATGAAGAAAACCTCCTCGAAAGAAAAGATGAAGAGGAGTTAGAGCTTGAAAACGATGATGACTGGTCCTTTGATGATTCGGATTCTGATTCAGAAGATGATCAGAAAGAGGATGAAACTGACGATTCTAAGGAGTCCAATGGATCGGACACCACCGGTGATTCTGACAACGAAGATTCGTCCGAAAAAAGCTAATTATCTGAATCAGATTGCCTTATTTGAAAGGGGCCTCACGCCCCTTTCTTCCATAAAATGAACAATATCATATCCACTGACTAGAGTGCTTGACTTGCAGTTTGTCTAAAAGGTAATTTCGCAACCATATTATGAAAATAACCCGTCGAGAACTGTTTGAATCGCCAAGTCCTCTCCGATTAACATCCACCTCCAAAGAATTGAAACTGGATGATGAGCTGAGCTATGGTGAAATATCTGTGATACTCATAGTCTCCCAAAGTGGGACCACTGCCAGTGTAAATGGCAAATTGATTACCACTTCACATCTTCAATGTGACAGGTGTCTCGAATCATTTGATAAAGAGATTTGCGGCAAGTTCAAGGTTCTTGTCACTGAAAGCCCAAGTATGGCTGATGGAGTATCCGACTCTGACATCATCGTCTTTCCTCATGGAAAAGATGAATTTGATATTTCGTCGGTCTTGCACGATGCCATCATTCTTGAACGGACAATGAAAGAGGTATGTGATGAGACATGTAAGGGTCTCTGCGCGGGATGCGGTGTGAACCTGAATCTTTCCAACTGTGAATGTGAAAACGAGGAGTTCGACGAAAGATGGGCCCCGCTGAAGTCACTAAAACTAGCTGAACTGGAGAATTAGTATGGCACTTCCCAAAAGAAAACAGTCCAAAGCACGCGGACGAAAAAGACGCACGCACTGGAAAACGAAGACGGTAACGATTTCGACTTGCCCGCAGTGTAACCAACAAAAGATGCCTCATCGAGCGTGCCCGAACTGCGGATACTACAAAGGTAGACCGGTCACAACTCCCACCACCTGATCAATTCAATGAGAATCGTCGTTGATGCCATGGGCGGAGACCATGCGCCCTCAGAGATCGTCCAAGGTGCCTTGGATGCAGTTTCCGATGATTCAAAAATTGAGATCATCTTAATCGGAGACGAAAAGAAGATCAACGACAGCTTCCCTCCTTCAAGCGACAAATCATCGATAACGATTTATCACACGCCTCAGACCGTTGAGATGACGGACCGACCGGCACAGGTTATCAAGCAAAAACCAAACTCTTCGATCGTGGCGGGAATTGAAATGATCAAGAGCAAAAAAGCGAGAGCCTTTGTAAGTGCCGGAAGCACCGGTGCAATCATTGCCGCATCTCTCTTTCTTCTTGGAAGGATCGAAGGAGTCAGGCGACCGGCACTAGGAGTTTTTTTCCCAGCCGGTAATAACGGGCTGGTATTGTGCGATGCGGGAGCCAACTCAGAAGCGAAACCAGAGCATCTCTTTCAATTCGCTATTATGGCCTCGGAGTACATGTCTCACATTCAAGGTGTTAATGAGCCGGCAGTTGGATTACTGAATATAGGCGCCGAAGAGACGAAAGGAAATCATCTCTACCTTGAATCACACACCTTGATGAAGGAATATCTACTTCACTTTCGGGGAAATGTGGAAAGCCGATACCTTTTTGAAGGTAAGGTTGATGTTGTCGTTTGTGACGGTTTCCTCGGAAATAATCTTGTGAAATTTGCGGAAGGGTGGATCAGCCATGTTCATCGCGATATTTCGGCACAGCTAAAAAATCAAGATGAGTCAAAGGAAAAGAGTAACGAGTTCAAGTCAATTTTCTCGAAGGCGATGCGTCACTTTGAATATGAAGAGTACGGTGGTGTTCCTCTTCTCGGTGTGAACGGCGATGTCATCATCTGCCATGGAAGTTCGCCTGCGAGAGCAATCAAGAATGCCATTTTCGCCGCCAAGAAATCCGCCGAAACAAACCTAGTCGGTTCTATCAGAGATGATATATCCTCTACAGTCTCACTTATTGACGGAATAGCATGACGAGACGGGCAAGCATTACCGCCGTATCTCACTACCTTCCTGAGCGGATTCTGACCAATGTTGAGCTTGAGAAAACAGTTGCTACGAATGATGAGTGGATAAGAAGTCGAACCGGCATCGCAGAACGCCGAGTAGTGGCTGACGATGAAGCAACATCCGATATGGGGATCAAATCAGCCCAGAAAATTATCGAAAAAACGGGCGTGGAGGTTGATGAAATTGACGTCATCATTGTTGCTACCGTAACTCCCGATATGTTTTTCCCCTCTACCGCGGCATTAGTTCAGGACGCCATTAGAGCCAAAAACGCTTGGGCATTTGACCTTAATGCTGCGTGCTCCGGCTTCATCTTTTCTCTTGAAACGGCTGCAGGACTCATCGCAGCGAGAAAACACGAAAAAATCCTGGTTATCGGCGGAGATACGATGACATCAGTTCTCGATTACCGAGACAGAGCATCATGTATACTTTTTGGTGATGGTGCTGGAGCAGTTCTTATGGAACCAAGCAAAGGTGATGATGGGATTATTGATTCAATCATGTTTACGGATGGCAGTGGAGGTAACAGACTCTATATGCCTGGCGGCGGAAGCAGACACCCAGCAACCCGTGAAACGGTCGATCAGCGGCTCCACTATCTCAAACAGGACGGGCGGGAAGTCTTTAAGTCCGCGGTGCGCGGGATGACCGATGCTGCGGAAACAATTCTCTTACGGAACGGACTGTCTGGCAAAGACCTCAAGCTGTTCATCCCTCATCAGGCAAACAAACGAATCATCGATGCCAGCGCGAAGCGGCTTGGACTAACTGAAGAGCAAGTCTTGATCAACATTGAAAGAGTCGCCAATACGACCGCCGGCACCATTCCCATCGGCCTGAGTGAAGCGGTGTCACAAGAACGGCTTGAAGAAGGAGACCTCCTTCTCTTGGCGGCATTCGGAGCAGGCTTCACTTGGGGCGCAACTTTGATCCGATGGGGTCAGTGCATATGATCGAAGCTTTCTTATTTCCGGGACAGGGCTCACAGAAAGTCGGCATGGGGAAAGACTTGTTCGAGAACTTAGCTCAAGCAAGACTTCGGTATGAAGAAGCGAACCAAATCATGGGTATGGATCTTGCCAAACTTTCGTTTGAAGGGCCCGAGGAGGAACTCCGGCGGACCGAATTCACTCAGCCCGCTATTTTCGTTGCCAGCGTTGTGCTTTCCGAGATGCTGATGGAGTCGGGAACCGACCCCTCCTATTCGACGGGACATAGTCTTGGAGAGTATTCAGCATTGACCGCTGCCGGGGTTTTCAATTTCCATGATGCACTCACCTTAGTCAAATTTCGCGGTGAAACCATGAGCAGAGCAGGTTGTGAGCAGAGAGGCTCGATGGCAGCGATTATCGGCTTGAGCAATAAAGTCCTATCAAAACTATGTGACAATGCTTCTCAAGGTGACGAGGTGGTCGTCCCCGCAAATTTTAACTCACCGGGCCAGATCGTAATCTCAGGTAGTGTCAAAGCTGTTAAACTGGCCATGGAACTTGCTAACAAAGCCGGTGCAAAGAAAACTGTTGAATTGAATGTAAGCGGTGCGTTCCATTCACCGCTGATGGCAAGTGCGAAGAATGCCATGATCGAGGCTCTGGAGGAAGTAGACCTGAATCCCGCAAGATTTCCCGTGGTCATGAATGTTAGCGCTGCAGCAACCACTGCACCGGAACAAATCCTAAAAAACCTGATCAGTCAACTTGACCATCCCGTGAGATGGGTGGAAACTATTGAAACACTTCGGGAGAGCGGCGTCAATAGCTTTTTGGAGGTTGGCCCTGGCCGTATCCTGCAAGGACTGAACAGGCGGATTGACCGTTCTCTGCCAATCCGAGGTATCGAAAGAATCGAGCATCTGGAGGAACTCGAGGTTGCCTGAATCAAGATCGGCATTCGTTACGGGGGCTTCCCGTGGGATTGGCCTTGCAATTGCAAAGCTGTTTGCCTTAAGCGGTATTAAAGTCACTTGTGCAAGCCGCACAATCAAAGCTCTTGAACAGGTGGTTTCCGAAATCCAGTCGAGCGGAGGCGAAGCTCATGCCATAAAGTTGGATGTTTCTAATATGGCTGACTTTTCCCGGGCCGTAGTTGAATCGGCGGAGAAGTTTGGAGAGGTGGATATTCTTGTCAATAATGCAGGAATCGTGAAAGACAATCTTTTGCTCCGGATGAAAGAAGATGACTGGGACAGTGTCATCGACATTAATCTGAAAGGATGCTTCAATGGCATCAAAGCTGTCACTCCACTTATGATGAAGAAGCGGTCTGGGAGAATTATTAATGTCAGTTCTGTTTCAGGCATGATGGGAAACGCCGGGCAGGCCAACTATTCCGCCGCAAAAGCCGGCATGATTGGCCTAACCAAAACCATTGCCAGAGAACTGTCCTCCCGAAATATCACTGTGAACGCCATCGCTCCGGGCTATATTGCTACTGATATGACTTCTGATTTAAGCGAAAAAGTCAAAGAAGATTTGATCAAACATATACCGCTGGGAAGGATCGGGAACGCGGAAGAAATCGCTGCAACTGCGCTCTTTCTCTGTTCCGATGCGGCAGGTTACATTACGGGGCAAACGATCGCCGTAAATGGCGGTCTCTACATGTAAAAGGAGAAAATAAATGTCCAGTTTTGATAAGGTAAAAGAAGTGATTATGGACAAGCTTGGCGCCGATGAAGACAAGATCACTGCTGAAGCTTCCTTTGTGGATGATCTTGGAGCCGATTCACTCGACACCGTAGAATTGATCATGCAGCTCGAAGAAGAATTCGGCATGGAAATTCCGGATGAGGAAGCTGAGAAACTTACCACTGTAGGCTCCGCCGTAAATTATATAGACTCTCACTCCGGTTAGATTCCGTGTCCCGTCGCGTCGTCGTCACCGGAATGGGGGTGGTCTCCCCATTCGGTGTGGGTGTTCGCCTCTTCTGGGAAAGCCTACTTGCGGGCAAGAGTGGGATATCCACCATCTCTAAGTTCGATACTTCCAACCATTCTGTAAAGATTGGGGGCGAGGTGAAAGATTTTGCTCCTGAAGACTATCTTGAAAGAAAAGAGCTGAACCGCCTCGATGAATTCGCTGTCTTTGCAATCGCCGCTGCCGATGAAGCGCTGAGGGATGCACAGCTCGAAGAAGGAATTCCTGATATGGATCGATTCGGGGTGGTCCTCGGCTCGGGGGTCGGCGGACTGCAGACCATGGAGAGCCAGAACCGGCGGCTTATCAACCGAGGGCCAAGGGCGATTTCACCATTTTTTATTCCCATGTTCATTCCCGACATCGCACCAGGGCACATCTCTATCCGATGGGGCATGAAGGGACCGAACTACAGTGTTGTTTCGGCGTGTGCCAGCGCCACCAACGCCATCGGCGATGCCTTTCGTTTGATCCAACATGGCGATGCAGATGTGATTCTGACCGGCGGTTCGGAGGCTTCCATCACTCCTATCGCCTACGCCGGTTTCTCAAATATGAAGGCCCTATCCACCCATAATGAGAATCCTCAACAGGCGTCTCGTCCTTTTGATAGAGAGCGCGACGGATTTGTAATGGGTGAAGGTGCTGGCGTACTGATCCTCGAAGAAGTAGAGCACGCCAAATCGAGAGGGGCAACGATCTACTGTGAAGTTGGCGGTTACGGCACCACTGGGGATGCCTATCATATCACGACTCCCGCCCCGGGTGGTGAAGGTGCGGTAAGAGCCATGAAAAGGGCCGTGGAAGACGCTCACCTGAAAGTTCAGGATGTCGACTATATCAACGCACACGGCACCTCTACTCTCTTCAATGATAAGAATGAAACAGAGGCGATTAAGAAAGTGTTCGGTGATCATGCATCGAGTATAAACATCAGTTCAACCAAATCCATGACGGGGCACCTACTTGGTGCAAGCGGCGGAATTGAAGCGGTCGCCTGTACCATGTCCATTCTAAAGAACAAGATTCCGCCTACCATCAATTACGAAAATCCTGACCCAGATTGCGATCTGAATTACTCACCGAATAGAGCAGTAGAGAAGAAAGTGAAGATCGCTATGTCGAATACTTTTGGATTCGGCGGCCACAATGCAGTGCTCGTTCTAAAGCAGTGGGCGTGAACCCGTTAACCCGTCTGATCAGACTGCTCATCTGGCGCTACGTCCACCGCGACGAACAGCTAATTAAATTGCAGGTAAAACTTGGCTACTTCTTTGGCAATCCTGTCCTTCTGAGAACCGCCCTTACCCACAAATCAAAAGAGCCTCGCGTTTCCAGGAATTATGAACAGCTGGAATTTCTCGGGGATGCAATTCTGGATCAGTTGATTTCAGAGATGCTGTTCCGGGAGTTTCCTCACGCAAGGGAAGGGGTTCTCACCCAGAGGAGGTCCACTTTAGTTCAGAAAGGACATTTGGCGCAAATGGGGAAAGAACTGGAACTCTTCGATTATATCAAGGCCGGACCATCTCTCGATCTGAGCCAATCAAAAGTATCAGAAAAACAACTCGCCAATGTGTTCGAATCTCTTATCGCTGCTATGAAACTCGATGGAGGACTCAAGCCGTGCCACAGACTGATAGAGCGGACAGTGTGGCAACACCGTCGGAAAGCTTGGAAGACTCTAAATTACAAAGGTTTGCTCATTGAACACTGTCAGGCTAACTCTCTAGAAACACCCCGCTTTATTGTTACCGACACTGAAGGTGCGGAACATGAAAAATTGTTTAGGGTGGCTGTCCAGATCGGATCAGAGATTCACGCTACAGCGTCGGATGCTACAAAAAAAGCCGCGGAACAGGCGGCTTCCCAGAAAACTCTCGAAAGAATAAAAGATTAATCAGACGCTTGGGGTCTTCCTTTCCATGACACCGAGTTCATCCCGGATTTCTGCGGCACGTTCATACTCTTCATTCTCAACAGCTTTTTGCAGTTTTTCTTCAAGGATTTTCCTTCGGTTACTGTCATGGCCGTGAACTAACTCTTCAAAGCTGACACTGGATTGTTCATCGTCCTCCACTCCGGCCTCGCTCATCACATCTTCATGCACAAAAATAGGAGCCCCGAGCCGAAGCGCTACAGCGATCGCGTCGGACGGTCGTGAGTCCACCTCAGTCTCATCTTCACCATCAAGGTCGATTCGGATCCCGGCGTAATAGGTTCCTTCAGAAAGATTCGTCACTACGACAGCCTTCACATGTACTTCCAACTCTTCGAGAATCGCGGTCAGGAGATCATGCGTCATTGGACGGGGTGTGTCTACCTTTTCTCTGGCGAGAGCAATTGATTGTGCCTCGAAAGCCCCAACAATAACAGGAAGCTTCCGCTCCTCTCCACCTATTTCCTGAAGTACCACCGCATAGCCCTTGCTCGGAGGGTAAAACGAAATTCTGGTGACTTCAACGGGAATCATGAATCGTTATATCTGGCTTGTTCTAATTTAGGTGATTGATCCTCTCAAAGCAACCATCTTGGCTATCATATTTTGCCGCTCGCTATCAGACTCTGCTTCAAAGCTTCAATCCTTTCCACTGGCGTAGGATCAGTACCGTGAAGAATTGCACACCAGTAACTGACCCAGTCACAAAAATGAATCAGATAGAAAAGTCTCTCTGTAAGATTGCTCCCCAAGCTCTGAATCTCTTCCTGAGAGCCAACAATATCACCGATCAAATCGCTTGTCAGAGATTTCCTCAGGGTAGTTCGCGAGTGCTGATTTTTATCCATGAGCCAAACAATGCTAATCTGTTGTAAGAGATCCGGATTGTTCAAATAGCCGACAATTTCGTTATGATTCATTTCAGGGAGTGAGTGATGAAATGCGACCATTTTTGCGTTCTCTTCCAACTGGCCTCGAAACCGTGTCGCCACCGATCCCGTGTATCGAGCATCACCGTAAATTACAGGGATAGAGTCGTATATCTTTCTCGCCAAATTCAGAGTCCTGTTGGAATCGGATTCCTCAGAGAATCCCGACCTGTATTCAGTAATAAGGTTGGCAGCCCCAGCTATTTTGTCCTCGTACGCACCTGAGCAGAGCCCGTGTCGGGAAAGGTAAACGAGCACCGGAATGGAGACAAAACCGAGGGATGCCCGAGGTGGATTCCCATCAGGAATTGTGATGAGATCGCCGCCATCGTTGTCTAAACGGTCGGCCAGTTCACCCCCGGAAGTGATGCCCGCGAGCTGAGCACCTTTTTTTGCCGCCTCACTATAGCACGAGAGAGTTTCTTCGGTGTTGCCCGAATAGCTGACACAGATTACAAGCGTTGACGGGCCAACCCAAGAAGGGAGTGAATAGTCTCTTACAACTTCGATCGGGACGGCTATAGAATCAGCC
The DNA here is from genome assembly GCA_036338335.1 of Fidelibacterota bacterium. GTDB lineage: Bacteria > Fidelibacterota > Marinisomatia > Marinisomatales > S15-B10 > S15-B10. Next base: position 53,832 of record JAYZCL010000022.1, read on the forward strand.
ACGAGCGCCTTGATTAGATCACCTCCTATTGCGGAACCCCCCATCCCCGCAATTACTACCGCCGACACTCTTGATTCATGATTCACCGAAACGGCTTGATTGGCAATTTGGAATGCAAGCTCTATCTGTTCAGGAAACGTAAAAATATGCTGATGCATAGCCTGAGGATCGAGGCTTTGAAAAGCTCTGTTAATTTTCCCTCTCCGTTAATAGTTCGATAAACGAGACAAGATTGTTCTTCACACTGCCCGGCAATGGTTCAAGTGTAGACACGGCTTCTTCGGACAAATGACTGACAAGGGTCTCTCCTTCTGCTACAATTCCAATAACATCGAAATAGTCGCGCATCTTCGGAATCCTCTCACTCAGTGGTTCACCGTCCAAGCTTTTCATGAAGGTGCGCCAATCTGATGAATTCAATTCCTCCGCTTTGCATGTGAGAAATGTTTTCTTCCCCGCGACAAGATCACTGCCTAAACTTTTTCCCATGTTTTTGGAGTTGGAGTAGATCTCCAGAATGTCATCCTGAATCTGGAATGCCTGACCAACTCTCTCGCCGAAGTATGCGACAGCAGCTTTTTCCTTATCATCGGCCTCTCCTAAAATCGCACCGATCTGACAGCAAAGCGATAATAGTGTTCCGGTCTTGAGGCGGACCATTTCGAGATAGTTGTCGACACTCACTTCGTCGATTGCTTCAAAAGCTTTGTCCAAAGCCTGTCCTTCGCAAAGTCGAAGTGCGGCGTTCGTGAATACTTTCAGACATGCATCCGAAGCACTATTCAAATGGTTCAACTGATCATACGCCAGTGCAAAAATACCGTCTCCCGCAAGAATAGCTGTTGGGTTGTCCCACCGATGATGTACCGCCTGCTTTCCGTGTCGGAGATCGTCCCCATCCATGATATCATCGTGAACGAGAGAAAAGTTGTGCAGAATTTCTACGGCCAAGGCGGCCGGAAGGGTTTCATCTTCTCCCGCTCCAAAGCCTGAAGCAGTTAAGAGAACAAGCACCGGTCTGATTCGTTTTCCCTTCCCGGAAAAAACGTACCGAATAGGATCATAGAGGTATGCCGGTTCGGCATCTTTTCCAATTTGAAGGAGAGCTTCATTGATTCGTAACCGGTAACCAGTGATTTTCTCGCTGAAGTTGTCAGACGACATCGGGAACATCCACCTCGCCCAACTCACCGATCTTGCTTAAAATCATCTGTTGGATTTCCTTCATTCGTTCTTCAGATTTCGCCTCAAAGCGGCAAACAATGACCGGTTGCGTGTTCGAAGCCCGCACAAGCCCCCACCCATCTGGAAAGCGAATCCTTACACCATCAATATCGAGACAATCATACTTTTGCTTGAAGAACGCCGTTGCTTCATCGTTGATCCTGAATTTCTCTTCATCGTCCGAGCACTCTAATCTCATCTCCGGAGTCGAATAGTATTGCGGGAGAGCCGACACCAACTCAGACAACTTTTTCTCCTGTCTTGAAAGCATTTGAACTACCCTCGCCGAAACGTAGATGGCATCGTCATAACCAAAATAGTCGTCGGCGAAAAAGAGGTGGCCGCTCATCTCTCCACCGAACTTGCAACCCAACTCTTTCATCCTCTGCTTAATGAGGGAGTGCCCTGTTTTCCAAATGACAGGCCGGCCGCCAAGTCTCAAGATCTCCTCTTCCAATGCCTGTGAACATTTGACATCGAAAAGGACCTCTTCATTCTCCTGAATAATTTCCGGCAACATCAGAGCCATAATCTGATCTGCAAATACAATGTTCCCCGTTTCATCAATAAGGCCGATACGATCCGCATCACCGTCGTAGGCTAGACCGGCGTCGAAATCTCCACCTTTCAGCGTGGTGATCAACTGATTAACATTTTCGAGAACAGTCGGATCAGGGTGATGGTTAGGGAATCGGCCGTCCACGTCACAGAATAGTTCTGTCATTTCAGCTCCGAGTCCGCTGAACACCTTTGGGGCAGCAAGACAAGCGGAAGCATTACCGCAGTCCATAGCCAGTTTCATAGTGCGCTCAAGCTTTATCTTGCTCTGAATCATCTCAATGTATTCGTCAAGGATGCAGTACTTGACCTCAGTACCGTCACCGCTCTCGAAATCTTCACTCTCCATCAGGGCACGCAATTGCTGAATCTGATCCCCATAAACAGCGCTTTTGTTGAGAGACATCTTGAAGCCGTTCATTTCGGCGGGATTATGACTTCCGGTAATCTGTACGGCGGCACCCACTTCGAGCTTCCACATGCTGTAATAGTTGGCAGGCGTCGGCAACGTTCCAATGTCAATGACGTCAGTTCCCGTCTTTAGCACACCATTCTTGAACTGTTTCTTGAGTTCCGGCGTTGTGAGACGCACATCGCCGCTGATTGAAATTTCTCTCACCCCCGCCCGCTTCACGAATGTCCCGAAAGCCCTCCCGAGACCGGTAACAAACTCAGAAGGAAAATCCTCGGCCACTACGCCGCGCACATCATACTGTCTGAAGACGTAACGGTTAACTTTCATAGTCCCGTCAAATTGTAACTTTCCCGAGAATGACCGGCTTCCTTGCCCCCGTTACCGATGGGAGATTTCCTGATATCCCCTTGAGATTTGCCGCTCCCAGCATAGCAAAACCCAACGCTTCTTTCATGAAAGGATCTATGCCGTACTCTTGAGATGTGACAATCCTGACGGTAGAAAACTGTTTTTTTAGGTGATTCATAAGCCCTTCATTGTACACCCCTCCACCCGATACGATGAGCTGTTGAACAGAATCGAGAGGAAGGAACTCCTGACAATTTACCGCCACGGTCCGTGCGGTAAAAAAAGATAGTGTCGACAACAGATCATCGGGCTTTTTCCACGACTGATCAAGGACGTTCTCCTTCAGCCATGCTGAACCAAAGATATCCCGGCCGGTCGATTTTGGCGGTGGCGCATGAATGAAAGGGTGATCCATCCATCTATCAACGTTCTCTATATCCGGAACTCCCTGCGATGAGCGGAGACCGTCTTTGTCAAACTTCTCCCCAGTCAATTCACTCATTGCCTCATCCATCAATGCCATTCCGGGACCCGTGTCAAAACCGATGATCGGCTCTCCGGAATCGGTGGACGGAAGAAAAGTGACGTTGGCCACACCTCCAAGATTGAGGCAGATAACCGCTCCCGCCTCCTGTTGAAAAAGCCAGCTGTCAACCATGCAAATAAGCGGGGCGCCGGTTCCGCCGGCGGCAATATCGGCAGCCCGGAAATCAGACACCACCGGTACTTCAAGTGTATGAGCCAGGAACGATGGTTCTCCAATCTGAAGTGACGATTGACCACTGATATGGTGGATGGTCTGGCCGTGCATCCCGATACCGTCCACACTTCCGATGTTTCGCTCGGTTAAGAACCGTTCCGTTTCCGTTGCTATGAACTTACCGAGACTAAAGTGAGTGGTAGCAATTTTTGCCGCGTCCCCGCTTAAACAGTTCTCTACACTCTCTCTCAACTCATCAGTGTATGGCACCGAACCTTCTACCAGCACAAAAGCCTCAGCCGATTCACGGAAAAACCCCACCTTCGCTACACAGATGTCGAGTCCATCCATGGAGGTTCCTGTCATGAGTCCCACCATGACGAGGGGTTCACTGCTGTTCCTGGGATGACTCATCAATCTTCCAAGACAGACCTCAAGAATCCGCCTGCTTGTCGCAGTAGCTCACGAGCGGCGGAAGGATCACAATCGCTATGATGCATGACGATGGCAGTCTTCACCTCTTTCTCAGCTTGGTGTAAAAGATCGTTTGCCGAATCATATTCTAAACCAGTCAATTGTGAGATGATGCGGGTTCCCCGGTCAAGAAGTTTATCGTTTACCGCTTTCAGATCCACCATGAGATTTCCATAGACCTTCCCCATTCGGACCATGGTGGCCGTTGAAATCATGTTTAGAATCATCTTCGTGGCAGTGCCAGATTTCATTCTTGTAGAGCCTGTAATCACCTCGCGCCCGATGGAAACCGCGATAAGCACGTCTACCTCTGGCTCTATAAGTGGCTCGGCGTTACATATTAGGAACACCGTGGCACACCCCTGTTCTTTGGCGTATTTCAAAGCGTGCAAGACATAAGGCGTTGTACCGCTACTGGCGATTCCGATAACCAAATCTCCGGTTGTCATACCCACAGATTGCAGATCAATTTCCGCATGCTCAGGAAGGTCCTCAGCCCCTTCCACGGACATCCAAAGCGCTTCCTCTCCACCCGCAATGACTCCTCTGAACAAATCGGGCGGGGCTGAGAATGTTGGAGGACATTCCGCTGCGTCCAATACGCCAAGGCGGCCGCTCGTGCCTGCACCAATATATATCACACGCCTCCCTTTTTTGATGGCATCTTCCGCAAGAACAACAGCATGTTCGACTTTAGGAAGGATTTCCTTCACAGCCTCAGCCACTGAGTGATCCTCTATGTTTATGATCTCCAGAATCTCCGATACCGATTTTGTATCGAGCTCCATCGAAGAGGGGTTTTGCTGTTCCGTCGAGAGTGCCCTTCTGTTCAGTCGTTCAACCATGGTTCAAGCTTCTTCGTACATGAAAATTAATCATCTTCCCATCGCTGATGAAGAGGATTCAAATTGATCACACTTCTGACAACTCCCCCGATTCTGTGTAAATTGAACCGATGATAGAATCGGCTATCGCACTGTTCGGCCTAGTACTGTCGGCATTTTTTTCCGGGACTGAGATCGCTTTCCTTCAGGCCAATCCGGTCCAGCTGGCGGTCTGGCGTGAGGGAGGAAATAAGACCGCGCACCGCACAGAAATGCTTCTGGCTGAACCGGATCGGTATCTCACGACCGTCCTAGTTGGTACGAATCTCACTAATGTCCTCACCTCCTCCTACGCGACCATTGTACTGTCACGGATGGGACTTCCTGAAATGTTCATCATTTTGATCCTCGGCTCAGTCATCCTCTTGTTTGGCGAAGTCCTACCAAAAATCTTTGCCCGGGACAACGCCAGCTCGATGGCGGTGTTGGCAACACCCTTTCTGAAATCATCGGAACTGCTCCTCGCCCCTCTCATCTGGCTCGCCCGCGCTTATGCATCACGCTTCCCAAACGGTGACGATGACAAACGGAGAAGTGCCGACTTTTTGGCGCGGGATGAACTGAGAATCCTTTTCGGTGAAGCATATGTCGGTGAAGATCTGGAAGCCGAAGAGAAAAAGGTAATCACCAATATATTCGAATTCGGTTCGCAACCGGTGAAAGCTGCAATGACACCACGTGCAGATATTATAGGAATTGACGAGAGCGCCTCAATCGATGATACCATGAAACTGATGGAGTCCACGGGGCTCTCCAAACTGGTCCTGTTCAATGATTCTCTAGATAATATTAGGGGGATCGTCTTTCTCCACGATTTGATTTCCGGCGGGGGCAAACTTGCAAATCTTGCCCGTCGACCCCTTTTCATAAGTGAATCGATGACCGCCAGTGAAGCGCTTAGTGAACTGAGGGGCTACCGCTCAACCATCGCAATGGTAGTGGCTCTCGATGGGAAAACTTCCGGCCTTGTGACAGTAGAAGATCTCATCGAGGAACTTTTTGGTGAATTCGAGGATGTATTTGATGAAGAGACGAATCGCGTTTCTCGCCTCTCCGATGATAGTCTCCTCATGGACGGCAGAATGAGCCTTGATGAATTAGTCACTGGGTATGGAATTCAACTCCCTTCAGGCAGCTATGAAACAGTGGGTGGGTTTGTCATAGACCGCCTGGGGAGAATCCCTTCCTCTGGCGAAATACTCGAGAGTGATGATGTAAGTATCAGGATTCTCCGATCTACACCGAGTCAGGTCGAACGGATACACCTCCGTAAACGGCGCCCTTAGGCTTCTGCCCTGCGGCCGAGAAACTTTACCACGCCGAAAACAACAATCGCCCCCAGTGCTATTGCCACGCCAACCGGAAGATAACTGACTATTGCATAGCCGAAAATCAGACTGATAACCCCCGTTGTCAGAGCGTAAGGCAGTTGTGTTCGGACATGATCTACATGATCTGAGCCGGATGCGATTGAGGAGAGAATCGTTGTATCCGAGAGTGGCGAACAGTGATCTCCGAATACACAGCCTGAGAGGATGCTAGCAAAGGTGGCAAGATAGATAGGCTCGGCCACTAAACTGTTCGGATCACCACCAAGCAGCTTGAATGCCAGCGGCACCGCTATGGGAACGAGAATAGGCATAGTTCCCCAAGAAGTGCCCGTGCAAAAACTTACCAAGGCGGCGGTAAGAAACGTAACAGCAGGAAGGAGAGCCGGAGTGAGGAAGCCTTCTGTTCGTCCGATGATATAATCCGCAGTCTTTACCTCACCACAGATATCACCCAGTGTCCATGCGAGCACAAGAATCATGCAGGCCATTAACATCGATTTTGCACCATTAACCCACGATTCCACCCCTTCGCGTAAAGTTAGGACTTCCCGTCCGTTTGACAGCAGGATCGCCACAATGCCCGCTAGGAGTGATCCCCAGATGAGCGCCCGGTATGGATCGGAGGAGCCGATGATGTTACGAACGGAGTGATCGTCTCCCGGAGAGAGGGCGCTGGTCCCCGTAGCGTACAACCCAACCACCGTTATTGCTACCACCAGAAGGATCGGTACCATGGCGTTGGTCCAGTGAGATGCCCCCGAAGCGAGGACGCCTGCCTTCGTCATTTCGGTGTCGGTAAGGGGTTGAGCACCATCAGCCAGCACCTTCCCTTCTCTGATAGCCCGATGCTCAGCCCTGAGCATATTGCTGTAATCCCTTCCTGTCCAGAGCAGGTACCCCATGAAAATAACGGTGAAAATGCAGTAGAAGGAGTACGGTATAGAATTAATGAACGTGATGTAAGGATTTTCCGTGATCCCGTAAGCCTTGTAAGGAGTTTCCAAGAGTGACATCTGGAATACCGACCATGTGCTGATGACCGCCAAAGATGCCACAGGAGCGGCGGTGGAATCAACAATGTAAGCGAGTTTTTCTCTTGAGACTTTGAGGCGGTCTGTAAACGGCCGCATCATGTTCCCGACAAAGAGTGTGTTGGCATAATCGTCAAAGAAAATGACAATACCCATCAGCATTGTGGCAAGCTGACTTCGCTTTCGAGTGCTGGCGTATCTGGAGGCACTCTCCACAACCCCCTTCATACCGCCATTGGCACTTACAACCCCGATGACACCACCAAAGCCAAGGGTAAATACCAATATCTTAGCCTGATCGGAATCGATGATTGAATTGATAATGTGCGTATCAATGGTTGCCAGCAATCCCGTAATTGGGTTGTACCCCGTCATCATCGTCGCACCTATCCAGATGCCGCAAAAAAGGGAAAGGATTACCTCTCTCGTGATAAGCGCCATGGATATGGCCAGTAATGGCGGTATCAGAGATGAGAAAGACGGGTTAAAGTCCACCGTTTCAGTGGAGGGAACCATCACTCCCCACACGAGAATGAAGAGGATCGTTCCTGTCAGGAAAAGTTTGCGGGTTAGGCCATTCACAAAGGGTTCCAATATAGCGGGCGACCGAGACGGAGAAAAGCGATTTTTCCTCCCATTTTGTTACCACCCGAGGTAATTTGACAGGAGCATGAAAAGGATTGATACTTACGTCATCAGACAGTTTATCTCTCTTCTGGGCACATCCCTCCTCGGTTTTATCGTCATTTTTCTCGTCGTTGATGCTGTAGAAAATATAGACAAATTCATCGATGCTGAAGTTCCCAAAGCGATAATTGCGGTGTACTATTTCCATTCGATTCCGTGGTTCATCAGTATAGGTCTCCCCATGGCAGTGCTTGTTTCGACTATTTTCACTGTCGGGCTGTTATCTCGACGGAACGAACTGACAGCAATGAAAGCTTCGGGAGTTTCACTTTACAGGATCGCTATGCCTTTGATTGTCTGTTCCATTATTATCAGCGGCGGATCATTCTTCTTCGAAGACCAGGTCGTCACCACCGGAAATCAAAAGCGCCGAGCCATCGAAAAAGACTATCTGATCAAGTCCCGGAGCAGGGGGTATTCTTCGAAGAATCAAGAAATCTTTCTAAGGAAGTCAGACATTTTCCACATTGCCATTGATCGGTATAGACCCAAGACTCGCAAGGCGACGGGGGTCGTGATACATTTTATGGATGACGGAAAATTAACTAAACGGATAGACGCCAGGACCATGACTTGGAAGGAGAAAGAAGAAAAATGGTGGCTTAATACTTATGCTATCCGTCAGTTTCATCCCGACGGATTTGAAACTGCGGTCCATTTTTCTCGAAGAGATACCCTGCTCGCCATCGATTTTTATCCCGATGATCTAACGAAACGGGCTATTTCGCCCCAGGAAAAAAACTACCTAGATCTGAAATCGTTCATTGCCGAACTGAATGAGAACGGCGTTGATACCACACGCTGGAAAGTAAACCTTTATGGAAAGATCTCTTTCGCCTTCACCAATGTCATTGTGGTGCTTTTTTCCTTTCCGCTGGTCGCATTCAAACCGAAAACTGGCCTTGCGTTCGGGGCCGGGATGAGTGTCTTTGTTATCTTTGGCTACTATGCATTTATCCGATTTGGCCAAACACTTGGCTATAAAGGAATTCTTGAACCGGTTCTATCCGCATGGATCGGAAACATAATTTTTTCAATAGGAGGAATTATCCTTCTGATTAGAGCAAGAAAGTAGCCTCTAGACTACTGGCTCGGGGCCGGTTTGTCTTTCCGGCTCTTGAAACTGGTGAGAGCGGCTCCAAAAGAGATTGAAAACCCCTTCATATCGTGAATCCATATCCCGTTACGAAAAGAAAAAGCAAAATCATAAATAATAGGCCCCATATGTAGTCCTGCGCCAAAGCCGAGCTCCTTTAGATGCTTGCCACTGTACATGTAACCTATTCTCATGGGGAAACTCTTAAAACGGGTGAACTGAAGACCTGTAGATATTTTCCACCTCTGATGCACGCCGAGGCGATCGGAAAAGCCCGCCACTAAGTCGCCGGCAATGAGGAGGTCAGGGTCAAGCTGTTTGGACACTCCCATCCTCAGAAGTCCCGGATAGCGAACCTTGAACTTACGGGGATTACCATCGGAATCGACGTCTTTCACAATGGATTGTCTCCCTTTGAACAAGTCCTTCCATTCACTCTTACCGAGCTTGTCAATGGTCACCGAGTCAGCAGTCATCTCATAAACCATGGCGTAGCCGCGCGGTACTTCTTGCCCTCCCCACTTGAAGTAACCCGTCTCATCGGATACTCCCAGCAAATCCGTTACTGCCGACGGCTGGTTCCATTCGATGGAGCCTACAGCATTAATCAAAGAAAGGCCCACACGCCAACCATTGATCTCTTTTGACGCAAATCCGATATCCACAGCGGTCCCGTACCCGCCAAGGCCGTGTCTCATGAAGTAGCGAGCATTCAAATGAAAGGCGGTTGTATCGGTGTTAAAAAACGCGTAGCTGGAATCTGAATCTGTTCCCATATAGTAGAGTCCTTGCAGGAATTTCAAGGAAACTCCCCACGAAAATTTTTCCGCCGGAACAGCAAATGAGAAGGCGTGCTCAAGGAGACCCATCTGTTCCCAACCTAACTCAAGATCCAACGGCTCGTTGATATTATTCCCATCAAGAATAAACTTAAAAATACCGAAGGGAATATTCACATCGTTGATGGTTACAAGATCATTGGTGATAGCCATATTTCCGGAGGCGTAATTCAGCGCAGGAAGTGCCATATGAAGATCCTGGGAAAATCGCAGACCATCCCGGACCTGATCATATATCTCATACTTCCCTTTCTGCGACTCCGCTTCAAGATTCCTCCCACTCATTCCCATGGAATTCTCGAGTGAAAAGAAATTGTTGACGATACCGAAGTTAATTGTTCCCATCTGCCACATGAACGGTTTGCCGTGCTGATAGGCGAGGTTCGCCGGATTCACACCTACAGCGTATATGCCATCGGCCTGAGTGGTATATGCGCCTGCTAGCGCAACCATGACCGGATCCCGTTTGATCTGAGCAGTCCCACAAACATGGATAAATAAAATAAGCAGCGGTAAATGAGAGAATCTCACTGATTTGTCCTATCCGATTTTTTGGCCCTGCTCCGTTGCTTTTTATCTAATCTTTCACGGGCAATCGCAACCGAACTTGCTTCCACTTTGAAGAAGGAGAGACTTCTATCGCAGATGTCTTTGGTCTCATTACAGACTCTCAACCACATTTTGTCCGCAACCTCTGGCGTCCACGGGAAATAATCGACATTGGCAATTGGGCCGCCGCTGATATCCTTCCAATCTGTATCGAGGGAGATATCCGGATCGTCGCCCGTACTGGTAGAAACGATGATCTTTTGGCTCGGCAATGAGGTTCCCAGCGAGCGCCACGTTACCTGGATCTTCTCTGTCTTGAGAGTCTCTCCACCGTTGGGATACGTAATGACAAGCTCATCGGTGGCCTTCGTGGTGAGCCCATCGCTCTGAAGCTGGATCACCATGAAACCTTTCATCGAGATTGTATCTTTCATGGAGAACTGGACCACATCCGGCACCTGATCAAGCGTACCACTGAAATGAGTTCTTGGCCTGACGTAGTGCTTCCCGAGATCGGTTAAAAGGTGCATTTTCAGGCTGTCGAGACCGGTCGTTACTGTGGTATCTCCGGGTGTCATG
>JAYZCL010000023.1:0-10384 GCA_036338335.1 Fidelibacterota bacterium
GTGGTAAGATGGTCGATTTCGCTGGTTTCAGAATGCCAATCCAGTATTCGAGCATCATCGAAGAGCATAATGCTGTGCGGAGTGGAGTCGGACTGTTCGATCTGTCTCACATGGGAGAGTTCGTTGTCAGCGGAGATGAGGCTGTCCCTTTTCTCCAGAGAATGACCACCAACGATATTTCTCAAGTCGAAGTCGGTCAGGCTCAGTATACAGCGATCTGCAACGAACGGGGAGGTATTATCGATGATTGTGTGGTCTACCGATTTGAGGATCATTTTCTGCTCGTAGTAAATGCATCCAATATTGAAAAAGATTTCGACTGGTTCGAGAGGCATCTCTCCGATAAAGTTTCTATTACGGACAGATCAAAAGACTACTGCCTTATTGCCGTTCAAGGGCCGAGATCACTCGAACTCTTGCTGAAAGCGACTGACAAATCGAAAGAGGCGGTTGAGTCACTCCCATTCTATTGTCACTGTACCGTCACAATTGAAGGTTTAGATGTAATTTGTGCAAGAACCGGCTACACAGGTGAACTTGGTTATGAGCTCTACCTCGATGGCGGTGGTGCCGATAGGATTTGGTCAGCACTCTCCGATCAGGATATGGATTGTCAAGCACAACCTGTAGGACTTGGCGCTCGAGATACACTCCGCTTAGAAATGAAGTACTGTCTCTACGGGAACGACATCGATGAAGAGACGAATCCGCTGGAAGCGGGACTCGGTTGGATAACAAAGCTCGATAAGGGGGACTTTATTGGGGGGGAGGCGCTGAGAGAGATAAAGTCCAAGGGTTTAGAGAGAAAATTGATCGGTTTTCAAATCAGTGGACGCGGTATTGCCCGCCACGGGTGCGAAGTGATTGCCGATGGAACCACTGTTGGTCACGTCACCAGCGGAACACATTCGCCGTCCCTGGAAAAATCCATCGGCATGGCGTATGTGGAAACGGGATATTCGTTCGTCGGGAGCAAGTTGACGATCGACAGCCGGCGCCGGCAACTTGAAGCAACAGTCGTGAAAACGCCGTTCTGGACAAAAGGTACTGCTGCTCGGGCTGTTTAGAGAGTAGAGATGGATCGGAAGAAAGAAATCATCGGTATTCTACTCATTCTAATTTCCCTTTTTGTGATGTTGAGCCTGGTTACTTACGATTCAGCCGAAGAACCTACTCTTTCTCCCAACATTGCAATTTCGAACAGAGCGGGGATTATAGGTGTTTATATTGGCCACTTTCTCATCAAGATGGGAGTGGGATATGTCGCGTTTGTTCTGCCGGTTTTGAGTCTGGTGTGGGGCTGGTTATTGTTCAGCAAAAAGGAATATGCATTTCTTCCGAAACTGACTGTCCACAGTCTTCTTTTGAGTCTCATTGTCTCCATCTCCTTCGGGGTTGCAGCGGTCACCTCCGTGGGCAGTTATGAGGCATCGGGACTTGTTGGCGCCACGCTGGCGAAACTATTTCACGATTTTCTCGGAGCAATCGGCACTATAATCTTCCTACTCGCAAGCGCTTTCGTTGTGATTCGGGGCTACTTCAATTGGAACTTCTACGATCCCGTCGAAAAGTTGGGGAATATCATCTTGGGATTGGTCAAGAGAGAGAGGAATGCGAAGACCAAGAAGAATCTGGAGGTACAAAAGCGGGAGCACACGGAGAGACTTCTCGATGGCCTGAAACACCGGCGCGAATCGGAGGAGGAGTTCTCTCATGCTGCGGCGACTGAGCCACGCTCCGATCAAGGGCCACCCGAAGAGAGAGATGACGAACCGAGGATGGAAGAACCATCCGAAACTGAACCAGAGGCCATGGAAGAAACTCTCGTCTCGGAGGCTCCATTGTTTAAGGAAGAAACCGACGAGATGGAAAAAAAGGAGATGAAAGTCGAGGTGGGCATGCCCCCAGTTCACGATGAACCATCATCTTCCGACTATACAATAGAAGAAGAAGTGATTGAGTTGGAGGTCGACTTTGATTCCAAGGTTGAAACAGCGCCTAAGCGTTCCTATCAACTCCCTTCAGTCGATTATCTGGATCATCACGAAGAGGTCACACCCAGTGCGTCGGACAGTGAACTGGTAGAGAAAGCCGATTTCCTCACCCAGTCTCTCGCTACGTTCGGTGTTGAAGGTCATGTGGTCAATATCGCTCCCGGACCTGTTATTACACTCTTCGAGGTTGAGCCGGCAGAGGGGGTTCGAGTGAACAAATTTGTTCAGCTTTCGGATGATCTTGCCCGAGTTATGAAGGCTCCCCGCGTACGAGTGATTGCACCGATTCCTGGGAAATCTTCAGTGGGGATTGAGATTCCAAATGAGAACCCCTCCATTGTCTATATGAGATCGGTGGTGAACTCGGAAAAGTTTGTGTCATCATCGTCAAAACTTGCAGTGGCGCTTGGGAAAACGACGAGCGGTGAAAACTTCGTAATAGAGTTGGACAAGCTTCCTCACCTGCTCATTGCGGGAACCACAGGTTCGGGAAAGTCAGTCTGCATCAATACTATCATTTCGTCTCTCCTTTATCGCTCCACCCCTGAAGAGGTACGGTTCATTCTCATCGATCCGAAAAAACTGGAAATGGCTGCGTACCGGTCGCTTGAGAGTCATCATCTCATCACGGCGGAAGATATCGATGAATACGTCGTAACAACGCCGGAAAATGCGGTCCTCGCTTTGCGGGCCGCTGAGAGAGAGATGGGCCGTCGCTACGATGTCCTTGCCGAGGCGGTGGTAAGGAATATTCAGGAATTCAGGGAAAAGGCGGCGAAGGACGACACATTTGAAACTATGCCCTACATTGTTGTGATCATCGATGAGTTGGCCGATCTCATGCTCCGGGCGCCCAAAGATGTCGAGCAGTCCATTGCACGCCTTGCCCAGATGGCAAGGGCGGTTGGAATTCATTTGGTACTTGCGACGCAACGCCCTTCAGTCGATGTCATTACCGGCGTCATCAAGGCAAACTTTCCGGCGCGGATTGCATTTCAAGTAGCGACAAAGATTGATTCCAGAACGATCATTGATATTAATGGAGCGGAAAAACTTCTTGGCCGTGGGGACATGCTCTTTCTCCCACCGGGATCATCCGACGCAACGCGGCTCCACAACTCGTTCGTTACGCTGGAGGAGATTACCAAAATTGTTTCTCATGTAGAATCGCAGCCTACGGCGGAAGAGATTAAACTGGAGGGGACCAAGGCTCAGCTTGGCATTGATGGTGAATTTGGCGAAGGTGGCGCAGGGCAGGATGAACTTTTGACGCAGGCGATCCGCCTCGTTATTACGCACCAGCAGGGATCCATTTCGCTCATGCAACGGCGGTTCAGTATCGGTTATTCCAGAGCCGCTCGTCTGATTGATCAGATGGAACAGCTCGGTATTGTCGGTCCTTTTACCGGAAGCAAGGCGAGAGACGTTCTGGTTGACGAGTCATATCTTCAGATCCTCGATGACGAAGAGTAGTCGTAATAGAAGGTGTGAATTGATCAAACATTGGATTCCAATTGCCGCTGTGTTGGCACTCTCGGGAATTGTACGGGCCTTCGAGTATGACGAGGAAATCCTTTACGATATTTCTGGGATTGTCTTGGACAAGAACGGGCACACCTTTGAAGTACTCTGGTCCTATCGGTTGGATGAGGAATCGTGGAAAGGTGAAGGGATACTGAAGATATACGGAAAAGATTATCTCAGTCTTGATTTGCCATTCATGGAAGTGCTCATTCAGAAGTCCGTGATGAGTGTAAAATATCCTGAGGAAGATCAGGTTTTGATCGACTATTTTAACCGGCGTGATCCCTCAAACCTGTTCGCCGTTCTGCTGAGTGAATTTGATGGCTTTATTGTTGAAAAGATCTTAGCGAGCGAAACAGAGGTCGAGTTGACTCTTGTGCCTGAAACGCCGATAGGGTTCAACAGGCTGGAGATGACCGTAGATGATAGATCGTGGATGCCGAAGCGTATTCACGCAGTTTCGGGAGAGGAGATGGAAGTTAACGTGAATGTGCTTTCGGTTGGGCCTCTCCAGGATCACGATCTGCTCAAATCCGCGCGGTTGGAAGCAGGCGAGATTATCGACCTCCGGGAGTAGAGTGAAGAAAGCACTTGTTGGTATCCTGTTTAGCACGGCAGGGCTCTACGTCGCATTTCGACAGATGGAAATGGATGATCTCAGGTCAGCATTTTCCGGAGTGGACTGGCCTGCAATTGTCCTTGCCTCAGCAATTATGGTTGCCAGTGTCTGGATTCGGGCTCTTCGGTGGAAGATTATCCTGAGTCCCATAAGGAACGTGGGGACACACTCACTATTCAGCGCAACCATGATCGGTTACTTTGGCAACTCGATTCTCCCACTTAGGATGGGAGAATTCATGCGTGCCTTTGCCCTTAGTCGCGGCGGTCATTCAGTGACTGCTTCGGCCACATTTGGAACGTTGATTGTTGAGCGACTTCTCGATATGATCGGGTTCATGGTTTTGATGCTTGTGTTGTTTTCCTCATATCAGATTCCGTCATGGCTGGCGAACAGTGGACTAATCCTCTCGGTCGTTGTGATTCTACTGTCCACCATCCTCTTTTGGATAGCGTCATCTCGCAAAGAGTGGGTAAATAGGCTTGAAAGGCTGTCCATCTTACAAAAAGGGATAGGGTTGAAACTTAAAAGTGTTTTTCATTCCCTTATTGAAGGTATTGCGACACTGCGTAGCGGGTATCAGCCCGGAGGATTGGTTTTTTATTCGTCTGTTTTATGGCTGATGTACTGGTCCATTGCATGGTTATCGGCACAGGCGTTGGATATAGAAATGTCGCTACTTCAGTTGGGGATCGTCATGGTTTCCATAACCATGGTAATAATTCTTCCGTCAGCCCCGGGATTTATCGGTACATATCATGCGGGTGCTGTATTGGTTTTGGTGGAAGTCTTTAATGTTGATCAAACCCCTGCTCAAGCCTATGCGATCATCAATCACGCCATCGGTTTTGTCCCTCTCGTAATCATAGGGGCGCTCTATTTTTTTCGGAGCTCACTCAAGCTTGGCGATGTGACATCAATGGAGATTTCAACGAACGGATGAAGACGGGAGCCATTTTTCTGGATCGCGATGGAACTCTCAACCCCGATCCTGGCTATATTTCATCGCCGGACGATTTCGAACTTTACGGCGATACGTTCCCGGCCTTGGAGCAGTTAACGAAGACAGGACTTTCACTTATTCTTATAACTAATCAATCTGGAATAGGCCGTGGCATCATTCAGGAGTCCGCACTGGCGCGGATCCATGAAAAACTTGATAGATCCCTCTTAGAGTGCGGAATCGTTCTTTCCGGCAAGTATTACTGCCCCCATGTTCCGAAAGACAGGTGCGGTTGCAGGAAACCGGAAACCGGATTGTTTAAGGAAGCGGAAGCAGACCACGAAATAAATCTCTCCTCGTCTTATCTCATTGGCGATTCATTATGTGATGTCAACGCGGCGAGGGCAATAGGCGCTCACTCAATTCTTGTCCGAACCGGTAACGGCCGAGGGACTGAGGCTGAACTAAACCGGGACGGAGGTATGGTAGACTTTGTCGGTGACACGCTCATGGATTGCTCAAACCATATTCTGGGCCTGGAGGCCGTGGAATGAAAGTTGTGGTACTTATGGGCGGCAATTCTGCTGAAAGAGAAGTATCCCTAAATAGCGGTAATGCTGTGGTGAGTGCACTTAGATTAACATCGGCGGATGTTTCCGGTTGTATCTATGAAGATAAGATTGAGGACTATCTTGAGGAACTTGTCGGAGCTGATGTGGTGTTTTTGGCGCTTCATGGCGGTGAAGGTGAGAATGGAGAGGTGCAGAGAATTCTTGAGAGAGAAGGAATAGTCTATACCGGCTCCGGCCCGGATGCTTCTGCCGTGGCCATGGATAAGAACGCATCAAAAAAGTTGATGATTGAGAATGAACTCCCCACGCCCGCATGGTGTTTCTTTCATAACTCTGAGGAGTACGATCTGAGTTTCGCTGATGAATTGGGTTACCCGATGATTGTGAAACCGAACAGAGAAGGGAGCACTGTGGGTCTCTCCATCGTCCATTCAGAAGCCAACCTGAAGTCTGCCATTGAGGAGGCCGACAGCTGTGGAGGCGGGGTTATATTAGAGGAATATATTCCAGGCAGGGAGTTGACCGTTGGAATACTGGGAAACATATCCCTTCCATGTATAGAGATCATTCCCTCCCACGACCACTACGATTATGAATGTAAGTATACCAGTGGCATGTCCGACTACATTTGTCCTGCCGATCTTCCGGCGGCCCTTGCTAGTCAGCTGTCCCAGACATCTCTAACGATGCATCAAATAGTCGGTTGCCGTCACTACAGCCGCGTTGACTTTCGTCTTTCGCCTGAAAACAGTTTCTACTGCCTTGAGGTGAATACACTCCCGGGCCTTACAGATACGAGCCTTGTACCGAAAGCAGCCGCGGTGCTTGAGATGTCTTTTACAGAACTGATACTGAAGCTATGCAGGATGGCACTGGATGATAAGTAAGGAAAGAGAAAGCCACTGGCTTGCGGTTTATACCAAACCCCGTCATGAGAAGACAGCTGAGAGCGAACTGACGAAAAAAGGGATCGAGTCATACCTCCCCCTTGTGAAAAGACAACGTTTCTGGAAAGACCGCAAGAAGTGGATCTGGATGCCCCTGTTTAGGAGTTATCTTTTCGCTCATATTCCCCTGAATGAGACGCTTTACGTTCTTCAGACCTATGGTGTTCACCATATCGTGAAGTTGGGTGGAAACATTGCCATGGTACCGGACGAGCAGGTGGAATCAGTGAGGAGAATGTTGGAGGGGGGATATGTACCAGATGCCCACGATTACTTCGATGTCGGCGATGATGTTGAGATTGGCGGTGGGCCGCTGGTAGGACTGCAGGGTATGCTTGTCCGCAAAGAGGGAGAAACGCGATTCGTCGTTCGTGTGGATGGAATTCAACAAGCCATCTCTGTCCATATAGATGCGGAGATGCTCAAACCGATTAAGCACCCATGAGTCTGGAATTGTACAACACATTGACCGAAGGTTTGGAGAATTTCAAATCGCTGGACAAAAATGCTATCCGGATGTACACTTGCGGCCCTACTGTTTATGACGTCCCCCATGTGGGGAACTACCGGGCATTTCTCTTCTTTGACTTTGTGAAACGTTACCTGCGGTTTCTTGGCTATGATGTCACCCACGTTATGAACATTACCGATGTGGACGACAAGATCATTGCGAGATGTGATCGAGAGACTATTTCTTTAGAAGTGCTTACCTCCAAGTTTACTGAGGCCTTCAAGGCCGATGCTGAAGTACTGGGCATCGCGCTCCCCGAATTACTTCCCAAAGCTACTGATCATATTGGCGAAATGATTGATCTCATCAAGGCTCTCATTGAAAAGAATCATGCATACACCTCTGAAGATGGGTCGGTATTTTTCAAGATTGATTCATTTGGTGACTATGGCAACTTGTCCGGAATCAAACTGGATCAGCTTGCGAGCACCGAACGCGTCGCTGATGATGAATACGGTAAGGAGAGTCCTCAGGACTTCGCTCTATGGAAAAAATGGAAAGAGGAAGATGGAGAGATCGGATGGGATTCCCCCTGGGGCCGGGGCCGTCCCGGTTGGCATATCGAATGTTCGGCCATGTCGATGAAATATCTTGGAGAGGAATTTGATATCCACTGCGGCGGCGTAGATCTCTTGTTTCCCCATCATGAAAACGAGATTGCACAAAGTGTTTGTGGCACGGGAAAGAGTTTTGTTCAAATCTGGATGCACTGTGAGCACCTCCTTGTGGATGGAGCAAAAATGAGCAAATCTTTGGGGAACTTCTATACGATTGGCGACCTTACTGCAAGAGGGCATTCAGCCGAGGCAATTAGATATTTGCTAACTTCTTCTCATTATCGCCAGAAAGTCGATCTCACCGAAGATCATCTTCGTTCATCTGGGCAGACCGTACAACGCTTTCACGACTTTAAACGGCGTCTTTTAGATATTGCAAACACAACAGTGAGCGAAAACCCTCAATCACCCGTTTTGGCCGATTTCACATTGGCAATGAATGATGACTTGAATGTTTCCAAGGCGCTTGCCGTCCTGTTCGATTGGGTCCGTGAAACCAACAGAAAGATTGATTCTCAGAATCTGTCTCCTGATGAGGCGGCGGAAGCTTTTGCGGCTCTCGACAGAATCGATTCTGTTTTTTGTTTCCTCAGCCATGATGAACCGAAGATCAGCGATGAAGATCGGGCACTCATTCGGACAAGAGAAGCGGCTCGTGAAGCAAAGAACTGGTCTCGTTCAGATCAAATTCGAGAGATTTTCCGTTCTAAAGGATATGAACTTGAGGACACTCCCAAGGGGACCTTAGTGAAGAGAATTCAGAAACCTTCTAGTCTTGATTAGCTTATCTTGAAAACTCTAGCACAAAATTATTTGAATTAAAAAAATATCTAGCTAATTTTCGGGGCTGTGCAAAATGTGTGCCATCGAAGATTACGTACCTCCAACTGCCCATCTGATGAGTTTCAGGTGGCGGAGCTGTGTTCAATAGGCGTGCTTGAGGATTTCGCCACCGTAGCTCAGTTGGTAGAGCAGCTGATTTGTAATCAGCCGGTCGGGGGTTCAAGTCCCTCCGGTGGCTCGTTCACCGGATAGATTGTTTTCCCTTCGGCGGGAGAGGTAGGAATAGGGCGATAAGGAGTATGATTGTGGGTTCGAGTCCGGCAAGTCTGAATTTCAACGACAAACATATGTCGATCATGAGTGACTCTCACGGAAATCTGGGGAGATGGCAGAGTGGTCAAATGCACCAGACTGTAAATCTGGCGGCGGAAGCCTTCGGTGGTTCAAATCCATCTCTCCCCACTAAGCCTGAGAGCAACCAGAGAAGCCGGACAACTGATTGCAGCAACAACTATGCGGTGGTAGCTCAGTTGGTAGAGCATCAGCCTTCCAAGCTGAGGGTCGCGGGTTCGATCCCCGTCCGCCGCTCAGATTCTTCTGTCTGTGGAGCTTGGGCAAGCATTCATCGAATTGCCTACGTAGCTCAGTCGGTAGAGCACGTTCTTGGTAAGGACGAGGTCACCGGTTCAATCCCGGTCGTAGGCTCGACTATGATCTGTGAAGAAACATAGGAGATTTTCTCATGGCAAAGGAGAAATTTGACAGGAGTAAGCCCCACCTCAACGTTGGTACAATCGGTCACGTTGATCACGGTAAGACAACCTTAACGGCGGCTATGACGCTTACATTGTCGAAACGTGGTTTGAGTGAGGTTCGTTCATTTGACAGTATTGACAACGCTCCTGAGGAGCGTGAGCGTGGCATCACGATCCAGACGGCCCACGTGGAGTATGAGAGTGAGAACCGCCACTATGCCCACATTGACTGTCCCGGTCACGCCGATTATATCAAGAATATGATTACAGGCGCGGCCCAGATGGATGGTGCTATTCTGGTTGTAAGCGCTGCTGACGGTCCCATGCCCCAGACGCGGGAGCATGTTCTTCTGGCTCGTCAGGTGAATGTTCCGGCCGTTGTGGTATTTATGAATAAGACAGATCAGGTGGACGACCCTGAGTTGATCGAGCTGGTTGAACTTGAGCTTCGTGAGCTTCTCAATGAGTATGAGTTTCCAGGGGATGACATACCGATTATCAAGGGGAGCGCTTTAAACGCCCTTAACGCTCCTGATGATGAGGAAGCCACGCAGTGTATTATGGAGCTTGTGAAGGCTGTTGACAGCTATATCCCTGAGCCTGAGCGCGATATAGATAAGCCGTTCTTGATGCCTGTTGAGGATGTATTCAGTATTACAGGCCGTGGAACGGTAGGTACGGGCCGGATAGAGCGCGGCATGGTCAAGGTTGGTGAAGAGGTTGACATTGTTGGCCTTGGGGCTGATAAGAAGATAGTTGTAACGGGAGTAGAGATGTTCCGTAAGGAGCTGGATGAGGGCCAGGCCGGGGATAATGCCGGACTACTGTTGCGGGGTGTTGATAAGGAGTGGTTGAAGCGCGGCATGGTTTGTGCGAAGCCCGGCTCTATCACACCGCATTCCAAGTTCAAGGCTGAGGTGTATGTGTTGAAGAAGGAAGAGGGAGGCAGGCACACGCCGTTTTTTAATGGATACCGTCCCCAGTTTTTCTTTCGTACGACGGATGTGACGGGAGTGGCGGATCTTCCTGAGGGTACGGAGATGGTGATGCCTGGTGATAATGTGACGTTGGATGTTGAGTTGATAGCTCCGATCGCCATGGAAAAGGAGCTGAGGTTTGCCATTCGTGAGGGTGGTAGGACGGTTGGCGCTGGCGTCGTCACCGAAATCGTGGAGTAGC
>JAYZCL010000024.1:0-9765 GCA_036338335.1 Fidelibacterota bacterium
GGCTCACTCGGACATTTTTGCCACGGGCATCGCCCGGAGTGGTGCATACAACCGGTCGCTGACACCATTCGGCTTTCAGGCCGAGGAGCGGACATTCTGGGAGGCGCCGGAAATCTACTTCGCAATGTCACCCTTCATGCATGCTCAGAAAGTGAATGAACCACTGTTGATGCTCCATGGAGAAGCCGATAACAACTCAGGTACGTTCCCAGTTCAGAGTAAGCGGTTTTACCACGCCTTAAAGGGACACGGCGCCACGGTGCGGCTGGTCATGTTTCCTCATGAGAGTCACGGCTACCGCGCCGGGTAATGTGTTATGAACTCCCTTTGGGAAACAGCCATTTGGCTGGATACCTATCTCAAAAAGGACCTAAAATAACGACGGCGTAACAGTCGTAGTGGTGCGCTTTATACCATCACTTCTTGGAAAGTTTGGACGATCATCGTCATATGCTCTGGCTTAACGAGGCTGAGGCGGCTCCAGTCAAGATAGGGTGGAAACGGCTTAACCACATGCATGCCCCCCGTTCCATCTCGGCCTGAAAATTTTCGATGAGCCGTCCTGTGTAAAAGAAAATAAAGTGTATCTGTGGCGAGGCGTGTGGCTGCTTTTCTCACACTCATAGGCGACAGAAAGAATCAGTAGCGGCGTCGGCCAACGATGAAAAGGGGGAAGTGACATACCGCCCCCTTTTTTATGCCATGAAGGTGTGGTTTTTCCCCTCCACACGATCAAATAGAGCTCTCAGATGTTTCATATCGTCCTCCACATTACCAGAAGGGTGAAAAGCCTCGAGGAGGTTGAAGCATCGGTTATCATAATCGAACTGAATCGGAAGAATCGGCAAGTCCAGATTTCTGCTCAAGACGTAGAATCCTGACTTGAACTTCTTTGTTGGAGCCATTCCTCCCTCTGGCGCCATCATAAGGACAATATTGTCCGTTTCATGAATAGTCTCGGCAAGCTGGTTCACTGTTCCTTGCGGAGAGGACCGGTAGACAGGAATTCCCCCCAGTTTACGGACAATAATTTTCTGTAGCCACCCAAGGGGCCACCGAATTCCGTAAATGTCAGGATTATCATTATCTCCATTGAGAGCATCGAGAATCGGAAGTCGTGAGAACATCCAGACGGCGCCGAGGAAATTCACCTTTACATCAAGAGCCCAAACGGCGAGAAGTACATAGTAAGCGTCCAATAGGGACGAGTGGGGTGCGCCGATGACAATAAGCTTTGAGAAATCGGGGACACTGCCTTTCACACGCCAGTTCGAAAGATAGAGGAGTATTCTGGCTAAACGGGACAAGAACCAGCGATGTGCACGATGAATCAAAGGAACTGCTGATACTGAGACTGACATTACTCTTTTCGTTAAAACCCCTACCACTAATAATAAGGATATAGCAAGGTATTTCAAACCTAGACCAACTGTTTGATTCCCTCAACAGAAAGATTACATTTCAACCGATGACATGGCTCACAATAGCCGTTCCTTTAATCCATGGGAGAAAAACCATGGTGAGAGCGGGACTTGCGGGAATCTGCATGCTGTCAATGGCGTGGTCCCAGGAATCGGAGATGGATTTAAATGCAAATCGGGCGGATTCAACAATCGGTGTACAAAATACACAATCCGTGTATGTTCATGATCGTTGGTTTGCACGCGACAAAGCATATCATTTCATCGGAGGTTTCGTCGGAGTCGTGGTCTTGAGCATCTCGATGCCCTTTTACTTTGACACGCAGCAGGAACGTTCGCCCGCCATAGCCTCGGCCGGTATGTTCTGTGTTGGGGCCCTGAAGGAGACGTATGACAGTCGAGAACCGAAGAATCATTTCTGTTGGAAAGATATGACTTCAAATATACTCGGGATTGTTGCCGGAGCTTTATTCTATATGACTGTCAGCGGAGATAAGATGGGGCGATAATATAGTTAATACATTATGTGTGTACACTTTATGTGAATATCAATCAGTTTGTGTATTTAAGTAAGGGGATAATAGTATGAAGAATCAGGTCGATCGTCGTCAGTTTGTGAAGAAAGCGGCGATTTCCGGTATAGCTCTTGCTGCTTCACCTTCCTTGTTACGTGGCAAACGTTTTCCGACTGAACGTGTCAAAATCGGTGTTATCGGAACGGGGCTGAGGGGTCAGTGGCATATCAAACTGGCACTTCGAAGAAATGATGTTGATATTCCCGCCATCTGCGATATCGATGACCGCATGCTTGGCATGGCAATCACACAGTTCGAGGACGCTGATCGCCCTCTCCCAAAGGTCTATAGCGGTGGTGAGAAGGACTACCTCAACCTGCTGAAGAGGGAAAACCTCGATGGCGTCATCATCGCCACTCCATGGCGGTGGCACTCTCCCATGTCCATAGCCGCCATGGAATCGGGAAAGCATGTGGGGGTGGAGGTGCCGGCGGGACTTACAGTGGAGGAGTGCTGGGACCTTGTGCGGTCATCCGAGAAAACAGGAAAATTCTGCATGATACTCGAGAACGTCTGTTACCGACAAGACGTGATGGCAGTCTTGAACATGGTGAGGCAGGGGCTATTCGGTGAACTGTTGCACTGTCAGGGCGGATATCAGCACGATCTCCGTCACGTGAAATTCAACGATGGGGAAGGACCTTACGGCGGTGGTGTGAAGTTCGGAAAGAAGGGATTCAGTGAAGCGAAATGGCGAACTCAGCACTCTGTTGATCGAAATGGCGACCTCTATCCCACACACGGCGTAGGCCCTCTCTACAACATGCTTAACATCAATCGCGGAAACCGCTTTGTTCACCTTACCTCCACAGCGACGCAATCGAGGGGACTCCACAATTATATCATCGATCAGGCCGGCCCCGATCATCCCAACGCCGCTGTTGAGTTTGCGCTCGGTGACATTGTCACCACTGTTATTAAATGCGCCAACGGGCAGACAGTGATGTTGAGTCACGACACAAACTCGCCCCGGCCATATTCGCTCAACTTTCGTGTGCAAGGGACACGGGGTCTCTGGATGAAAGACAACAACTCCATTTACATCGAAGGAATCAGCCCTGAAGATCACAAGTGGGAGTCCGACGAACTTTATCTCAAGAAGTACGACCATCCCGTCTGGAAGCGGTTCGATTCCGATGCGGAAGGTGCCGGTCACGGCGGGATGGATTTCTTCATCGTTCGGGCGTTTCTCGAGTCTATCAAGCGCGGTGTTTCACCACCGCTTGACGTTTATGATGCCGTCTCCATGAGTGTCATCAGTCCACTCTCGGAACAGTCCATTGCCAACGGGAGTGCGCCGATGAAGT
Source organism: Fidelibacterota bacterium (assembly GCA_036338335.1). Taxonomy (GTDB): domain Bacteria; phylum Fidelibacterota; class Marinisomatia; order Marinisomatales; family S15-B10; genus S15-B10. The sequence goes on from JAYZCL010000024.1 coordinate 3,304, forward strand.
TTCCCGATTTCACCAAGGGTAAGTGGAAGAGCAATAAACCTATTTTTGCCCTGAATGACGAGTATTAAACTCCCTACGGAATAACCCGGAGTATTATGCTTCTTTCCTCGCTGGACTGGTCATTTATTGTCCTCTATTTTGTTGTTAGCCTTGCGATAGGCGTTGCCGTAACACGCCGGGCCGGGCAGAGTTCCACCGAATTCTTTGCTGCTGGAAAACAGATGCCGTGGTGGCTCCTCGGTGTCTCTATGGTGGCGACGACATTTTCCACCGATACTCCGAACCTTGTCACCGACATCGTCCGACGTGATGGTGTGGCAGGAAACTGGGTCTGGTGGGCGTTCCTCCTGACAGGAATGCTGACTGTTTTTGTCTATGCACGCCTCTGGAAACGGTCCGGAGTGCTGACCGATATCGAATTTTACGAACTGAGGTACAGTGGTAGACCGGCGGCGTTCTTGCGTGGGTTTCGAGCTGTATATCTCGGCTTCTTCTTCAACGTGGTGATTATGGCGTCGGTGTCGCTGGCGGCCGTCAAAATCAGCAGAGTGCTTCTGGGGTTGACTCCGATTCAGACCATCCTTGTGGCGGGGACCGTCACGGTCATCTACAGCTCTCTCGGCGGACTTCGAGGGGTAATCATAACCGATCTTATCCAGTTTGCCATGGCAATGATTGGTGGTGTCAGCGCGGCCGTAGTGGCGCTACGTCTTCCTGAAGTTGGGGGGCTCAGCGGACTTCTTTCCCATGAGAATGTTGTGGACAAGCTCGATCTTATTCCGGATTTTTCCGATCCCTCTCACGCCATGGCCGTATTCATCATTCCCATCGCTGTACAATGGTGGAGTGTATGGTATCCCGGGGCGGAACCCGGCGGCGGCGGATATATTGCCCAGCGAATGCTAGCTGCCAAGGATGAGGACAACGCTGTGGGGGCTGTCTTTCTTTTCAACGCTGCCCATTACGCCCTTCGGCCGTGGCCGTGGATTATTGTGGCGCTCTGTTCCCTCATCGTCTTTCCGGAGTTGGACGACCTCCGGGCTGCCTTTCCCGAGGCCGCCGACATTGTGAATCACGACCTCGGTTATCCCGCCATGCTCACCTTTCTCCCAGCCGGGCTGTTGGGCCTCGTCGTTGCGTCGCTCATCGCAGCGTACATGTCCACCATCTCAACACACCTGAACTGGGGAGCGTCATATCTCGTACATGATGTGTACAAACGGTTCGTCCATCCTGACGCGACGGAATCTCGACTCGTGCTTATGGGGAGGATGTCAACTGTAGTCCTAATGATCTTTGCCGGGGCGCTGGCACTTTGGCTAGAAACTGCGCTGGAAAGTTTCTGGATAATGCTCCAGATCGGTGCCGGGACAGGACTCCTATTCATACTTCGGTGGTTTTGGTGGCGAATTAATGCTGTAAGCGAAATTGTTGCCATGACGTCGTCGTTCCTCATCGCCGTTTATTTTCGGTTTTTTCATGAGTCTCTGGGATTTCCCTCTTTGGGAGACTGGCAGCAGCTGGTGGTCGGCATCTGTCTCACCACTGTTGCGTGGGTGGCGGCAACTCTGACCTCACAACCTACAGAGGAAAGCATTCTCAGGAGTTTTGTAGAAAAGATCAACCCCGGCGGTCCGGGTTGGGACCGTTTTAAGAGCGTTAGCGGAAGTGACGACTGGCCTGTGCCGAAGGGAATCTTGATGATGGTTCTGGGATGCCTCTCCGTCTATTCGTTCCTTTTCGGGGTGGGATACCTCATTTACGGGAACTTGGTCCTAGCCATGATCATACTGGGCGTCGGTACCGTGGCCTCCTATGGGTTGTTCAAGACCTGGAAGAATTGATAGGGAAGGTTCGAACATACAGTGAAGGTTTTAATGCGTAACTCTGAGTACTCAGTATCTCTGTGGGGTAATTGATGATTATTTCCTCTCCGGGCCGGATATGCCTATTTGGTGAGCATCAGGATTATCTCGGTCTTCCTGTTATTGCAGCTGGAATTTCACTACGCCTCACTATAGAAGCGGAACGGCGAGATGATCTTGCCGTATCCATCAATCTTCCTGATGTGGGGGAAAAAGAGTATTTTTCCATGGAAGGAGATCTACCCTATACTAAGGCTGCCGACTATTTCAAGAGCGGCATCAATACGCTGAGGAAGGACGGCTTCACGTTTTCCGGCGGGGTGGATGCTACCGTCAAAGGGGAGATTCCCGTTCAGGCGGGGACGTCCAGTTCCTCTGCCATGGTAGTGTCGTGGATCAATCTTCTCGCACAGTTGAGTGACCAGGGCACCGAATTGACGTCGGAGCAGATTGCTGATCTCGCCTACCGTGCTGAGGTGGTGGAATTCAATGAAGCGGGAGGCATGATGGACCAGTATACCAGTGCTGTTGGGGGGGTTATCCATCTGGAATCACAGCCAGAGATGAGACTAAAGACACTTCCATGTCGTCTCGGCTCTTTTGTCCTTGGTGACTCTCTTCAGACGAAGGATACACAGTCGATCCTTGCCCGTTCGAAAGAGCGAGTACTAGATCTGGTCACAAGAGCGGAAAGAGAAAAACGTGACTTTTCGCTTCAGCACGCTAAGGCTGATGAGGTGATGGGAATCGAACATCTTGAAGATGAGGAGAAATTGCTGTTGTCCGAGACTATCGCCAACAGAGACATTACATTGGAAGGTTTATCACTGCTTGAGAAAGAGGACGTAGACAGCCCAAAGCTGGGGGCACTCCTGAACCTGCAGCACTCCATTCTTCGGGACGCTCTGGACGTATCAACGGAGAAGATTGACGCGATGCTCGAGGCGGCTATGGCGGCAGGGGCGATGGGTGGAAAAATCAATGGATCAGGCGGCGGGGGGTGTATGTTCGCTTACGCCCCAGGCTGTGCTGAAGAGGTGGCGACAGCCATTGAGAAGACCGGTGGAAAAGCATATATTGTTCATGTGGACACAGGATCGGCAAAAAATGGCTAGAAACCTGATGATCATGGCGGCGGGCGTTTCCTCCCGAATGAGGCGGTCGGCAGAAATAGATGGTGCCTCAGATGCCACTGCAAAGGAAGCACTCTCTAAGCCGAAAATGATGCTCAGCGTAGGGGGTCGGCCGTTCCTCGATTACCTCCTGTTCAACGCCCGGGAAGCCGGCTACAGCGATATTCTCTTTGTCATCAATGAGAAAGATGATACTGTCCGTAACTACTACACTGAGAATGCTGATGACGAAAAGTTCAGCGGATTGACGTTTTCTTTTGTGAACCAGACCATCTCTAAGGGACGGTCAAAGCCTCTGGGAACGGCTGACGCGGTGCTTTCAGGTCTTGAGGCGCGTCGCGATTGGGCTGGGCAGAAGTTTACTGTCTGTAATAGCGACAACCTCTACTCTGTTGGAGCCCTTACAGCATTGAGGCTGGATGATCACCTCATGGCCCTCATTGACTACGAAAGGGACGCCCTGGGAGTAGAGCAGGAACGGGTGAATGCCTTTGCCGTTATCTGGAAGAATAAAGACGGATTCATCACTGACATTGTAGAAAAACCGAATGTGGGGCAAGTAGAGAAGGCAGCCGATGAGAACGGTCGGGTCGGTGTCAGTATGAATATCTTCAGACTCGATTATAATTTCATTATACCACTCTTGAGAGAAACTCCACTTCATCCTGAGCGGGATGAGAAGGAACTGACGGAAACAGTTCGCATGCTGGTCAGGCAGAAACCGGACGGTATGTTCACTATCTCGCTGTCTGAAGCCGTTCCGGACTTAACCACCTTAGGTGATATAGAAAAAGTGGATTCTTTCATCTCACCAAACTGTTGAACCGATTTTCACCTACAGATTCGTTTGATCAAACTGAAAAAGTGAAGCTGTTGAGTGCTTTATTTAATCAACTTCTGCTGATTCTTCCACTAATCCTGAACGGGTTGTTGGCGGAGAGCAGGACGAAAAACCTTGTTCTTGTGACGATGGACGGACTTCGCTGGCAGGAGCTGTTTCATGGAGCTGATTCGTTGCTTATCACCAACTCTGATTTCGTGGAGAACAGTGATAAACTCCGTGATCGGTTCTGGGCCAAGACCTCCGCGAAAAGACGAGGAAAGCTTATGCCCTTTTTCTGGGAGACCATCGGTTCAAGCGGCCAGCTTTACGGGAATCATGCCGAAGGCAGCACTGTTTTGCTTACCAACAGCCAGTGGTTTTCCTATCCCGGTTATAATGAGATTCTCACGGGCTATGCTGATCCCGGAATCGACAGCAACGAGAAGAAATGGAACAAGAATGTCACTTTTCTCGAATACCTGAACCGACGCCGTCAATTCAAAGGAAGGGTTGCGGCATTCTGCTCGTGGGACGTTTTCCCTTTTATAATCAATACAGAACGTAGCGGTATTCCCGTCAGCGCCGGCGAGAGGGGCGCCATAGGTGAGCGGCTGACGGATAGGGAAGAGTTGCTGACTCAACTCATCGCCGAAATGCCAATACCTTTCAACACTGTTCGGTGGGACGCCTTTACATTCCGCCTCGCCATGGAATATTTAGCTAAGGAAAGGCCAAAAGTGATTTACATTGCTTTCGATGCTACAGATGATTATGCCCATCAGGGCAAATATGATCGGTACCTCACTGCTGCCAATCGTCAGGACAAATTCCTTGCTGAGCTGTGGGAGTGGCTTCAGTCCCATCCATTTTATAGGGAAAAAACTTCCATGATCATTACCACAGATCACGGGCGGGGAGATCTTGACAAATGGACGAGCCATGGCCGTAGCGTGGATGGCGCCAAAAAGGTGTGGTTGGCGGTTATTGGGCCCGATACTCCAGCCGGTGGAGAAATGAAAAATCATCCCCCTCTCTTCAGTAACCAGATTGCAGCCACCGCAAGCGCCTTGCTGAATGTACGCTATGTTAGCAGGCAACCTGTGGGAGGTGTGATAGAAAGGATAATCGCAAAATGAACATATCAACTCTCAGAAAAAACTTCAGGAAAAACGGACTTGTATTTGTTCTCTCTCTATTTATCTGGAGTTGCTCTTCTACGCGCGACGAAGGCGGGCAAGAACAGACCCTGGGCCTCGTCCCGCTTCCCCAAAAGATTGAAGTTAGAAATGGTTCCTTCCAATTCGGCCAAGAGACAACGATTCTTTTGGATGCAACCGTGCCCGAAGCAAAATACGTAATTGACTATCTTTCTGATCACCTTAAAAAGAGATATGATGTTGAATTGCGCAGAACAGAGAGTTCTGGCCAACTTCATTTCAAATTAACTGGAGAGAGTGAGGATCTTGAGGAAGAAGATTATCGCTTAGAGGTCTCTTCTTCAGGAATTTCACTTTCTGCGGCTAATCCTGCCGGACTTTTCTACGGATCGGTGACTCTTCTGCAACTGCTTGACGAAGGTGAACGGCTTGGACGTTCTGGTTCTGTTCCCGCCGTGAAGATTACCGATTCTCCCCGGTTCAGCTGGAGGGGGATGCATCTGGATGTGGGGCGGCACTTCTTCCCCGTTGATTTTGTAAAACGGTACATCGACCTGATCGCCATGCACAAAATGAATCGATTCCACTGGCATCTCACAGAGGATCATGGGTGGCGAATCGAAATCAAAAAATACCCAAAGTTGACAGAAATTGGTGCATGGCGGAGCGAATCACTGGTGGGACATTACACCGATGAACCGCGGAGGTATGACGGCATTCGGTACGGCGGTTTTTACACACAGGATGAGATCAGAGAGGTAGTAGAATATGCTGCTGAAAGATTCATCACCGTTGTGCCAGAAATCGAGATGCCGGGCCACAGCGTGGCGGCGCTGGCGGCTTATCCCGAGTTGGCATGTACAGATGGTCCTTTTGAAGTGGAGAAGCTCTGGGGTGTGCATGATGACGTCTACTGCGCCGGGAAAGAGGTTACTTTCGAATTCCTCCAAGACGTACTCACGGAAGTAATGGCGCTTTTTCCTTCAACCTACATCCATATCGGTGGAGACGAGTGTCCGAAGACCAGATGGAAAGCCCACGATCTCGATCAGAAGCGGATGAAAGAAGAGAACCTGAAAGACGAGCACGAGCTTCAAAGCTATTTTGTCAAACGGATAGAGCGTTTTCTCTCATCCCACGATCGCCGCCTTGTGGGTTGGGATGAGATCCTTGAGGGTGGACTCCCTCCGGCAGCAACAGTTATGTCGTGGCGCGGTTATCAAGGGGGAATCGAGGCTGCGAACAGCGGCCACGATGTCATCATGACTCCAACTTCTTACTGCTATTTTGACTACTATCAATCGAAGGATAAAGAGTCTGAACCACTGGCCATTGGTGGTTTTCTACCTCTGTCAAAAGTCTATCAGTTTGAACCTATACCGCCTGAGATTGATCCCGAAAAGGCTCACCACATTCTCGGCGGACAGGGAAACGTTTGGACCGAGTACATTAAAACGGAAGATCAAGTAGAATATATGGCAATG
>JAYZCL010000025.1:0-72004 GCA_036338335.1 Fidelibacterota bacterium
TCAGAACGTCGTAAGACAGTTCGGTCCCTATCCGCCGTGGTCGCAGGAAACTTGAGGGATGCTGTTCCTAGTACGAGAGGACCGGAACGGACGAACCTCTGGTGCACCAGTTGTCTCATCAGAGGCACCGCTGGGTAGCTACGTTCGGATGGGATAAGCGCTGAAAGCATATAAGTGCGAAACCCTTCCCAAGATTAGGTTTCCCTTCCCGATTTCGATCGGGAGTGAAGGTCCCCTGTAGACTACAGGGTTGATAGGTCACAGGTGTAAGGTCAGCAATGGCTTCAGCCGAGTGATACTAATTGACCGTCAGGCTTTACCAATACTTTAGTTTTCTTGAACGCGATTCGTTCCTTGCTGACCATAATCTTTCTCTCGGCGACCATAGCGCGGGGGATCACCCGATCCCTTTCCGAACTCGGCAGTTAAGCCCCGCAGCGCCGATGGTACTGCCCTGGCAACGGGGTGGGAGAGTAGGTCGTCGCCGGAGACTCTTCGAAGCCCTCGCTTTATGCGGGGGCTTCTTTTTTTGCGAATTTGGTTTTTTCCAGTAAGATTGGATTCCTCACCATTAGTAATCTAAATTCGCGTACACTCAGGAACGTTGAGATTAGAACGAGGTTGACGTGCATCACACAAATTTTCGATCTGTTGATGTAGATTACGGTTAGCATGCTTGCAAAGCGAATGAAACTCCTTTCCGCCGGTTTTCTGGCAATAACTCTTGTTCAAGCACAGAACGTAAAGCTGCTGCCCGATCCGGGGTTCGTTCCCTACGCCACTTATTACATCAGCTCCATAGACCTTGCGACCGGGGCAAGTGATGTCCAGTTCTTCGGGTTCAGACTTGTTGAAGAGTCCAGCGACTACACATCCAGTGAAGTGTGGGCTTCCCTCGAGTTCAAGGTAACTATGGTCTCTCCCTCTCTCGGCGTAACTGATCCAACCATCGTTGTTCATATGCGGACAGCTCCGTTCCAGATGAAGGCGGATGTCCGCATCTCGAACACGGTTCTCTCCACTCAGACTACCTCGCTCTTTGATATGGCTGTTCCGCCAAATGAGATCCCCCTCTCTGCTCAGTTGATCGACGTAATCGACATTACAAAGTTTGAAGGTCTCCTGAGTTCCGTCATGTCTACAGGGAAACTTGCCGATGGACAGTACCGTTTTCAGGTGCTCGTGCGGACTGGTACATCTTCAGATGAAGGGTCCATGATTGTGACGGACGAGATGCTCGAGGCTATCCTTGTCACCACCCCTACGTCTCTGAACCTGATTGGCCCCGGTGGCGAACCTGAAGATCTCACCGAGAACATGGTATTTTCACCCTATCCCATTTTTCAATGGGAGACTGAACCTTGCTCCGGCTGTGAGTCACTAATCCGTATTGCGAAATATGATCCAGAAACCCACAGCTCGCCAGAGGAGGCGATTCAGGACATCACCGTTCTTCCAATGGATCAAACGATAGGGTGGGGGTCAGTAGGTCTAGCCACTAACTTCCAGTATCCTCTCACTGGAGCTATCGATCTGGAAACGGGGCAAGCGTACGTATGGCAGGTCCAGAAAAAACTACCCACGACTGCCGGCGCTGAATCCTTCACGAGTCCAATCTTTGCCTTCACGGTGGCCGACTTAACAGAGGTGTCTAGCGCAAGTTCAACCGTGCTTCACCCTGTTCTTCAACAGCTGAATGAAATCTTGGGAGACAGCCAATTCCAAGCCTATTTTGGGGTTGACGGAGACCTGAACGGATTTGAACCTTCAGGCACATACGTTGTTAACGGAATGGAAGTTTCTGTAGATGAAGTGTTCAAATTACTGCGGCTGTTTGCTGACGGTTCTCTGAGCACGATCAGTATCTCAGTGGAGTAATGTTCGTGAAACAATCTCCTCTCATACTTATATCTGTTCTTTTAGGATCATTTCTCTCAGCTCAGCCGCCAGCGTCTGTGGCGGTGGTGACGAAGGTTAAGGGAAATGTAGAAATCCGGAAGGCGGTCTCAAATCCTGCATTCACACCCGTGAAAGCTGGCCAATTATTGAATGATGAAGATTTCATTCGGACGGGAGCGAATGCTTTCGCTGTGCTGATCTATCTCGATGACAAAAGTATGGTTAAGCTCAAGGGTGATACCAATCTTGAAATTCGCGGCAAGAGGGTTGGTAAGGCATTGGAAAAGAATATCCAGATAATCGGCGGTTCTGTGAGAGCGGTAGTGTCCCAACAGCGGAGGGGCGAGTTTTCGGTCACATCTCCGACCAGTGTGGCGTCAGTGAAAGGGACATCTTTCTGGATGGTTACCAACAGTCAGACAGGAGACGCTGTTTATAATGAAGAAGGTGTGGTTCAGCTTACCAACCTTACTTCCGGCGATGTTGTTGATCTACTCGCAAATCAGACTGGCACTTCTATGCCAGATGGTGGACTCTCCGTTGCGGCGACAATTGCCGCGAACGTTCCCGTGGATGAGGACGACTCCGGGCAGGAGCCAAAAGAACTCAGAATCAGATTTACAGATCCCGACGGCACTGAAAAAGTCCTGATTGTCAAGTACAACTGATCAGAACTCCAACTGATCACTTAAATAGCGTTACTGTAGATTCCTGGTTTTTGTGACTGATCTCCGGACACTTGCACTTGTAACCGTTATTTATTTCAGCGTTGCTGTTCAAGCACAGGTTCCGGGTGGCGTTCTGCATATTCCGCCCACCGGAGCGGTAGCGGGACAGGCGGTTACGGTAGAAGCCATTGTCGAAGGTCAGGTTGTGGATGCTCGCCTTTACCATCGGACCGCGGGTAGCTCGGGCTATCATGAAGAAGATATGTCTTTCTCGATATCCACATGGAAAGGTACTATACCGGGAAACTTTGTGTCTCAGAGAGGTCTGGAATATGCCATCGTATTCACACTCAGCGACGGCTCGTCTATCGGTTTTCCCCACGGTGATGCTGTTTCGGATCCCCAGTTTGTAAATGTGGTCCCGGCGCCAACTCGTGCGCCGCGTATTCGACAAGGCATCCAAACAGGTGACAGCACCGGTCCGCGATTGGCATCGCAGGTGATCGTGCTTAGTCCGGGCGAAGGGGAAGTGGTGGCTCAGGATAATGTGTTACTTGCGGTTTCACTCTTCAGTGTGGATGGCGTCGATCCCAACAGAGTCAGGTTCCTCCTTGATGGTAAGGACGTTACCACGGAGGCGGAAGTGACTGTAGATGTGGTCACCTACGTGGCCCCCGAACTCGAGGTCGGCCTCCATACCGCCACCGTAGAATTGACCAATATTTATGGTTACGAATTGGAACCGACCACATGGTCATTCATGGTGGGAGGGACCGGATCGCAGATTGTCGCAGCAGTGGAGGAATTCTCCTATTCGGGGAAATTGAGGTCTGATCTATCCGTCAACCAGGTGGACGGGACAACGCTTTCAGTTGGTGAAACGTCTACCACACTCGAGGCCGGCTGGGAGTGGTTCAAGGTAAGAACAGACATCAAACGGTCCACACAGGAAAGCCCTTTCTCACAGCCGAGAAACCGGCTGTCCGCAACGATTCAATCGAGCGATTTTGTCACCGTCCGTCTGGGCGACTTTACTCCTGTTCTCAATCCTTACCTTGTGCAAGGGAAGAGGATACGGGGAATTGGAACCGATTTGGACCTCAAGTGGCTCAGGATGCAATTGATTAAAGGTGAACTGGAACGTCCCATCCAAGGATTCTTGACCGAGGATCGTTCCTATCAGTTAACAGAAATAACAACCGACTCAATCGGCCGTCCAAAATATGTTCTCGATAGAAAGGGATATACTTTCGGACGCCAATACATGGCAGGACGCCTAGGGCTCTCCCTGTTTAGGCGGTTCCACATTGGTGTTTTTGGGCAGAAAGCAAAAGACGAAGTGGGTTCTGTGCTCAGAAAACTAGGTTCGGCCCAATTCACGGTTCCGGACTGGAGAGGCGCTATCTCGGTGGCGGGAATTGATTCTGGACTTTACTCTCTTTCCCAGCTCGAGTCTGCTCTGGAAGGAGTCGGTCCCATAAATCTCTCTGAAAAGAATTGGGGTGGCGAAAAACCGATGGACAATCTGGTGGCCGGTTTTGACTGGGGTTTTTCTTTTGACGATCGCCGTCTGATTGTCGAGTCGGCCTGGGCTATGAGTATGCTGAACCGTGATATTTGGGACGGCGCTATGAACATAGCCCAGATGGACACTTCTCTGGATGACAGTCTCGACGGATACATTGGTCGTTCCTACGATGAACTGGGAAACATTCTAAGTTCAGGGATTTCTACGGAAGGTCTCCCTAATCCCACCCAGTTTGAGGATATCTTTACCGCCAATATCAACATGACGCCCATCGTGCCAATAGATTATCAGGCGCTGTCTGAGACACCGATGGCAGCGGTGTTGAACATGCCCAGCTCCGCCTATCATCTCAAAACGCGGGCTTTTTACTACGGCAATACTTTGGAGATGAAGTATTCACAGGTAGGCCCCGAGTTTACTTCATTGGCCAATCCATATCTCTCCTCGAACCTCAGGGAATTCGTTTTCAGCGACCGATTCAGGGTATTTGACAACAAATTATCCATCGGCTACGAATATAAGAGTCGAAATAACAAAATTCTCCGGACCACAGTTGATCCCTATAAACAGAAGACTAATACAATGACCTTTGCTTTTGCTCCCGGTGCGGGCATGTCCTCATTCTCCGCCAGTTTCCAGAATGTGGCGAGAACGAATGAGAAGACTAGTTTGGACACTCTTGTATACACCAGCTACACAGGGAAAGATTCGATTGCGTTTCGAGACAATCGTGAGAATACAATGACAAGCAATCGTTTTGTTTCAGTAGGCGTTCCGGTCAGGCGCAACGGAAGCAGTTACAATTTTCTGATGACCTACAATTCTATTGGAGTTGAAGACATGCTCGAGAAAGAACGAACTTCTGAATATGTCCAAAAAGCGGCGAATTCGGAGGCGATATCTCTGATCACATCGGCGAAATTTAACAGCCCGCTTCAGGCAACGTTGATGCTGTCAAGATATACGGTCCAGATTCCCATGGCGGGAGCTGATCTCACAGACAGCGAATCACGGCTGACGACGATCGGAGGGAACGGCACTTACGGTCTTTGGGGCGGAAGAGCAAAGCTTTCGGCCGGATTATCACTTCTCACCGTAACCGGGGTGTCGCAGTTTACCTTTATTGGTCTTAATGGTGGCGTAGAGTTTAAACCATTCAATAAATTTGTTATTCGCTCATCAGCATCATCAAAGATAAAATCCACAGACAAGGGAACTGAGGTCGGAACATTGGCTGTGAAATTGTCGGCCAATTATGTATTTTAGCTTAACGTTGATTTACATCCCCAATGAAGACAGTTCTTGACCTCCTCAAAAAGCAGGCCGTTGGTCTCGGTATCACCTTGGGTTCGCTGCTACTTGTGTTTTTCCTTCACCGAATTCACACTTTCGATACGTTTGAACTAAAGGTTATCGATCTCGCCTTCAAGACTCGCGGTCCGCTGTCGGGCTGGGCCGCCCGTGAAGAGATTCCAAAGGACAGCATCGACGTGGTACTTATTGATGTTGACGATGAGAGCTACCGACTTGTTCCGTGGACCTGGCCTTACCCCCGAGAGGTGTGGGGTCAAGTGGTTGAAAATCTCTCAAAGGCCGGAGCAAAAGTGATTGTTTTCGATATTCAGTTCGACGCGCCGGACAGACAGTCCGAATATCTCAAAGAGATTCGAAACAATCTTCAGGCTCGCGGACTGAGTGATCTGGTTCCTGCTCATGGTGATTCTCTGTTTTCCGCCGCCATCGTTCGAGCACAGTCTAACGGGACTTCCGTTATACTCGCCACAAAACTGGTTCAGGAACCAACACGAATGCCGCCTCAGTACATCCAGTACCCAAACAACATTTTGCAATCGGCAGAAACAGACTACGGCCTCGTAAACGAAGCGCCGGACAGGGATGGCTTCTCACGACAGTATTTTACATTTCTCAAGCTTGAGAAAGAGCCGGGCGTTTTTTATCCCACTCTCGGGATGAAGGCCATTCAGAAGTATCTGGGGATTTCAGACGACTCATTGCCGAAACTGACCGATGACGGAAGTATGCTTCGGTACGGGCCGCTGGATATCCCAATGTTCAGCGGAGACGGCAGGTTTCTGGTGAATATTTACGGCCCCCCGTCGGGAGTGAATATAGGCGAGAGCGAAGCGTGGAAGACTTTCAATCGTTACCCCCTTTCCAACGTAGTGGATGTGGCGGATGTTGACTTGAACGATTTTGATGAAGATACTGACTGGATGAGCCAGTTTCTTCCCGGAGAGATTCCTCGGTGGGTAGAAGAAATCGAAGATCCGGAGGCAAGAAGTCAACTTATGGTGGAGCTTGGAATCGGCTCGGACTTTGACATTACTGAATCACCATTTTACAACAAGATTGTCCTCATCGGTGTTTCGGTAGAGGTGTTGCACGATTTTAAACAGACGTCTTTCTTCACTTTCGCCGGTGAACAGAACCCCATGCCGGGATTTGAATTTCATGCCAATGCCATTCAAACCCTTCTAGATCGGAATTTTATTAATGTCTACGGAGGAGCGATTGGCTGGGTGACTGATTCAAGATTTCCCCACATACTGCTTATTTCCGGTCTTGCAATTATTGCCTATTTCTTCATTTCTTTTCTGAACCCGGTGCTGGCCGGTGTCGGAATTATTGTGGAGGTACTTCTGTTTATCAGTATAGCTATTGGTGCCTTTACGAATGACAGCTTCTGGTTGATTAAGATGCTGACGGGAAATTGGGGCAGTATCAATATGCCGGAGATTAAAGAATCTTTTGTGATCCCAATTGTGGCGCCCATATTCGGGATATTCATTACCTACACCAGCAACGTTCTGTATCGAATCATAGTTGAGCAGAAAGATAAGCGGTTCCTAAAGAATACATTTGGTACTTACGTCTCTCCCCAGCTTATCGATCAAATGTACGACGCAAAACAGGAGCCGAAGCTCGGCGGTGAAGCCGGTTATCATACAGCATTCTTTTCCGATATCCAGAGCTTCTCCTCCTTCTCGGAAGTACTTGAGCCGGAACGGATGGTGGCACTGATGAATGAGTATCTTACTGACATGACAGACATCCTGTTGGAGCATGGCGGAACTCTCGATAAGTATATCGGAGATGCTATAGTTGCATTCTATGGTGCGCCGGTTCCAGTGGAAGATCATGAATACCGCGCGTGCATTACTGCCCTCGCCATGGAAAAGCACCTTGCTACGTTACGTGAAAAATGGTCAGGATCCGATGAATGGCCCGAGCAGGTGCACAACACACGCCATCGGGTGGGACTTAACTCAGGTGATATGGTGACAGGCAATATGGGTTCAAACATGCGGATGAACTATACCATGATGGGCGATACGGTTAACATCGCCGCCCGCCTTGAGGCATCAGCAAAGCTGTACGGAGTTTACATTCAGGTTGCGGAGAATACTTACACAGCGGTCAAGGATCAATTCGAGTGGCGTTTCCTCGACAATGTGAGAGTGAAGGGGAAAAAGAAACCTGTAAAAGTTTTTGAACTTCTGGCGGAAAAAAGTGATCTAGATGATGACTATTGCAAGTTGATTCCCACATTTAATGAAGGTCTCGATCTCTATTTGTCACAAGACTGGGACAAGAGTCTCAGTGCCTTTAAAGAGGCGGAAGCTTTAGAGGAAATATTTCCGGCACGGCCGACCAATCCAAGCAGCGTCTACATCGAACGTTGTGAGTACCTCAAGAAGAATCCGCCCGGTGATGACTGGGACGGTATCTGGACTCTTACGTCAAAATAGTATTTCAAAAATGACCATTCCCTCTTTCCAAATAATATATACGCCCGGTTTTAGCTCGGAAAAATGAGTAAACGGGGAAGAATACTCTGGGTCGACGATGAGGTCGACCTGCTCAAGCCTCATATTCTCTACCTCGAGGAGAAAGGTTATTCAGTCGAGAAGGTCACCAACGGTCGGGACGGCTTGTCAAAAATTGAGAGGGAGCAGTTCGATCTTGTCCTTCTTGATCAGGTGATGCCAGGGATAGATGGAATTTCTGTTCTTAAAGATATGAAGGAATTCAATCCTCATCTGCCGGTGATCATGATCACCAAGAATGAAGAAGAGTGGCTCATGGATGAGGCGATATCGGAAAAGACAGCCGGTTACCTCACGAAGCCTGTTAATCCCAGCCAGATCTTTCTCGCCTGTAAAAAGATTCTAGAGGGAAATGCAATTCTGGAACAAAAGGCCGCCGCCGCATATCTGGAAGAGTTTCAAGAGATTGAGAGGCTGTTGGCCGAAGCTCGTGAGATGGACGATTGGTGGGATCTCTACCACCGTTTAGTTAAGTGGCAGATTGAACTGGATAGCCAGAAAGAACTGGGACTTCATGAAACGTTGACCGAGCAGCTTCGATCTGCAAACCGTGGTTTTGTTCGATTTATCGCCAAACACTATCGTGAATGGATGGGTGCGAAGCCGGGACAGCGGCCCTGTCTCTCCACAGATTTAGTTGAGAGTCGTTTGGCACCGCTTCTTCAACAGGATGAAAAAGTTCTTTTTGTAGTCGTCGACTGTCTCAGGTTGGATCAGGCTTTGGCGCTTCTCCCCGCCGTTCAAAAGAGCTTCCAGACAGAAGTTGATTACCATGTATCTGTCTTGCCGACAGCGACGCCTTTCGCGCGGAACGCGATTTTCAGCGGATGTCATTTGGCAGACATCCAGCATGAACACCCCAACTTGTGGAAGAAAACTGTTGAAAGTGAATCGAGCATGAATCAGGCCGAGCCAGAGTTGTTCGGACAACTGCTGCTGAAAATAGCTGGGAGAGACCTGAATCACTCATATCACAAGGTCAACGTGGCGAGGGAAGGCCAGCGGTTTTTGTCTCACATGAAAGAATACGGCAATCATTCGGTCATCGCATTGGTCGTCAATTTCGTCGATCTGCTCACCCACCATCGGGCCGAATCTGATGTGCTTCGGGAAATGATTCCTGATGAATCGGGCTACCGGAAACTGGTAGAGACTTGGTTTGCTAGTTCCTGGCTGTCGGAGGTATTCGAAACCGCAGCTGACATGGGTTTGACTGTAATTCTCACTACCGATCACGGTAGCATTCGGGTAAAGCGCGGCGTCAAGGTGGTTGCAGACCGCGAAACATCTACGGGGGTTCGGTACAAATACGGCCGGAGTCTTCAATGTTCGGAGAAAAACGCTCTTGTAGTCAAACGCGCTTCCGAGTATCGCCTCCCGGAACTGGTCAAAGGGACCAACTTTCTCATCGCCAAGGAGGATGCCTATTTCGTCTATCCGACCCAGTATCACAAGTACCTTGGGCAACTTCAGGACAGTTTCCAACACGGTGGCATTTCATTGGAAGAGATGCTCGTCCCGACTATCACTCTCAGGAAGCGTTAAAGTGCGCCGTAAATTCATAACCAACACTGCCGAAGAGACTTTTGCTGAAGGAAGTCGGTTTGCCAAGGGACTTTCTGCTGGAGATGTGGTGGCGCTATCTGGGGAACTCGGAAGCGGAAAGACACTTTTCACGCAGGGGATTTCCGAAAGCCTCGGCGTCAAGGATGTGGTGAATTCACCAACGTTTAAGCTTATTGGTGAGTATGACTCGACTCCACCGCTCTATCACTTTGATTTCTACAGATTAGAATCCGCGGAAGAGGCGGTCGCCCTCGGAATTGAACACTATTTTTTTGGGGAGGGAATCTCAGTAGTGGAGTGGGCCGACCTCTTTCCCCAACTGATTCCTGTTGATGCCATACAGGTGTTGATCAAAATACGGGGAGAACGTTCGCGAGAGATCCTTGTAGAAAGGAGAATAGCTGAGACTGCTGGCGGTTGAAACTGCCTCCGCCGTCTGCGGTGTTGCCATTACGGAAGGAGAGGATGTGATTGTTTCTCGGGAAGAAGTTCTCGAACGGAAGCACGCGGAAAAACTTCCCGACTTTTGTCGGGAGGTGTTGAATGAGAGTGGCTTTTCCGTTCACAATCTTGAGGGAGTCGCTGTTTCCATCGGCCCCGGCTCGTTTACGGGGTTGAGAATCGGCTTGAGTTTTGCCAAAGGAATTGCCTTCAGCGCGGATCTTCCGCTTGTTCCCGTTCCGACGCTTCTCGCCATGGCGGAGGCTTCTTCTTTAAGCGGCATCGGAGCGGATACCTGTCTCCGTTCTCACAAAGAGATCGTTTATCATCAACGGTTCAAACTGGAGGCCAACGGATGGGCGGCTGAGAGCAGACCGGACTGTGGAGAATGGGAGGCAGTGGCGCCAGGAATCGCGAAGGAAAGCTGTTTCATCCATTTCGGATGCAACGACTTGCTGGATCGTCTTGAGCAGGAAGTCGAAATCCTGGAGAGTTCTCCATCAGCAGTGTCCGTGGCAAGAGTAGCTCTGAATCGTTTTGAAGAGCTTTCTATGACAGATTACCACCACCTTGAGCCCGACTATATCTCTTCGTTTAAGACCGGTGGCTCTTCCTCCAGGTGAGATTGGATTATCGGGGGAGATTCGCCAAATTCGTAAGCTATGACGGCATGGTTCAAGCGACAAAAAGAGAAAGTTACCACAACAGAAAAGAAATCCATTCCGGACGGCCTGTGGGAGAAGTGCCCAAAATGCGAGGAGATTTTATTCAAACGGGAATTGACCAAGGTGCTGATGGTCTGCCCTCACTGCCGTTTCCACTTCAGATTGACGCCTGAAGAGTATCTTAGAATCTTGTTCGGGGACGAAAAGTATGAGGAGCTGAATGCTTACCTTCGATCCGCCGATCCTCTCAAGTTCAAAGCGAAGAAAAGCTATTCTGATCAACTCAAATCTGCCGTAGTCAAAACAGGAAGTTCAGATGTAATCCAGACCTATGTCGGTCGAATTGAGGGGAAGACCGTCGTTCTTGGCGTTATGGATTTTGCATTTATCGGAGGGAGTATGGGTTCGGTGGTGGGTGAAAAAATTTCTCGTGCTGTCGATTACGCTCTGGAGAAAAAACTACCCCTGATCATGATATGCGCCTCGGGCGGCGCCCGGATGCAAGAAGGTGTCTACTCATTGATGCAATTGGCGAAAATCTCGGTAAAACTGGCGAGGTTTTCAAAAGCCGGTGGCCTCTATATCTCCATTCTCACAGATCCCACCACCGGTGGAGTCAGCGCAAGCTTTGGGATGCAAGGCGACGTGATCCTTGCCGAGCCGGGAGCCCTTATCGGTTTTGCTGGGCCAAGAGTGATTAAGCAGACGATCGGGGAAGACCTTCCGGAAGGGTTCCAGCGATCTGAGTTTCTTGTTGAGAAAGGATTTGTTGACAGGATCATTCACAGGAGTGAAATGAAAGAGACGCTTGGCAGAATCATTGCGTTTGCACATGACGGAGAAGCAGCCCTTGCCTGAGCCGCTTATTCTTGTCACCAATGACGACGGGTTCTACGCGAACGGTATTTACGTCCTCCAACAGGTAGTGGCTGATATTGGAGAGACAGTTGTGGTGGCACCTGAGACTGAAAAGAGTGCAGTTGGGCACGCCATCACTATTTCACATCCCATTCGGATCAGTGAACTGGAGCGTGAGAACGGTTTTTCTGGCCACGCGGTTGCGGGGACCCCGGCGGACTGTGTGAAGCTAGGGATCAAGGTTGTCCTTGACAGGAAGCCCGATCTGGTCGTTTCTGGCATCAACAGAGGGTCAAATGTGGGAATGAGTATACTTTACTCCGGTACGGTCTCCGCAGCCACAGAAGCAGTAATTTTAGGCGTACCGGCCATCGCCGTCTCACTGGATGCGTGGGTGACACCGGACTATTCATACGCCGCCACAGTTGCCAAGAGATTTGTTAAAATGGTCTTGGAGAATGGGATCGAACCCGGGGTTGCTCTCAATATCAACGTGCCGAAGACGCCTGATGGAGAAGCTGCTGGTTTTCGTGTAACAAGGCAAGGGACAAGCAACTACGAGGAACGCTTCGACCAGAGGATCGATCCACGTCAGAATGTCTATTACTGGATGGATGGTGAACTCGTTTCTCATGAAGACGATCCATCGGTGGATGATGTTGCTCTCAGGGAAGGATATGTTTCTGTAACGCCTCTACGTTATAACCTGACGAGCGAGGAGTCGTTTGCCAATCTCAAGACTTGGAAGGTATTCCAGAACAATGTTGCATAAGCAGACAGTTCTTATCATCGATTACGGCTCTCAGTACACTCAGTTAATAGCGCGAAGGATTCGGGAACAGAACGTCTACTCCGAAATTGTTTCCCATTTGGTATCATCTGAAGAAATCCGTCAGCGAAACCCTAAGGCGGTCGTTCTTTCGGGTGGTCCAGACAGTGTTTATTCTGAGGGTGCACCTACACTCGATCCCTTAGTCATGGAATTGGGCGTTCCCGTTCTTGGAATCTGCTACGGTTTTGGACTACTCATGACGTACGATGGCGGCGTGGTTATGTCGAATGGTCAGCGTGAATACGGATTTGCTGAACTTGATGTTAAAAACGGTAGCCGCTTACTCAACGGCATTTCCGAAAAGAGCCAGGTCTGGATGAGCCACGGTGACGCGGTGGACGAATTGCCAGAGAACTGGTCGGTGTTGGCTCGATCCGGTAATGGTGTGTTGGCGGCAGCTGAGCGAAATGGCGGTGTTGTAATCGGAACGCAGTTCCACCCTGAGGTTGTTCATACCGTTGATGGAAAGAAGATAATCTCCAACTTTTTATTTGATGTTGCCGGCTGTGAGAAAGATTGGACGCCGGCATCTTTTGTGGAATCGACGATCAGTGAGATTCGAGAAATAGTTGGAGAAGAAAATGTACTTTGTGGTGTGAGTGGCGGCGTTGACTCGGCGGTACTTGCGAAACTGATTCATGAGGCGGTGGGAAACCAGCTCAGGTGCGTGTTTGTGGATCATGGACTACTGAGAAAAAATGAGGCGGACTATATCAGCGGGAGACTTGCCTACAGCCTTGGCTTCGAAGTAGAATATCACGATTTTTCTAAGATATTCCTGTCACATCTAGATGGGATCGTTGATCCAGAAGAAAAACGTCGAATTATCGGTGAACAGTTTATCCGTTCATTTGAATCGGCTGTCCAATCGGACGCCGATTTCAGGTTTCTTGGGCAGGGTACTCTCTATCCCGACATCATCGAAAGCGGCGGCGTCCGAGGTACTGCTGATATTATCAAGTCTCACCACAACGTGGGTGGTCTTCCCGATGATATGGAGTTTGAGCTTCTTGAGCCGCTCAGAGAGCTCTTTAAGGACGAAGTGAGGGAGGTAGGGAAGGAACTTGGCCTCCCGAATGACGTTTTAGGGAGACATCCTTTTCCGGGGCCCGGCCTCGGTGTGAGAATCATCGGAAAAATCACTAAACAGAGAGTAAATATTCTTCAGGAGGCTGATCATATTTTCATTGAAGCACTTCGAGATCACAACATTTACGACGAAATTTGGCAGGCATTTGCGGTGCTCGTGCCTGTGAAAACTGTCGGCGTCATGGGAGATGAGAGAACATACGCAAATCTCATCGCCCTCCGGGCGGTGACCAGTGTGGACGGAATGACCGCCGATTGGTATCGCCTACCTGAAGAAGTCATCGTGAAAGTGTCAAACAAGATCGTTAATTCGGTTCCGGGAGTGAACAGAGTTGTTTACGATGTGAGTTCTAAGCCGCCCAGTACCATCGAGTGGGAGTAGATCGTCCATGTGCGGAATAGTAGGCTATATCGGAAGAAAAGACGCAGTCCCCGTTCTTGTCAACGGTTTGAAGCGGTTGGAGTATCGAGGATACGACTCTGCGGGAGTTGCCACTACCGGGAAGAGCGGGATGCAAATCCTGAAATGCGAAGGGAAGGTGGCTGATCTAGAAAAGCTGCTGGACGAATCGACCGTCCGCGGGACCATAGGGATCGGCCATACCCGATGGGCGACACACGGCGCCCCGAACGATCTGAATGCTCACCCCCACAGCGATGCGTCCGGCAAGATTTCACTGATCCACAACGGTATTATCGAGAATTACAGCATACTTCGAGAAGCGCTTGAGAAAGAGGGTGTAACCTTTATAACTGAAACAGATACCGAAGTCTTAGTTCAGCTTATTGGCAAGGTTTATTCTTCCGATTCACTCACCTTCGCGGAGGCGATCCAATCGGCTCTTCAGGATGTGGTTGGAACGTATGGCATTGCAGCTATCTGTTCGGATGATCCTGAGATTGTTATCGGAGCACGTCTCGGAAGCCCTCTTGTCCTGGGCGTGGGAGATAATGAATTTTTCCTCGCCTCTGATGCTTCTCCGATCATTCCACACACCAGAAATGTAGTCTATCTCGATGACGGCGACCTTGTAGAAATGAGACGGGACGGATATGAAGTCCGCCGAATCTTGGACAACTCTCCCATCAATAAGGTGATGGAACGTATCGAGTTTAATCTTGAGGAGATCGAAAGGGGGGGGTACCCCCATTTCATGTTGAAGGAGATTTACGAGCAGACAAATACTTTGACGGACACCATGCGGGGACGGCTTTCCTTGGAGAGCGGAACAGCACATCTCGGCGGCATTACCGACTTTCTCCCAAGAATTGAGAAGGCCTCCCGAATTTACATCACTGCTTGCGGCACCTCTTGGCATGCTGCCCTCATCGGCAAGAACCTTATTGAGGAGTATGCACGGATCGAAGTCCATGTCGATTACGCTTCGGAGTTTCGTTATCGGAAGCCGATCATTGATTCGGAGACTGTTGTTATCGCCATCTCCCAGTCGGGAGAGACGGCAGATACGCTCGCCGCTATTAGGAAAGCAAAAGAGAAAGGCGCCCTCGCCATGGGCATCTGTAATGTTGTGGGAAGTACGATTTCTCGTGAGACTGACTGCGGTATATACACACACGCGGGGCCGGAAATCGGTGTCGCCTCCACCAAGGCATTTACCGCTCAGGTTACAGTGCTATTTATGCTTGCGCTTCACCTCGGACGCAATCGCGGGATGTCCAAGGGTGAGTGCAGCCGGCTTGCCAGAGCTATGTCAGCCATGGGCCAGCAGATAGAAGATATTCTTGGTAAGAGTGATAACATACTTAACATAGCCGAAGAAACGGTTGACGCCGACAATTTTCTCTATCTCGGAAGAGGGCTAAACTTTCCAGTGGCTCTTGAGGGGGCACTTAAGCTGAAAGAAATCTCTTACATACATGCCGAAGGTTATCCGGCGGCCGAGATGAAACACGGCCCAATTGCTCTCATTGATGAGAAAATGCCGGTAGTCTTTCTCGCCCCCCACGATAAGACTTTTGAAAAGGTTCTATCTAATATTCAGGAAGTGAGAGCTAGAAAGGGGAGAATCATTACAGTCACCGATAAGAAGACCCCTGAATTGATGAAGATTTCTAATCATTTGATCGAAGTTTCGTCCTCCCACCCAAGAACTTTTTCCATTGTTGCTTCCGTACCACTACAGTTGCTCGCCTACCATCTGGCGGTACTTAGGGGGTGCAATGTCGATCAGCCTCGAAACTTGGCCAAAAGTGTTACCGTTGAGTAGACCGCTTTTGACTCTCTCCAGATTTTTTGCAGTCCTCTTTCTATATTTTTCAGTTGCAGAGTTTGTATCACCTCTGCATGCAACCCAGCGCATTACCCCATCTCGATCTCGGCAACTCTTTGAAAAGGGCGTCTCACACTATAACGCGGGTCGCTATTACAGCGCCCTCGACATTTTCCGGAGGTTAAAGAATTACCCAATTGATCAATCACCCCAGTTGACTGCTAGCATCCTAATGTGCATGAAATCCTATGCCCGAATTGGACGCTTCAGCGAAGTAAAGGCCACTGCCCGGGAGTTTCTGGAAAATCATGACAACAGTGTATATCTTCCACACGTTTACGACGTGCTGGGAGATGCTTATCTCAGTGAGGGTTACTACGGATCCGCGCTCGAGTCTTATCTCAATGCCAGCCGCGTCAGCGACGGATCATGGAACGTGAATTTTGATGACAAAATCATACAGGTCTCTTCAAGTTATCTTGGACTTGAGAAGCTAAATGCCCTTCTTGCTATCGAACTTGACGGAAGTTCTCGAGCGATCCTCTCCCTTGCAATCGCCAATAGATTGATGGCCGATGGGGAAGAAGACGAAGCTGCATTGGTCCTATTCAAGATTGACAGATCGTTCTTGCCATCACCGTACCATAATCTTTATGACAGGCTTAAGGGCGATACATATGTGAGTCGAGGTAAGTCAAAGACCATCGGTGTTATTCTCTCTGGTGGCCCGGCCATCGAGAAGGTTGCCAGTTCTTTTGTGGCGGGCATCCACGAGGCGACAAGGGAAATTCAAAGACGGGATGGCTATTCAATCGAGACTGAAGTTATCACCACTGAGGACGGTCTGAGCGGTATACGGGCGGCCGAGTTGCTATCACGTAATGAAAACGTATTGGCCATCATCGGTCCGGCGGAGGATTCCGCGGCGCTGGCCGTTGCCGCTGCTGGTAAGGACGACGCAACGGCTCTCCTTTTTCCCACGTCCAGTCTGAATGGTCTCGCATCGGTAGGGGAGAGTGTCTACCAGATGAATAGCGATCTGTCATCTCAGGGACGGTATGCGGCACGCTACGCGGTGGAGCAATTAGCCGCAAAAACGATTGCGGTAATGGCGCCGTCGGATCAATTAGGTAGAGGTCTGACGGACGGTTTTTTGATGCAGGCCGATGAGCTAGGGGCTGAGATCGTTTCCGTAGAGTGGTACTCAGGGATTCCGGTTGATCTCTCTCCGCAACTGTCCGCCTTGCGCAGTGCAGCCTTTAGACTGGAGGAACGGAAACCGAAACAGATTCAGGGGGAGATACTCCTTGACACAGTCGACAATACTTTTCAGCTTTCTACGTCAGACTTTTTCGAAGAGGAGCGGGTCGGTATAGAGGAGGAAGAGGTGGACTCCTCTGAAATTATTCTTTCAAGCATAGACGCCATCTACCTTCCGATTCACGCGGGAGATATCAATTATGTTGCGTCACAGTTCTCCTCGTACGGTATGGAGACTCGGCTTCTCGGAAACGCCAACTGGTATGAACCTGATGAACTGAATCAGGAGATGATCGGACCAAACCTAGAGGGGATGACTATTCTGACTGATTATCTTCACCCACAGGAGGCACCGTTATCCGACAAAGCGTGGCAGGTGGCAGGCAATTATGAAAGCCGTGAGGAGATCCTCATGGCACTGACAGGGTACGACATTGCCATGTTCCTAGCTCAGCATCTTCGGTCGGCGGATTCGCGGTCTGCCGTAAGAATCAATCTGGACAAAGCGAATCTGTCCCGCGGTGTAAGCAGGCACTTCGCTATTGCTTCGGACCATCCAGGCCTCAACTCATCCATACATGTGCTGAACTATTCAAAGAAAAGGTTCACTCTGGTGGGCGAATTTGTGGGCGACTCGCTCGTGACATCCCTTTCAGAAATTCCTTAAAGCGATCAAGGAGCCGCACTTCACAGTTGAGAATCTATCGGCGACGCTCCTCTATGGAGGCGCCTATTTGGCTTACCGCCACGGGAAGGGCAAAGGGTGCTTTGATGATCTGAACAGTGCCTCAATTCAAAGGGGTATCGGCGATTGCGTCGCCTACGCCCGTCAGGTTCACTCCAGCGTAAATATTTTTGTCGATTCGCCCGGTTTTTCCGGTGAGGGAGACGGCTTGATCACTGACCACCCTGAGGTGGTGCTGGCAATTCAGGTTGCCGATTGTGTTCCAATATTCGTAGCAGAGAAGAGTGGCAAAGCGAGAGGTCTTATACACGCCGGTTGGAAGGGATCTGCAGCGAACATTGTCCGAAAGGGTGTTGAACTGATGGTTTCAGAACTCGGTGCTGTTGTCACCAATCTCCACTGTCTTCTTGGACCCTCGATCAGAAGCTGTTGTTATGAAATCAAGGATGATGTTGCTGAACAGTTTCAGAGTCACTACTTGACTGAGTGCGGGGGGAATAGTTACACTCTCGACCTTCACATGGCTAATCTTGATCAGTTGATTGAAGCGGGCGTTAGAAATGAAAATATCAGGTTTCACAAAAGGTGTACCTGTTGTTCCAGAAACGGTCTTCACTCTTTCCGGCGCAACGGCGAGATGGCCGGAAGAAATATTTGTTTTCTTAGTGGAAAAGAAGATTCCGATCGTTATGGAGTTACATGTCGGCGGTAGATGCATTTTTCCTCGGAGTAATTCAGGGCACTACCGAGTTTCTGCCGGTAAGCAGTTCGGGCCATCTGGTGTTACTGGCGAACTGGCTCAACGCTGATCTCCCCGGATTGACGTTTGAGGTAGTTGTTCATTTGGGTACCCTCCTCAGCATTCTTATTATTTTTCGGAACGATTTGAAATCAATCCTCAGGAGGGTTGTCAGAGAAAAACAGTTTGAGGAGATAATTGCCATAGCCATTGCAACGGTGCCGCCAGCATTAATCGGGCTGTTTTTCAAATCTGACATTGAGTTGGCTTTCAGTACTGTTTCGGTTGTCGGTTGGTGTCTCCTAGTCACGGGGATTATTCTCGGGAGTACTAGTTGGGTTACGCCGTCACAATCCAGTGATATCACTTTGATGACAGCTTTTTTCATAGGTGTGGCCCAAACTGCAGCCCTCTTGCCGGGAATATCCCGATCCGGAGTGACCATCGCCGCCGCCCTCTGGCTTGGGATCTCTGGCCGAATGGCAGGCCGATTTTCATTCTTGATAGCCATCCCGGTGCTTTTTGGATCGGGACTTTTGATGCTGCCAGACATACTGGCGATAGGAGGGAACGAAGTGTCAGGGACCGCCCTTTCTGTGGCGTTTGCATCGTCCTTTGTTATTGGACTAGGTACATTGAGAATCCTGCTGGGAATCCTTGAGTCGGGGAAACTCTATCTTTTCAGCGGTTATTGCATTTTGGTGGGAATCATCGCAGTGAGTGGGATTATCTCATGAATCAGGCGGTCACCATCGGCTTTGTCATTTATCTGGTGCTAATCCTAGTGGTTGGCATCATAACCTCTCGATTTAATAAGACATTGCCCGACTTCCTCCTGGCGGGGAGGTCGCTGGGGCCGTGGGTGGTTGCACTATCTGAACGTGCCTCTGGACAAAGCGGATGGTTGATACTTGGTCTTACGGGGCTCGCCTATGCCACCGGACTGGGCGATCCCTCCGGGGTGAAGCCTCAGCCGGCTCTGTGGGCTGCTATCGGGGGATGCTCGGGGGTAATACTGTCCTGGATACTGATAGCGGAGAGGCTTCGTCTGGAGAGCGAAAAATTGGGAGCTCTCACTTTACCCCGTTTCTTTGAACTGAGATTCAGGGGTGAAGATCCCTTGATCCGCCTTGTAACTATGGGAATTATTATTTTCTGCTACATTTTCTACATCGCTGCTCAATTTGATGCGGCGGGAAAATCTCTGGAACAAACTTTTGGCTTCTCACATTTCAAAGGTATCTTGATTGGGGCATCGATTATTGTATTCTACACTCTAATGGGCGGATTTTTGGCTGTGGCGTGGACGGACTTCGTTCAGGGAATCATCATGCTTGTGACGCTAGTGATATTGCCGGTGGTAGCGCTTCAGCAGGTGGGTGGACTTGATGCTCTAGTTCAGAAGGTTTCCACTGTCGATTCAAATCTGCTTACTGTCTCCGGTGAGAGAAGGGGGTGGAAGCTCCTGACGGGGATCATCGGCGGTCTTGGAATCGGCCTCGGGTATCTCGGGCAACCTCATGTTCTGACACGCTACATGAGCATCCGATCTATCGGTGAAGTGGGAAAAGCCAAGAATATCGCCATCGTATACGCGGTGCTTACCTATGGTGGTGCGGTACTGATGGGCGTCGTGGCAATTGCGTACTTCGGTGCGGGGCATTTTTCCGATCCCGAGAAGATGATGCCCGTACTCGCCACCACGGTCTTTCCTGCCTGGTTTGCCGGTATATTGATCTGTGGTGCGCTGGCTGCAATGATGTCGACTGCAGACTCCCAGCTACTTGTGACCACTTCTTCGGTGGCTGAAGACCTTTATCATCAGAGCATCAACTCGCAGGCAAGTCAGTCACAGTTGGTTCTTATTTCCAGAATAGTGACGCTTGTAATTGGTGCTGCCGCAAGTCTCTTGGCAAGACTCCCGGCTTCAATTGTTGATAAGGTCCTGTTCGCTTGGGGAGGTCTCGGCGCCGCCCTCGGTCCACCTCTAGTACTCTCTCTTTGGTGGGAAAAAACCACTCGCAATGGCGTCCTCGCAGGAATGGTCATCGGCTTCGTCACGGTGATAATCTGGGACAACTTCTTCAAATGGACGGGCCTCTATTCACTCATCCCCGGTTTTCTAATTTCTTGGGTGGCGGTGTATGTTATTTCTTTCAGAGGCAATAAGGTACTGGTATGAAAGCGGTTAGTCTTAGGGTGACTTTCGAATCCGTGCGGAACGGCTGCCTCACTTCGGTCTACTTCTTGAACGGTGATGACTACTATCTCCAGACTCTCTTCGTTGATGAAGTTGTGAAGGCCCTTTCCTCAGATGAATCTGTGGAGAAGCATTTCATTTCAGCGGAGTCCGCCGACTATTCTTCAGTGGTGGCAGACCTTTCGTCAGACTCCCTTTTCGGTGGGAAGAAGCTCTATATTCTCCACAACCCTACCAGGATGGCTGGCAAAGCAAAAATCGACTTCTTCCGTTATTGCACCTCGCCCAATCCGAATAACTGTCTTATCGTAATACTGGACAAGGTGGACCGACAGCTTGCCTTCTTCAAGAATCTGTCGAAAATCGTTCCTCCAATAAATACCGCTCCCCCGTTTCTGAATAAGATGGCAGGATGGGTTCAGTTTCTTCTCAACAGGAATGAAGTTTCCGCTACCGATGAAGCATCCGAACTGTTGCTTGAACTGTGTGGCGATTCGGTCTACCACATTGCTAACGAGATCGAGAAGATAAAGATCGGGATACCAGAGAAAAGCCCAATCGAAGCGAAGGAAGTAAAGCGTTTCAGTGGTTGGAAGAGAGAGTTTTTCCCTTGGCACTTGTCTGATGCGGTAGGGCGCCGGAATCTTAGGGACAGCATTCAAATTGGACGTAGTCTTGTGTCCCAAGGTGTCGGTGTTTCCGTCCTAGTGTCAAACCTTAGTACACTTTTCCAAGAACTCTATCTGATGAGACTCCCCGATGGAGACTACGGTACCTCACCGAAGACTGGATGGCTGAACCAGATTCTTTCTCGGAAACTTCCCAATTATCTCAATAACTTCTCCCATAATGAGCTTGGAAAAAATGTCAGAGAACTTTTCATGGCGGATCAGAACCTCAAGACCGGTAAATCTTCCGGTGAAATATTGCTGATTCCCTTACTCCACAGGATTACGATTGGCCATGCCTGAAAAAGTACAGTACAGCGATAAGGAGCTAATCCTTCGCTTCCAGCAAGGCGATGAACTGGCATACGTGGAACTGGTGAATCGCTACCGAAATCGACTGATGAACTTCATCTACCGATTTGTCGGAACGAGGGAAGAAGCGGAGGATATTGTTCAGGATACCTTTGTAAAACTTTTTCAAAAAAAGGATTATTACCGGCCCATCAGTGAATTCTCAACCTGGATTTTTACTATCGCGTCCAATCTTGCGAAGACGGAGTTGAGAAAACGTAAGCGGAGAAAAGTTTCATACCTGAGTCAGCTGGGGATTGAGGAAAAAGATTTTGACATTCCTGTGAAAGATACCACCGATGAAGAGATGGTAGGCGAGTTCACTGAGACACAGATTCAGAACGCTATTCAGTCGTTGCAGCTCCATTTTCGGACCGCTCTCATCTTGCGAGATATTGAGGAACTTTCTTACGAGGAAATAAGTAAGATACTCGATGTTCCACTTGGAACCATTAAATCGAGAATCAACCGTGCGAGGCTGCAGTTGCAGGAAAAGCTTAAGCACGTTCAAAAAGATAGGAGGACGCCTATTTGATGAATTGTTACGAGTTTCAGGACAAAGTATCAGCATATATCGAAAAAGAACTCACTCTTTCTGACTTAAACAGGTTCGAGAGTCATATTGACTTCTGCAAGACCTGTTCAGCTGTGCTTACTGGCGTTCGATCATCCGTGGATGCCGTAAGAGCCTCTGAGAGAGTCGCAGTTTCAGATGATTTTAATGATCGGCTCTTGAAGATGTTGAGGCATGGAAAGGCCAAGCCTGTTAATCGATCTATTGGTAGTGGCCGAAAGTTTTTCGGTTATGAGCCGCGGTACGCTTTTGCTTCTATGGCAGCAGTAGTTCTCATTGTCGTATTGTCGATCGGGATACTGCCCGAAGGCGGAAAGATTGTGCCTGTTCAGCTATCCACTCAGCAGGGCTTTATCCAATCAGCTCCAAAAAAGATCAACAGCGGGGTTCCTTTGCAGCCACCCCTTGTGGCGGAAGATTCGGAAGAAGATTCCCTCGAAACGCCACGAGAATCCCGAAAGGTTTCGCCGGGCGAGTTTGGAGGGAAAATCAAGTTGGTGAAGGACCAGAAGAAGTAGCCTGAGTCTCCTTTCTTTTTCTCTCGATAGATTATAATTTTTGGCGTGAGCGGCCTCCGACACGCGTTAGCCTTAAGCAGCAGAACCGGCGCCATTGTTGCATTCGCGATTTTATTCCTTCTGTTCATCTACCCGAACCCGGACGGTGTGGTTTTTAGTCTCCTTCGGGCGGCGTTTCTCGGAATTATTGTACTTGTTTTTCTTGAACTTTATAGAGAGAAGAATCTGAACCATACTGCCTCCGCATCGCCGGACTTACCTATTGCAAAGAATCTTTCCGATATCGAAAAGGAGTTGTCATCAGCCGCTACGCCGAAACTATCTTTTATTATGAATCTAATAGCCGAGACCATGCCCGGTTTTGGAATCGCCTATTATGAGCACGCTGGGGAGCTTGGACCCCTCGCATTAAAAGAGACGGCAGGTGAGAATGTTGATTTTGCGTCAGAGGTCCCCATCGAAAGCGATTGGATGAAGAGTGTTCTTACAGAAGGGAAGTTCCTCACGCCGGGAGAAGACAGCGCCGCTGTGCAACACTTTTTTTGTGAAGATGTAACCGTCAAGAAAACTATAACTCTTCTAGCTCTTCCGGTGAAAAACGCGGGTGCCGAAGAAGGCGTCATCATTATACACGCAGATCAGTTCTCTGATTTTCAAGAATACCACAGGCCGTTGGCTGAGTCCTTCGCCTTGGCGCTGTCAAGCATCGACCTAGACAGAGACGCGGGAAACTTAAACGCTGAGCACCTCAGCTTCTTTCAACAATTGGACCGCTTCCAGGCGGATCTCGACATCGCCCGATCAAAGGAGCAGTTTCTTGGAGCAATTTCTGATTTCTGCCGGCGGAATTTCACCTTCGACAAACTTTCGCTGATTCTGATGGATCCGGAACGGCCGACCGAGGTGGTGGCAGAAGAGGTGATGGGATATACGAATGATTTTGCCATCGGTGCACGGTTTCAGCGAGAGAGATCACTGTTATGGGAAGTCTTTGATGGAGGCGAACCGGTGATCGTTGATCTGTCAGCCGAAGGGTCTGCTACTGGAGGAAGGTTTCGAGGAGGTGATGCGGAAAGTCATCACTTCTTTTCCTACTTTGGTGTTCCAATAAAAACCCAGGGAAAAGTGATAGGATGTCTCGTACTTGAAAGCTTGAATTCTGGACGTTACAGAAGGAAAGAAGGAGGAAATCTTCAGATACTGTGCGCGCGTATTGGCGTGCTCATGGACTGGTGGAAAAAATATAATATTGTCCGAGAAACGGCTATGCACGATAGCCTAACTGGTCTTCTGAATCACGGTTCATTCATTGAACTTTTTGAACAGGAACTCCGGAGAGCGAGCCGGTACAGCGAGAAACTTGTCCTGTTAATGCTCGATTTGGATAAGTTTAAGAGGGTTAACGACACGCATGGCCACCTCTACGGTGATTATGTGTTGAGAGATACCTCGGCATTGTTGAAGAATGCTGTGAGGAATATTGACATAGTGGCCCGCTACGGAGGAGAGGAGTTTGCCATTGTTCTTGTAAAAGCTGGGAAGCGCGGGACAATAGAAACCGCCCGGAGAATCGTCAGCGCTGTGGCGGAGCACAGATTCGATAAAGATGGAACTTCGGTCCAGATGACTATCAGTGCCGGCCTGGCCGAATACCCTGCTGACGGTAGTGGTGTAAGGGATCTAATTTCCCAGGCTGACCGGGCGATGTATGGTGTGAAGCGTCTCGGTGGGAATAACGTAGGCGATACCAAAGAGAATTCAACTCCCACAAATTGACTTTGTCTTATGAACAAGCATAGGATAAATTTTTCTTGTCGGAAAATGTATCTCATCCCTGATAGAATCATCCCTTTATGGCTCAGCATGGGATTGGCTTTCTGTTTGACAGCTTGTTCAGTCAAGCCGGTAGCTGAACCAGAAGAGACCACTACCACTGCCCAAAGCGAGGAAGTTGAAGAGGTCAATACGAAGGCGCTTCAGCATTTCATGGACGGTGAAATGTTTCTCTCTCAGGGAAACTTTCCCATGGCCGTCATAGAATTCCAGGATGCTCTCCGGTACGATCCCGGCTCCTCAAGTATTCATACTTCTCTGGCCGAAGTCTATGTTCGATTACGAAAACTTGACCGAGCCGAAGAATCGTTGATGGAGGCGCTTCGGCTGGATCGGTCCAATGTAGAGGCGCGTGAATTGCTGGCCCAGCAGTATCTAATGCGAAATCAGATCGACAAGGGGTTGGAGCAGTATCAGATTCTCGAAGAGGATCACCCCGGACAGCGTCAGTACGGTTATATCGTGGGGGAGATTTTATCAAGGAAAGGCGATCTTGAAGCAGCGCAGAAGAAGCTGTGGTCGGTTTACGAGAAGAACAATTTAGAGCTCCAGGCTTTGATGCGGGCCGCAGAGATCTCGCGTCAGCGTAAAGATCTCGAATTTTCCTGGCAGGCTTACTCCATCCTCACGAAAGAGAAACCGGAAAATATCCAGTATTGGAAAGCTTACAGCGAACTGGCTGTGATGCTCCAGAAGTTTGATCATGCGGTCAATGGCCTGAATCGACTGGCCGCACTCACCAGTGACGATCCCGCCGTGCAGGAGCGACTAGCGATCCTCTTTTTTGAAAACAATGAAATAGAGTCTGCTGATTCGCTTTTTTCCGTTTTGTACGCGGAAGGGACTCGAACACCGGGAATACTTTATTATCTCGGGCGCATTGCCATTGGGGAGAGTGATTACTCTCGCCTCACTCAGCTCGCAACCGAGCAAGTGGACTTTTTTCCTGAGGAAGTATCCGGCTATACTAATCTCGCCGTGGGTTACATCAATCTGGATAACCTACTCGACGCTATTGCTATCTTATTGAAAGCGAGAGATAAGTTTCCGCAGAACTTTGGTGTGAACTACCTCCTCGGAAGTACGTACAGCATGGAGAAGAAATACGAGCTTGCCAAGAAAAGCCTTCGAGCCGCCCTCACTATTGATCCCAGGTCACGTTCCACAAAACATCTCCTGGCTACCGTCTTTAACTATCTTGAAGAGTGGACTGACTCCGATGAGATGTACGAGGAATTGATCTCCTCTGATCAGAATGACGGTCAGGCCCTTAACAACTACAGCTATACTCTTGCGGAAAGGGGTATAAAGCTGTCCAGTGCTCTGGATATGGCACAGAAAGCAGTGAACCTCGAGCCTGAAAATCCGGCCTATCTCGATACTATTGGATGGATCTACTATAAGCTCAACAAATACGAGAAAGCTTTGGGTTACATTGAACAATCAGTCTCAAGGAACTCCGAAAATCCTGTCGTTCTCGAACATCTCGGTGACGTTTTGATGAAAGTAGAACGTCCTGAGGACGCACGTGTTTATTACAGGAAAGCGCTTGAAATCGATGCGGACAACGTCCGGCTCCAAGAGAGACTAAAAGAGTAATCCGTCTTGGTTGATAATTCTAGCCTCTCCATAGTTATACCCGTTTTCAATGAGAGGGAATCGATTCCGCTCTTGTTGGACGAGATTCATTCAGCCGTTTCCGGCTACGAGTATGAAATCGTTTGCATCGATGATGGAAGCAGTGATGGAACATCTGAGTATCTGCAGGAACGGAGCCGAGATGACAGAAGACTTCGTCTGATCCAATTCCTCCGGAATTACGGCAAATCGGCGGCCCTCGCCGAGGGTTTCAAACACGCCTCCTCAGATTTTGTCGTGACTCTCGATTCCGACCTTCAAGATGATCCAAACGAGATACCGCGACTGGTGAAAAAGCTTGAGGAGGGGTTTGATCTCGTATCAGGTTGGAAGAAAGAACGACACGACCCGCTCTCCAAGCGGCTGCCTTCAAAGTTCTTTAATTTCGTCACGCGACTCTTAACGGGCATTCGGATTCACGATTTCAATTGCGGATTGAAGGGCTACAGGCGTCGTGTAGTCAAGTTGCTGGACCTCTACGGCGGAATGCACCGCTACATTCCCGTTATTGCAGGGAAGAAAGGCTTTAGTGTTACGGAGTTGGTGGTGAACCATCGTCCCCGTCAGTTTGGTGAAAGCAAGTTTGGAAAGGAGCGTTACTTTCGAGGGTTATTCGATCTCTTGACCGTGCTCTTCCTGAATCGATATACCCGACAGCCGTTGCACCTTTTTGGTCTGTTCGGACTAATCAGTCTCTTCATAGGAATTGGTGTGGAAGTCCGGGTTCTCTATTTGAAATACGGCCTCAGTGAGCCGTTTTCAAACCATATTGCGCTCCTTGTCTTCGGTGTGATGCTTGTCATTCTCGGGGTGCAGTTTATTTCCATCGGCTTGTTGGGAGAAATGATTGCTCAAGCCACTTACAGGACGCAAGAAACAGCGCGGGAAGTCGTCCTGTATGATAGTTCATCTTCTTGAGGCTCCGGCGCCATCTCTTCTACGATCACTTCCGACGATCTGTTCATCAGCGTCATCACGCCCACGTATAATCGAGCGGCCGAGATCGGACATCTGATCGATTCAATGGCGTTGCAGACGATCGGTCCAGATCGCTTTGAAATGATCATTGTTGATGATGGTTCAACAGATTCTACTGTTGAAATAATTGAAGATAAACAACAAGATCTAAATCTAAACATTAAGTGTCTCAACCAGATGAATTCTGGTCCTGGTGCTGCTCGTAATTGGGGAATAGAGGCGGCCAAGGGAGAACTCCTCACGTTTATTGACTCGGACTGTGAGGCCGATCCTCTATGGCTGGAGACGATTACCCGTGCCTATCAGAATCAACGGTTCGACGCCTTCGGTGGTCCTGACTCTTCTAAGCGAGATTTCAGCTTGTTGCAACGGGCCATCGATTTCAGCATGACTTCCTTCCTTACTACTGGCGGTTTCAGGGGACACAGCGATCGACCACTCGCGAAATTCTATCCCCGGAGTCACAACATGGGAATGACTCGAGAACTGTACAATCAAGTTGGCGGATTCGGTTCACTCAGGCACGGACAGGATATTGAATTAAGTCATCGAATACATCGGAGCGGTGCTAAAGTCGTAAATCTGAAAGAGGCGATCGTTTACCACAGGCGCCGCACCACGCTCCTCGGCTTTTTCAGACAGGTGTTCAATTGGGGGGTGGCGAGAATTAATCTCGGGATGATCGACCATGCAATGCTTGAACCTCTTCATTTTGTACCGGCGATCGTGACTGTCACCACGGTGGTGCTAACCGCAGGATTCCTGATCGATCCGATTGAGTACGGTTCATTCTTCCAACTCGGATTTGGCTTCCTGATATTTGTTTCCGGTGTTGGGGCTTGTCAGGTGAGGAGTGTCAGAGCATTTTTTATTCTGCTCATCGTCATTCCCGTTCAACTTATGGGTTATGGTAGTGGTTTTATGCTTGCGTATATACGCCGATTTATTTTCCGCCGTGATGAGTGGACCGGTTTTCGAAAACGATACTACTGACGGATGAACAAATCAGCTAAAATATCACACCTAACCGTACTCAGGAGAGAGGAGGGGAGAACTGTTCCCAAATCGACTGAGGAGATCGATGCACGAAGCATGCGAGCTTTTCGAGAACAGGCCTGGTATGGCGAACACGTTCTTGCCAAGTTTCTCGGCTTCGATAACTATACAGGTAAGAAGATATTGGAAGTAGGGCCGGCTGAGGCGGGCCTACTTCAGTATTTCCGCTCCCGCGAAGCCTCTTGTACGGGCATCGAACTTTCGCCCTTGCGTTTCGCTCATTCGCAAATGCTCAACGACAATTCTAATATCAAACTGGTGGCTGGTGATATCTGTGACCCTGTTTCCTACAATAACGCCTTCTTCGGCACATTTGACGTTATTGTAATTCGTGATGTGATCGAGCATATTGATGATAAGACTTCGGCGCTTGAGAATATGCAGTCGCTTCTTTCCAAGGACGGCAAACAGTTTATCTCTTTTCCCCCACGCCATTGTCCTTTCGCCGGCCATCAGCAGACAGTCAAGAATCCCTTATGCAAGATTCCTTATCTGCACCTCTTGCCAAATAGTCTTTACGTTGCATATCTCCGGTTGATGGGGCACCCTTCCTCAGGAATTGAATACCTTCTTGCCACCAAGCGGACAAGAATCTCCGTTAAAAAGATGGAGCGTCTTTTCGACATAACCGGGTTCGAACTGGAAAAAAGGGGACTTTACTTCTTTCGTCCGGCATACAAGTTTCGGTTCCGTCTTCCGACACTAAGAAATCCGCTGGCCTGGCTTCCCGGTTTTCGGGAGGTTTTTTCCAACGGTGCGCTCTACGTTCTCAAGCGGAGGAGCTAGGCATGATTGTCATCGTTGTCGGGATGCACAGGAGCGGTACTTCCACGGTGTCTGGGATACTTCACTTGAACGGGATTTCAATGGGATCTGATAAGAATTTCAAACCGAAGCCGCTTCCGCAAAATCCAAAAGGATTCTATGAAAACTACGATTTCAGGAAACTGAGCGACAAAATACTTGCCCATTCGGGGTATGAGGTGAAGTCGTTTGATCCTGCAATTCCTGAGGAGGTCGCCGTAGGAAAATATGCTCGAAAAATGGAGAGGCTCATTGACACCTGTGAATATAACAGCCGGAATTGGGGATGGAAAGACCCGAGGGTTTGCCTTACTCTGCACTGTTGGCTCGACGTGCTGGAGAGCATGGCGCTCCTTGATGAGACAAGAATTGTCTCTATTTCAAGAAGCGCTGCTTCCGTAGCCCACTCTCTCAACAAACGCAACAGGCTTTCAACAGAAGACGGTTTCAGTTTGTGGTGTGCATACAACAGAAGAGCTCTTGACACGCTGCAGTCGAGAACAGTTCGTACTTTCCATTTCTCCTATGAGAGACTTTTGGCTGAGTCAGAACCGGTCTGCCGAAAACTATTTCAATTTCTGGAAGCGGATTTGGATCCATCTGTGATAACTACATTCATAGATCCTGACCTCAACCGTAGCGGCCGACGGGATGACAAAAAGCTCAATGGGGAAGCGGTGGAAATCTCTGGCCTGCTGAGTACTCTCGAGGCGGAATCGCTAGCGTGATGGAGGAAGGGAGCATCACAGTCGTCTCGGTAAATTGGTATTCGTCCGAACACTTGGGAAGGCTCACAGAGAATCTGCTTGAAAAGGCAGAAAATCCGGAAAATATCAGATTCCTCATCATAGACAATTCCGCCGGCGAGGACAGCGAGCTTGCCGGCGTATTTAACGATTTTGCTTCCGTGCAAATTCAATCCCATGATCCCAAGCACAGTCAACGTTCCATTGCCCACGCCTCAGCACTCGACAGAGCTTTTGCTCAAGTTGAGTCTGAATTCGTCCTTGCTATCGATCCTGATGTCCATGTTTTCCTGGACGGTTGGGACAGTTTCTGCGTGAGCGAAACTCAGTCAGGGAAGGTTGCTGTTGGAGCCCCTTACCCAAAATGGAAACTGGGAAAGATGCATGACTCACCGAGTGTGGTTTTCTTCTTCGGAAGGACCGAGTGGTTCAAGAGCGTCAGTGGCGGGTGGTATCCCTTTCCTTCATCGCTCCGTTGGGGGTGGAACTTCGTAGTTCGAAAGATTGTCCGACTTTTCGGATTCGCTACAAGGCGCCGGCTCGAAATGAGCGGTTTGATCCGCGGTCTCACAGGTTGGCTCGAGGGAATTACTGGAGTAACCTCGCCCGACACCGGTTGGAGATTCTCGAAAGCGGCTATTGAATCGGGAGCCCAGTCGACAGTCTTTGAGGCAGATTTCGAGAAAAAGGGTGAGTTAAAAAATGACGAATTATCACGTCTGGCTCTCAATTTTGAACTCTTCTCTCATAGTGGTAAACCGTTTCTTACCCATATGTATTCATCAGGAATCGCATACTATCGGACGAATGAAAGCGGCAATCTAACTGCATGGCTTTCCGCCATCAGCGAAGTAGAAGGGGGGCTCGCATGAGGATGAATCGGTGGTTAGCGTCCTTTCTGATGGCGGCGGTCAGTTTCATATTCCTGCGGGAGATGATCCTTGATGGTAAGATTCCTGAATCTGCTGACATTTTTCATCGAATGCCTCTGGATCGTTGGGTAGAGCAGTACGAATCAAACAACGATGATATGCCGCAATGGTATCCTCATCTTTTCGGCGGTATGCCTTCGTATGGCGGATTTATCCATGCGCCCGCTGACCCCTTAAGAAAGGTCTTTGACGCGCTGGATTTTAACTTGGGGATACGATACTGGCTTCATTTCATTATTGCCGGAGTTGGAATGTACTATTACCTCAGAAGGAGAGACTTAGGCGAGGTACCGGCGCTTTTCGGAGGTATGTCCTTTTCGCTATCGCCCTATATGTTCGGGCTTATCAACGCCGGCCATCCAGCCAAAATGTATGCTATCGCATTTATTCCTCTGGTAGTTCTATTTGCAGAAAAAGTACTGAGGGATCGCACTATTCGGGCTGCTTTGGGGCTGGCACTCTGTACGGCGTTTCAACTGTGGACCAAGCACGTTCAAATCGTTTATTACACTTGGATGTTGATTGTATTTTTCTGGCTCTGGCAGGAAGGGAGGGCAGTTCGGTTCAGAGTATTCAACTGGAAGGTGTCCGGCGGCAGGTTGACCCTTCTTCTCAGCGCCATCCTTCTCAGCGGAATCCTCGTGGCTGATCCATACCTGCCTATATATGAGTTTCAGGGACACTCCACACGGGGAGCTTCCTCGTCCCTCGATTCGGCAGAAGACGCGAGAAAAGGGACTAGCTGGGACTACGCCACTCAGTGGTCCTTCCACCCCAGGGAGACCATTTCCCTCTTGTATCCCTACTTTTTTGGTCTGAAGTCACAAGCCTATTGGGGATATATGCCTTTCACACAATCGACACACTACATGGGTCTTGTTGTTCTTGTCTTGGCAGTGATCGGGTTTCTGATCGGGAAACCAAACGGTTACAAGATTTCGATCGCCCTTGCTTCCGCGATCATTCTGATCATTGGTTTTGGTGAACATTTTCCACTACTCTACTGGCCGATTTTTGAGCTCGCGCCTATGTTCGGCCGGTTTCGCGTACCTTCCATGATTTATGTCCTGCTCCCGTTCACCTGTTCAATTCTCGCTTCTAATGCGCTTAACGATCTTTTTGCGGCAATGGAGACCTCTCTTTCCGAAAATGTTCGGAAGAGAATCATCGCGGCACTTGGCATAATAGTCGGCTTCTCGCTATTGTTTTTTCTCTTTGGACCAGAATTGCTCTCATTCTCCAAACAGGGCGAATCGGTACGGTTTCAACCGGCGGTCATAGGACAGCTCAGAGATATGAGAATTAATCTTTTCAGAGAGGGGGCGCTGTTAGCCCTCTTGCTTTCCTCAACCGTACTCGTCGTGGTCTGGCTTTCCCTAAGAAAAAGAATCACGGGATATGTAATGGGTTTGGTTCTTGTGGTGCTTACACTTGTTGATTTGTGGATTGTGAACAATGAGTTCATTCACCTCAAGCCTGAAAGAGCAGTCCGCTCGGGCTATCGGACCACGGATGCAGTGAAGTACCTGAATGCGAACCTCGGGCTCCACAGGATTATGCCGGTGGAACAGTTCGGAACCAATTGGTATGCCTATTTTGGTCATTCTATTGTGGGCGGTTATCGACCGGTCAAACTGAGAAGTTACCAAGATCTTCTGGATGCACAGGCGCTGAACAGCGGTGCTGTCCAGGACATGTTGAATGTCAAGTACATCATCACGAATAGGTCTATGCAGGACGACCGATTCCGGCTTGTATTTAAGGGCAGCACCAACGTGTACGAAAACAGATATGTTCTTCCTAAAGCGTGGTTTGTTGAGAATTCCGTCTCGGTCGAAGATATGGCCTCATCTCTGGATGCGATCCTTAATCCTGATTTTGATCCTCGAAAGACAGCTGTTGTTCAGAACTTTGATGGACAAGACAAACTGTCAACGGGCTCGGTTGAGGTGACTGAGTACTCAGAGAACAGCATTTCTCTGAAGACGAAAACTGGTGGTGGGGGATTATTGGTGTTATCAGAGAACTACTATGGCCCCGGTTGGAAAGCGGCGGTAGATGGAGTGGAAACCGATATCTTCAGGACGAATCACGTACTCAGAGGCATTCGTGTGCCTGGAGGGAATCACACTATAGTGTTCTCAGTGGATGATTCAACCTATAGAAAAGCACGGGTCATCTCTCTTTTTGGGATAATCTTGACTCTCACTACTTTCACTGCCCTCTACAGATCGAATCTCGCACAATTCGCGAACAGCTTTTTCTTACGGTTAAAAGAGCGCATTGGTTGATGATCTGGAAATTGTAATTTCCCCGCCGTTACAGCAATGATTCAAACATGAATAACCCGCACGGTGACATATTAATCGACCTCAGTAAGGACACCCCTGAAGATTTCGACACGGAGGTACCTGGGATCACACTCTCCCGAAGAAGCGAAGCTGATCTTGAGATGCTCGCCACCGGCGCCATGAGCCCTCTCAGAGGTTTCATGGGGCAGGAGGAATACCTGTCCGTGCTGAATGATATGCGGCTCTCAAGCGGCCTAGTCTGGCCGTTGCCCATCGTCCTCCCGCTGAGTGATAGTGAAGCGGATAAAGTGAGGTCGGCTGATGAGGCAA
Source organism: Fidelibacterota bacterium (assembly GCA_036338335.1). Taxonomy (GTDB): domain Bacteria; phylum Fidelibacterota; class Marinisomatia; order Marinisomatales; family S15-B10; genus S15-B10. Next base: position 33,229 of record JAYZCL010000025.1, read on the forward strand.
CATTGCAAGACGGTGATGGAAGAACGCTGGGAAAAATCACTATTTCAAACATTTATGAGGCTCAGAAAGAAAAAGAAGCGGAAGCAGTTTTTCAGACTACCGATAGCGTTCATCCGGGCGTGGCGGCATTACAGAATAGCGGAAACTGGTATTTAGAGGGTGAAATTGAGGTGTATCAGCTGCCCCATTATCTCCAGTTTGGCGAATACCGTCAGTCCCCGTCGAAACTGAGGAAAACATTTAATGAAAAAGGATGGAAGACGGTTGTCGGTTTTCAAACAAGGAATCCGATCCATAGAGCCCACGAATATTTGACGAAATGCGCACTGGAATTCGTGGACGGCCTCTTGATTCACCCCATAGTCGGCGAAACAAAAGGAGACGACATTCCGGCGGAGATCAGGATGGAGTGCTATGAAGCGATCATAGATTATTATTATCCTCACCATCACACGGTTCTGTCCGTCTATCCAGCCTTTATGCGATATGCCGGCCCGAGGGAGGCGGTATTCCACGCTATCACACGAAAGAATTACGGATGTACCCATTTTATTGTTGGGCGGGATCACGCCGGTGTCGGTGATTACTACGGCAGCTACGATGCTCAGCGTATTTTCGATAAGTTCTCAAGTGAAGAACTCGGAATTCAGCCGCTCTTTTTTGAACATTCATTTTTTTGTCAAAGAACTCTCTCCATGGCGACAGCGAAGACGTCCCGCGCGATGGACCACGAGAAAATCTTTCTAAGCGGTTCCAAGGTTCGCGAAATGCTTGCGAAGGGACAACCACTCCCAGAGGAGTTCACCCGACCAGAAGTTGAAGAAGTTTTGAGGAGACATTTCCAAAATGGTTAGCGATAAAACACTTACACCGGGGAATAAGCACCAGGAAGGGGTGGCTGTCTGGCTAACAGGACTGTCCGGGGCTGGCAAGACCACCATTTCGATTCCGCTATGTGAAAAGCTCGAATCCATGGGATATCGCGTGCAACGGCTCGATGGCGATGTAGTCAGGCAGAAGCTGACGAGAGACCTCGGTTTCAGCAAGGAAGACCGCGATCTGAATATTGAGAGAGTCACGTTTGTGGCGGAACGATTGGTGAAGCACGGTGTCATCACTGTCTGCGCATTTATCTCTCCTTATCGCGCAGAGCGGAAGTATGCAAGAGATGAGATCGGGCGGTTTGTGGAAGTGTTTGTGAAATGTCCTCTGGAAGTGTGTGAAAAGCGGGATGTGAAAGGCCTGTACGCGAAGGCTCGGGCGGGGGAGATCAAGAATTTTACCGGCATTGATGATCCGTACGAAGAGCCCGAAAATGCGGAACTGATTGTTAATACTTCGGAATCTACGCTTCAAGTAGAAGTCGATGCCATCATCTCCTGTATGCAGGAAAATGATTATATAAACTGAACACACCGCACTAATTTTCTGCTAAGGGACTTCATGCGGATTTACAGGCAGGCCGGGAATATTAAGTCTGCCCTCTTTATTGGGGGTATTCTGCTGATTTTCGGTCTTTTTGTTTATACTCAATCCATCATAGATGATCTCCGGCGTGAGGGTCGCGAGACCGTTGCTCTCTATGCACGGCTCATCGCCAAAGGGGTCACCGACGCCGACGATAATGAACTCGACTTTGTCTTCCGGGAGATCATTCAGAAAGTGACCTTCCCGATCATCCATTCAGATACGGAAGGGAATCCTGTGAACTGGCGGAACATTGGCGATGACCAGAATATGGATGTCGAGGTGGCGAGGAAACTAATGGATGAGATGGATTCCCAGAACAAGCCTATCCCCTTGTTTGTAACGCTTGAAGGTGAGGCAGGAGGCGATCTTCTCGAGTTTCAACTTGGTTACCTGCATTACGGCGATTCTGTCTTAATCAGAAGACTTCGTCTGTTACCTTATATCGAAATAGGTGCGGTTGCATTGTTCATTTTCTTAGGCTTCTCCGGTTTCCAGATCATCCGCAGAACAGAGAAACAGCACATCTGGTTCGGTATGGCCAGAGAGATGGCACATCAGCTTGGGACACCGGTCTCGTCTCTCATGGGGTGGGTGGAGCGATTGAGGGATCATCCGAAAGAGTCTTCTCAACTCGCTGCAGATATGAATACCGATGTCATGAGACTTCAAGAGATTAGTGAACGCTTCTCGCGCATGGGGTCAGTCCCGAAGATGGAGCCTTTAGCGGTGACACCCCTGCTGGAAGAACTGAAGTCCTATTTCGAAAAACGACTGCCAGCCAACTCAAGGGAAATTGTTCTGAGTGTGGAGAGCGGGGACGAGACAGTGAAAGCTTCCCCGACTCTTCTCACTTGGGCACTTGAGAACCTTATTAAAAACGCCATCGATTCCATCGATAAGGAGCGTGGGGAAGTGAAACTCAAATCCGATAAGGACGGGTCACATATATCCATAACAGTTCAAGATAACGGGAAAGGCATATTCCGACGAGACTGGAAGAATATTTTCCGCCCAGGCTACACCACCAAGGAGCGAGGATGGGGTGTAGGGCTCAGCATGGTGCAGCGGATTGTTGAGGACTTTCTAAGTGGTACAATTGCGATTAAAGCTTCTGAAGTGGGGAAAGGGACTTCCATAGAGCTCAAGCTTCCGGGAACCGTTGAGAAGCAGAAATAGAAACCCTCGACCGAATGGCCTGGGGATCCTATTCTCTGATTAATTGTAAACTCAGCTGAGCCTATCAGCCACGAAATCCCAGTTGATGAGATTGTCCAACACAGCCTTCACGTGGTCGGCCCTCAAGTTCTGATAATCAAGGTAGTAGGCGTGTTCCCAAACGTCGATTCCAAGGAGGGCATTTTTTCCGTGGACGAGGGGGTTCTCTGCATTGGGTGTTCCCATAATGGCGAGACGGCCTTTTTCTTCCACCAACCAGCACCAACCGCTTCCGAAAACGCCCACCGCTGAAGCAGTAAACTGCTCCTTAAAGGAATCGAGTCCATCGAAGGCATCATCCATCTTGGACGCTAATTCTCCTGACGGCACGTCCGCTCCTCCGGGCTGCATCTGGTTCCAGTAGAGGATGTGGTTCCACGCCTGTCCGGCATTATTAAATATCTTTTGTGTATCGGGATTCCCGAAGCTGCCTGTAACCACGTCTTCCAGCGACATGTTGGCGAACTGTGTCCCCTCTGAAAGGGTGTTCAGCATATTGAAATAGGCTGCATGGTGCTTACCGTAGTGAAGTCCCACTGTCTGAGCAGAGATGGTTGGCATCAGTGCGTTCTCATCGAATGGAAGATCTGGGAGTGTGAAAGGTTGACTCATAGTGCCTCCTACTATTTTCTAACTGTTTGGATTCATGATGCGAGCCCTGAAGTTAACTCATCGCCCAAAGAAAGGAAACTCCAAAGGGGTTTTCAATCAGCGGTGACACACAGTTGTTGGCAAAAAGTTTCGCGAAGGACCTCATCTAAGGTGCTCACTAGGAGCTGCGCGTTATCCCGCGAGAAGACCATCGGCGGTCGAATCTTCAGAACGTTTCGGTGTAGACCATCAGTTGAAATAAGGATCCCCTTTTCTTTCATCCGTTCGACGATGTAGGCGGCGTGTTCCGGCGCCGACTCAAGGGATTCTAGATCCTTGATCAATTCTACACCAATGAAGAAACCACTTCCCCGTACATCGCCAACGAGAGGATGATCAGTTCGGAGCAGACTTAGCTGTGATACAAGATAGTCTCCCACTTTCTTTGCGTTTTCCTGAAGTCTTTCCTTCTCTAGAATATCCAGAACAGCCAGCGCCGCTGCACAGGAAACGGGATTCCCGCCATAGGTGTTGAAGTATTCCATACCCGTATCGAACGAGGTGGCGATCTCCGGAGTTGTTACCACCGCCGCGATAGGATGCCCGTTTCCCATAGGCTTACCAAGGGTGACGATATCGGGCACCACCGATTGTGTCTCAAAGCCCCAGAAATGACTTCCTGTCCTGCCGAAGCCTACTACAACTTCATCGGCAATGCAGACGCCCCCGGCGTTATGGATATGTGCGTAAGCCTTGGCGAGGTAGTTGTCCGGAAAGATTATCAGACCACCGCTACTGATCATCGATTCCGCGATGAAGGCCGAAACTTTACCACCGAGCTTTGCAATTCGGTCAATCGCTTCTTTCACATCCTCAGCATACTGTTCCCCGGCATCTGTTTTATCATAACTGTACGGTCCGTGGTAGCCGTCGGGCATCGACACCATCTGTACGTGATCAGGGATACCACTTCCTCCCGGTCCTTCGAATTTGTATGGACTGATGTCAATGAGAGTGGAGAGGTTGCCGTGGTAAGCTCCCTCCAGAGTGATGATGTCTGTTCCTCCCGTATGACTCATCGCAAGACGGAGCGCAAGATCGTTTGCTTCGCTACCGCTGTTCACAAAGAAACAGACGGAGAGGGGATCTGGCATGCTGGCAACGATTCGCTCCGCCAATCTTGTCACATTTTCGTGAAGGTAGCGCGTGTTTGTATTGAGCACGGTGGATTGTTTCTGAATGGCTTCCACCACTTTCGGGTGGGAATGACCGACGTGAGGAACATTGTTTACACCATCAAGATACTTTCTTCCTTCGTAATCAAAGAGGTACTGCATCCAGCCGCGGACGATTGTTAGAGGATTTTGATATGAGAGGCTGAGATTAGGTCCTAGATGCGTTTTTCGTGAATCTCGAATCAGTTCCGGCGAGGCCCCTCGTGCTGTCACCTCCGTACTGTGAAGGCCGAGCATCGCTGAAGGTTTCGGTGAGATACTGAGCCAGATTTTTCTCTCGGATGGTTTGGCGACGCCAGGGAAATCCCCTTCGTAACCGAGCATATCGGTAATGATTTGGAAGTGGAGATGGGGTGGCCATCCGCCGTTTTCAGTACTGCTACCTACTGTAGAAAACTGCTCGCCCTTCATGATCTTTTGACCGATCTCAAGATTGTCTAGAACCTCTACGCCGAGATGTCCGTAGAGGGTGTAGAACGTGGGTGCATTTTGAGGGGCGTGGGCGAGGATGACCGTGGGGCCGTAATCCAGATAAAGACTGTTATTACGGATTGAATGCACCTCTCCCTTTAGTGGTGCATAGATAGCGGTACAGACAGGCAGGAATAGATCTACGCCGAGATGAACTGTTCGCCATTCATCAGACTCATTCCCGTGCTCCGCGAACTGATCGGCGGTATAAATCATCCGAGCCTCGTCATATCGGCCGATCGAGGGTATGCTTATCATTGGTGATATTTTCCGTACGTCGTTCCAGATACCGTCCGCGAGCGCGACATTTTCTATGGAAAGATCTATTGAGGAAACACTATTGTCATCAAGGTCCACATCGACGATTTTCGAGAACTGAGGCTTGCTGCTCTCCATCCAGTTGACCAGATGAGGTGTAACGGGTGACGGTTCAAGGCCGCAGGCAAATCTGAAACTGAAATGTGCGAACTCGGTAGAGGTTCTGCCAAGATGTTCGATCAAGTCCCACGCCACTTTTTCACTTACCGATAGGTACTGATTCTCTGGATCCAGAGCCTTCTGATGCGCGGCGATCACGACGGACATGCAGAGGCGGAGTAAGATAAGAGAGAAAAGAGCCGATATTTCCTCCTCTTTAAGAGGTGCCGTTTTGTGGTAACCGGACACTATCGGCTTGGCTATAGCGAAGGGATCTCGTTTATTCAGCATGGCATAGGCGCATGCGACGGCCGGTTCCGCTGCCAACCAAGAGTAAACTGAATCACCCACGTCTATAGCACCGACAAGTTTCCCGGTACCGTTGTCCCCGCAGGCTACCAACAGATTGTGATCATTGGCATCGTTATAAATGACTCCCTCCCGTAGATAATCTTTTACATCAAGGAGTACTTTTTCTATCGATTCAATTGAGTACATTATTTGATCTTTTTTCTTCTCGTCTGTGATTTCGTGGAGGTGTGTCTGCACTAGGTTCACGCCGTGTTTCATGTCCCAATAGAGAGGACGATCCATTGCGGGATGAGAAAAGCTGGAGAGCGAACGCGTGACAAAACCGAGAAAACTTCCAATCTCCTTCATCAGAGCAGAAGTGTGGGGCGTGTAATCGGCGAGGAAAATTCCCTCAACAAAGGTGAGCAAGCGGATTTTTAAGTTTTCACCGCGGTCGTTCTCCCAATCGCTGATGAGTTGACCCCTCATGTCTGGTTGTGGAATCGGCCATTGCCATCCGTCACTGTTTGAAGAGAGGTGAAGAAGCATCCGGTTCTGGAAATCGATGACCGATTCCTCATCGGCGGCATTGCCGACCTTGAGGACGAACTTCTTTCCGAACATCGCCTCGATTAGGAAGTTTCTATCCCGTTCTCCGGCGAGTTCTGTTACTTTACCGGTGATTCCGAAATAGCTTTCCGCTGCGGTAGCAGCGTCCGCAAGTGAAATACCTGGTCGAGGGAGACGGTTAATCTTCATGGATAGCGAAGTTCAGTGATATTCTGAACAGACAAGGGACTACGAAAAGATACTCTCTTTCAGCTATCTTCCACCGTAGTTGTGTTGGGTGGCTTCTTCATTGCGGTCGGTGGCTGAAGGAGGTGTGGGAGAGAGGGCGGATATCTCCGACCGAAGTTCATCAGTCATGTCGATGTTCACTGACTCAAGAGCCGGTTTGAGTTGCCCATAGTTTCGTCCTCCGATTATAGGCGCCGTTACTGCTTCATGAGCGCCGACCCACGACACGCCCAGTGAGATAGGGGAGAAGCCTCTACTCTCGGCGAAGGCGGAAAAAGCTTCGGCGATTTCGAAAAACCGGGGATCTTGGTACCGCTCTTTGTACATCTTGTTATTGAGCAGGCGGCCCTCTTTTGGTTTCTTACCCTTTGCATACTTTCCAGTGAGAAGCCCGCCACCAAGGGGCGAATAGCTGATGACACCCACATTTTCAGACTTCGCCATGGGAAGCAGTTCAACTTCAGCCTGCCGTTTCGCAAGATTGTACATGGGCTGAATACATTCAATCTGGTTCCAGACGTTGGCAGAGGAAATGCCTAACGCCTTTGTAACCTGCCACGCCGCAAAATTGCTTACACCGAGATAGAGGATTTTGCCATCACGGACCAGATCGTCCAACACGCGGAGAGTTTCTTCCAATGGGGTAATATCATCGAACCGATGAAGAAAGTAGAGATCGATGTAATCAGTCTTTAATCGGCGTAGACTTCCCTCGATCGCATGCCGGATATGTTTGTGCGTGGCTCCCCGCGCATTTACGTCCTCACCCGTAGGGAAGTAGACTTTTGTGGTGATGATAACCTCCTCTCTGCATCCGGCCATCAGTTTCCCCAAAATCTTCTCAGAGCGGCCCTTTTCATAAACATTGGCACAGTCGAAGAAATTCACTCCTGCGTCCCTGCACTTGCCAAACATTTTCTTCGATTCAGCCTCATCGGCGGGGCCGCCGAAGGTCATTGTGCCGAGGCAGAGCTGCGACACCTCTATGCCCGTATTTCCCAAAAGTCTGTATTCCATAATTGTTATTGTCCTCTTCTTTGAGAGAAAGATATTAAGTGAGATGACAGGTGTGAGGCTACTGATTATTGGAGGGTTTTCCGCAGGTGCGTGACAGCTGAGAATTCAATTGAAGGCACCCCTTTCCGCGTGATAACTTCTTTCGTGAGTCTTTCGGATAAGAAACGGCTGTTCCTCATCGATGGCTACGCTATGGTCTACAGAGCCCACTTCGCCATGATCCGGAACCCTCTCATCACTTCCAAGGGGCTCCACACAAGTGCCCTTTTCGGATTCGTAAACTCTGTTTTCAAGCTTCTGAGGGACGAATCTCCTGATTACCTTGCGGCCGTTTTTGACGGAAAGAAAAAGACCTTCCGTCACGAAATGTATCCGGAATACAAAGCGACTCGCGAAAAGATGCCCGATGAACTCCGTGAACAGCTCCCCCATATGTGGCGTCTTGTAGAAGCGATGAATATACCGAGGTTGGAAGTGGAAGGATTTGAAGCGGATGATGTCATCGGCACGCTTGCGCACCGTTCTGTCGAGGCGGGACTTGAGTGCAGAATTCTGAGTGGTGACAAAGATTTCATGCAGCTGGTTACAGATGCAATCTTTCTCCATGCCCCCTCGAAGGCGGGCAACTCAACCGTCTACGGCCCATCTGAAGTTGAAGAAAAATGGGGTGTGCCACCCGAACGGATCATTGATCTCCTTGGATTGATGGGAGACAGTTCAGATAACGTTCCTGGCGTTCCTGGCGTGGGAGAGAAGACTGCAGTCAGACTTATTCATGAGTACGGCGATTTCGACAACATCCTGGCTCACGCAGAAAATGTGAAGAATAAACGAGCTAGAGAAGGATTGATGAACGATGTTGAAGGTGCGCAGCTTTCCCGCGAACTTGTAACGATCAAGACCGATCTCGAAGTCCCTGTTAAACTGGATGAGATGAAGGTGGAAACATTCAATTTTGAAGCAATGGAAGAACTTTTTCGAGAGCTTGAATTCTTCCGCCTTCAGGGTCAACTGGACGGATTTCGCGTTGACGAGGACGCCAAAATCGAAAACGAGATCAAGAAGAATTACTTCACAGTGAAATCTCGAAAAGAGCTCGATGTTATGATAAACGATCTTGAACAGGCCGACTTGGTTTCGATCGATATAGAGTCCACGAGCACCGATCCCATGCTTGCCGAAATCGTTGGATTTAGTTTTTCCGTTCGGCCTGATGAAGGGTGGTATCTCCCTATTCGTTTTCCGGAGAAGAGGGGGAAACTGTATGACGGCAAGGATGATCTGGAAACTGTCCTCAAAGCGCTTGGTCCGCTTCTTGAAGATGACTCTCTGGCCAAATGTGGCCAAAACATCAAGTATGATATGGTGATCTTGAGACGTCATGGAATTGATGTAAGCGGCGTACAGTTCGATTCGATGATCGCCGCCCACCTTCTCCGGCCCGAATTACGCTCTTACAAACTCGATTACCTCTGTGAAGAGCATCTCCACTATAGAATGCAACCGATCACCGATCTCATCGGAACAGGCAAGGCACAGAAAAAGATGGATGAGGTCGAACTGGAGGATGTATCATTTTACGCTGCCGAAGATGCAGACGTATGCCTACAGTTGACACCAATTCTAAACAAAGAACTGAAGAAAGCATCGCTGGAAGATTCCTTTCACCGGGTGGAGATGCCTTTGCTTTCGTGTCTTGTGTCGATGGAAACAGACGGAGTTTTCGTAGATGAGTCTCTGATGCGTGAGATGTCTCTCTGGATGGAAAATAAGCTCGACGTTTTCTCAACTGAAATCCACGCGGAAGCTGGAAACCAGTTCAACATCAACTCGCCCAAGCAACTTGCTACAATTCTGTTCGATGTGCTCGGATTGCCGGAAATTCGGAAACGGTCCACAGACGTAAACGTTCTGGAATCGCTCAAGAATCAGCACCCGCTTCCGGAGAAGATTCTTGAATACAGAAAGTTCCAGAAGCTGAAGTCAACTTATGTTGACGCCATTCCTGAATTAATTCATCCCGAGACAGGGCGGATACATTCGTCTTTCAGTCAGGCGGTAGCGGCGACAGGACGGCTTTCGAGCAGCAAACCTAATTTCCAGAATATCCCCATTCGAACCGAGGAGGGTCGTGAGATCAGGAAAGCATTCCGTCCCCAATTGGATGGCTGGACCATTCTCTCAGCCGACTACTCCCAGATTGAGCTCCGAATCGTGGCTCACTTGAGCGGTGATGAGGGGCTTCACGCGGCGTTCGCCGGCGAGGAAGATATCCATGCATACACGGCCTCAAACATCTACGATGTACCGCTGGAGTTGGTCTTACCGGAGATGCGCCGGACGGCGAAAATAGTAAACTTTGGCGTTATGTACGGAGCAGGTCCATTCCGTCTCTCTCAAGAACTTGGCATACCCATGGCCGAATCGAAAAAGATTATTGATGCTTACTTCGAACGTTATACAGGTATCAGGGAATTCATCGATGAGACGTTGGCGTTTGCGCGAAAAGAGAAGTATGTTCAGACCGTGCTTGGACGACGTCGGTACTGCCATGATATTAATGACAGCAACCAGAGGGTAAGAAGCGCGGCAGAAAGAGCGACGATAAACATGCCTATTCAAGGTACAGCTGCTGAAATGATTAAACTGGCGATGATTTCGATCCATGAAAAACTTTCGGCTAAACGGCTTGAATCGAAAATGATTTTGCAGATTCATGATGAGTTGCTGTTTGAAGTACCGAACGGTGAACTTGATGATGTGAGAGAACTGGTTGTATCTGAGATGGAAACTGCTCTTCCGCTGGATGTTGCAGTTGTTGTGGATTGTGGTGTTGGAGAATCATGGTTTCATGCTCACTGAAAAGGGGCCCAATAGTCAAGTATCAAGAACCAAGGTGGGAGAAATCAACCAAGACTCAAGTAGTAGAGGAAGGCGAGTTCTTTTAATCTCAAAGTTGAGAATTGGCTCTTTTTTTCTAGGATTTGGACAATGGAAGCATCAGTTTCACTGAAAAAAGTCGGTAAGGTCTTAAACGGACGATCCCTCCTTGCCGGTCTATCGTTCGGGATTGAGCGTGGATCAATTATGGCGGTCGTCGGGCCGAATGATAGCGGAAAGACCGCCCTACTTAAGGTAATCTCCGGTTTTTCCAAACCCGAGTACGGCTCAGTCTTTATCGATGGGAAGGATGCCCAACTCAGGAGAACGGAAACGGCGAGTATGGTTGGGTTCATGCCTCAGGAAATCAATCTTGATCCGCAGCTCTCCGTTCTCGAGAATTTGCAGTTTCACGGACGTCTCTACAGAGTGCCTCGTGATCGAATGAACCGGCGGATATCCTCACTTTCGGAGCGGCTCGATTTCAAGCAGTTCATTCACGAATTTCCAGGTGACCTCTCATCAGGATACCAGAGGCGGGCACTCCTTTGCAGAACACTGCTCCCCGATCCTCAGGTACTGCTTCTTGAGGAGCCCACGGGGTCCCTTGACTTGAGGTCCCAGTATATTGTGTGGGATTTCTTGCAAGAGATGCGAGGAAGCAAAACAATCGTCTACACGACTCATTCCATTCGCGAAGCAGAAAGGGTTCACGACAGGATTGTGATCATGCACCATGGCCATGTTGCCTTGGACGGTACCCTAGACAGACTTTTGGAAAACACGGGAGAACTGTTTCATTTTCAAATTCATTTTCGGAAACTCCCGAAAAATCTCTACGAAACGATGAGCAAAGTCACCACTGTGGTAAGTCCTTCACAGGTCGGTCAGGTGTTCGATTTTTACGCGAGGGAGCGAAAGGTTTTTTTCGAAATCATTAAGCTCGCCATGAAAGAAGAATTGATAGACTACTCGGCGAATAAGGTTGGGCTTGAAACGCTGATCATGACATCCACGGAGTCGTAGACAGTGAACCTGATATCAGCCTTCATTCATCGCAGGTTCGCTCACATCAGGCACCGTTGGCTTGGAGAGCTTTCGCTCGCGCTGCTTTTGCCGATCGGAATATATATTACTCTTGGTTTTGGCCTCTCAAGCACAGCTCCGGACATAGAAGACGTTCCGAAACTCGCCTGGCTCATCCCTGGAATTGTTCTGATGATTGCATTTTCCGGCGGTCTCTTTGCCATCTTTCATGATATATTCCAAAACAGAGGTTCCGGCCAATTCTATGGTTCGGTTTACGTTTCACCATCAACACCCAGCGCCACGGTCATGAGCCTTACACTGTCAGTCGCTCCCGAGGGGGCCGTCCGCTCCATACTTGCCATGGTGATCCTTCAATTTGTTCTTGGGCACCTTTATCCTGTTGGCGGCCAGATCTCCATGGTTTTTCTGATCCTCTTCGCCATCTTTATCGGCACCAGCGCCGGGTTGACGCTTGGTATCGTTGCAAAGGACGCCATCACGAGCCAGTTGACCGTGCTTCTGTTACTCATCGGGCTTGGTTTTGGCTCGGCGTGGTTTGTTCCACTTGATGTTTTCCCCGAATCTATCCAACCGTTGTTGAGTGTTCTTCCCACATCGGTGCTTGGTGAACTGTCCAGAGGTTTTCTAATCGGGACTCCTCATTCAATGGTACTTCTCATCATCCCTTTAGGTACGTTAGTAGTTTGGACGGTCATTAATATCTTTCTTTTTACCAGAATATCTACTGAATGAGGGCCTATCTCTCGGGAGGGATGGAGAACGCTCCTGAACTGGGGCGGGCATGGCGGGAGGAGTTGACCACATGGCTATCAGATGCACTGGGTCACAGTGTGTTTAATCCTGTTGAAGTTCAGCACAAAGTCTTGACTGATGATGAATTCGATAATTTCCGGGACTGGCGATTCGATGAGCGGGACCGTTTCAAGACTACCGTTCGGAAATTTATAGAGGGAGACCTTCATGCCATCGAGACAGAAATCGATTACATCATCTGTTTCTGGGACAGCAGTGTGCTGAAGGGTGGAGGGACCCACGGCGAGGTGACGACGGCCTATCGACTGGGAATCCCGGTCTATCTCGTCATTGACATCCCTTTCGAAGATGTCAGTTCCTGGATTCTCGGATGCAGCACTCGGGAGTTTGACAACTTTCACAGTCTCAAGTTGTTCCTTCTGGAGAAGTATGGCGGTTGATGGTTGGGTGCTCTCCGCCGATGGCGGAGGGACCAAGACAGATATTCTTCTGGCGAACGGCGATCTCAAATCCGGAGTTATGGTGAATGGCTCCGGAACCAATCCCAACGCACAGGGAGAACTTGCAAGTGAACGTCTAGAGCAATTGATCTCATCTGCACTTGAGAGAGTGGAAATTTCGGGACAAGAGGTTCGTTCGGCGGTTCTGGGAATGGCGGGCTTGAGTAATCATAAGTACAGGTCGGCCTTTGACAAAATCCTCGAACGACTTGTCCCGTCGGCCTCTGTCCAGATAATCACCGACGCCGAATTGGCCCACAGGGCGATCTGGGGGCATGAACGGGGCATAACCCTAATTGTGGGGACTGGCTCTATTGCTGTTGGCGGTGATGCTCAAGGAAATCTCCTTCGGGCAGGTGGTTTTGGTTACCAGATTGGTGATATTGGCAGTGGCTATTGGTTGGGGAAGAACCTTATTACCCAGTTGATCGCGATGGAAAGGTCTGAGGCGGAGGAGATCCTCGATCTCAAGAAAGCAGTGGTGGATCATTTTGGTGCGGGGGATTTTGTGGAGGCACTTGATTTAGCGTCCGGAGGTGAGAGTTTTTCCCGAGTGGCCGCCATGTCTTCAATCCTTTTGAACCACGCCGAGGAGGGAAACTTCCTAGCAGAACAGCTCGCACGAACGGGAATAGAAGGACTGCAGGAGCTCGTGGAGGAGTTAACGGGAAAGATGGGGCAGCATGATATCATTGGTCTTCACGGTTCTGTGATAACCGAATCATCGTTCTACAGATCACTACTGATGAAGGGTCTGAAAATAGAGAGTTGGAAGAGGAGTGAAATGGCTGCTGTATTTGGAGGTCTCATCATTACCGGTTCGGTGGAGACGCCGGAAGAATTACGTAATTTCGTGATCGATTATGGCTAATCCTGTCGCGGAAATTCGTCTTGATCGTCTTCGTCATAACGCCCGTATTGTTATGAACCGTGCAGGTAATTCTGAACTGCTCGCTGTAGTTAAAGCGAACGGTTACGGTCATGGCGCCGTACCCGTATCCAAAATGCTCGAAGGAGCGGGAATTAACTATCTCGGCGTCTTTACCCTCGATGAAGCAATCGAACTCAGGAACGGGGGAGTGGAGTGCGAAATTCTTATTTTTGAACGATTGTCAGATCGAGCAATCAGAGAATCTGCGAAGCTCTCGATTACAGTGTCTGTTTCATGGTTTAGCGACTTGGATCTTTTCAAACATTCCGTTAATAATGGGTTCACTCTGCCAAAGTTTCATTTAAAACTCGACACCGGCATGACCCGCCTCGGGATTCCGTGGAAAGATGTGACTGAATTTGCCGGAAGCCTTAAACAGGAGACCGGGGCGGAGCCTGATGGGGTCTATACGCATCTTTCAACCTCTGATGAAGGAGACCTCACTTTTGCGTATGAACAGAAACGCCGATTTGATGACGCGGTTCACGAGCTTCAGAGAGTCTGCTCTCCCAAATGGGTGCATATCGCAAGCAGTGGCGCGATTGTCAATATGCCTGATTCGTATTACAATATGGTTCGTGTGGGAATACTTCTCTATGGTGCGAGTCCTTCGGTTGAGCTTGTCGACCCTCTGTCGGTTCAGCCGGTGATGAACTTCAAGGGTGAAATTGTACTTGTCCGGCACATCGAAGCCGGTACACCTGTGAGTTATGGAGCACTTTACCAACCTGGGGATGATTGTTACTTAGGCGTCGTACAGGTCGGTTTTGCCGATGGCATGCCGAGAGCTTGGTTTGAACGGGGTGTCGTCATGTGGAACGGAAAGAGATACAGGATTGCAGGCAGAATTTGCATGGACCAGTTCATGGTAGACTTTGGTAAAGAAGAACCTGAAGAGGGGGAGACTGTTCTGATCTGGGGGCGGGATGGGAATAACCATCTTCCAATCGAGGAGATTAGCAAAGATTTAGGTCTCAATCCGTACACGCTTTTCAGCGGTTTGGGAGGTAAACGAATTGAAAGGGTATTCTTGAATGAATAAGAAAGCTGCTGCTGGCGCACTGTTGTTGATGTTCTGCTCATGTTCCGTCCCTCCCCCGGAAGCTCTTCAGAGAACAGACAAGGTCACTCTTTCCGACTTGTCTGTTGAAGAAAAAGTTGGGCAGATGTTCATGGTGAGGTACACAGGGAACTTCTATCGGAATGACGCCTTCACGTTCCGTGATGTCAGGCGGCTTATCACCGAGCGGCATCTCGGGGGTATGATACCCTATTTCGGTTCTGTCCACGGTACTATTGCGAATCTCAACGAACTTCAATCGGTGGCAAGGATACCGCTCCTCGTTGCCGCTGATTATGAGCGGGGGGTGGGCCAACACCTTGATGGGGGAACCCTCTTTCCCACAAACATGGCAATGGCGGCCACAGGTGATTTGGACCTTGCGTATGAGCAGGGGAAAATAACAGCAATAGAGGCGAGGGCCGTAGGGGTACACGTGACCTTCGCGCCGGTCATGGATGTCAACAGCAATCCGGAAAACCCCATCATTAATTTCCGTTCTTACGGAGATTCGCCTGAGATTGCATCAAAATTCGGTATTGCATTTATCAAAGGTGCTCAGGATCACAGCCTCATCGCATGCGCAAAACATTTTCCCGGTCATGGTGATACGGGCGTCGATTCACACACCACACTTCCGGTTATTGAATCGGATGAAGCGACGTTTCGAAAAGTCGACCTTTCACCATTCAAGGACGCTGTTAATTCAGGAGTTAAGATGGTGATGACAGCCCATATAGCTATTCCTGTCCTGGATGACTCACGGTTGCCGGCAACGCTTTCCCACAAACTGAGCGAACAGATTCTTCGGGATGAGTTTGGATTTGACGGAATTATCGTGACAGACGCCATGGAGATGGGTGGCATTACGGAGGCTTTCTGGTCCGGTGAGGCGGCTGTCAGGACAATTGAAGCTGGCTCGGACATTGTTTTGCTTCCGCTCGATAACGATACCGCCATCGATGGTGTACTGAAGGCAGTTCGCAGTGGACGAATTTCCGAGGAGAGAATCGACCGATCGGTGCAGAAGATCCTTGATGCGAAACAGGAGTTAGGCCTTTGGCGCCAGAGAACAGTCTCCATAGAGAACGCCAGGGAGACGCTCGGAAAGTGGTCTAATAAATCTTCCGCCGGGGAGGCAGCTAGTAAGTCCATCACACTTGTAAAAGATGAAGAGGAAAATATTCCGATTTCTCCGGGGGAAAGCAAACGGCTGAGCCATATCCTCCTCGCAACAGACGAAGGGATGCTCAGTTATTCCCGTCCGTTTAGATCGGCTGTTTCGAGGCTTCACGGAAATGTCAAATCTCAGTTCCATTATCAACCGTTGACAGACAGTCAAATAATGAGCATTGTCGCAGGTACCGATTCTTCTGACCAGGTACTTGCATCACTGCTCATAAGAGTGCGGATGAATATTGGATCTATCACAATTGATCCTTCACATCGGGCGCTCATTGATCGGCTTCAGGAAACGGGAAAAAAGGTGACGGTGGTCTCTTTTGGCTCCCCCTATGTGACCGATGTTGACGGAATCGGTACATACCTTGCGGCCTATGGCTACGGTTCAGTTTCAATGAGTGCCATGGCCAATGCTCTATTTGGCGGTGCATCTCTTGTCGGGGAGCTTCCGGTCAATCTCAGCCCCACCCTCCATCAGGGGTTCGGAATGGAAAAAAAAGTCGGGAAAACGTTCCCGATGACGGAAAAAATGCCAGATCTTTCCACCGCCGAAGCTGTACTAGAGAGTGCAATAGGAGATTCTATCTTTCCAGGTGCATCAGCGGTGGTGCTTTCTCAGGGGAATATTTCCTGGACTTATCAGGTGGGAAGACACACTTATGACAACGCTTCATCGAAGGTTTCATCCAAGACAATCTATGATCTGGCTTCCCTAACAAAGGTTGTCGCGACGACAGGAGTGGTGATGAAGCTGGTGGCGCAGAAAAAACTTCCGCTGGACGAACGGGTGAAAGATTTCATCCCCCAGTTCACAGGTGGTGGGAAAGAGCTTGTTACCGTTCGCCATCTTTTGACTCATTCCGCGGGACTCACGCCGTTCGATGAATATCCCCTCGGTACAACCGAAGAGGCGATCGTGAAAGACATTCTCGAGCGGCCGCTCATTTATGAGCCGGGCACAGCGTATAAGTACAGTGATTTTGGGCCGATCCTAACGGCGAAAATTTGTGAGCTTGTTACTGGGCAGTCATTTGACGCTCTGGCATCCAGCCTAATTTTCAAACCGCTCGTAATGAAGAGTACATTTTTCAATCCAGATTCTTCCTTGTTGATTCGAATGGCGCCCACCGAGATTGACAGCCGCTATGGACGGGGGCTTGTTCACGGACTTGTTCACGATGAGAGAGCATGGCAGCTTGGAGGAGTAGCAGGACATGCCGGGCTCTTTTCCACAGCTGAGGATCTGGCGGTCTATGCCCAGATGATGATGGACAGTGGATTCTTCGGTGGTCGCCGGCATTTTAGCAGGTCAATCATTGACGAGTTTACCAGAAGACAGGAGATTCCACCGAGCAGCGGCAGAGCCATCGGATGGGATACTCCTTCTGTTGTGAACAGCTCGGCGGGAGACTATTTCAGTGAAGGGAGCTATGGCCACACCGGCTTCACCGGTACTTCAGTATGGATCGATCCGAACCGGCGCATCGCCATTATTCTTCTGACCAACCGCGTTCATCCGACCAGGAAACGAGGCGGAATGAAAAAGGTGAGGAGAGATTTCCACAATGCGGTAATGGAGGCTTTGCTCGAGCGTCCTTCATCCTGATATCTTGCAGACTGTCGACTTCATTGTTCTTTTTGGTTATCTGACTGTGGTCAGTGGGGTGGCGCTCTGGGCCGGGCGAAAACAGACCACAGCAAGATCATTCTTTCTCGCAGAACAGAACCTTCCATGGTGGATGATTATGCTGTCGGTTGTGGCAACCGAAACTTCTGTGCTAACCTTTCTCAGTATCCCTGGCGTGGCCTATGGTGGAGACTTCGGATTTCTTCAACTGGCTATCGGGTACGTCATCGGTCGATGGCTCGTGGCTCACTACCTGCTTCCGCTCTACTTTGAGCAAGGTTTGGAATCGACTTATGAGTTTCTGAGAAACCGGTGGGGCGAATCGGTTCAACGGACCGGCTCTCTCGTCTTTCAGCTGACGAGAATTCTGGCGGACGGTGTACGGCTGTTCATGACGGCCATTCCGCTGGCACTTATTACGGGGTGGTCTTACCCTATGTCAATCGCGGTGATTGCTGGCTTCACACTCATCTATACCATCCTCGGGGGCATCCGATCAGTGGTATGGGCGGATTCCATTCAGTTCATTATTTATCTTCTTGGTGGGGCAATCACCATGGGAGTGCTGGGAGGCTTAGTGGATGGGGGGTGGTCGGTCATACTAGCAACCGCATATGCGGAGAAGAAGCTGGTGCTGTTTCATGGCGGCGAACTGGTGTCTGAACCGTACCATTTTATCACGGCTGTCGTTGGAGGAATGTTTCTCTCTCTTGCGTCCCATGGTACTGACCATCTTATGGTCCAGCGACTTATGGCGGCAAAGAACGCGGCCGCCAGTCGGAAAGCGCTCATTGGGAGCGGTTTTATGGCTCTCTTTCAGTTCGCTATTTTCCTGATTATTGGAGCCGGGATTTGGGTCTATTACGGCGGTAAGGAAATGAATTCTAATGAGGTGTTTTCAAGCTTCATTATTGATTCACTCCCGGCAGGTGTGAAAGGACTGATTGTGGCGGCGATTTTTTCTGCAGCCATGTCTTCTCTGAGTTCATCCATCAATGCTCTAGCTTCATCCACAATGTCAGACTGGGTAAAAACGTTAGCGCCTTCACGGTATACCCTTGCCAATTCCAGATTGCTATCGCTGGTCTGGACAATCGTTCTGGCGGGAGGGGCATCACTCTTCACCTCCACAGAAGGGCCATTGGTTGAAATCGGACTGGCAATTGTTTCTTTCACTTACGGTGGTCTCCTTGGCTTTTTCCTTCTGGGTAGAATGACAACTCTATTTTCAGCTTCGGCCGTGATGGCGGGCTTTTTCTCTTCAATCGTGATCATGATTGCGATAGTAAGACTAACGCCTGTAGCTTGGCCGTGGTACACTTGCATTGGATTGACCGTCATGGTGACGGTGTCGTATGGGGTAAGGTTCTTCCAGAAATGAATCGCAATCTGAAGCATCTTGTTCTGGTCATCCTTATATGGATGGGGATGTTGGGTGGTCAGACTTACGAGCATTCAGAAATGATCAAAGTTCCGGATATGAGTTTTCTCCCGGGCGTTTTCACCGGTCTTGATATCCTGGAAGAGCGGGGATTTGATCTCATTGAAGGAAAGCGGCTGGCGGTGCTGACAAACCAGGCATCATTGAACCGAAACGGTATTCACCTGCTCGATCTTCTGGCACGAGATCGAGACCGATTTGATGTTCAGATAATCTTTACCCCCCAGCACGGAGTTCTCACCGATCCGATCCGATCACTTATCTCCCCACCAGACGGGATTGACCGCCGTTTTGGGGCTGTAGTGAAAAACCTCTGGGATCGTTATTATAAACCTAACAGCCGTGATTTTCGGAATGTTGATATGGTCGTCATCGATATTCAGGATACAGGCGTGCGGTACCATACGATGATGACGACGGTGACAAAGATGATGGAAGCGGCGTCTGACTACGGTAAGCCAGTGGTCCTCCTGGACAGGCCTAACCCCATCAATGGAAATACGCTAGAGGGGCCTGTAGTTCGCCCCGGTTTTCAGTCGCTATTGGGCTACCATCTTGTGCCGATACGGCACGGAATGACTGTAGGTGAATACGCCCTGATGGTGAACGAAACGGGATGGATTCGTGAATCGGAAACCTGTGAATTAACGGTGGTTCCTATGTCAAATTGGCTCCGTGAAATGTGGATCGATGAGACGGGCCTGGCGAAGATGCCTATCTGGAAAGGCAGTGATACAGGCGAAACTCTGGCTGCTTCTTCCGGCTTGGGTTTACTAGAAGGGACCAATGTTTCATTCGGTGAAGGGACGATCACTCCCTTCAGAGTTGTGGGGGCACCATGGTTGGTATCTGATCAAATTATAAGGGGACTCAAAAGGTCAGGTCTTCCGGGCGTCTCCTTTGAATCTGTTACTTTTCGCCCCGATTCACTCTCACCTCTTATTGCAAGACCGATCTACCGGGGTGAAACATGCTATGGCGTTAGACTGATCATCCACGATCGGGATAAGTTTCGCCCTGTGAAGACCGCTGTTACCATTCTTTCTCTTATCGCCGGTCTCGAACCTCGGCGTTTCAAGTGGACAGGGAACAACTACATCGATTCCCTCTATGGACACAACTACCTTCGGCTGTTCATTGCTCAGGAGCGAGACGTCAGTAAGCTTCCCGCCACATGGTCACAGGAGGTGATTCAGTTCAACCAGTTTCGCCAAAAGTTTCTGCTCTACTGAAACCGCTTGTGAAAGGCCTTAGCATTACGACCATACTTTTGCTTTGGAGTGTGGAAAAAGTAGAGGCCCAAGCCTATTTTACACTGCCGAAGAATGTCTGGCGTGTTTCCGTTGATAATGAAATGATGTCCAGTCAATGGATAAGCGGGGGAGGGAAGAAGGGGCTGCCAGATGAGTTCTTTACCCTGAGCGGCTACGGTCTCAAGTATTACAACCATCTCAGTTCCGATTCGAAGTACGACTTGGTGAATCTTCACGAGCATTATATAACTGCCGCGGACAGAGCAGATGAAATAATTGCTTCCTTTCAGATGACAGAGGCAGCATCAGCTTGGGACGACACGCTTGCCGATTTCAGTCAGAACTTTTTTGGTCCTGACTCGGTCAGTGTGGGTGGGTACATTACTAATCCAAAGAGATCACTTGCTTCCGGGCTGTCACGTATCAGGATTGAATACGGCATTTCAGAGCAAGCGACCTTTACGCTGTCTATCCCAAACTATTCAAAGGCTCTGCAGGTGAACAGATGGGGATGGCGGGCCGGTTCCGTGGGAAGTGCTGACCTCGATGGTTTTATCGCTTATCACACCGTAAACAAGGCGAAGTTCGATGATTTTTTTGCCTCCCAATTCATTGACAACCTCGGCTCTCAGATGAGGTCTAAACTCGAGAAACTTTATAATGCCTTCTATACTTCTGGGGGAAGCTCATCTGTCCTGTGGGCCATGGAGCTGGGGACTGATCCGCTCGGCACCTCGATAGTGGGCACTCAGTTTAATCCCTTCTCAGATTCGAACAGTGACACGACCACAATCGATTCGCTCATGAAATATTACCATCCGGATCGGTCTGCTTCGGGGTTGGGGGACATCGATTTGGGGTTAAACTTCCACCTGCTCGGCTCTCCTATCTGGGAAGGCGAATCGCTTTTTTCGCTATACGCTGGGCTTGGACTTATAATCCCTACAGCTCGATTGGTCGGCAAGTTTAATCCCAACAAAGTGGACAGTTCAGGGCGTCCCAATCAGTTCAATCAACTCGAGCTTGGGAGCGGAGTGACCGCATGGCATTTTTCCCTATTCGGCGAGTTCTATCGAACGATTCGTGGTCGAAAGGTAAAGGTCAACTGGTCATCACGCTATAAACTCAATCCAGAGGGGAGGTTTTGGACGAGAGTGTCACCCAGAGGCACCTACTGGGTTATCAGTGACACTGTTTTATCTAGGCTCGGCGAATCGTATCGTTTCAAGATGGGAGACAAGTTCTTTGGTTCACTTTCCGGCGAGATAGAGATTATCCCTGACAAGCTGGCGATCTCGGCCGGACAGGTTTGGGCTATGAAGAGGAGGGACTTCTACTATTCCCGGAACAATCGATGGAATGAATGGATGGCGGGCGGAACCGATGTGCGGCCGGGGTATGACACGCGGAGTGTCGCTGTCGTCCAAAATGTGGCGGTGATCTTCAAGAATACCGATCCTATGAATCAGTTTGGTTCCACTCCTTTCGAGATAGAACTTTCAGCCACAATTCCTCTGGTGACGAGACATACGTGGAGCAGTTTTGCTTTGGGGCTCTCTTTCGTAACATATTTTCAATCCTGGTAGAAAGGTCGAATTTGGACAAAAGATCGGTTTTTAGTTGGGCATTTTACGACTGGGCAAATTCGGCATTTGCTACAACGGTCATGGCTGGCTTCTTTCCGCTTTTTTTCAACGCCTACTGGGCTGACCCAAACAATCCCACCCACAGTACGTTTTATCTTGGTTTGGCGAATTCAGTGGCATCCATTGTTGTTGCTATGATGGCACCGTTTCTCGGCGCCATTGCCGATCGTGGTTCGGCGAAGAAGAAGTTTCTGATTTTCTTTGCTTTTGTTGGAGTGACACTTACCATCGCACTGTGGCTGGTCGGTCAGGGGGCGTGGCAGTTTGCAGTTATCCTTTACGTTGGCGCAACGATCGGCTTCTCCGGCGGGAATGTTTTCTACGACTCCTTGCTGGTGAGCGTTGCACCGAGAGAAAAGCAAAATTATGTTTCATCGCTTGGGTTCGGGTTCGGTTATCTCGGAGGAGGCATCCTTTTTGCGTTAAATGTGGTGATGTTCTTGAAGCCCGCCCTATTCGGTATTCCTGATCAAGCAACAGCTGTAAAACTCAGTTTCGTTACTGTTGGAATATGGTGGGCGCTCTTCACCGTCCCGCTCTGGATGTACGTTAAAGAACCAAAGATTTATGACCCCGTTCCCATCGGGAGAGCAGTGGTGCTGGGATGGCGGCAGTTGGTGGATACTTTCAACAAACTCAATCAACTGAAAGTGGTAGGACTGTTCCTAGTGGCTTACTGGTTTTACATTGATGGTGTGGATACCATTGTTAAGATGGCTGTCGATTATGGCATGAATCTCGGCTTCAGCAGCAGTACGCTTATGACAGCACTCCTCATGGTCCAGTTCATCGCTTTTCCTGCTGCCCTTGCATACAACTGGATTGCTTCAAAGATTGGTACAAAACAGGCGGTCATGTCCGCTATAGTGGCCTATGGGATCATCACACTTCTTGGTTATTTCATGCAGAAAGAATCCGATTTTTATATCCTTGCGGTTCTCGTTGCTCTGTTTCAGGGGGGGGTCCAGGCCCTGAGCAGAAGTCTCTACAGTAAGATTATTCCCGAGCGTCACGCCGCCGAATTCTTTGGATTCTATAATATGCTCGGGAAATTCGCCGCTGTATTGGGTCCGATGCTCATGGGTACTGTCACACTTGTAACCGGGAGTGGCCGAATCGGAATATTGTCGATTCTGATTCTATTCATCATCGGAGGATTTCTTCTATCTCGTGTTGACTTTAGGAAGGGAGAGCTGTTGGCAAATGCTTATGATGCCGCGGTCTAGCAAATCCTATTGACACTTAATGTATCCGGGGTTAGATTAGCTGTAGAATCTTATTACTTACTTTAGGAGAAGAGATTATGAAAAAGACTCCCTTAATTGCAATAGTCGCTGTTGCGTTGGTTATTCTTGTCGGCGGCAACTATGACGGAGCTGTTGAGACGGCATCGATTTCCATTGATGGTATGAGTTGCGGCAGTTGCACTAGCAAAGTTGAAACTGTCCTTTCAAAGCAGGCCGGTGTGAAAACTGTTTCTGTCGATTTGGATGCCAAACTTGCCACAGTGGAGTATTATCCCTCCAAAGTTGCCAAGGCTGAGCTGGTAACGACTGTGTCGAAAGCTGGTTTCACTGCGAGTGAAGCGGCGTGCGAATACAGTACCAAGAAGGCAAAAACGGCCGCCGCGGAAGGTGCTTCTTGCGACTACAGTGCTAAGAAAGCAAAAACGGCCGCAGAAGGCGCGTCTTGTAGCTCCAAAGCGAAAACAAAAGCAATATAATCCCACTTATTTTCTCTTGAACAAAAAAGGCCGGCATTGCCGGCCTTTTTTTTGTTTTGAAAATGAAGTTGACAGTAATTATTTCATTAAGGTAAACTCTGCCAGAGTCCCGTGGGTATGGCGTGCTCTTCAGAGGAACTTACATTCCTCGAGGGTAGTCCCAGCGGGACTCTTTTTTTTCTTCGGATCAGTTCTTAAGAGGGAGACGACAAATGGGACAGATTACAGCCCGGTTCAGCCAGTTGGTGATGCCCAACGATTTGAATAATATCGGAACTCTTTTTGGCGGAAAGATGGTGTCGTGGATGGATATTTCCGCTGCTAAGGCAGGCCAGCGGTTTCTTCAAAAAACGGAAGCGGCCGGTTGTGTCACGAAGGCGATAGATGAGGTGATCTTTTCAGAACCGGTCTTCGGTGGAGAATGGGTTAATTTCGAAGCTGCGGTACGATCGGCGGGGGAATCGTCCCTCACGGTGAGTGTACTAGCCAGGGCTGAAAACAATAAGGGCGAAGCGCGGAACGTCTGTGAAGCGGTCTTTACTATGGTGGCGGTCAGGAAGGGGAACGACGGAAGGTGGGAGAAAGTAGCCCACGGGAAGTCGCTGGATTAGTCCGCCTTGGCGAAAGGCTCAGTAGGATATTGTGGGTTGGCACTATAGGATCTGTCCAGCAACTCTGCCAGGTGCAGCACCTCAACATTCAGATTACGCCGTTTGACTCCCCAGTTTAGCTGCATCTGACAGCCGGGATTGGCGGTCACCACAATGGCGGCACCAATCGTCTCAATATCATCCATCTTTGCATCTAAAAGTTTGAGCGACATTTCGGTTTCCGTGATGGAGTAACTGCCGGCACTGCCACAACATCTGTCCCCATCTTTGAGGGATACAAAATCGATTCCGGGAATCTTCTTCAATATCCCCTTAGGTTCGGCCGAAATTCCCTGACCGTGCAGAAGGTGACACGGTTCATCGTAGGCCACTACTCCGGCAGGGACGGCCTCCAGAGACTTAATTTCGATGGATGCCAGGAGCTCAGAGAGGTCCACAACCTGCGTTGAGACACCAGAGTCAAAGTAATTAAAGTAAAACTTTAAATGTGAGCCACATCCTGCAGAATTAATTACGATATAATCAGACTCCGTTTTGTTGAGAACGGCAATGTTCTGGTCGGCAAGATTCGCGGTCATTGTGCTCTCACCCGCGTGCGCATGAAGTGCTCCGCAGCAGGTTTGGTTGGCAGGTATGATGACGTCATAACCATTCCAGATAAGGAGCCGCACGGTGGCGGCGTGAACGTGGGGGAAAAGGTGATCCATGACGCATCCTGTAAACAGCAACACCGTTCCACGTTTTTTCCCCATTGCAGAATAGTAGGTATCCTGTGCTTCTCCAAATCGCCGGGGAGGTACCGGCATCAGCGAAGGCTGAAGTTTTCTCAATCTCTCCGGAATCAATAGACTGAATGGCGGGAGCATTGATAGTTTGTCCAATCGGAGCTTCTGTAAAAACCGGGTGAACCTGAACAGAAAAGAGAGCCACCTGTGTGAAGGTAGGACCGTTCCCAAGAGAAACCGATGCAATCGCCCTGTTTGTTTCGTCTCAGCCAGCGCTCCACGAGTGACCTCCATCAGATGGCCGAACTGCACACCCGAAGGACAGGCTGTTTCACAGGCCCGGCAGACTAGACACAGTTTCATGTGCTTTTCGAAAGCACTGTCCTGATTCGCCCGTCCTTCCAGCACCGATTGCATCAGATGGAGTCGTCCTCGGGGAGAATCCATCTCCATTCCGTTTGTCATATAGGTGGGACAAGCGGGGAGACAAAACCCGCAGTGGATGCACTCCCGGAGTAATCGCTTTTCTTCCGGGCCAAAAGCCTCTCTCAGCAAGGAAGCGTTTGAATCACTCATCAGATACCCCCAACGAAAGTCCCGGGAGCGAAAATGTTGGATGGGTCTAGTGCAGTCTTCAGTTTCTTCATGAGCGGCATGGCCACTACTTCAATGGGCCATCGTTCAAGGGGTGACGTGATCCCATCCCCCTCGAATTCGATCTCGCCACCGATTTTCACCGTTTCCTTGATAAGGAGAGAACGGTCCATATCTTCCCGTACTTCGACGATGGTAACTCCCTTTGAGGGGAGAAGTTTTACCGAGATTTCCGGGTGGTGTTCATTCAGATGGGAGACAAGAGATTCAGCGCGGGATTTTGAATGAGAGATTTCCGCTTTGGCAAAGAGGGGTGGCGCCTCGTCGTTTCCGAAACCGGCCGTTTCCCAGTAGAAGGCGGCGTCTTCATCTCCGGCCTCATTCCACCGATTGGCTTTCGATTCTTGCAGCAGCATGGACAGCGTTTGAGCCTGAACTTCCACACTCTCTTCTGATCCCGCCAGTTCAATCAGGAGCCACCAATGCTTGGCTCTCGAGGCGGTCCATCGTCCCTTGGTGATGAGGAGTGCTTCCGGCTCCAAGGGAGCTCCGTGGATTGCGGTTGCGTTTTCGAAGGCTTCCTCGATGGTGGAGAAACAGGCACGGAAGGTGGTCCGAACTGATGGCAAAGGCGATAGTTTGAAGGAAATATCCGTAAGGATACCCAGCGTTCCCCGGGCGCCGATGTAAACCTTGTTGAGGTCATAACCGCTGACGTTTTTCACTACGTTGGCACCGGCCCGGACAATCTCCCCTTTGTCGTTAATCACTGTTGTGGCGATAACCCAGTCTCTTGCCGACCCGTAGCGATGTCGCCGCGGACCCCATCGGTCAGCAGAGATGACACCTCCCACCGTGGAGTTGCCCCGGTCGGGAGGATCGAGGGGGATCCACTGCCCGTTTTGGGAGAGTTCTTTCTGTGCTTCAGAAAAACGGATGCCTGCTGGCACTGTGGCTGTCATGTCTTCCGACGTGTGGAGGAATCCTTCGGTAAGTCCTGTCAGGTCAACGGCGATATCAAACTCTTTTCCTGCTGTGAAGATGTGAGTGCCGCCGCCCAAGGCGAGGACAGACTTCTTCTGATCGGCGGCCTCGGTGATGATCTGAGCCAGTTCCTCGACCCTTTCGGGCTTGACCGTTTTATGGGCCGGTGTATTCAATG
The DNA here is from genome assembly GCA_036338335.1 of Fidelibacterota bacterium. Classification (GTDB taxonomy): domain Bacteria; phylum Fidelibacterota; class Marinisomatia; order Marinisomatales; family S15-B10; genus S15-B10. Next base: position 59,872 of record JAYZCL010000025.1, read on the forward strand.
GCGAATGTCAGTTACTGTTTGGTAAGAGCTCTTTAAAGCCATCCGCCGCCGGCCACCGTCTTCCTAATCCTCGATTCACCGCATTTGGCGCCGGTGGGAAATATCTTACCCGGATTCAGTTTTCCGGAAGGATTGAAAGCCGATCGTACCGTCAGCATTTGAGCTTCATCCATCTCATTGAACATCACGCTGAAGGAAGACAGTTTTTCTGTTCCAATCCCGTGTTCTCCCGAAAGGGCGCCTCCTAGGTCAATACAACGCTGGAGAATCTCTTTAGAGGTTTCCATGGCGGCCTTTGTTTCTGTCTCGTCTTCATGGTTGTAGAGAATGATGGGATGGATATTCCCGTCTCCAGCGTGACAAAGGTGGGCGACTCTGAGGCCGTTGCGTTTTCCCGCCGCAAGGTCGAATTCTAGGATCTCCGGGAGCTTGGAGCGGGGGACGACTCCATCGTTGGTATAGAATGCGGGCGTCACCTTTCCCAGAGCACCGATCGCTTCCTTGCGTCCACGCCAGAGCTGCGCCCGTTCTTCTTCGCTTTTTGCTTCCTGAAAGTTGATCGCGCCGTGAGCAGTGCAGATATTTTTGATTTCGCCCGCCTGAGTGGACAATGTTGAGACAAGCCCATCAATCTCAATCAGTAGAATGGCCGCTGCATCCAGAGGGAAACCTGCCTTAAGGTGACTTTCCACTGCCTGAATAACCAGGTTATCGATCAGTTCCAGTGCTGCGGGGACGATTCCAGCCGCGATAATGCTGGAAACGGAATTGCTAGCCTCTTCTACCGTATTAAAGGAGGCGAGGAATGTTTTGTGAGATTCGGGATTCTTGATCAACCTGACAATCACCTCGGTGGCGATACCGAGTGTTCCCTCTGAGCCAACGAAGAGTCCCACCAGATCGTAGCCAGATTTTGACTCATGCCGCCCCCCGATATTGACGATTTCACCATCGGGCATCACTACTGTCAAACCAAGAACATGATTTGTAGTGACGCCGTACTTCAGCGTGTGGGGCCCGCCGGCATTTTCCGCCACATTTCCGCCGATGGTACATGCCTTCTGGCTGGCGGGGTCGGGGGCGTAATGGTATCCATCAAAGCGAGTAGCTTCGGAAAGGTGCAGATTGATGACGCCCGGCTGAACTACCGCCACTTCATCGTCGTAGTTGACCTCGAGGATGTCAGCCATGCGGGACATCTGTATGATGACGCCCCCTTGAGCAGCCACTGCGCCACCGCTCAAGCCCGTTCCGGAACCGCGGGCGAGGAATGGGGTCTCATATCTCTGACAGCATTTGACAATTTCAGACACTTCTTCAGTGGATTCGGGAAGAACAACTGCGTCAGCACCGTGCTTGCTGAGGGTAAGGCCATCGCATTCGTAAACGAGCAGTTCGGTGGGGTGGGATACGACCCGCTCCCGACCGAGAAGCGACTCGAGGTCCCTGATGAGTGATTTTTTAACTTCCATACGTCCCGCTGACCTCAGCTAACTGATGGCTGAAAAGTACAACCGCCGGTTAGGGGACGCAATCGGTAACGGCTCAGTTGTTCTTCAGATCACTCACTTCACACATGACGACTCCGCAGCTGCAGACAATTAGATCACTTTCACGCATCCACGAATAATCTGTGTAATCGGCTGACCACGGTGTCTTGCAGGTACCGCATTTCAGGATCGTGAGATTAAAAAACGGCGTGTTTTCCTCTGTTCTATCAACGGTCATCAGTTCCATACTTTCTCCTGTTTGTGTCATTTCTTCACGGTTGGCATACAAAAGGCGTACAAAGTTTAGTTATCGTCAATGAAATTGTCAAGAAGAAAAGCTAATCAGGGCGTTTAGATGTTCATGAAACGAGGGAACATCGGTAACTTCACACCAGAGATTTTATAGGAGAATGCCTGATGGCGCAGCTGAAAAAGGTACAGATTTCATCCAAGGACTGGAGCACGAGCACTTTCGACGTCTTAGTCGTCACAGTTGGTAAAAGTGGAACTATGTCTGAAATGGGAAAAACGATTGACAGGGAATTTGGCAAGATCATTTCGAAGGCGACTAAGGGTGGCGATTTTGAAGGAAAGTCGAACGAAACGCTCATGCTCTTCACCGGCGGCTCACCAGCGAGACTGCTTCTTCTCGGAGTGGGAGAGCGGAAAAAACTGACACTCGAAAAAGTTCGCGAAGCCGGTGGTAGCATGATAAAGGCAGTTCAGTCTGCAGGCCACAAGACTGTTTCAGCGGAGGTGCCGGGGTTCCAGAAGCTAGGCGCTGCGGAAGCGACGCAAGCGTTTACCGAGGGGGCCGTTCTCGGCTCCTACAGATTCCTTGACTATAAGACGGAAGAGAAAGATACTAAGGCTGTAAAGTCCCTTTCAATTGTTGGTGGGGGAAGCAGTGCCGGCTTGCGGCGTGGCAAGGTGATCGCTGAAGCCGTCTGTTTGGCGAGAGATCTTGCTGCCCATCCTAGCAATGTGGCAACACCGAGCCGACTTGTCACGGAGGCGAGAAGAATTGCTCGCGCAGGAGGCATGTCATGCAAAGTATTTAACCGCAATCAGTTCACAAAGATGGGGATGGGAGCGTTTGCCTCGGTTGCCCGGGGCGCAGACGAGCCGCCAAAATTCATCCTCATGGAGTACAAAGGCGGGAAGAAAGGGGAAAAGCCGTTTGCTTTCGTTGGGAAAGGGATCACCTTCGACACCGGCGGTATCTCTATCAAACCGTCCGCCAAAATGGATGAGATGAAGTATGACATGTGCGGTGCGGCGACGGTTCTCGGTATCATGAAGGCGGTAGCCGGACTGAAGCCGAATCAGAATATTATGGCTGCCATCGCCGCTACTGAAAACATGCCCGGGGGCCGCGCCTCCAAGCCGGGGGATATTGTGAAAGCTTACAACGGCAAGACTATAGAGATCCTTAACACCGATGCCGAAGGGCGTCTTGTCCTCGCCGATGCCCTATCATACCTTTCCAAACATCACAGCCCAGCTTACATGGTTAATTTTGCGACGCTTACTGGTGCTGTGATTGTGGCATTGGGGCATGTCGCCTCGGGCGTTATGGGAACTGATGAGAAACTGGTGAAGTCTATCATAAAGGCGGGAGAGGCGACAGGCGAACGGGCGTGGGAACTTCCACTATGGGATGACTACTGTAATGATGTGAAGAGCAAGATCGCCGATGTGAAAAACCTCGGTGCACCGGGTCAGGCCGGAACGATTGCCGGCGGCGCTTTTCTCAAAGCTTTCGCTGGTGAAATTCCGTGGGCCCATCTCGACATTGCCGGTACCGCATGGTGGGATAAGGAACGTCCCTATGTTCCGGCGGGACCGTCCGGCGTGGGTGTCAGATTGTCCCTGGAGCTTTTGAATATTCTCGGTTAGACGGTAATTTCGCCGTCAGTTTTGGCGGAGTAGCTCAGCTGGTTAGAGCAGCGGAATCATAATCCGCGTGCCGGGGGTTCAAGTCCCTCCTCCGCTACTAGTAAATCACTCTCGACAAAAGGGGGATTTTTCATTCACTATAAGAGAGAACATTTCTTTAGTTAAAAAATGAAAAAGTTTCTCTCCATGTCTAGAACCAAACTCAGGCTTTGGAAGGGATTCCCGTTTCCTGTACCAGCCGGTCGGTGGTGATCAAGTACAGCCACCTTTTTGACGCCCTCAGATAAGCCGGCTTGTGACGGGTGTCACGTCGAGGAAATACGTCTTGCCACGGACTCAATTTGTCCCTTAGATTGTCCGAAAATTGGGAAAATTTTTTGTCCAAAACGAACGATTTGAATGCGGGAATCTGAATGATTAAGAAAAAATTTTTCTTACATATGGCGATCTTCTTGTCGTTACCGATAACTCTTCTCGGTCAGGACACACGTCAGACTGTGGCCGTGCTCGATTTTGAAGGTAGGGGGATTTCACAACTTGAAGCACAAACACTGACGGATCGTTTCCGCACAGCGCTAGGTTCCGCTGGAGCTCTTAGACTTGTTGAGCGGCAGATGGTGCAAGAGGTCCTTCAGGAACAGGGTTTCCAGCAGACCGGTTGTACCAGCGACGAATGTGCGGTGGAGGTGGGGCAGCTTCTCGGTGTTCAGAACATGATTGGGGGAGCTATAGGGCGCGTCGGAAGAACATTTACGATAGACATGAGAATGTTCTCCGTCCAGACGGGCGAGAACATCCGAACAAAGAATGTCTCTTATGCCGGAGCGGTTGACGGTCTGATTACGGAGATTGAAATTCTCGCCTATGAGATTTCCGGACTTAAGGCGCCAGCGCCGCTCCTTGCCAAACGGAAGGCCGGTGCTCCGGCACAACCAATCATGGCGGCACCAAGGAAAACCCATTTTGGTGCCATGATCCGTTCCATCTTCATCCCTGGCATGGGGCAATTCTATTCCGAGCGGAGATTGTGGGGTTATACATGGCTTCTATCGGAACTTGCCATTGCCGGAGGTATCTACACGTTCGGTACTCAGTGGCAGACCTCTAAAGACAGCTACAACACGACTATTGATCTCTATAACAATGAGACGGATCCGGATATGATCCGAGAATACAAAGCTGAGGCACAGGGGCATCACGCTGACATGGATGCTGCTGCGACGCAGGCGGAGACTCTGGCTTATGCCGCCGCTGGCATCTGGGCGGTAAATGTTCTTCATGCCCTCATCACAGGGCCAAAAAAAGATGGTGATGAGAATAAGAAGACAAGTAGCATATCCTCTCCTGTTCAGCTGGTTTTTGATCCAAACTCACGTGCGACTATGATGAGTTTTACTATTCCCATCGGTCGATAGATTTTGGGCATTAGATTTTATATGTTAGGCTTCTTGCGGTGTACTTTACGGTGGTTTAGCGGGCGTCTAACGTTTTTCACCATTTTTGTGGCTCTTTTCGTGAGTTGCGACGTCCCCACGGAAGTATACGACAATCCTCTGGATGAAGAGGCTGCGGAGGAAGTAGGGATTGACACTCCGGCGCTCGTTTTTTTCCCGGATAAATTTGAGGTTACTGCCGGCAGCAGCATCAGTATTCAGCTCTACGCACTGGAGGTGATAGACGTGGCCGGTGCTCACATTCAACTCTCATATGACAAGAGCCTTGTTTCTGTCAATTTAATCAATGCTGGTGATTTCTTTTCTTCGACTTCAGATCCCGTTTTCATTTACGAGGATGACCCTGACGCCGGCATTATCGATATCTATACATCATTTCTTGGTGCCGACAGCACCACAGTTTCCGGAACGGGGAACATGGCAACACTTGTACTGGGGACAACCACATCCGGACAATCAACAATTTCATACACCGCTGAATCTGAGCTGGTCGACCGAAACGATAATCCAGTTGAACTCAAAGGTCTCGGTCAGGGAGAGATTGTTGCACAGTAGGTTTTACCTCACAATGTGCCTGATATCTCTGGGCGTTCTCATCTCGCCGGCCAGAGCAGACCATGACGAGTCAAAATCCGTTGTGGTTGGGAACAAACTGTATGTAGGAACTAGTTACTGGAACTCCAGCACCAGCCAGAGTGAAAACCAGGTTTGGGAGTATGACGGAACAAACAATCCCACATCCATCAAAGATTTTGGTAGCTCGTCAGTCTACGGTGTCTACAGTCTCGGTAGCAAGGTTGTTGTTTTTGTCTACGAAAGTTCGTCATACTATTTATATGTTTATGATCCATCCAATTCATCATGGGGCAGCGGCGTTAATCTCGGGAACAGCTGGCCGAGTTATGTGACTGAATTTAACAGCAAGCTCTACTTCTCAAGATACTCGTCAGATTCCTATTACATCTCTTCGTTTGACGGTTCTACCGTCACTAAGGAGAAGAATTTTGGGAGAAGTTATCCGTCTTACTTAACACTCTTCAACTCGAAGCTCTACTTCGTTGCGGGGAGCGGAAGCACGTACACGTTCTATTCCTACGACGGCACCACCTTCACCAGCGAGACAACGCTCAGCTCATCCGTGAGCAAAATGGTTAAATACAACAGCAAACTTTACATGGTTCTTTACTCCTACAGCAGCGGTACGTCAAGTTATTCTATTTATTCCTATGACGGCACCACACTTACGAAAGTAGCGAGCCTTGGAAGCAACTATCCGAATGGACTTATTGAAGTCGGCAGTAAACTCTACTACAGCGCGTACAATTCCAGCAGTTCGAACTATACACTTTACTCCTTTGACGGGTCTACCTCTTCCACTGCTGCGACGCTGTCACAATATCCGTATAATATGACGGCGTACAAGGGCAGGCTCATTTTCTCTGTCTGGGATAATGCAAACACTGAGTATGTTTTGAAGGAGTATGACGGCACCGACGTCAACAACCTCGCCAGCGCGGCGTCGCCTCCTTCCAAAGCTGCCGATCTTGTAACCACCGACACTGGCACATGGTTAAATACTTTCAAGGTAATGAACGGAGTGCTCTATTTCATAAAAGGCTCCAACTCCATCTGGAAGTACGAGATTCAATCCATCGCCTTTAGCAACGGATATCCCTTTGCCTCCAATATTTCCGAGACTACTCTTGATCTCTTTGTCAGCACGAACATTGATGGGACAGCTTACTATGCCATCCTTCCGGACGAATCTTCGGCTCCGACCTCCGCGCAGGTGAAGGCAGGTACAGATGCAGGCGGTTCATCCTCCAACGTGATCGCTTCGGGATACACAACAGTCTCATCCAGTTCCAGCACTATTTCCATCACCGGTCTCACAACGGCTACTTCCTACGATATCTGGTTCGCCGCAGAAGACAATTATTCAAACATTCAGTCAACGCCTGACAGTTTGAATATCGCCACTTCCGCATCAAAGGTCGGTACGTTTGCCTCGGGCTATCCGACAGTTACCGTGGGGAATACCGGTACAACGGCCACTTTTACGATGATAGGGTCTTACGGCGGGAAGGTCTATTATGTGGTGCTGGCGGATGGTGCTCCCACGCCTTCTGCAAACGACGTTAAAAATGGCTCGGGATATGCCGGCGGTTCTACCGTAACCAGCGGGAACAGTTCGTTCTCGGAAGACACAGAGACTTCTCTGTCGATTTCAGGGTTAACGGCGAGTTTGGAATATGACCTCTACACGGTACTTGGCGTATTGAATACAAGTGGGCAAGAAACCTTGCAGTCCAACGCTACTCGGGTGGATATGTCAACGGACGTTACTGCGCCGGACTTTGCTACCGACTACCCCAAAGTTCTCGGGGAGACTCAGACATCTGTCACACTGAAGGTGAAGGCCGATGAAGCGGGTACCGCCTTTTACGTCGTATTGGCGGACAATGCAACCCGGCCCGATTCCCTCCAAATCAAAAATAGGCAGGACGCCTCTGGGACGACAACGAACGTGATTAAATCGGGCAGTTTTTCGCTTAGGGCTGACACTGAGAACTCCGAGACCATAAACGATCTGACGGCGGGTACCAGTTACGACGCATGGTTCATGCTGGAGGATGAAAGCTTAAACGCCAATATGTCCATAACAAAGATGGCTGATATCACAACGCTTGCTCTTCCCAAGAAGCTGACTGTTAAAAAGGATGGAACGGGAGATCACATTACCATTAGTGATGCTATTAATGCCGCATCCAGCGGGACGGCTGATACCATTGTAGTCTATGATGGAACTTATACCGAAAACATTAACTTCGGCGGTAAAAACCTTGTACTGAAGAGTAACAGCGGTCCGGCGAATACCATTATCACCCCTTCCAACAACGGCCTTGCCATTGTCTGGTTTTACAATGGTGAGCCATCCACGGCGAAACTGGTAGGTTTTACGCTAACGGGTGGAGGTGACCTCCAGGGGAGCGCCATTAACATCGATCCCTCCACTGGTGGAACGACTAGCAACCCCACTATCGAGAACTGTATTATCACCGCCTCCAAAGGGTATCCGATCCGGTTCTACAATTCATCAACGGTGATAAAGAACACCGTTCTTCATAATAATACAGGGGACGGCGTTTTCTACTTTGACACATACACCACCACCATCTATCCGGAGATTATTAATTGTACGGTGGTGAATAATACGGGCTACGGGATTCGGAATGCGAAGACTTACCGCCCGAACTTGACAAATTCTATCGTCTGGGGTAACTCATCCGGCGGTGCCTTCGGAAACCTCAGTATCTCATACTCCATCGTCCAGGGAAGTTACACCGGTACGGGCAACAAGAGTGATGATCCGCTCTTCATGAGTTCGACCGATTTTGACATCACGAATTATTCTCCCGCGATCGGCGCAGGGACAGCATCAGGTGCGCCGACAACTGACTTGGCCGATTCCACACGCGGTTCGCCGCCGGATATTGGCGCTTACGAGAACAGTCGCACAACGCCGTTGACCGACATGGAAGCGCCGACGGTCAGTCATGTACGGGAAGGGACTACCGGAAACATTGAATGGGTCGGGTCGAACAGTCAACTGTCGGCCCACTGGAACGGCAGCGATTCCGGTAGCGGAATCAAGAAATACGAGTATGCTCTCGATACGTCAGCCACCACCATCACCGGTTCCATTGTGATGTGGACGAGTATGGGAACCGACACATCCGTCACAATAACTGATCTCTCCCTTGTTGAAGGAAAGACATATTATTTGTCTGTCAGGGCTACCGATATGCTGAATAATGTTTCAAATGTGGTCACCAGCGACGGCGTTAAGCTCGACATCACCGACCCTGCCACCGGTTCGGTTGTGGTTGGTACCGATGCACACCTTCACTGGGCCAATGATACCACTTCTGTTACAGCCACATGGAGCGGTTTTAGCGATGGAGGAAGCGGTATCAAGGAATACGAGGTGATGCTGCGGGATTCAACTTCAACTGCGGATGAAGTGGGGTGGACCGTTGTTTCAGACGCTGTGACCCACATCTTTGCCGGCCTCGACCTTGATAACAATTCAGAGTATTATATCAAGGTTCGGGCAACGGATAAGGTGGGGAATATATCTTCGATGGTGAACTCCGCCCTCTTCCAGGTGGATAGCGAGAAGCCTACGGTGACGACAGTATTTGAAACGGTGGAAGGGGTGAACGAAAATCTCCACTGGTTCGGTCCGGACGATGAAATCATTCACCATTGGAAGGGGAGCGATAACGGTTCCATCTTACAGTACCATTTCGCCATCGGCACAGCTGAAGAGACCGATGATGTCATTGCTACGACCGCTGTTGGGCTCGATACGACTGACACTACTCTTGCTTCAGGATATGATGAAGGTGTGACCTATTTTACCAACATTCAAGTAAAGGATAAGGCTGGCAACCTTTCTGGTATTGTTTCAAGTGATGGATTTCAGATAGATGATTCGCCGCCTAATACTGGGGAAGTAAATGACGGAGAAGGGGAGGATTTAGATTTCTCTCCATCAACAAGCTCAATAACTATCAGTTGGGACGGTTTTGAGGATTTAGAAAGCGGGATTGATCACTATCGTGTATCGTTGGGAGTGGAACCAGGAGAGGATGATATTCACAGTGATATGGAAGTCGAAGGAGATCAAAATCTCAAAACATTTACGGGACTTTATCTTAATCATGGAGAAACTTACTATAGTTCAGTGGTCGCCGTAGATCTCGTTGGTAATGAATCAAAAATCGTTACCAGTGATGGCTTCGCTGTAGATGAATATCCAGGGCCGCCGGAAGTTTCTGAGGTTTTACCGGAAAGTGGCATTTATCTTTCCCTCATTTCGGACGGCAAACTGGTATTTCATTTTTCGGAACCTGTTGACTATGCTGGAATCGAGGTGACGTCGGTTCTTGGAAGTGATGTACAGTATGAACTGACGGAAGATGAAGATAGTGTTGTGGTTCAACTTGAACATCCGCTCATGAGCCTTGATACAATTGAAATCATCTTGGCTGAACTGACGGATATGAGCGGACGAGTGGCAGAAGACACTCTTTTTACTTTCTATACTGAGTTGCTCGCCGACTACAACCATGATTTACTTATCGACGCGGCTGACCTCTCCACACTTGTCGGTGGTTGGTCGAGCGAGGATTATGCCTATGAACTCGGCCCAGTGATAGGCGAGGCGCCAAATTTTATCCCTCAGCCAGACAACGAGTACGATCTTCGTGATTTAATGGCTTACACTCGTATGTGGCATTGGCACCATGGTACACCCCAGGCCCAGATCTTGAATCTCGCCCGCGCTACAGTGGGAGAGAAAGTGGGTATTTCCGTGGATGAGAAAAGTCTTAGCGTCACAGTACCGGAGACGGTCGTTGCTGGACAGGTTGCATTCCAGCTCTCCGGCACAGAAACCTTTCTGACTATGCCCAAAGAAAAGTCGGGAGAGATGATATTACTAAGTCACAGTGAACCGGCATTGAAGCAGAGCCTCATGGACTTTGCTTACCCCACTGGTAAAGGTGAGAGGCACTTTGTCCTTCCTCTGGAGTTAGGCCGTGAGTCGTCTACTGTGACCCTCTCATACGTCCTCTACGGCATCGACGGCGAAATTACCGGCGAAGGTGTGAAGACTATCGATGTTACACCGCTCCCAGCAGAGTTTGTTTTGGACCAGAACTATCCTAATCCCTTCAATCCCACCACTCGGATCGAATATGGGTTGCCGCTGAATTCAACTGTGAACCTGAAGGTCTACGATCTATTGGGGCAGGAGGTAAGGTCTCTCTTGTCACGAGATGAACTGTCTTCGGGATACCACAACATCGTCTGGGATGCCCGGGATAACGGTGGCAGGACAGTGAGCGCCGGCGTCTACATTTACCGCCTTGTGGCAAGAGGGGAGGACGGGCAGCGGTTCTCGAAGACCAAGAAGATGGTCCTCTTGAAATAGTTTCCACCCTAAAGATGCTTCTCATCAAGTAATACACTCACTTTTCCACGATACCTGCCTTATTTTAGGTCTATGCCAGACAGGTTAAATAAGGTCAATCTTTTCGGTCTCTATACGGCATCGCTGTTCCTGTTTCTCCTCGGGTGTTCCAAACACCACAGTTTTTCAGAAGAGTGGCTGACCCCAACCAATATTTCGGTCAACCGGCTCCCGGCTAGGGCGTCGTTCTTCCCATATGAAACAGTGGCAGTGGCACTTGAAAATGACCGGGAGCGTTCATCCCGTTATCTATCCCTCAACGGAACATGGAGGTTCCACCACGCAAAGAATCCGAACGAAGCACCACACCAGTTTTGGGAAAAAGAGCTCCATGACATAGAGTGGTCCGAGATCACTGTTCCCGGGAGCTGGGAGCTTCAAGGCTTTGGCGTACCCATATATCTCGATGAGGAGTATCCCTTCGATCCCGATCCTCCCAAGGTGCCTCTCCACTACAATGCCGTCGGTTCCTATCTTAGAACTTTCACTCTTCCACAGTCGTGGGAGGGACAGACAGTCGTCATTCATTTCGGTTCGGTGCGGTCCGCAATGGTATTGTGGGTCAACGGAAAGGAGGTTGGATATGCAAAGGGATCGAAACTGCCTCACGAATTCGATATTACCAGCTACGTTCATCCCGGCGAAAACATGGTAGCGGTAAGAGTACACCGCTTCTCTGACGCCTCTTACCTGGAGGGGCAGGATACATGGCGCGCCAGCGGCCTGGAGCGGGAGGTGTATCTCTACGTTAGGCCGAAGACGTGGCTTGAAGACTTGAGAATTACTGCCGATCTTGACGATTTCTATCGGGACGGACTGCTGACGGCGGCTGTGGAAGTTGCGTCGAATTCTCCCTTCGACAAAAACCTGAAGGTGAAGGCGACACTTTTTGATGAGTGGGGGGAGACTCTCCTCAGTTTTATCGAACCAGCAGGAGAGGGTAGAGAGGTGATTTTGGAAGGCGTAGTGGAAGGTATCGCGCCGTGGACTGCCGAAACTCCGAACCTCTACCGGTTTATCGTAACACTCTTGAAGGGAGATGAAGTGCTGGAAGCGACATCGGTCAATGTCGGCTTCAGGCGTGTGGAAATGAAGGGGGGACAGCTCATGCTCAACGGCGTACCCCTTACGTTCCGCGGGGTTAACCGCCATGAGCACGACCCTGTGGTGGGAAGGGCGGTGTCTGAGGAGTTAATGGTTCAGGACATCAAGCTGATGAAACGGTTTAACATTAACGCTGTCCGCGCTAG
>JAYZCL010000026.1:0-26056 GCA_036338335.1 Fidelibacterota bacterium
AACTGGACCACATCCGGCACCTGATCAAGCGTACCACTGAAATGAGTTCTTGGCCTGACGTAGTGCTTCCCGAGATCGGTTAAAAGGTGCATTTTCAGGCTGTCGAGACCGGTCGTTACTGTGGTATCTCCGGGTGTCATGACTGACTTTGGGAGACCGAGCTTGCTTTCGTCCGCGTAGTAAGCCTTCGGTCTTGGAAGAGTGATTGTAAACATTGTATCTACATAGGATAAGACCGTATCAGCCTCCCCCGGAACTCCCCGCACGAGGTAAGCTGTCCCGTCAACGCATCCTGAACTGTCGAAGATGACTGAGGAGACATAGATCGTCGCATCGTGCTTCATCAGGGATTCACATTCCGAGACCACATATAGTGAGTGGTCTTCATCTTCAGGGTCAGGCCAAAGGCTGTCACTTAGGGCTTCCAGAGTCTCCGGGGATCGATCGAGAGGGAAAATCTCCCCGCTGGAAAAAAGAACAGACATATTGCCTCCGATTGGAAGGCCATTTATCACACGTGTCGTCAGATTCGTTTCTTTGACAAAGTTTCTCAGCCTCACTCGTGTATCGTGTTTCCATTCATCGATAACCGTCGAGTTGTTCGGGATAAACGTCATAGGCTCAATCCGGACCTGAAATGGCGCAACCAAATTGTACGTTCCCCAAATGGCTTTATTTACGTCAATTTCGCCACGCCCATCGACTTGCGCAGTTGCCGCCACCAGAAAATCCTTGGGATTCATTGCAAGAAGATCGACAATGGTGTTTGTTCCTACGACAGCCTCAATGGTGTAACTGCTAGAAGGGGTGGTATCGGAGGCACTATCATACAACTTGACTGTTGTTCCGACACTACTTAGCTCCACTACAGTCTTGGCACTGTCGGTTGTTGATACCGGTCGTGCAATTTGCGCGTCCACCAAAACTTGAAGTGACTCCCCTGTGGAAGATATTCCAGTGAGATTGAGATTCAAGCTGAGGGGCAGGCGAATTTCGTTATAGAGCGTGAAGCTTAAGAGAACTTCGCCAAACGACATCCCGGTGAATCCTTGGGGGATATTTCCGATCTCTTGGTTCTGAGTTGGAAACGGACAGTCGAGGTCTGCCCCAAGAGAAACGAATTCGAGTGGCTTGAGTTCAATCCCCGCGGTGAATTCCCAGACAGAACTCTCATTGGAAAGTTCCACATCGACCGTGCCGGCGATGGTCTTTGCCGTGACCTCGACCGCCATCTCTTCTACCACCGCGTTGGGATCGGTCGGATGAATGAATTGACCACCGTCAGGAGCCCCCCACAAGTCCGCATAGTCATTGTACGGAGAGCCATTCTTGGTAAGTCGATGGGCAAATTTCACAGTATCGCCGTTGGATTTGATAAAGTTTTTAAAAACGAGACCAAAATCGATATCAAAAGGGAAAGAGTTAGATACGTTCTTCAAAGTGATCCGGTTTGATTCTGAAGTAGCGGCTTGACTCACAGGAAACTGACCACTGTACACGCCCCTGATTTGGCAATCTTCAGATTCATCCTGTGATGTTGAGAAAGCAAAAGACGGCAATTCAGGTGCCAGAGAGTATTCTTCAACTATTACTCTCGCACGCTCCATGTCGGTCACCTTCATGTTCACAGAAATGGACATGGAAACCATGGAATTCGCCGGAATGATAACTTCATCCGTAGGGTCAACTTCATCCAGAGTAAAACCGTATTGTAGTGTCAGTTTGCTGCCGAGGAGTTTTTCGACTAAAGATGTGGTGCTATCGAAATCTTGGGTTATCAGAAGGTTGGTTGTCTCGTGGGACGCTACTGTGTCACTTCCCGTCAGAATATTTACATATGAGGAAAGTATAGGTACAGGAATATTGGTGTTCTCCACGGTAGATTCAAAAGTGTTGTCGGTGTCAGTTCCCCCAATCACAACTCCCAAAACCTCTTCAATGAACGGCATATCGAACATGCTCTCGAGGTCAATCACGTCAAAGGATTGTTCTACAGATCCCAAAACTAATTCGGCCTGCCTCGCCGCGTCGTTCCAGTCAGAACCGATTATTTTCTGCTCGCTTCCAGAGGGAAGCTGGATCTTATTTCCCGGATTCGACAGATTGTCATACTTGTTGTGTAAAACGGTTAAACCTATGGGAATTGCGGCAGTGATATTTATCGGTGGAAATTCCCCTGAGAGTGGAGGCACCGTAACGCTTTCTCCAACGGTCTCATCGATGTTGATAGGAACTTTCAGAAAGTCTTCGGTAACTGAATCTCGGGGGAGTATTCCATCGAATTTTATAAGAAGCGAATCGCCGGAAGAATGAATTGTGGAATTGTTAACAATCCCAGCGATGCCGTATTCTCCATCCACAAGCGGAATGGTAAGATTGATATTCCACTTGGGAGTTTGAAAATCAGCAGGATTCTGAAAATCGCAGCCCAAGTGGAGCGCGACGAGGAGAAAAGGGACGATCGGTAAGGATCGTTTCATACAGAGAAGAGGGGGAAAGCTTAGGTTCCCTCCTCCCAGGACTCAAGATATTGCTTCTGACTTGGGGTAAGGTTATCGATCTCTATTCCCATGGTTGACAGCTTGAGCGATGCAACCGACTCATCAATTTCACGGGGCACCTTGTGAACTGCCACCTCGAGGTGATTTTTCACGGTATACTCGGCCATGAGTGCCTGAACGGAAAAACTCATGTCCATGACGGAAGCGGGATGACCTTCAGCCGCCACAAGGTTGATAAGCCTCCCTTCGCCCAGAAGATGAATGTGGTTTCCGTTTTCCAGGACATACTCGTCAACGTAATCGCGAACGCCGGGGTTAACCGTGATCGAGATCGCCGCAAGAGATTCGATATCAATCTCCACATTAAAATGGCCGGAGTTCGCCACCACAGCGCCATCCTTCATTTTCTCAAAATGTCTCTTTTCAAGAACTGTTGTGTTCCCTGTAACTGTACAGAAAACATCACCAATTTCAGCAGCCCGCTCCATGGGCATCACATCAAATCCGTCCATAGTTGCTTCCAGAGCGCGGAGAGAGTCAACCTCTGTCACCACCACATGGGCGCCCATCCCTCTCGCCCGACTTGCAAGACCCCGTCCGCACATGCCGTAGCCTCCCACAACAAACGTCTTTCCTGCCAGCAAAATGTCTGTCGCCCGAATAATACCATCGATTGTTGACTGGCCGGTCCCGTAACGGTTATCGAAGAGGTGCTTGGAATCGGCGTCATTCACCGCCACAACAGGTATCTTCAGGGCGCCGGCGTTCTTCATCGCCTCAAGGCGGATCACACCGGTAGTAGTCTCTTCCATACTACATTTCACCTCGGGAATCTGTTCAGTATAATCATTGTGTAGAGTACTTACGAGATCAGCACCGTCATCGAAAGTAAAATGCGGGCGATGTTCCAGTGCCGCCTTGATGTGATCGTAATAGGTGTCATTATTCTCGCCATTAATGGAGTAAGTCCTGACACCAAAATCTGCCACAAGAGACGCCGCCACATCATCCTGTGTAGAAAGGGGATTCGACGCACACAGCACACTGTCGGCACCACCGGCGCTGAGCGTGCGCATCAGATTGGCTGTCTCTGCTGTTACATGTAAACAGGCGGAGAGCCGAACTCCCTCAAGGGGACGTTCTTTCTCAAATCGCTCACGGATCGATGCGAGCACGGGCATATTCCGATCTGCCCATAAGATTCGCTGTTTTCCAACGGGCGCAAGGCCCAAATCCTTTACATCATGGTTTGACATCTGTCGTTATCCTCTCCCGTTAAGGTATTTCGTCAGCTCTTCAGCCTTATCTGTCTTTTCCCAAGTAAAACTCTCTTCTTCCCTGCCGAAATGACCATAGGCCGCTGTCTTCTGGTAAATTGGTTTCTTGAGATCGAGAGACTCGATGATCTCTTTCGGCTTTACAGGAAAATGGTCGTTTACGATCGCTCCCAGTTTCTGATCGTCCAACTTTCCGGTACCGAAACTGTCCACGTAGATTGAAACAGGTTGCGCCTCACCGATGGAATATGCCAGTTGGACCTCACATTGGGAAGCAAGGCCGGCTGCTACCACATTCTTGGCGATGTAGCGCGCCATATATGATGCCGACCGATCAACTTTGGACGGATCTTTCCCCGAAAACGCTCCGCCGCCGTGGCGTCCGTAACCACCGTAGGTATCTACAATAATCTTTCTGCCCGTAAGACCGGTGTCCGCCTCAGGGCCGCCTTTCTCAAAAACACCTGTCGAATTGATGAAAAATGCTGTCCCGTCATTTAGCCAGTCAGCACAAATTGGTTCGACGACTTCGCTTTTTATAGAGTTGTGAATCTCACTATTCTCTACATCTGGATCGTGCTGAATTGCCACTACAACTTTATCCACACCGACGGGCTTTCCATCGGAATACAGAACCGACACCTGAGTCTTCCCATCGGGACGAGACCATGGCAGTGTACCATCTTTTCGGACATCGGCCAATCGCTTGGCGAGGCGGTGTGCCAGAGTAATGGGGAGCGGCATAAGAACATCCGTCTCATCGCAGGCGTAGCCGAACATCAGCCCCTGATCGCCGGCGCCCTGCTCCTTATCCTCGGAAGAGTCAACGCCCTGCGCAATGTCAGGACTCTGTTCATGAATCGATGTGAGGACTGAGCAGTCCTGGTAATCCAGACCGTACTCAGGATCCGTATAGCCGATCTGTTCCAAGGTGTTTCGTACAGTTTTTTGAATATCGGCGAAACAATCTGTCGTCACCTCACCTGCTACCAACACAAGCCCCGTGGTAGTTAACGTCTCGCAGGCAACCCTTGCATTGGAGTCTTGCCCAATTATCTCATCCAGAATCGCATCTGAAATCTGGTCACAAACTTTATCGGGGTGGCCCTCTGTGACCGACTCGGATGTAAATACCCTGTCTTGCACTATTTCTTCTCCATCATGTTAAGTTACAGACCTCGGATTGGAGACGCGAAATTACTCCACTTCCTCGAGGAAAAACAATATAATTGTCCACAATACTACCCCTCCTCTACAATGGCTTTCGAAATCGATCTTCCCTCTAGATGAGCGTTCCAGAGGATAATGCTGTCCGAAACTTCACAGTTGCTGATCGTCGCTCCATCCATTACTGTCACGTTCGGACCGATGGTCGAGGTAGTAATTCGGCAATCACTGCCAATGTGAACCGGTTCAATGATGGTACTCCCCTCAACGGACTGGTTGGATGGTTTGAGGAGAGCCCTGTTCGTCTCAAGAAAAGATTCCGGAACACCGCAGTCATACCATTTTTCACACCGTTCAGCAGTGATTATTTCACCATTCTTTACCATTAGATCAAGGGCATCGGCGAGTTGGATTTCACCTCCTGTAATGATCTCTTTATCCATCAGGTATTTGATGGCTTCCCAGAGCGGTCGTTGACTCGAGAGAAAATAGAGGCCGATGATGGCCAGGTTCGATGGTGGATTCTCTGGCTTTTCAATAACCTTGACAATACGGTCACCATCCAGCTTCACAATTCCAAATCGCTGTGGATCCGGCACTTCATTGACCGCAATCCTGTGGTATCCCTCTTTGCAGAATTGGCAGAGATCCACATCGTAAATAACATCCCCCAACTGTATAAGGGCGGGATCATCACTATCCTCAAGACCTTGAAAAACCGCATGTCCAAGCCCGAGTGGATCAGACTGGGGGGCGAATGAAAAATCTGCCTCAAACTTGGAAACGTATTCCCGGAGTTGCTCTTCAAGATAGCCTGTTACCAAAACAATCTCATCAAAGCCTTGGTCAATGAGCGGTTCAAGAATATGGTCAATGACAGGTTTTCCCGCCACCGGAAGAAGACATTTTTGTCGCCGGTCGGTATGCGGGCGAAGGCGTGTACCGTGCCCCGCAGCAGGAATAATGACTTTCATCTGACGATAGTAGAATTCTCGTGGAAGAAGATCTAGATCTTGGAGAAACGAATCTCCTTGAATAGTACTAGATGGGCGACAAGTTTCTCCACAGCATCATCAATTCATTTGGTTTGATCGTGAGAATGGGCATTGACAAATATGGTGTCTCTCAGCATAGTAAAATGGATTTCAGAAATATAATCGATGTTTTCCCTATCTAGTGTCACTCAACAGATTAGATGGCGTTCTACAAGTCGGTCGATTCGCTTAAGTCTTCTCTCAAGGTATTCACGCTGTTTTTTTCGAAACCTTAATGTGGGGCGCTGTCAGTTCGATCTCCATAATCTCCACGCCTCCTAACTGGACTCTGATTGCAAGAATCTAAATTACTGGACCACCTCGATCAAAGAATTCCTCCGGACTCGTGTATTTCTCAAAGTTGGATCTGATTTTTGCCACAAGGTTTCTTGCCGCTGAGTCATAATCCTCAGGAACATCCCACGCCTCTCTTGGAAGCAGTGAACAGGAGATTCCATCGATCGCCGTCGGTACTTCAAGACCAAAGACAGGTTCCTTGCAAAACTCCGTATTCTCGAGTTCGCCCGACAGGATAGCAGTAACAATTTTGCGAGTGTCACTCAGAGGCATCCGTGAAGCGCCGGTTGAAGCGGTACCCCCGCTCCAACCGGTATTGACCAGATAGACGTGCGTGTTGTGCCTCTCCATCTTCTTGCGAAGGAGTCTTGCATAAGTAAAGGGGTGGAGAGTCAAGAACGGCTCACCGAAACATGGTGAAAAAGTCGCCTTTGGTTCGGTCACGCCTCGTTCCGTTCCGGCGACCTTTGCAGTGTAACCACTGATAAAGTGGTACATCGCCTGATCAGGATCTAAACGAGCTAAAGGTGGCAGAACACCGTAAGCATCGCAGGAAAGAAATATAATGTTATTTGGATGCCCCGATGCACTTGGTTTTCCTGCTGAGGCCAGTGAATCCTCAATGTATTCGATGGGGTAACAGATTCGAGTGTTCTCCGTTTTGCTCCCATCAGAGAAATCTACCTTTCGGTTCTCTTCGTCATATACAACATTTTCAAGAAGTGAACCATGCCGTATTGCGTTCCAGATTCCTGGTTCCGCCTCTTTGGTGAGGTTGATCGCCTTTGCGTAGCATCCCCCCTCGAGATTGAAGATTCCATCATCAGACCATGCATGTTCATCGTCGCCGATGAGGAGCCGATTTGGATCGGTTGAAAGGGTCGTCTTTCCTGTGCCTGATAGGCCGAAAAAGAGCGCCGGATTTTTCCCCTCTTTATCAACATTGGCAGCGCAATGCATGGTCAAAATCCCTTGCAGTGGAAGGTGATAGTTCATGACGGAGAAGATCCCTTTCTTCATTTCTCCGCCGTATTCGGTGCCGCCGATAATGGAGATTCCCTTCCCTAAGTGAAAAATAATGAATGTCTCCGAGTTGAGACCGCTCATTCCCCAAGAATCGTCAATCACCTCGGAAGCGTTTATTGTGGTGAATTCGGGAGAGAAATCCGACAGCTGACCGTTGGTCGGTCGAATAAACATATTGTTCACAAATATCGCCTGCCACGCCTTTTTTGAGATGAACCGCACTGGCATTGAAGTTCGGTTATCATCGCCGGAGAAGCCGTCAAAGACAAGGACGCCCGAGTTGTGCTCATTCGCGTTAAAATAATCGAGGACTCTTTGGAATAGACGATCGAAGACTTCTTCAGATACGGGCCTGTTCACGTCTCCCCACCAAATGTTGTCATGGCAACTCGGTTCATCCACGATAAAGCGATCTCTTGGTGAACGTCCTGTGTATTTTCCCGTATCCACCATCAAGGCACCGTTCATTCCCAACCTGCCTTCTCCGAGCTCAACAGCTATTCTTGTCAACTCTTCAGATGAAAGATTTCGCCTGACTGTCCCAACTGATTCAAGTCCAATGTATTTCAGATCCATCGTTTTTATCCAATCTTCAGGCATGAGGGTGTGCCTGATTAAAAATCTCCCTCATTTTTTCTGTTTTGAGATGTGTATAAATCTGTGTGGATGAAAGGCTTGTATGGCCAAGAAGTTCTTTAACGGCTTGAATATCAGCACCACCGTCAAGAAGATGCGTAGCAAACGTATGGCGCATCAGATGGGGTGTGAAGCCACTGCCAACAGTGACAGATTCGAACAGCCGCTTCAGTCTTAACTGAACCGTGCGCGGCGAGATTCGACTTCCTCGATTGGAGATGAACAGTGCTGATACTCTAGTTTCTTCTTTCAAACGGATTTTGCGCTCTTTTCGATATGCTCTTATAGCCTCGGATGCTGTTTTTCCAAGGAGGACGACTCTTGCCTTCCCCCCCTTCCCAAAAACTCTGACTGTTAACTGATCCAGTTCCACATCTTTCAAGTCCAGAGCGACCAGTTCACTGAGCCGAATTCCGGTACTGTAAAGCAATTCCAGCATTGTCCGATCCCGCCTTGTTTGCCAATCGTCCTCCTCTGACGGAACGAAAACCTTCTTCATTATCTCTTTCTGGATGAACTTTGGAAGCGGCCTATCCCGCCGCGGAGCCTGAAGACCTGCCGCGGGATTTGATTCTATCTCATCAGTCTTTAGGAGAAAGCGAAAGAACGATTTTATCGAGGCAATTTTCCTAGCGGTGGACCTGGGTGATAGGCCCCTTTCGCTTAGATACCCTATAAAATGTTTGACGGCTTTTCGGTCAACAGTCAGTATGCTGGAAAATGTACCCTCCCCATAATCCGATAAGAATTGTTTGAACTGGACCAAGTCAATCTGATATGCCTTCACCGTGTGAGGAGAATAACTCCGCTCTTTATCCAAATGGCAAAGGAAATCAGCCACATGTCTGTCTGGCTGTTCAGACATCTTCAGGTTCCAATGCATGTAAGACTGATGCCAAATCATTAGGAATGGGCGCAATGTAAGACTGACTCTCACGACTGCACGGGTGATCAAACTCCAAACTCAGTGCGTGAAGCGCCTGACGGGCCAACTTGTTGACCAAACTTGACAGCACTCGTGATAGCTCCGGTACATACCCTTTCGCTTTCCCGGCTCCACCGCCATAACTGTCATCTGCGAAAATGGGGTGGCTAATATCCGCCAGATGTACACGCAACTGGTGAGTGCGCCCGGTAAGAGGAGAAAGTTCGAGGAGAGATAGTTCTTCAAAGCACTCCAATACCCGATATGCCGTTGTTGCGGCTCGGCCTCCTTCGCCAACACTGAATAAAGTACGCTCTTTGGGATGACGGACAATGGGCCGGTCAATTATCCCTTTATCTTGTCCGGGCACGCCCCAGACCAAAGCAAGGTAAGTTTTCTTCACAGTTCTTCGGGAGAATTGTTCTGAGAGATTGGCATGTGCAATGTCATTCTTAGCAATGACCATTATCCCTGACGTATCCTTGTCCAACCGGTGAACGATACCGGGCCTGAATCTTCCGGAAAGGGAAGAGAGCTGATCAAAGTGATGAATCAGGCCGTTCACTAACGTGCCGTTTCGATTCCCCGCACCGGGATGAACAACCAGTCCCGCGGGCTTGTTCAGTAATATAATGTCATCATCCTCATGGATGATGTCGAAAGCAATAGGTTGTGATTCCAAATCCGTCGGTTCCGGTTGGGGCAGTTCAACCTGAATCATCTCTCCGCCAGAAAGCCTGAAACTCGGTTTTACCGATTCTCCATCCACAAGAACATTATTCGCTATGATCGATTTCTTAATTCTTGAACGGGAGATCAATTCAATCTCTTCGGCAAGATACTTGTCCAAACGGATATCGGCCAGATCGGCAGTAATACTAAGAGTTTTCACCACCATTTGTCTCTACATCCTCATACCTGTACGAAGAATAGATGAACAGAACCATCCCGATTGTTACACACGAATCGGCTACGTTGAAAACGGGGAATGAATACTGTCCAAAACTGAAGTGAAAAAAATCCACGACCTTGCCGAACATGTACCGATCCAAGAGGTTCCCTATGGCGCCACCAAGGATCAGGGATAAGCCAAGACGGTGAATAAAGTGGGCCGACTGGGATTGCCAAAAGTACCACGCAACTGCTACCGTTGCCACCGATGCGAGAATAGTGAAAATGAGCGGTCCTCCCTGAAAGTTGATCCCGAAAGCGATTCCTGAGTTTTCGACATAGGTCAAACGGAAGAAATCACCCAGTATCGAGATGGAATCATAGAGGTCCATCGAGGAACGGGTAATGGCCTTCGTAATCTGATCCACAGCCACTGCCAGGACAGAATAGATGATAGGATTCAACTGGCGCTTATTGATTCTGGTTCTTGCACTCCACACACTGCGTGGTATTAGGGACCTCCTTCAACCGTGCGTGGGGAATCAATTCACCGCAGGTCTTACAGATCCCGAAAGTTCCGTCTTTGATTCTCATAAAAGCTTCATCAATGTGCCGGATGTATTTGTTTTCACGGGTATACCAGAGAAACGATTTTTCCCGCTCCTGCGAATCGGTCCCCACGTCTGCCATGTGATAGGCGTAATTGGAGTCCCGAGCTGTACTATCAAGGTTGCCACTATCGTGTAAGGAATTCTCCTTGATGGAATCGGCATCGTCCATCGCTTTTTTACGCATGGCAAGCAGAATCTTTTCATACTCTTCCAGTTGTTTTTTTGTCAGTTTTTTTGCCGTCATTTTTCTCTCCAATCGTTAGTTTTTCGCTCTCGAGATCCCAAAGGAAACTACTTCGCCACCAACAGAGATCTCTTTTGTCAATTCACCACTTACCTTTCCGAAAATCAACTCAACAGCCAAAACTTCGGTTCGGAAATAGCCTTCAAACTTTTTGATCGCTTCACCGACACCGTTCTCAGCAAAGCAGACCACAGTAATTCTGTCCTCCACATTAAATTCAGCTTCCTTTCGCATGCTCTGAACGTGCCGGACAATGTCTCTCACATATCCTTCCTGAATCAGTTCTTCCGAAAGATCCGTTTCCACCGCCACAGTCAAATCGCTATCGGACACGGCCGATTTACCTTCCAAAGATGTTTCATTAATTATCAAGTCCTCTTTCATCAGTTCAAATTCTTTACCATTACTTGAGATGGTGAAGATTCCAGAACCTCTCATCTGGTTGGTAATCTCTTCATACGACTTCTCATTCAACCAAGCAGTGATGTCCTTCAAACCATCGCCGTACTTTTCGCCTAGCGTTGGATAGTTTGGAGCAATGTTCCTGATGACAAGATCACTGAAAGATGAAGCACGCTCTACGGATTTCACATTCAGTTCCTCAATGATCTGATCACGATTTGACAGAATCGCCGTCGCAACAGTTTCATCATCCGTGGAAAACAGCAATTTTTGAAGAGGCTGTCGAATCTTCAATGATGCTCGGTTCCGAGCATGCCGTCCCATCTCCACCGTCTTTACCACAGAGTCCATCTCGTGAATCAGCTTTTCATCGATTTCATCCTCAGAAGCGGTGGGAAAACTGTTCAGGTGGATACTCTCGGCGGCATCCGGGTCGAGGCTGCGAACGAGATTCTGGTAGATTCTTTCTGTCACAAAGGGGGCTACGGGCGCCAGGATCAAGATCAGTTTCTTCAGAACACTGTAGAGAGTAAAATACGCTGCATTCTTGTCTATGTCATTCTCGCTCTTCCAGAAGCGGCGTCGGTTCCGTCTCACATACCAGTTGGAGAGATTGTCTAGGAATCTGTCCAACTGTTTCATGAATCGATCCACGCGATAGCAGTCGTAGGCGCCAACGGCGGTGAGAATCATCTTGTCCATTTTGCAGGTGATCCAGCGGTCAAGCTGAGTCAAGTCTTTCTGATCCACTTCCACTGATGAATCGAATTGATCGAGTTTCGCGTAGGTAACAAAGAATGAGTAGACGTTCCAAAGCGTAATCAAGCGTCTTCGAATCTCTTTCGCTGCTCCGTAGCCGAACAGGAGGTTTTTTTCGGGGTTCTGGATGGCGTACATCCACCGCATGACGTCCACTCCCATCTTATCGGCCGCTTCGTTGAACTCGATCGAGTTACCCCAACTCTTGTGCATCTCCCTGCCATCATCCGCCATCAATGTGGCGTAGCCAAAATTACTCTTAAAAGAAGGACTCTTATCCATAATTGCACCCATCACCAGCATGCTGTAGAACCAGTTTCTAAACTGACCTGGGAAACTTTCGCTGATCCAGTCCCCTGGATACCACTCCTTCCAGTAGTCGGGATCGCTCCTGTAACGAAGTGTACTGAAACTGACAATACCGGCATCGAGCCACGGGTTTCCCACATCGGGAACGCGGTTCATTTTGCTACCGCATTTTTCGCAGGCGATTTTCACACAGTCGAGCCACGGACGATGTGGCGTATGTCCTGTGAACTGGTCATAACCAGAGACAGCCTGCTCCTTCATCTCTTCGTCATCGCCAATTACTGTCCAGTTATCACACTTGTTGCATTCCCAAATAGGCAGGGCTAGTCCCCAGTACCGTTTCTTGGAAATCATCCAGTCCTGCATATTCTTCAGCCAGTCGAGTTCACGCTCCATTCCAAAACCAGGAATCCAGTGGATTTTCCGAGTAATATCCATCAACAGCGGCCGCAGCTGATCCATGCTGATAAACCACTCGTCCACCAGTCTGAAGACCAGTTCGGTCTTGCATCGCCAGCAGGTTGGATAACGATGTGTATAGTTCTCGATCCTGAACATGAGCCCTTTTTCTTTGAGGTTGTCAAAAATTGGTCTCGCCACTTCGGATACCGACATCCCTGTCAGCCAATCGAATCCGTCGATGATCTTCCCTTCTTCATCGAGAGGGGCAATCACCGGCAGTTTGAATTCTTTCCCAAGACCAAAATCTTCAGACCCGGCGCCTGGCGCAATATGAACGATTCCCGTTCCCTCATCTTCCGCAACCTCATCCCAAGGAATGACTTGGTGAGACTCTTTTGAACTAACATTAATATCTCGAATGATGTCATTTAGTTCGGTCCAGCCACCGGGGGCCTTCTGGGCCGGCAATTCATCGAACGGGCCATCATATCTCCAACCGACCATTTCGGCGCCTTTAAACTCTTGTTTGACAGAATAGTCACCCTGAATTACAGAAGTAGCGCCCTTGGAAAGAATCAGACATTCTCCCGTTTCTGTCATTTGGACTTTTACATAATCCAGCTCAGGACCCACTGCGGCAGCGACATTGCTTGTAAGCGTCCAGGGGGTGGTTGTCCAGATAAGAAGAGATTCATTTTTGCGCTCCCTCAGTGGGAACTTTACGTAGACACTCCTGTGGGTGATCTCTTCGTACCCGTCAGTCACGATCTCGTGCTGACTTATTCCCGTGGCGCATCGCGGGCACCAGGGCATACTGTCGGCGCCTCGGTACAGCCAGCCGTTATCGTGGCAATTCTTTATCACACGCCAGATCATGTAGTTATTTTCGTTCGAAAAAGTATAGTAACTGCCGCCAAGCTCCGGCATGCCGAGCCGCCCTACTATCCCCTCGATGGTATCAGTCACAGGACCATTAGGTCCTTCAACAGTAATCTCTTTTTGGGGTTGATTCACGATGCCATCGGCCAGCATCTCCAACTGATCCAAATCGTTCCAATCCATCCAGTAACCAAGACGGATGGACTGCTGTGTTTGAACAGCTGAATAACGTAACACTCGCTCCTTACATTTATTCACGAATGCATCGATGCCATATTCCTCGATATCTTTCTTGCTTTCAAACCCCATCTCTTTCTCAACTTCAACTTCGACCCACAAACCCTGGCAATCGAAACCATTCTGAAATCGAAGGTCATATCCCTGCATCGCCTTGTAGCGAAGAAAAAGGTCTTTGTAGGTTCGGCCCCAAGCGTGGTGCACACCCATGGGATTATTGGCGGTAATTGGCCCATCAATGAAAGACCATTTTTCATTGCCGCGATTCAATTCACTCCGTTTCTTGAAAATGTCGGAGTCCGCCCAGAACTTGAGAATCTTGTGTTCAAGTTCAACAAAATCGACTTTTGGATCAACTTTTTGGAGCACGGCTCAGACTTTGGAAAAGAGTTTTAAAACAATCGTTAGAACGATACTGAGAATAATGGACGATCCCAAGGGCAGATGAATAGAGAAGTTGCCGCGATTGAAATGGAAGTCACCCGGCAAGTTTCCGAGTTTCCCAATGAGCGGGAAGTTATATCCAGACGATGTAATAAGCCACATCACCAAGAAGACGACACTCAGGATGAGAAAAAGTTTGTTCATTTACCTCACAAAAACGGTGATTTTATAGCTTGTGAAGTTACCCTTGAAGTGATCCAATTCAAAATAATTCAACCTGTGATACCGTCGAGGATGAAAGAAAAAAGGGCTCCTGGAGGAGCCCTTTACAACGTCGGTTCCGGGTTTTAACTCAGTTTAAATCGACGGGAAGAAAAATCGAGCCTCCCCGGCGTCTAATCAGTAACAGGACAGATTCCTCATCATCGAGTTTTGAAAGAGCATCTCTGAACTGACGAGCAGAGTCTACCTCCTTGTCACCAACACGCTTGATAATATCACCCGGCTGTACACCTGCCCGCAAAGCCGCTCCTGACGAAGAGACTTCCACCACCACCACACCCGATTCTTCCTCTCCCAATCTGAACCTTCTGGCAGTTGAATTATCTAGATCCTCCACACGCATTCCCAATGAAAGCGACGGCGCCGGACCGGAAGCAAAGATGACGTCCTCTTCAGGGAGTTCCACGAGATTAACGCGAAGTGTTCTGCTTCTCCCTCGACGGATGATTTCGATGGCTTCTCTCGAATTGGGCTGGGAAGAGGAGACAAGATTTTTGAGGTGAGATGAATTCCGGACTTTGGTACCCCCGAAGGATCTGACGACATCCTCAACTTTGAAACCTGCTTTCTCGGCGGGGCTCCCATCCACAACTTCCGTTACCACAGCGCCGTTTCGGTCTGGAAGATCAAGTGCCTTGGAAATTCCGTCATTCACGTCCTGTATAAAAACACCGAGCCAAGCACGAATGACACGTCCTTCTGAAATGAGGTCATCCATAATTCTCTTTGCAAGGTTTGATGGAATAGCAAATCCCACTCCGGCATTGCTTCGCATATAACCGCCGGTGGCGATGGCTGTATTAATACCAACAAGTTCTCCTTCAAGGTTGACCAGAGCACCGCCGCTGTTTCCTGGGTTGATGGCAGCGTCCGTCTGAATAAAATCCTGATAATCGACACCACCGATAACACTACTTCTCCCTTTGGCACTCACAATACCTGCCGTAACGGTATGGCTCAAGTTCGCTGAGAAAGGGCTTCCAATGGCCAAAACCCACTCTCCCACATCCAAATCATCCGAATCCCCGAGCCTTACACCGGTAAGATTGTCTGCCTCGATCCTGAGTATCGCAAGATCGCTCTTTGGATCGGTACCCACAACTTCGGCTTCAAACTCACGCTCGTCCATAAGGAAAATGGAAATTTCATCTGCGTCCTGGACAACGTGGTTGTTGGTAAGGATATAACCGTTAGCAGCATCTACGATAACGCCGGAGCCGAGCGCCTGGCTTCGCCTCTCGCGCTCGGGTGAGTAGTAACGGAAAAAATCGTCTCCGAAAAACTCTTCAAAAGGATGCCGGAATTGGCCTGTCTCTACTTTCTCGCTGGTAATCGTCACGACGGCCGCATTGACATTTTTCACAACTTCCGCAAAAGTATCACTGAAGTATTTGGCCGATTGCCCAGTGAGGCTCGCACAAAGAAACAAAGTGAGAACAAATATCTTTCTTTTCATTGCATTCCTTTCAAATCGTTGTTTCATTGTTCTTAATGATCTTAATCAAGAAAAGTTTCACAACCTCACTTGATATAAACAATCTTCTGAATCAACTTCTCTTGAGGTCTGTCTCTCTTTGAAGTTACTGCCATAAGAAGATAGATACCCGACGGGAGGTTTTCTCTGTGCCAGAAGAACTGGTGAGTGCCAGCATGAAAAGGGCTGTCGATGATGGTTTCAATTTTCTGCCCAAGAAGATTGTGGACAGAAATTTCGATTGAGGCCGCCGATTCAACCTCTACAGAAATAGTTAATTCGCCGTTATAGGGATTTGGGTATGCCTTAAGCGTTCCCGTGCCGCGAGGCGGGGAAAGCGACATTTCAGTGTTCATGGAAGCGTCTACCTCGAAAAGTTGAAGGCCACCATGCAGTGACCCCATCGCAATCTCAAGCCTGCCATCATTGTTTAGATCAGATACCGCTGGTGCAAGTTGGGGCCCGGCATAGGGAATCTCATCAAACTCTTTTACAATCCAAGTGCCGTTCCTCTCGAACGCGGAAAAGAGTAACCCTCCTGCGGTGCCGATAACTAAGTCCATCCTATCATCAAGATCGAGGTCAACAACTGCGGGTGCTGCCATGCGACCAAGATCCGCCGTATTGAGGAAGCTTTCATCTTTCAGTTCAAACTCAGGGGCTTCCGGGGAACCTAAATTTCTCCATAAGAGGATATTCCCATCATCTCTCCCCACAATCAGATCTAGGTCATTATCCCCATCAAGATCACCCAGTGACGGATGTGCCCGCTGTCCCACATCTAAATCCAAGTATTTACCTTTGTATTCAAACACTGGGGATTGTGAAGTTCCTAAATTTTCATAATGGTACAGGTCACCGTTCCAGTCACCTACAATTGCATCCATATCGCGATCTCCATCCAGATCCCCAAACGTGGGGACAAGATTGTTCCCTGTGAGTTCAGCGAAATAGGTTGAATCTTCAAGTACAAAGAATGGTGAAGTTTTTGTTCCCTTGTTCCTGAAAAAGAAAACTGTTCCCCGAAATCCGGGAAGAAAATCGTTGAATTCGTTTCCGATAAAGAGGTCTGCATCGCCGTCAGCATCAATGTCGGCGAAAACGGGAGCACTGCTAGAACCGAGATCGAGTGCGGCAATAAATCTGTCGGTTATATGCTGGAAAAATGGAAGAGAATCGCTACCAATATTCTCAAAAAACACGAAATTATCGACATAATCGGTTCCAAACACGCCGGACTGCACGGTGGCGAAAAGCTCACTGTCTCCATCCTTATCGAGGTCGACAAAGCGTGCCACATTGTAACCAGAAGTTTCAAGAGGCGCCTGCGGGGGATAGTCCATAATCATTAAACTATCCCTGATATCGGGATGCGTTGCCGTCCCGATATTCTCAAGAAACAAGAGACCCGATTGATACATGTCTCCCCAGAAAAGATCATTGTCACCATCGGCATCAATATCGAAAAATTCAATCGAACCCACGCCGTGACGATTACCTCTGCCGTATGTTGAAACAATCATGATATCTTGAAAAGCGTTCGTCTCAAACTGCCACAGAGGAAGTTGATTCTGGACACCCAAGTTCTTGTATTTGGTGACTGTACCAGCTACAGTGTTAACCATCAGATCCGGCCAGCGGTCCCCATCCAGATCTGAGAAAGTGGGAATCATGACAGCACCGACAACCAGTGGTCGTCCCGAATCATCTAAAAGTTTGTCTGTCCTGAACTGAAGATTGTCGTCCACGTTTTCATATACGAACAGAGAGAACGCCCCCTCAGAAAGAGGAGTGAAACCACTGTGAATCAAGTCATAATCACCGTCAAGATCGTAATCGATGAATCGAAACCAAAAGCCGATAGGAATCCCGCCAAAGGATCGGGTGTGGAAGACGAACGAATTGTGCGATGACCCACTCTGTTCATAGTGCTGTATTTGCGCGTCTGCATCGGTAACAAACAGATCAATCAATCCATCATCATCCCAATCAAGGAACTGGGCAATCGGGCGATTGAAACCGCCTGTGAACGCATTGTTCAGCGTTTCGCCTTCCACGATAACAGGGCAGACTATTTCAGAACGAATGGCCACTTGTCCGGTCAGTGATGCAGTTGCCAGAACGATGATGAACGACAGACCAGCCTTCATTCTAAGATATTGACGGGAATGGTGGCTTCCAGTTCGGCGCCATCAAAAACAATCAATCGATTTGCCTCCTCTGTCAGGCCGAGCTTACGGGTCAAGAATGGAGGCATCGCCCTGAATCGTAAGCGGACTCGGATAGATAGCTGCTCATTACTATCCGACGGAAACCGAAAACTGTATTTCGCTGTTCGGGATCCCTGCACCGGAAGTGTGGAGTCAGATTTCTTGACCATGCGTCCAACAGAAACGTGACGTAGGCCGGAATCGCCGACAGCGTCATAAAGGACTGTCCGGAAGATGGTCAAGTCGGGATCTTCAGTTCTATCCTCATCGATATAAAAATCGTAGAGATCTCCGTTAGGATTCAGGAAACCGCTTTTGTAAATCGTATCCTCGCCCGCTGTCGCGGTTACCTCCAACCAAATCTGTCGAGAGAACGTCGTGCCGGTTGGCAAATTGTGGCCAGAGATATTTGTTACAACTACCGAAAAATCGATATTATCGCCAGGGGCAACAGTTTCAGGAAGGGGTGTGCCAAAACTAATCTCCGCCGCCGACTTGAGCAGTAAGGTAATTGCTGTTACTTGAGCTTCTACTTCAGGAAATGACGTCAGCGCATTATCGAGTCCAACAAAAGTGTGGCGGTGTAGATTCTCTCTGTAAGACGCCGTGGGGAACAGAACGGTATCAACAGCATAGCCCGAATAGGTTTCCATGTGACAACTCTGACATTCAATGCCCATAGCTTCGAACGCTGTCCCTTTCCATTCAGTAAAGGTCATTTCAGCATCAATGCCATCGATGGTCAAATTGTGGCAAGCCCTGCACATTTCTGACCGATCGTAATCAGGATGGAATTCTGAATCATGAAAACTGTTGGGAATTGGATTCTTCATGGAGCCATACTTGATTTCACCCGTGTTAAGG
This sequence comes from Fidelibacterota bacterium, assembly GCA_036338335.1. Taxonomy (GTDB): domain Bacteria; phylum Fidelibacterota; class Marinisomatia; order Marinisomatales; family S15-B10; genus S15-B10. The sequence continues at coordinate 18,812 of JAYZCL010000026.1, forward strand.
AAAAACTGAATTGCATCTGTCTCTCCAATTAACGGATTGGCATCTGTAGAAGGAGAAACGTAAGTCGTGGCATGACAGAAAGAACACCCCACTCCCTCCTGTACCTGCGGAGCTAGGCTCGCCGTATCACCGATATCAAAAGACAACGGATTATCAATAGCACCTGTAAGGAAGGCCACAGGACTGTGACACATAATACAAAATTCCCCGAGCTCCTTTCCGTCAGATGCGAACTGATTCTGCTCCTTTGAATGCTGGGCAAACCAAACCGGATCCTTGAGGGCGTAAGCATGCATCGATCCAGACCATTCCTTGAAATGTACCGGATGGCAGGATTTGCAATCACCGGCTGGTTCAAAATCTACCACTTCAAATGACTCCTGAACCGGCCGATTCTGAGCCTGATTCCGTGTTAAGTCTTGAGAGTGCTCACACCCAATAATCAAGAAACAAAAGATCGAACTGAGTAGAGTAACTCGATGCACGAGAATTGAGGCTATTTTTCAACCACGGCGAGCCCGGTTGGCATTGACATGGGAGTTTCCAGATTGATCACGTCAGTCAGCCTCATCGTTTCACTGTCTATGAAAACAATCCGGTTTCCACCGGAAGCGGTGACGATAAGCTCACTTTCATCAGGGCTAAGCACGCAACCGTGCGGGAGGGCCAATAGGCTGTCTGTCAAGACAGAAACGATCCCATTTTCAAGATCGATCTTGCTGACAGTTGCGGCACCTCGGTTAGTGGTGTAAACGGCTTGAGCATCCGCGCTAATTGCAAGATGCCATGGTTGGCTCGAGAGATCATAGGTTGCGAGACTGTCTCCAGTAGTTGTATCAAAGACACGCACCTCATCGGAGCCAGAACAGGTGATAAACAGCTTCGAATTATCACTACTCAGCTCGAGTTCCAATGCATTGTAAAACATATCGTTGATTGTATAGCTGTCAGGGACGTTTGACCCTAGTTTGAAAACATCCGGCTTATAATCATCCTGGTTAATCAGTGAAGTCTCAATTCTGAAGAAGTGAGATGCTTCATTGCTGGCTACCCACAATGTCTGGCCATCGGGGCTGAGAGCAATCCCATGAGGAGACCGTGCTTCCACTGAAACGTTTCTCTTAACGGTCGTAGTAGATGCATCTATTACGTTCACCACTGTCGAATTTGATGCCATCATCCCCATTCCTGGCATTGGCATGAATCTCGAGACATAAAGTGTCTGACTCATTTCATCCAGAGCCATGAGTGCGGGCATATTTCCCACTCTGACTGAATCAACGAGCTCATCAGTTTTGAGGCTGTACTTGAGAACATAGCCCGATGATATAAGGGTGACATACCAGAAACCGTTGGTCTTATCAATCACAATGTAGTGCGGCCGGTCTCCGGTGTCCTGGAAATCGACATCGATGTTCTTCACGACCTCTCTCTTGGAGACGTCGATCACAGCTACCTTATCTATACCTTGAAGCGTAACATAAGCTTTTACTGAGGGATCGTTTTTGACGGGATTCTGGCATGCGAAAAAGAATAGTGCCGCAGAAAGGAGTGTAGCGCTAAATCTCAATTCTGAAATTCTTCTTTTTCGGAGGTCATCCCAGTTTATAGCAAGGCAACCTCTTGACTTCAAAGAAACAACAATTGGCAGAAGATGGGACTGCTAAATCAGGTCTTCGATATCTTTTTCAAAAACCGATTGAGGGCGATAACCGATATATCTTCGGTAGAGGTTCATATCTCTATCAATGACAAAGGTGGTAGGAATACCGCTAACGCCACCGTATGTACCCGCGATACTGGTGTCACCGTAAAGAATCGGGTAGTTGATTCCAAGTTTTTCAACAAATCGGGGCACAACTGACGCCGGATCATAATCGAGAGAAATCCCAATTACAACGAGATCGCCGTCATATTTTTCCCTCAACTCCATGAGGTCCGGAATCTCGTACCTGCACGGACCACACCATGTCGTCCAGAAATTTATGATTACGATACTTCCTTCGTAATCCGAGAGCGATACTTTCTTCCCATCCACATCGGGCAAGGTAAAATCGGGAGCACGAAAAGAAGAGGAGGACCGGGCGGAAGTCGAAGCAACAGTCTCGCCAACGGGTTGAGCATCGGAATAACCGTCATTCCCAGAAAAAATTATTCCGGCGATGAGGAAGCCCACTAGTATGACGGAAACAGCCAGTATTCTCTTAATGTTCATTATTCAAATTATTCAGTATGAAAGTTTACGGAAGACGGTAGACAGTTCAAATGGATGACGTGAAAATTTCTCAGTTTGCTACCTGTCCGTGCGAAAGAACGTTTTACTGAAACACCACATAAAGCCCGACAGCCGGTGAATTAATCGGTTGAGCTCAGGAAACGCATTCTCGGCGGTATCCCGCCCCGCGAAAATAAACTCCTCGGATCAGAAAAATTCGGACCAGTGGGCTGAGCCGACTTTGGGACGGATGCTCACATCGGCGTGGTCCTTCGATTCGAACGCTTCCAAAACCCCGAAGTTAGCTACACCTCCTGGTGCCTCCGCCGCCAAGTGCTGTACCCACAGGCGATTGGCGTCCCATCAGCTATTCTGAGGAGAGTTCAATGCCAAGCTCTTCAGCGGTCCCAATATGAACATCCATGAACACATCCATGATTGGACTATCTCCATCCGGCCTCTCGTAATTCGGATTACGCTTCCGAGGCGTAAAAACAGCAGCAATACTGTCGACTACGTTGATTCCCTGGACCACTTCACCAAAAATAGTGTATTGGTTATTCAAGCTTGGTCGCGGTTCAATACAAATGAAAAACTGGCTTCCAGCTGTATCATTGCCACTTGGAGAACGTGCCATTGACAGGGTTCCTCTATTATGGGGTAGACTGCTAAATTCTGCCGGGAGTCTCCATGTATTCGGGTTGTCCTTATCACCGATGCCATAGTATTTACCTGCTCTTCCTCCCAAACCATCATTCAGCCTATCACCATCTTTCGAATTGGGATCACCACCTTGGATTATAAAACCGGCGATAACTCTATGAAAATCGGTGCCGTTAAAGTAACCCTCTCTCGCAAGTGTCTTGAAACTTTCTACGTGTTTCGGTGCCACATCAGGTAAAAACTTGAGATAAATGTTCCCTTTCTCCGTGGCAATTAAGGCATACTCTTCCGGCTGTCCAGCACAGGATATTATCAAAACTCCACACACCAACAGTATCTTTTTAACCCAATACTTTGCTCTTATCATTTTCCTGTTCTTCCTCTTGAAGTTAAAGGTTCATTCTCTTTACAGAGAGGACACTCTTCCAGTTCCCAAGAAACCGTAGGAAACCTCATCAACGCTTTCGTCACGCATCCAAAGTCAACACCTTCTGCGGTTCGGTCGGCGAGGCAGACAACCGCAGCCGTCTCCGCACCATTAATATCAACAATGTCAAGAAGTTCTCTCACAGATCCCCCAGTTGTGACGATATCCTCCACAACGAGAACACGATCGCCTCGGTTCAGTTCGAATCCTCTTCTCAGATCTAGTTGACCATCTTTCCTCTCGGCAAAAATCCCCTTCGTCCCAAGCGCTTTCGCCGTCGCGCTGCTGATCAAGATTCCTCCTATGGCTGCCCCCAAGACAATATCAATCTTAATACCCGAGACTTCCACCGCCATTTTTCTTCCCACTTGTTCCACAACTTCAGGACGCTCCAGCAACCGGAACTTCTCTAGGTAAACATTACTGTGACGTCCTGACGTTAGCTGAAAGTGCCCCCGCATTACCGCACCAGACTGTTCCATAAGTTTTGCGATCTCCATGATTTCAGAAGGATGAAGCATTCTTAATAATACTATTGATCCTGGAATTATAATCCAAGGCAGCATGTGCAGGATCACTGGTGTAAAGTACCGCTCTCGATACATTAATCAATCCAATCCCATCTCCAGTGCATGCTGAAACACTCGCTTCTAAATCACCTCCCTGAGCACCGATACCCGGAACAAGAAACGGTATCCGGCCGGCCTCGAGTCTAATGTCAGCCATCTGTTCAGATTTTGTTGCCCCGATCACCAAACCACAGTTGTTATTCTCATTCAGGTCCCTGACCATGGAAATAACCTTTCTATACACCGCCACACCGGATGCTTCCCATAACTGAATCTCCCTTGAGCCCGGATTTGAGGTGAGGCAGAGAACAAAGGCGCCTCGATCGGGTCTGTCAAGAAACGGCGACAGTGAGTCCGGCCCCATATAAGGTGAAAGCGTCACAGCGTCAAAGCCAAAATGATCAAACATGGCAGCGGCATACTTTTTTGCAGTGTTGTCAATATCACTGCGCTTTCCGTCCCCGATCGTGAGACGGCGTCCGCCGATAAAATCCAATGTTTCTTCTAACCAGGCGAATCCTTTCGATCCGTACGACTCGAAGAAGGCAAGATTGAGTTTGAAGGCACAGACGTGGTCCAGTGTCGCTTCGATCACCGATTTGGTGAACGATTTCATCTCATCAAGTGACGGAGGAGATTCGGGATCAATGCGATCAGCGTCGATATCAAGGCCAACGCACAGAATGGAGTCGAAGTCGACGGTGGCTTGCAGGAGTCTTTCTGAGAAGGATTTCACCGCGCCAAAGTTAATAAGTCGAACGGGGCGTAAGCAACGTACAGTTCCGTTTATTCTTTCTTTCTCCAAAAAGGTTGCGCGGTTCTCCAGCATGCCTTATTCTAAGTGAAGAAAACAAGAAGAATTGAATAATCAACCTGACACAAACGCCCGCCAGCTGACTCTCGAAATCGCGGAAAAAACCCGATCTCGGATCATCGCTTCCTCATCGCTCAATTTTCAGATTGAACTCATCGAAAGGGTTGGAGAGGAAGATATCTCTCAACTCATCCTAATCTCAGAACACCTCGTGGAAGAATTCACGGAAGATGTTCGCCTGACGAAGACAAGTATTCGCAAATATTTTGATTATCCCCACACACTTCCCTTTGTGGCCCGTCAGAGCAACCTGATTATCGGTTATATCATCGGCGTCCCGCTGGAATATTTCTCCAATGACCCCTCATTTCAGTGCGATCGTAACCTAGGCGGAAAAAATACCCTCTACACCTATGCCTTCGTTGTCCTTCAGAAATACAAGGGCAATGGGTATGCCAAGACTTTAAAAAGGGTCTACTTGAGTTGGGCAAAGAAGAAGGGTTTTAAATTTGTCACCGGGCATGTGCGCGATGGGGTGTCGCAGCGTTTTAGCGGCACCGTTCAAATCCTCCAGCGGTTTGAGAACTGGCACGGCACCAACAAAAAGTTTGAGTACTATCGGCGACCAATCACTCCCCAGCCACTTCAAGACAACCTAGAACAAAACCCTCCCCTCGTCGCCAAGATCTAACTGCTGATCGAAAAATTAGAGTCACCTCCATCAGACTTGCGCTCTGTCAAAAAAAGCTTGACTCCGTTATTATGAATTCCTTAATGTTGTTCTTGAATTGCTTTGAAGAAGTGAACAGGTTAAAAGAAATATCAGCATCTATAGCTGACCCGAGCGCAATCGGATCACCTAGGCTTGTTCTAAATCTTCTTCTGGTAATTATTCTTATTGGGCTTCCGTCCTAGTAGCCTAGCCAATACTAACCCAGAGGCAGGTGAAAGGACGAAGGAGCCAACTCCCTCGAAAACAACACCTTCTTGACTTGGCCTCTGGAGTAGATTTGGCTCTGGCCGTTGTGGCGGTTTAGACGCAAGTAGAAGAAATGAGGATGTAATGAAACGAGCCAAGATGAGGTCTGATACCATCAAACTCGGTTTTGAGCACGCCCCGCATCGGAGCCTGCTTAGAGCCACCGGAGTGATTCGTGATGAGAGTGACTTCGAGAAACCGTTTGTAGGAATCGCCAACTCCTATATTGACCTGATCCCGGGCCATGTCCACCTTCAGGGTTTGGGGAAGGCGGCCAAGAAAGCAGTGCGGGATGCCGGCGGTGTCCCTTTCGAATTCAACACTATCGGTGTGGATGACGGAATCGCCATGGGGCACATCGGCATGCGGTTCTCTCTCCCGAGTCGGGAGCTTATTGCAGACAGCGTGGAAACCGTTGTCGAGGCCCATCGTCTGGATGGGGTCGTTTGTATTGCCAACTGCGACAAGATCGTACCGGGCATGCTGATGGCAATGGTGAGGGTGAACATTCCAGCGATCTTTGTCTCTGGAGGACCGATGAAAGCCGGGCGGACACCATCGGGAGACCGAGTTGATCTCATTTCTGTATTTGAAGGAGTCGGCAAGTACAAGGCGGGGAAGATTGATGAGAATCAGCTGAAAGAGCTGGAAAACCTCGGATGTCCTACATGTGGCTCATGTTCGGGGATGTTTACCGCCAACTCCATGAACTGTCTTGCGGAGGCACTGGGCCTCGCTCTTCCCGGAAACGGATCAATCCTTGCCGTGGATAACCGTCGAGAAGAACTGGTAAGAAATGCCGGGAAACAGATAATCAGCCTAATAGAGCAAGATTTGAAGCCGAGGGATATCGTCGATCGTGACGCACTTCTAAATGCCTTCAGCCTCGATATGGCCATGGGCGGGAGCACTAATACGGTTCTCCATACTCTCGCTATTGCAAAGGAAGCTGAAATTGAATTCGATCTAGCCCAACTGAACAGCTTGGCCTCAAAGGTTCCTTACCTCTGCAAGGTTAGCCCAGCGACTAAAGACGTCCACATGGAAGATGTGGACACAGCCGGTGGTGTTTCCGCTATTCTGAAAGAGCTATCAAACCTCGAAGTCTTGAAGTTGTCAAGGCCTACCGTAAACGGAAAAACTCTCGGAGAAAATATCGAGTCAACATCAGTTAAGGATCGCAGAGTCATTCGCTCAGTTAAGGAGCCCTTCTCAGATACAGGAGGTCTGGCTGTGCTTTTCGGAAACCTTGCACCCGATGGGGCAATCGTGAAAACAGCAGCGGTTGATCCAGCAATGATGGTCTTTATCGGTCCCGCAAGAATCTACAATTCACAAGATGAGGCGCTGAAGGGAATACTCGGTAGTGAAGTTTCCCCCGGCGATGTGGTGGTAATCCGCTACGAAGGTCCTAAAGGCGGTCCCGGAATGCCTGAGATGCTCGCGCCTACGAGCGCTATCATGGGACTTGGTCTCGGTGACAAAGTGGCCCTCGTCACCGATGGGCGGTTCTCTGGGGGAACTAGAGGCGCCTGCGTAGGACACATTTCTCCGGAAGCAGCGGAAGGCGGGGCCATC
>JAYZCL010000027.1:0-35469 GCA_036338335.1 Fidelibacterota bacterium
GGATCATTGATGGTTGCCGGTGTCCCCCTGTCATAGTCCAATTCGTAGTAACCGCCATAGGCGGACGTGATCCCCCTCAATATCTCGTTCATTCTATTCTCAACTTTATCTCGAGCCTCTTTGCTGTAAGTCCTGACCGTCCCTTCGAGATGAACTTCAGAGGGGATGATGTTAAAGCGTTGACCGCCCTGGATGATCCCTACCGTAATCACACTCGGTTCGAGAGGACTGAGGGATCGAGAACGAATGGTCTGGAACGCAGTGACAATCTCCGCGGCCATGACGACAGGATCGACAGATTCGTCGGGATGAGCACCATGTGCTTGTCGTCCTTTCACTTTGGCAGTGAAATGATCCACAGCGGCAAAGGCTGGACCGGAGGTATAACCTATCGTACCCGCCTCCATACTCGCCAAGGCGTGAAGACCGAAGACGGCCACTGGTTGGGGGTCCTCCATTGCATTTTCACGAACCATAAGGTCAGCACCACCTTCCTCACCGGGAGGCGGTCCCTCTTCAGCAGGTTGGAAAATGAACTTAACAATGCCGGGAATGTCATCCTTCATAGAGGAAAGAACAGATGCGACACCGAGTTGTACGGATGTATGTATATCGTGACCGCAGGCGTGCATTACTCCCACATCGTTTCCGAGGTAAGTAGTTCTTACAGTGGACTTAAACATGAAGTCCGTATCCTCTGTGACCGGAAGGGCGTCCATGTCGGCTCTGACGGCCACCACCGGGCCCGGTTTGCCCCCTCTCAAGAGGCCAAGTACTCCCGTGTGTGCGATTCCGGTCTGGACTTCTATTCCCAGTGACCTGAGATGATTGGCTACGAGTTCGGCCGTTTTGAATTCCCTGTTCCCCAGTTCAGGATATTGGTGTATCTGGTGGCGAAGTTCGAGAATTGCCTCAGTATGTTTCTTCACTGCCCTTTGGATTTTTCGGTCGTCTGCGCTCGCACAAGGTACAAATAGTACAGAAACTGTGAACAAAAAGATAAACCCTTTATGTTTGCTTAGCATTGGTGCTCCTCAGGAATTGGAAGAGGATTGGCCCCTTGTGTCCATAAATTGTGTTTGTAATACATATTATATTTATAAACTATATTGTCACAAACGGAGTGTTGCGTTTATAACGATTGTTGACTGTGTCAGTTCCTCGATAGTGCCTGATGGTGTGTATTTATCCGATGAGTTTCTTTCCCATATAGTTGCCAGATAGGCTAAGTTAACAATAAACTGTTGATTTGGAGAAAGGGCGATCCCGCCCGTGAAATACTCTCTGTCCATTTCATCAGGGTCACGAAGAGATGAAGGGATAAGGACGTAGCCGCCACGAAAACTGAGGGCCATTCCCTGAAATCTAAGAATATATTCCACACCGGCGCGTAGCTCGACGGTCGTCCTATAGTCTGCCGAAAGAATCCGATTTTCAGTTTTCAGCTCTTCATGGAGAGGCGTCCCTGACTGGAGTTTCTTCAGATCGAATTGTGTACTTGCCCAATCCTTGAGACGAGCCGAGGTGGATAGTGTTAGAGCCGAGCCGGTAAATGCGAGTCCGACATCGATTGATGAGGGGGTTCTTAATCGATACTCCCAAAAACCTGTTATCGTGGAGTCAGTCGTTGATTCGTCATCGAAAGTGAGTTCTTCCTTGAGCAAATGCTGCTCAGCAATCTCAAAGGTTGATGGGAGTGCAATTGTAGCACCGACTTTGAGCTGTGGTGTAATTGCTGACAGGATGCCACCGCGAATTCTGGTGGATGTTCCTTCAAGGGAAAGATCCTGGGTAAGAAGGTACTTGTGAAAATCTGCGGGGTAGGTATTGTACTTGTTTTCGGAATCCTTCTGATTGAAAACAAATATGTACTCCTCTCGAGCTCCTACGGAGGAAATGGAGAGTCCTGCGGCGGTTCTGGGAGACAGGGCTATGCCCACACCCAGTGAAATTTGATCTACACCGCCAATGCTTCTCACCTTCTCTGAGCGGAGAACGTTCTTGTTGAAAGGATAGAAGACATACTGACCGTCTTCTTCAAATGTAAACTCAAGGCCGTTATCAACGTTGCTGAGGCCAGAAAAGTCGAGATAGTTATCGTATGAGGCTATTCTGTTGATTCCGACGCCAATCACAAAACTCCCCCGAATAGTGGGGAGGGCGGTCATCAGTCCGATAGCACCGAGGTGCTTGTTTTGATCGGTGACGGGGGTTGAGGTACCGACATATGTAATCTTGTTGCTTAAGCTATTCCCAACTCCTTCAGCAAACATACCACCGACCGGGATAGCGGCCAGTCCGGCGGGATTCCAGTAGATTGCAGAAAAATCGTTTGCTATTGCTGTATAAGCACTGCCCATGGCCAGCGCCCTTGCTCCAAATCCGATTTCATTACTGCTAATTCGAATTGCATCGGCGGCGATTTGGGCATTCAGCGAGGTGCATAGGATGGTGAAAGCAGTAAAAACAACCAGACACTGTTTCGTCCAGTTGCTCAATGTTTCTTCAGAGAAAGAAGAAAGGAACCTATCGCCGGCGAGTTACCCGGCCTGAGGAAGGACTCGATTTTGATGAAGAGCTACCCGATGAACTTCCACTGCTGATAGATCTTCCAGAAGAAAAAGAACCACCGTTCCTCGACCCAATGGAAGAAGAACTGTTGTCCCGATAAGAAGGTTTGTCATAATTGCCATTGGTCACATCCCAACGCCGCCGAGACTCCGACAACAATAAACTGCGTGTTGGAAGGGGTGATTGCTTTTTGATCGGTTGTGCAGTCACGGAAACGAGAGAGGGCTCTCGTCTGACGACGAGGTTTGAAGAAGTTTGACCGGATCCGCCCCGTTCCCAGGTGCGTGGAGTCTGTGTCGAACCCTCATTGCCGATGACCGGCGTTGCTAGGCTATAGCCGTATCCCGGAACATCATAAGGATAGGTGTAGCCGTATGGAGAAAGCAACCTACTGCCCCCATAAGGACTGTAAGGGGAATAGAGACCATACGGTGATCCATAATTGCCGTAGTAAGACCAGAAAGTGGGATCATATCTGTAATCCCGCCAGCCGCTGTATGGAGCCCGAGTGTAGGTACCGAAATCTGATGACCGCTCAAGTCCTTCCAAGCCATAAGGATCATACTCGGAAAAAGTGGATTGATTTTCCTCTGGCTCTGGCGGATTAAACCACGCAAGCTGGGTGTAGCATGCCTGTGTTGACAGGAGTAATAGAACAAGTGAGGGCACTATGACAATTTTCTTGGTCATCTTGATGGAGTTTACTGACCACGTGAAGGGAATGTCAAGGCTTTTCTCTTGAATTGTTGGCATCACATCCTTCGCGATGGACAACATCACTCCCGGAGAGAAAAAGTTTCAGGTCAACGAAGTGATACAATGTGCCAGAGAATGCAGTTACGACGGAAAAAGTTCAATCAAGTAATCTATATTGAAACACCATGGGATGATGTGATAGAAATCACGCTTTTTTTCATGAAGCGTTTCCTTAGATCACAACTGGGGTAGCAGTAGTTATTCCTTTCTGTAATGTTCAAACCATTCGAGGATCTCGGCCACTTTGGCGATATGCTGGCTGGGCCGGCGGTAGATACCGTGAGAAGCGCCGGGGATTCGGACAAGCTTGGTATCGATCTTTCTGAGCTTGAGCGCTTGATAGTATTGTTCGGATTCGGACATGGGTGTTCTATAATCGGCCTCTCCGGTGAGAAGCATAGTGGGTGTGGTGACATTTCCCACCAGTGAAAGCGGCGACCGCTTGTGGTAATGCTCTGGCATTTCCCAAGGGAATCCCGGGAACCAGTATTTGGTGAATGTGCCGTACATGTCTGCCGTAAGGACAAAGCTGTACCAGTTGATAACAGGTTTTGCCGAAACGGCCGCTGTGAATCGATCTGTTCTCCCTACCAGCCAGGCGGTCAGCACTCCGCCTCCACTCCCACCGGTGACAAAGAGGTTTTTTTCATCGATATAGCCTTTGTCAATAACAGCATCGACTCCAGACACGAGGTCAAAGAAATCGTCGCCGGGATATGCGTGATGAATAAGATTCCCGAATTCTTCGCCATAGCTTGTGCTTCCGCGGGGATTGGTATAGAGAACTACATAGCCCGCAGCGGCAAAGGCTTGGATTTCTGCAGAAAACCGGTCGCCGTAGTTGGCAAAGGGACCGCCATGAATTTCCAGAAGCAAGGGGTACTTTTTCTTTGGGTCAAAACCTGGCGGTTTTGCGATCCACCCCTGGATATCGCGACCATCGTGGGACGACTTATACCAAATCTCCTCGACACTAGCCAACTGCTTATGACTGAATAGATCCTCATTGAGTGCGGTGATCCGCTTTGGTTTACCTCCTTTAGTAGAGACAACCGCTACATCGGCGGGACGCCCCGGTCGCGTCACGGTGAAAGCTATTGTTCCGTTATCCGAAACAGTGAAAGAACCACTTGAGTAAGGCCTTCCAATAGAGGTTCCTCCGACATTGCCGGCGATTACTTGAACCTTTCCATTAAGGGCGAAGTAGGCAATCTTGCCGTTACCCTTGTCGCTATAGATGACATAGATCCCTTTCCCGTCCTTGCTCCAAAGGATGTTCCCAACAGAGCGGTCGAGAGATTGTGTAATGTTTTTAGTTGCGGTTCCTTTTCGGTCCGTAGTATAGAGGTCTGAAACCTGGTATCCTTGGTAACGGTCATCGTAGCCGGTGTATGCGATGGTTTTGTCATCGGGAGAGAGAGTCGGAGAACTGTCAGGCCCTTTTCTTTTTGTTAGCTGTTTAAGGGAGCCGTCTATCGTGGAAATCTCGTACACTTCAGAATCTTTTCCTTCATGCTCCCAGTCATCCCTTCGGTTGGCGGAGAAGACAAGTGCAGAGTCGTCAGCCGTCCATTCCACCGAACCGCCATGATGAAAATCTCCACTGGTGAGTTGGCGTGGAGTCCCCCCTTCTGCTGGAAGGGTGAAAATATGGGTGTAGCCGTTTTCTCGATAGCCCAATCCGTCAGAACGGTAGATCATTTTATCGATTACCTTCGGCGGATCTGCCCATTTAGCACCCGCCGGTTTATCAGGCATCTTAGCAGGCAAAGAAGGTGCCTTTTTCACAAACATGCTGAACGCAATCATCTCTCCATCGGTAGACCAGGTAATCCCGCCGGGGGGATAACGGACATTTGTGAGTCGTCCGGTCTGGCCGCTGTCCATCCATCGCATATAGATTTCGGAAGAGCCTTCCATGTTGGAAACATAGATTAATTTCAAACCATCTGGAGACCACCGGGGGGAACGATCGTTTCGGTGTCCCGTGGTAAGGGGCCGATGGTTTTTCCCATCGGTGTCAATAACCCACAGGTTGGAGTATCGGCGGTCCGTCATGATGTCGGCAAAGTTTCGAACGTAGACAACTCGCTTTCCATCGGGAGAAATCTGAGGATCTGACGCATACTCCAGCTCGAAGAATTCGCTCAAGGTAAACTTTTGACCACCCCCAGCGCGCAGACTCGTCACCATAGAAATAACGGTTAACCCGAGGATTATAAGCTTTTTCATCTCACAGCTCCTTTACGATTAATCGAACTGTAAATCTATACTAGGTAGCCCTTAAGGGCAAAAGACCCAACTTAACCGCCGAGAAGAGCGACCATCAGGAAACCGAGATAAGTTCCAACGCCGTTTCCCAAAGCGCCTACAAGAATTCCCGGAAGGATGAGATCCTGGCGCCCCACACTTTTGGCTAGAGCCAATGCGGATGTTGATCCTCCTACATTGGCTTGAGAAGCCACCGCCGCCAGATCCCAATCCTTGAATAGCCAGACTCCCAGACTGAATGTGACCAGTCCATGAATGGCTACAATGATTGAAGCAAAGGCCAACAGAACGATAGCGAGCTCACCGATCTTTCCCAGAGACTCGAGGTCACAGTAGGCTCCAATCACTGCTAAGAATAGATAGACGCCGATCAATCCAAAGCTCCGGCTGCCGCCGATTTCTTGAACCGCAGAGAACTGGGCCAGACAGAGAGCAATTGTCGTAACAATGAGGATACTGGGGACAGAGATTATTTCACTCAAACTGTTGCTACTCCAGATCACTGCTGGAGCCAAGATGAGCAAAATCGCAATTCCGGAAGGATTCACAACCTCCGAATCTTGCTGATCCATGACTCCGTTTTCTTCAATGTTTAAAGTAGCATTTTTCCCCCCGGCCATCATTTTGGGGATAGCTATGGTGGCAATCATCCAGATCGCCGTCAGGATATTGTCCACAGCCACCGATCCGGCGTAGAGGTTACCTTCTTTCATCACCTCATAATGGAGTGCAATAGCATTAAAGTTAATGCTACCCCCTGTGTATGTGCCGGCAAACATTCCGCTTAGCGCCGGTGCCAGTTCAACCTTGCTCGACAGGTCAACAAGAAAAGTGGCCGCCGCAACGCCCAGTATTGTGCCCAATGATCCAATAAAAAAAATGGAAATCATCGGTCCACCGGCTTGTCGGAGGGAACGAAAACTCACTCCTAGCAGGAGATAGAAAAGAGCCATAGGAGCAATGTATTCGAAGATGTCCCCATAGAGCGGGAACTTATCAGATGCCGATGGTATGATTCCCAAATTGGCCTCAACAGCAGTTATAAGAATCACCAAAAGTGCCGTACCGAAATGGCGCAAAAAACTGTTGCGAACCAGCCATTCGGAAACAGCTATGTTAAGAGCCAAGATAGAAAGAACGAGCAGAAAATGATTCACTGAGAGAATGTTCAGAAGATGGAAAGTCTCACGGTGAAGTTTATATCCGTGTGGGCTGTGGGCATATCGTGAGTGATCAAACGTAACTGATTATCAATGAAAGTCCATTCTATCTCAGGTACTTTCCAATCAGGTATGGAGTTGTATCGTGCCATGAAACCGATAGAAACCAGTTGGGAGAGCGTGTAATCTATTCCACCCATTAGGATCAAGCCGGTAGGTGAGTCACTTAGTACTAAAGGGGTGTCTAGCTTCAAGGTGAGATCGTTCAGTGAAACACCGGCACCCCCACGGAACGTAAAGGCTCGGCCGAGCGGTTGCACAAATCCTCCATAGATATATCTGGATATTATGAGGTAGTCCAAGGTAACGAACTCATCCGCTGGTGTACGGCCGAAGACCGTACCGTACTTATCACCCTGAAAACCTGCCCCTAATACAAACGGAGGTCCCAGTTCCAGTTCTAACTGGATAAAAGTGTTTTCTTTTGCCAATCGTCCATAGTAAGGGTAAGTCCGTTTTTCCTCAATATATAGAGGATGTGGCGTAGTTTTTGAACTGGCGAAACCGTTTTCACTCAAGACTGTCAGGAGATGGTCAGCAGTGTTCATCTGATGTAAGCCGACACCGCCATAGATTTTCAGTGTAGATAGAATTCCCCAATTGATCTGGGCCACGCCGGGTGATAGGGTAAGCCAAGTGAATAGGATCAGTCTGAGTGGTCGCCAAATTGTCATTTTCCCCGCCTGAATTTAGGTGCCATTCACTGAAAAACTGTGTTTCTGAACTGTCCTGTCATCTGAGATGTGTCTCGAACAGTTTGAAGATTCGCCGGTATTCGTCGGTCCAGCTGCTAGGCTCCCGAAATCCATGACCTTCAAGCGGATAGATGGCCACTTCCCAATTCTCTTTCCCCAGCTCTATTAGTCGCTGCGAGAGTCTCACCACATCCTGAAAGTGGACGTTTGTATCAATCATGCCGTGGCATATGAGTAGCGCTCCTTCCAACCCTTCGGCATGATAGATCGGTGAGCTTCTCACATAAGCGAGGCTGTCTGCCTGAGGGATATTCAATATGTTGGACGTGTAAGGGTGGTTGTAATGAGCCCAGTCGGTCACCGGCCTTAGAGAACCTCCTGCGGCGAAAACATCCGGTTCAGTAAACATGGCCATGAGCGCGATGAATCCGCCGTAGGAACCACCATAAATTCCGATTTTTCCCGGGTCGACGCCGTATTTGTTCACAAGAAGCTTAGCACCATCAACCTGATCGCTTAAATCTTTCCCACCCATGTGTCGGTAGATGGCGGTTCTCCAATCCCGACCGTAACCGGCACTGCCGCGGTAATCGATATCAAGAACAGTGTAACCGTTGTCGGCAAGGAGATTGTGGAACATGTATTCTCTGAAGTAACTGCTCCACCATTTATGAACATTCTGGAGATATCCTGCACCGTGGACAAAGATAACGGCGGGCCCACTGTTTTGAGGGTTTTTCGGACGGTATAGCCGAGCAGAAACTTCTGCATCGTCTTCCGCTTTGAAGGTGATAATTTCAGGATCACGCCATGGATAAGAGCTCCACTCATTGCTCTGAGACGTGGTGAGGCGAGTCGCCTTAGCTCCGGGTCTGTTCTTCATCACGAACAGATCCCACGGCCGGTTGCTATAAGAGTGGCGAATGGCGAGGGTTTTTTCATCAGGTGAGAAAGTCACACCGTTATTGCCAGTCATTGAGGTGATCTGTTCCCACTTACTCCCGCCTATGGGCATCCTGTAAAGATGAAGCTCTCCGGGATGGACTTCATTGGAGCGGAAGTACCACCATTTCTTATCACGGGAGATCCGGACGTCCCTCACCTCAAAATCGCCGCTGGTCAACTGCTTTTTGGCACCGGTCGCCGTATCCACGGTGTAGAGGTGAGAATAGCCCGTTTCCTCTGACTGAAACCAGAAGCTCTTGTTGTCCGGTGTCCAACCGGTACTTACAGCACCCCGCCACCACCGGATTCCGGGACCGCCTATCCACGCTTCGTCGTGCTGGTGATCCAACAACTTGATCTCAGCAGTGAGGGGATCAAGGGCAACTATCCATCGATCCTTATTGTCAAGGGATTGAAGAATCAGTGCCGCCCGTTTTCCGTTATGGGACCAGATGGGGCCTGAGAAATACACCTTCCTCTTGGTCGGCTTATCGCTGTCACTGTCATGGGTGAACTGGGGAGATTCGAAGATTCCCGAAAGGCTGTCTGTATTGACATATATGATGGTGTCGGCGGCAATGTTGTAAACGCCAAGTTCATATTCCCCATCAGGGCGGCCAACCTTTTCCCGGGCGTTCAGATCAGTAGTGAAACCTGTATCAGTCACATAGCTCGGGACGATGGTCCGCTCAGCATGCTTCGCCGACTTGTAGAGGCGGAACGTGACAAACTTCCCGTCCGGGCTTGACTGAATATTCTGGATATCTTTCTCTCCATGAACTATCTGAAGTGCACGCTGAGGTTTCTCGTTTTCGAGAATGTCTTCTCTCTTGTCGAGCTTCGTCTTCCTCTCGTTCAAAACAGTTATCAGTTTCAGCTCTTCCTGCTTCAACCATCTTTCATGTTCGGTGTTTGGCTCTTTCTCGCTCTTTTCATCTTTTTTTCGAAAGTCAGTTAACTGAATGGTATTACCGGTCGCAATCTGCCACCGATACAGATTACCGCCGGCGAGGTAAGTGATGCTTTTCTCATCCCCTGAGAAAGTCGGATTCGTTTCCCGTCTTACGGTATGGGTAATCTGAGTAGTGCTTTCATTCTTGATGTCGAGGAGAAAAATGTCGCCGTTCTTGGAATACACTTTTTCCATAAAGTTTTTGGTGTAATCGCCATACCGCGCGGGGAGGGCTAGACGCTCCTTTGGCGACACCTTCTTCGGTTCGCCCCCCTTGGGTGGAAGTTTATACAGAGAATCACTCTCGGCGCCTTCCGGATTCCAGTTGAAATAAATCCATCTACTATCTTCGGACCAATGAATGTTAGAGGGGGAGATTCCGATCCATTTGGGATCTTGCATAATCTTGGCCACCGTCAGATCGTAAGGTCTGTCGGCGAGAAGTACAGAAAAGATTGAAAGAAACATGGAAGCAGTCAACAATCTGTTCAACATGATGATCTCCGTCTTTTTAGAAGTAGTGAATTGTCACGGTTCGAACCGCAAGCATACAACACTATGGAACAACTGTCAATCTCAACTGTTACTAGGCTGTTTTGATTGATGTTGGTTAAGGGTAAGTTGATTTCCATTTTTCCGTTAAGGATGAGCAAGAAACACTATTTTAATCTTTTGGTGGCGTTTGTGTCAATTCCTTTGTGGGGCGTTCAAACTTCCTCGGATAATGCTCCAAGAAGGACGATCGAAGCAAAGGACATTGGCACCGAGCGCATCAGGTTGGACGGCATCCTTGATGAGGCGGTTTGGGAGTCAGTTTCTCCTGCCACTGGCTTCATTCAGGAAGATCCCAAAGAAGGGGCGCCAAGCACCGAAACCTCTGAAGTTTATGTTCTTTATGACAAGGACAACCTTTACATCGGAGCCAGGCTCTACGATAGCGATCCTTCGGGTATCCTCGCCTACCAGAAGAGGCGGGACGCAAGCCTCAGGACAGATGATCGTTTTATGTGGATTCTCGATACGTTCCTGGATGGACGAACAGGCTACTTTTTTGAGATCAACCCGGCGGGGCTCATGGGAGACGGCATTCTTGGTGCTGGCGGTCACTGGAATGTTAACAAGTCGTGGGACGGTATCTGGGATGCGAGGGTTCAGATCACAGAAGAGGGGTGGTCGGCGGAGATCGAAATACCGTTCAGAACACTCAATTTCGATCCCGAGCTTGATAGCTGGGGAATAAATTTTCAACGGACAATCCGCAGGAAAAACGAGGATGCTCGATGGACGGGGTTCAAAAGAAACCAGAACCTGACGGAGGCGATTCACGCCGGAACAGTATCAGGCTTGCGTGGCATCTCCCACGGGAAAGGTTTTGAGGTGACGCCTTACGGTATTGTAAAGCGGCAGCAAAGTTCCAACGGCGTTCCGGAAAGCCTGAACGACGCCGGATTAGATCTCTCTTTCAATGTCACTTCGGGACTTCGCGGTTCATTTACATACAATACCGATTTCGCCGAGGCGGAAGTAGATGAACGACGCGTGAACCTGACCCGTTTTCCTCTTAGGTTCCGGGAAAAGCGAGCTTTTTTCCTGGAGGGATCTGGCGTTTACACTTTTGCTAACAGGAGTGGTGTCACTCCATTTTTCAGCAGAAGGATCGGTATCTCTGAGGGTAGTCAGATTCCAATAACTTACGGTGGTCGGCTTACAGGACAGGTTGGTAATTATGAGATCGGGATGATCAGAGCTCAGACGGAGAGCGTCGACTCGGTGCCAGCTGAGAACTTCAATGTTGCTCGGGTGAAAAAATCTCTATTTAGAGAGTCATATCTTGGTCTTGTGTACACCGGGCGTTCCGCTGATGCTGACTCCGTATATAGAGATCAAGATCTAATCGGTGTCGATCTCGACCTCTCTACCTCGCAGTTTAGAGGCGATAAGAACCTCGAGTTTCAGACGTTCTTTGTGGGACACACTTCCCCGAAAGAGGCTCCTAATGCGTCATTAGGTGATCTTTCTACGCGCGGGATTCGACTTAACTATCCCAACGATCTGTGGCAGGCTCACGTTTCCTACCGAGAATTCGGTGAAGAGTTTGATCCAGCTGTAGGTTTCAACTCACGGAATGGATTTAAGCGACTACAACCGAGTGTGTACTATCGACCCAGACCTGAGAATTCGGCACTGATAAGGCAGATGCATTTCGGAGTACGTTTTGAATACATGACGGATATGAGTAACCAATTACTGAAACGTCAAACCACTGTGGAAATATTCCAACTGAATTTCGAAAGCGCCGACCGGATTTCCGCTCAGGTGGTTAATACGAAGGAGTATCTGGATCACAATTTCGAAATCATAGAGGGAAACATCATCTCGATGGGAAACTATGTTACAAACGGTTTTAAGATTTCAGGAGAGACATCAGAACGGAGAAAAGTTGCGTTGGACCTCTCCTTGTCCTCCGCTGAATTCTGGACCGGCAATAAACAGACGGTCAAGGGGGATCTGTCCCTCAAACCGTTCCCGGGAGTGAATCTTAAGGGTGATTTTGAATACAATTCCGTCTCTCTGGCTGATGGCGGATTTGATGCTCAAGTGTATCGCCTTACAGTCGGTATCTATCCCACGCCGAGAACTGCCTTCTACAGCAATGTTCAGTATGATGATGTCTCCAACCTGTTGGGGCTTTTCGCGAAGTTGCGCCATACCATCAGGCCCGGAAGTGACCTCTACATCGTTTATACCCACAACTGGCAGAGCCTCGGTGAAAGCCTGTTTGATCGGGAACTCGAAACCCTTTCCAAAGTGAGTTCGGTAAAGCTGAACTATACTCATCGATTCTAAGAACAGTCTTTGTACTTAAGACAGTGATTGAATCTGTCGATAGTCTTCACTATACTCTTACGGTGTCCCGTGTCGTTCCAGAATTATTGCTAAAGGTGAAGAATGAGAAACTATCTTAAATGTTTTGTACCCACATCCGACGTCAGCTACAACCAGTGTCAGTTGACCGGACTTGTGGTGCTGCGAGTGCTCATCGGCTGGCATTTTCTGTATGAGGGGATCGCCAAGGTATTGAATCCCTACTGGTCATCGGCTGCCTATCTCTTGGAGTCGAAGTGGATATTTTCCGGATTAGCCACCACCATCGTAGCAAACCCGACCCTGTTGACAATGGTGGACAATATCAATATGTGGGGGCTGACGATCATCGGACTTGCTCTAACGATCGGCCTTGTGGAACGGCCGGCTGCTTATGCCGGGATGACGCTGGTCCTTTTGTATTACCTTTTCATGCCCCCATTTGTTGGGTATGACTACTCCGTTCCTACTGAGGGAAGTTATATTGTTGTAAACAAGAACCTGATTGAAGCGGCCGCCCTATTTATCGTCGCCTGTTTCCCCAGTGGCGGGATTATCGGAATTGACAAATTCCTTGTTCCAAAGAGTGAACACTAACCAGGAGTGACACCATGAGCGAATCGAAAAAAGAGAATGTAACTGAGGCCAAACCGACCAACACTATGAACCCTGAACGCCGTGAAGTTCTGAAAGGCTTTGCCACAATCCCCGTGGTGGGGGTGTTCTTTTACAACCTGTGGAAGAAGCTCCGCATCGATGAGATGAGGAGGCAGAATCTTTTGGCCGATCTGATTACGACCAAGGATGCGCCGGCAGCGATATCATCGTCTTCCTCAGGAGATCATCTTCGCATTGGCATTATCGGTTATGGTGGCAGGGGGCAGCATCTTGTGCGAGGAGCCGGTTTCGCAACGCCCGAGTGGACGGCAAGGGCCTCGGAGAACGCTCAAAAAAATAAGCTTGACAAGGGGTTCGAAACGTTCATGCAGCAGGAGGACCTCAATGTTTCGCTGACTGGCGTCTGCGATCTTTTTGATGTAAGGGCCGAGATGGGCATAGCAGCTTCGGAGAATGAGATTCGCCCTGGTGGAAGGCCAGCAGAGGCGGCCAAAAAGTACCGCCACCACACCGAGCTTCTTGAGGACGACAACATTGACGCTATTATTATCGGGACTCCTGACCACTGGCACTCCCAGATTGCTATCGATGCGGCGCGTGCAGGAAAACACGTGTATTGCGAGAAAGGCCTCACCCGCACATTTGATGAGGCCATCGATCTGTATGATGCGGTGAAAGAGGCGGGAATCACTTTCCAGTTAGGGCATCAGAACCGGCAGGTGGAGGCGAATGAAAAGGCTCGGCAGATTGTTGAGCAGGGGCTTCTCGGCCCTGTGAACCTTGTTGAGATTACCACCAATCGCAACTCCTCCTGGGGTGCTTGGGTGTGGGACATCCATCCTGAAGCAAACAAAAATAATCTCGACTGGGACACTTTCCAGAAACCCTCGCCAAACAAAATAAAGTTCGGCGATGAGGCTCTGGCGAGGTTCTTCCGGTGGCGGTGCTGGTTTGATTACGGCACAGGGTTGTCAGGAGATCTTTTCTCTCACGACTTCGATGCAATGAATCAGATTCTTGATCTCGGTATCCCGAAGTATGCCAGCGCTTCTGGCGGCATCTACTTCTTCAAGGATGGGCGGGATGTGCCAGATGTTTTTCAGGCGACCTTTGAATATCCTGAAAAAGAACTGACATTGCTCTACAGTGCCACCCTCTCCAGTAATCAGAGTAGGGGGAACCTAATCATGGGGCATGATGCCACTATGCAGCTCGGAGGCCAGTCCAACCGAGGATCAGTAGCCGGCTTTATCGTCACGGCAGATATCGAATCCACACGATACAAAGAGAAATTGAACGATGGCATTATCAATCCCCAGTATCCAATTTACTCTTACACGCCGGGCTCGAAACAGATAGACGGCATCACATCTGCCACGTCCAGATACTTTGCCAACAAGGGACTTGTCTACACCTATCGCGAGGGAAAGCGTGTAGATCCCACTCACCTGCATGTGCAGGATTGGCTAGATTCAATCCGCAATGGCACTCAGCCCCGATGCAACATCGATGTGGCTCTGCACGAAGCGGTGGCGTGTCACATGGCGACAGAGTCGTACCTTAAAGGGCGCCGGATTGAGTGGGATCCCAAGAAACGCCGGCTCGTTTAATATTTCTGATTTGGAGAGCGGGGAAGCTCCCCGGTGAACAAAAACATCCGTCTCGGGACCATGATGTTTCTCCAGTACGCTCTCTGGGGGGCATGGTTGCCAGTCACAGCCCGTTATCTCTCCGCCACCACAACCGAAGGTGGCCTAGGCTTTTCCGGCTCGGAGATCGGGATGATCCTCGGACTAGCGGGCTCCATCGGTGCTGTGGCGGCGCCGTTCATTGCGGGGCAGATCGCCGACCGATATTTCAGTACAGAGAGAATCCTTGCAGCGCTGGTGATCATCGGTGGTGTGGTGAAATGGATAACCGCCTACCAGACCACTTACTCGGCATGGCTGGTTCTCTCTATCATTTACAGCGTGGTTTACATGCCGACGCTGGCGCTCTCCAACTCTATCACCTTTGCTCACATGAAGGATCCCGACAGTGACTTTCCCAAGATCCGTGTCTGGGGTACTATCGGTTGGATCGCCGCCAGCTGGGCCTTTCCCATGATCTGGCTCCAGACCAACCTTAGTTTTCAGATGATGCCTCCGTTCATCGTTGGTCCGGAGGTAGCGGATGTGACAAGCCGGCTGGCGGACGCGCTAATCTTTTCCGGGATCATTTCTGTTACTTACGGGGTGTTCTGTTTCATGCTTCCCCAAACACCGCCAAAGCAGGATGCCGTTGAAAGACTCGCCTACAAAAAAGCCTTCCAGCTGTTCAGTCACTCTTCATTCACTGTTCTCGTGTTGGCGAGCTTGGCGGTTAGCATCATTCATCAGATTTATTTCCTACAAACGGGGCCGTTCCTCTCCTCCATCGGGCTAAAGGACAGCCAGATCGGACCGGCAATGACGGTAGGGCAGTTTGCTGAAATAGCGGCCATGGCTTATCTGGGATTATTCCTGAAGCGGCTCGGTTTCCGGCGGGTGATTTTCCTCGGTGTACTTGCTTACGCAGCGCGCTACGCTGTCTTCGGCACCGTCTCTCTGCCCATATGGGTGATGGTGGTGAGTCAGGCGCTACATGGTATCTGTTACGCGTTTTTTTTCGCCAGCGCCTACATTTATGTAGACAGGATCGCCGATGAAGACGTTCGTCATTCGGCTCAGACAGTTTTCGGCATTATCATTCTTGGCGGCGGGCCGGTCATCGGCGGCTGGTTATCGGGCTTTCTTCAGCAGAAATTTACCGTAGCGGGAGTGTTCAACTACGCCCCCTTTTGGTACACACTTTCCGCTGTCGGTTTTATCGCCGCCATCTTTTTCGTGTTGATGTTTAGAGAACAACTGAAAGAAGGAGACGCTTAGCATGGCAGTCAAGCGGCTCGGCATCGGCTTTATTGGCGGCGGGTTTATTTCACGATTCCATATCCAATCCCTTATTGGCGTCCGGGACGTGGATGTCCACGGCGTATGTTCCAAGACGACAGCATCAGCTGAAATGACAGCGGCTGTGGCTAGGAAACTCGGCGTAGGTGGGGCAAGGGTGTTTGGTTCGGTCTCTGACATGGTGGCTGATCCAAGCATCGACGCTATTTGGATCTGCTCTCCCAATTTCACACGGATTGAAGTGATGGAGGAAATCGTCCAAGCCCTTGAGATTGGAAAAGGTGAGCTCATCGGAGTAGCCTGCGAAAAGCCGCTGGGACGGAACGTATCGGAGGCGAAAAAGATGCTTCAACTTGCCCAAGCGGCAAATCTTTTAGACGGCTATCTCGAGAATCAGGTTTTCGCCCCAGCGGTGACTCGCGGCAAGGAGATCGTTTGGACGCGAGGGGCCTCCACGACTGGCCCGCCCTATCTTGCCCGCGCTGCCGAAGAGCACAGTGGGCCTCACATGCCGTGGTTTTGGGAAGGGGAGCTCCAGGGTGGCGGTGTGCTGAATGATATGATGTGCCACTCGGTGGAGGAGGCGCGGTTCATGTTGACACCTCCCGGTGTCAGTAGAGACGTTCTTACACCCGTCAGCGTTAACGCTTACGCCGCCTGCTTGAAATGGCAGCAGCCAGAGTATGCTAAGATTCTTTCTGACAGCAGTGGTGGAAGAACCGATTACCTAAAGCGTCCTTCAGAAGACTTTGCCCGGTGCCTCGTGGAGTATGTGACAGACGAGGGCGAAAAGGTGATCGTGGAGACTACCACATCGTGGTGTTTTGTCGGCGCGGGACTTCGGCTCAGCATGGAGCTGTTTGGTCCGGAATATTCCATGTTCGTCAATTCACTCGATACCGACCTCCGTGTTTTTTTCAGCAGGAATGTGAAAGGGTCCGAGGGTGAAGACCTTGTAGAGAAGCAGAATGCCGAGTCAGGGGTAATGCCCGTGGTGAGCAACGAAGCTGACGCCTACGGATACACTGCAGAGAACCGCCACATGGTTCAGGCTTTCCTGGCTGGAAAGCGGCCGGAAGAAAACTTCAGCGACGGCGTGAATGTGACGGAGCTTCTCATGGCCGCCTACATGAGCGCAGAGCAAGATAAGACCATACCGTTCCCACCGCCCGATCTTGACACTTTTGTCCCGGCCGTGGCGAGGGGCGAATGGAATCCTAAGGAGAATTAATCTGATGAGAAAACTATTTATCACAACGATGTTTCTTGTTTTTACGGCCTGCAGTTCCGATCCTGGAAAGAAGGGTTTTGAGCGCATCTTGAAAGAACATGATGGAATCTACTCCAAGCACGGCTGGAACCACTACGGTCCCGGATATTTCGAACTGGATCGGGAAACCGGTGTCCTCAGTTCTTACGGTGGAATGGGGCTCTTTTGGTACAGTGTTCAGAAGTACAAAGATTTTGTGTTGGAGCTTGAGTACAAATGTTCAGAGCCGAAGACAAATTCCGGCGTTTTCCTGAGAGTCCCTGATGTGGTAACGAGTGATGAGTATATCTACCAGTCCTTCGAGATTCAGATCAGCGACGTTGGTGAGGGGATTCACAAGACGGCGGCTGTCTATGACGCCGAACCGCCGTCGCACGATGCGTCAAACCCTGCGGGGGAATGGAACCATTACAGGATCACCTTCAAAGGAAACCGCATTCAGGTGGAACTGAACGGAGAAGAGGTAGTGGACTGGGAGGCTGAACCGCGAGGGAAAATCAGGGACTTCGCGGGTGAAGGTTACATCGGTCTCCAGAACCACGACTGGGACACCACCGTCTCCTTCAGGAATATCTACGTTAAAGCGCTGGAATAGCGCTAACTGTTCCCCGTCTCTCCAACGGTTCTTACCGTCATGCCGGAGCTTCGGCGGTATGTAAACTGACTGGTGGACTGTCTCACCAGCAAGAATGCCTCTACCTCCGGAAGTGATTCTACAAGCTTCATCCCTTCGCTAACATCCATCACCATTATGGCAGTGGCTAAGGCGTCTGCATCGGTGCAGTTGGGCGCGGTGACAGTGGCCGAAGAAATGCCGGTGCGGGAGGGGTATCCGGTCCGGGGATCAATCTCGTGGGAGTAAATTTCACCATCAATCTCGAAAAAATTCCTGTAATCTCCGGAGGTGGCCATGGCCTCATTATCAAGCTCGACGATCCAGTCAAACCCTCCTCCGATTTCTGCTGCCAAATTCGGTTTCTCGATGGCGATGGCCCAGAGCTTTGATTGATGATTCACTCCTCTCACGCGGACTTCGCCGCCGATCTCCACCATCATATCGAAAATCCCATGAGAAAGAAGATAGTCGAAGACGGCATCCACACCGAACCCTTTGGCGATGGCGTTGAGGTCTATGCTGACAAATGGATCGAGCTTCCGGAGGGCGCCGCGCTCAGAGACGAGCTTATCACGCCCCACGTGGGAGAGCCTTTTCTCTACATCGGATGAGTCAGGGAATGAAGCAGGCACCCCCGCACCCCCCGGCCCGAACCCCCAGAGGTAGAGGAGTGGGAACACGGTGATGTCGAAGGCACCGTTGGTCTTTCTCATCCAGGTGAGCGCTCTGCTGACCACATATTCGAATTCCATCGGTACGGCCATAGGCTCTAGGGATTCAGATCTGTTGAATCTTGAAATGTCGCTGTCGGGAAGATAAGTGGACATCTGCCGGTTGACTTCAGCGAGGACCGAATCGATGCCAACTTTCACCACTGCCGGCGCTGTGACCCTTGCATCGGGAATGTACTTTATCTGATAGCTCGTCCCCATAGTGAAACCTGCCAGTGTTACCGGGACCGCCGTCCCGCTGCAACTGAACAATATCAGCGCCGAAGCCGCAAGAAGAGTGAATGATCTCTTGGTGGAGATCACTATATTCCCCGACTTAGGGAGGTCATCATTATGCCAGATTTGATAGGACGAAGAGATTTCATTAAACAGTCAGCGGGAATTGCAGGAAGTTTGAGTGTCATGAGTTTGGGTGGCGGTAGACTGACAGGATTTACTTTAAAACCGCCTTTCTCCATTTCCCTCGCTGAATGGTCGCTGCACAAAGCACTCTTTGAAGGTGATCTTGAACATCTCGATTTCGCCTCCATCGCCCGCAAAGAATTTGGTTTAGACGCCATCGAATATGTCAATGTTTTCTTCATGGACAAAGCTGAAGATGAATCTTATCTCAAAGAGATGAAATCACGGGCGGATGGTGAAGGGGTCAAGAACCTTCTTATCATGTGTGATAAGGAAGGTGCTCTAGGCGATCCCGATAATGCCTCTAGAACAACAGCGGTGGAGAATCACCACAAGTGGGTGAGGGCGGCGAAGTTCCTAGGATGCCATTCCATTCGTGTGAACGCACAGAGCGATGGTAGTTACGAAGAGCAGATGAAACTGGCGGCGGAAGGCCTTCGGTCACTCACGGAGTACGGCGACAAACAGGGTATTAACGTGATTGTGGAAAACCACGGCGGTCTCTCCAGTAACGGCAAATGGCTCGCCGGTGTCATGAAAAAAGTGGACCACCCCCGCTGCGGCACACTTCCCGACTTCGGTAACTTTAAAATCAGGGAAGGTGAATGGTATGACCGTTACAAAGGGATCGCTGAACTTATGCCCTACGCAAAGGCCGTCAGCGCCAAGAGCCACGACTTTGATTCTAATGGAAACGAGATTCACACCGATTACCTCAGGATGATGAAGATTGTGTCGGATTCCGGTTACAAGGGGTACGTCGGCATCGAATACGAGGGACAGATTCTACCCGAAATGGAGGGAATCAGGGCGACGAAAGCTCTGTTGGAGAAGATGAGGGATTACGTTGGTTGATGCGGGATCATTTGCACCAACTTTAGTATTAACTCATTGATAGGGACAGGTCTTCATTTCTAAATCTACCCTTGAAGTGGTGGTCTATACATATATAGGATTAATGCTGGTGGGTATTCTAAGACTATGAAGATGGTGCTCCTAAAATG
Organism: Fidelibacterota bacterium; assembly: GCA_036338335.1. GTDB lineage: Bacteria > Fidelibacterota > Marinisomatia > Marinisomatales > S15-B10 > S15-B10. The sequence goes on from JAYZCL010000027.1 coordinate 19,844, forward strand.
ATTGCATCACACATCTCATGGAGCCGCTTCAGAGATCGGGAATCTGCTCAGCGACAATGCATAATATTTCAAAAACGAGCGTTGCAGCCACCAAGGCTGTGTTGCCACTTTGATCAAAGGGGGGGCTTACCTCTACCATATCAGCGCCTACAAGTTTTTTCCCCTTCAGGCCGCGGATGAGCTGCTGCCCTTCGAAGGGTGTCAGTCCCCCAATCTCCGGCGTGCCGGTGCCGGGAGCGTAAACGGGATCGATGGAATCGATGTCGAATGAAAGGTAGCACTCTCCACTCCCGACAACATTTTCAATCTCGTTCAGAACCCCCTCCACACCGAGCTTCCTGAACTCCTCGATGAAGATGATTCTCATCCCGGAGTCTCTCGAGAAATTCCACCCTTCGGGCGAATTCTGTGCGCCGCGGATTCCGATCTGGATCGTCCGGTTGGGATCGAGAAGTCCGTCTTCCACAGCCCGTCGGAACGGTGTGCCATGGTTCAGATTTGAACCCATCCACTCGTCCCACGTATCGGTGTGGGCATCGATGTGAACGAGGCCAACAGGGTCCTTCTCCGCCACCGCTCGAAGGATAGGGTAGGTGATAGAGTGGTCACCGCCGATGGAGAGGGGAAACACACCCTTGCCAACGAGACCGCTATAAAAAGAAGTGATCTGATCATTTACTGTTGGGAGGTCGTACATGTTAGTCAGCGGGACATCGCCCACATCGCCGATCTTGCTGATGTCGTAAGGGTTAATCTTGGAAACATGGTGGGTGGTTCGCATCATACTCGACATATCTCTCACCTGCCGGGGGCCATGGCGGGTGCCTGGTCGGTTAGTAACAGCGCCGTCAAAAGGGATACCTATCAAACCGATGTCTATGGAAGAATAATCTTCCACATACGGTACACGCATAAAGGTGGCTATTTCGCGAAAACGCGGTGCCATTATGGAAGATTGGTCAGTTTTTCCAGTCAAACCCAGCCGAGAATTTTGTAAAGGATTAGCGCAAAATACTCATAGATCGCCTGAGTGGAAAGAGAAAGGTTTTCTACATTTGGGAAAAGCGTGAAGGGGTCAAACCGCTCCCGTTTTTTCGGAATCCTGAAGAGGCGTGAATTGACTGGGAGTACATTGTAATCTAGTTTTTCAAAGACTGCCACCGACCGCCGCATATGAAGCGATGAGGTGACCAGAGCAATGGTCTGAACGTTTAGGCTGTCCATCAGTGCTTTGGCGTTGACGGCGTTCTCCCGTGTATTCTTCGATCTTGACTCAGTGATAATCTTATCTGGTGGTACGCCGAACTCTACGAGAAAGTCGCTCATTCTGTCCGATTCTTTCTGCTCCTCTTCAAGAAGTTTACCGCTCCCGCCGGCGGTGACAATGATGGGTGCGTTGCCCCGCTTGAAAAGCCGAATTCCCGTGAGAGATCTCGCCGGTTCACCACCCAGCACAACGATGGCGTCCGCTTCAACAGTTGCCGGCTGTGCTAAGCGCAAAGGCCGGACAAGAGCCCTCTGAACAGGCGTGATACTGAACAGATAAAGAATTGCAAAACCGGTTAAGAAGAACCAACGAAAGAGTTGCCTGTCCCGCTTCCTCTGAAACCAGTAACTAAGGAGGAGAAGTGCCATGCCGACGGTGAGAGGATAGAGGCCCCAAACGAGAATCTTAGAGAGATAGTGATACATATGTTCAGTTCATCCTGAAATGGTCGGCCACCACATCCACTACCGCCGACAGGCACTTTTCGTCGATTTCTTTCGGCATCCCTCGGGCGTTGCCCAGGATTCCATTGGGTGCCAACAAGGTATTCCCCAATTTCTCCGCCACCTCGGTGCCGAGATGCCTCCCGTGTTCAGCATCGGTGAAGAAGGGGAAGTGGGGACCGTGCTGTCCTACTGTGCCACAAGGGACAATTACGTTGGTAGTGCCTGCTGCGATGGCTACGGCGATGTCGGGCGAGCGCATTCTATCTAAGAATAGTCCGTTTTTCATCTTTTTCTGTCGATCTCCATGGCGTCGGAGGGTGTCGTAAGATAAGTCGGAACCGAGAAACCGTTAAGTCATCTCTGTCCAATATAACAGAAAAGTTACGGCCCCAGCTAAGGGAGTGATTATTCCGTGTCAGTTACGGTATTTGTTAAACGTTAGAATAGCTGTCCAAAGGGATATCAAAAACAGGCCTCCGGACTCCCGTCCGATCTCAACCGTGGGGTCTTTCATTGTGAATTCTTCAAAAAGATTCAAGAAGGCTATTTCTCTTGAAAGATTAAAAAAAAGCAATACTCCCCAAATGAATGTGATACCGGCAAAAATGCCGAAAAACTTCCAGTCTATGTTCATACCGCGCTGATAGGAAATCGCAAAGAATGTGGCAGTTCCGTAAGTGATTATCCAGATGATGGGATCAGGATCGTTGTATTGAAGAATGGCGCTAAGCCCAAAAGCTCCACACATGAAAAGATTCAAATATCTCAGCATGTCAACTGTGGTTATCTAGAATATTACAGAGTGTATCCGAAACTTAGCTCAATGTACCGTCCCTGAGCGGGGTAAAGGAACTTGACATTGTCCTGGAGAAAGGGGTCAAACAACATATAGCCGCTACTGCTGTAGTGGGTACCCATAAGATTGAAAACATCGAGGTCGATTCTTATCTGGTTTAGTCTCAGTTGCATCCTGCCATCAATAGCGTTATAAGCTGGGAGGGAAACACTGTTGGCATCATCAAGGAAAACTTCCCCCAAAAAACGGTGAGCCAGTATAATGTTTAAATAAGAATTAATTCTGAAGGTAAACCGGTTTGTGTAAGATGTCCTTGGGATGTTCTTCAGACGATTTCCTTCATAATCACCTGTACTGAATGTTACATCCATAATATTTAATGTACTGTTAAGACGAATTCGATTGGCGAAGTATACACCCAAAGAACCTTCGAAACCGCTGTGGCGGCTCTTCTTTATATTTCCGTACTTGAAAGTGGACATGTCGAAATCAATTTCGTTCCTTATGTCGAGGTTATAGACAACCAGGCTTACCTCTCCAGAAAAAGCTGATGCCGGGAACCCGAATTTCTGGTAGAGTCCTACATCAAAGTTTGTCGATTCCTGCGGCACGAGAGTGGTATTGGAATAATTAAATTCTTGCCCAAAAAAGTTGATAATTCGTGTGTCATAAAGCTGATCGAGGGAAGGAGCCTTGAATGCCTTAGACCAGTTAGCGAAGATATTTCCCTCAAAGAATGTGACCCCGTGATACTGATAGTTGAATCCAAGCCTTGGTGAAACACGGTTGATCTTGACTTCGTCTTCCGGAATCATGATAGCACTACCCATCCTATTGTTGACTTTGCCACTATTCTCGATTATGGAAAAGTGCGAGCCAAGTGTTGCACCCAGTCTTTCGTTGAAAGCATACTTTCCTTCCACATAGAAGCCAAGTTTAGAACGGGCCCCTTCTCCCTGTGAGAGTAGATTTGTCTTTTCAAGATCATAGTATTTGCTGTTGAAGATTCCTAATTCAGTTTCAGCACCGATGATCAGTTTTGTTTGTTCCAGTTCCTGCCGATATTGAAACTGAGTCCAGAGTACTCGATTGTCTTGATCTTCAAATTGGCTATCCCCCAATTGTGATGTTAATTGCAAAGTTCGCGTCATCGCCTGAGCGTATGAGCGCAACCCCGCCCGAATCGAATACTGATTATGTTGATCTTCCGAAGAGAGAAAACTGGCGGCAAAGTCAAGCTGATCTCTTAGGCGGTTATCTTCAGAAAAAAGTGAGCTGCTTTGCCTGCGATTCTCTTTAAGGAGTTCTTCAGTGAGTGGTCCCGCTTCATCCTGTTTCAGGCGGCTGTAGTCAGCTTTCAGGCGGAAATTCCCTTTGGATAGGCTGTTCTTATAGGTCGCGCTGAAAGTATTATTCTCGAGCGCAGAGTGGTCCCTGTATCCACCCTTCTGAAGGAGATTCCCGGTTAGTTGAAAACCATGATTATCAAGATGAAAACTCTGATTTACACTGATTCCTTTGTTCTCGAACTGTCCTCCTGTGAGGTTCAAGTTCAGTTTATTTTCAGAATCGCTGCTTTGAGTTATTACGTTAATAACTCCGCCAATGGCCATGTCACCGTATACCGCCGAGCCGCCTCCACGGGTGATTTCAATCCGTTTAATCTCTTCTACGGGGATGAGATTCCAGTTGATCAATCCCGAACTGAGATCGTTTACGGGGATTCCGTCAACATTTAGGAGAAGATATTCAGCCTCGCCACCTCCGTAGAATCCCCTTATGATGGCAACAGGCATATTCCCTGAAGCATCCTGGTTTATGAAAGCAATTCCTGTCAGATAGTTCAGTGCCTCCGCAAGGTTTTTGGTGGGAATGGTACTCAAGTCAGATGCAGTCAACACACTCGTAGCAGTGGTTGATTTATGGAGAACCCCCTCTGCTCGATCACCGACCACCACGATCTCGTCCAACACAAACTGGGAGCCGTACATTATCTCTTGCTCAGATTGACCGTCGGCCATTTGGAACATAGCAGTAATGCCTATAAGGAAATGCATGGACAGGCGAAATATGATTAAGTGTTCCCTACTGTTCATAGACTTAGAGTTCCTTCTTTTGTCCGTAATAGGCATCGGCTCCGTGCTTTCTGTTATAGTGTTTGTTTGAAATATGTTCAGGCAGCGGTGTTGCACCGAGATTCAAATTGACTGTTCCGATGGCCATTCGGGCTACCCGTTCAAGAATCAGAAGATTCTTAACCGCATCGTCCGGCGATTTCCCCCATGAAAAAGGCGCATGTCCTGAAACCAGAACGCCCGGGATCTCCATAGGGTTTAGATCGGCGAACCTTTCAACGATCACAGTTCCCGTGTTGCCTTCATAGTCTTCATTAACCTCTTCATCTGTCAAGAAGCGGGCTAGCGGGACGTTGCCGTGAAAGTGATCAGCATGGGTGGTGCCGAAACAGGGGATTTCCTGACAGGCTTGACAGAACATTGTTGCGTAAAGGCTGTGACTGTGAGCCACACCTTCTATTGATTCAAAAGAGCGATAGATTCGAACGTGGGTCGGCGTATCTGATGAGGGGCGTAAGTTTCCTTCCACAATGTTACCGTCAAGATCCACGACAACTATATGTTCGGGCTGCAAGTCATTATAATCGACACCGCTCGGTTTTATGGCAACCAGACCTTTCTCCCGATCAATACCACTGACATTCCCCCATGTCAGAGTGACGAGATCATACTTGACCAGATCGATGTTGGCCAGACATACTTTTTCTTTTAGCTCTTTGATGTGGGTGTTCATAAGCGGGTGTCCCTAATAATCTGATATTTCATTGAATCACCTGATGATTGTTCACTCCGATCTCAGGTACGTTGGCTATCGCGAATCTCAAGGAGGTGTTTCATAACATTGTGCATCTTCCCGGACCAATCGGGTGTTCCAAATGCATCATGGGCCTGACTGTACAGAGCGTATAACTTGCTGTAGACCGCGTGGTTCTTGCTGTCGGGTTCGTAAGTCCTTTTCGTGCCGGTCATGGCTGCTTGAGCCGAGGAGACATCAGCAAATTCCCCGGCTACTATGGCGCCGAAAATCGCTGCTCCCAGTGCCGGAGTCTGATCACTGCGTGATATTCTCATTGGTCTCCCCAATACATCGGCATAAATCTGCATCAGCATAGGACTCTTCGCAGCCAATCCACCGCAGTTTACAACATCTTCCACCTTTACACCGTAAGCTTCAATGCGATTGATGATAGTCAGGGCGCCAAAGGCCGTAGATTCAACAAGTGCGCGAAAAATCTCGTGGGGCGTAGTATGAAGCGTTTGACCGAGTAAAAGTCCGCTGAGGCGAACGTCAACCAAGACGGTTCTGTTGCCGTTATTCCAATCGAGGGCGAGAAGACCATTCTCACCGGGTTTCATTGCTATTGCTGCCTTCTCTAAGTTTTCGAACTTCTCATCCACTGTGGAACCGTACTTTTCCGGTGTGAGATTATTCACGAACCAAAGAAAAATATCTCCTACTGCTGATTGTCCCGCTTCGATTCCAAAATGATCAGCCATCACTGAATCCTTAACGACTCCGCAAACACCGGGGATATCTTTCAGTGTGGTGCCGCTGTTTTTAATCATTATGTCGCAGGTACTTGTCCCGAGGATTTTAACCAGTGTCCCTTCCTTAACCCCGGCACCGACAGCTCCCATATGAGCGTCAAAGGCGCCAATGGCCACAGCGATCTCAGGCATGAGTCCCAGTCGACCGGCCCACTCCCTGCTAAGTCCGCCAACGGTCTGTTCGGATGAATGAGCCTTATCGGCATAATTCTCTCGAATTTTGCAGAGGGCGGGATCCAGTTCAGACAAAAATTCGGAATCAGGTAGTCCTTCCCATTCATCGCTGTACATTGCTTTATGGCCCGCTGCGCAAATGCTCCGCTTCATGTCCTTCGGATTCGTCTGGTCTGTCAATACAGCAGGCAGATAGTCGCATATTTCGACGAAACTGAATATGGTGTCATACAATTCAGGGTCAACGTTCTTGCAGTGAAGTACTTTACTCCAATACCATTCGGAAGAGTATTTTCCACCGATCTTATTGAGGAACTGAGGTCGAATCTTTGCGGCCAGTTCGGTGATCTGGTCCGCTTCGTTATAGCTGGTGTGGTCCTTCCAGAGCCAGCACATTGCGTTCAGGTTATCACCGAATTCAGGAAGGAAACTCATAGGAACACCTTCATCGTTTACCGGAATAGGGCTGCTCCCGGTAGTGTCTACGCCGATACCCACCACCGCGTTTGGATCAAAAGACGGGTCAGTTTCTCTCGCCCGTGAAATAGCTTCTGTCACAGTAAAAACCATACCGTCAAGATAATCCTGTGGATTCTGGCGCGCGAGATTTGGATCTTTAGGATCGACTAAAACTCCGTTCTCTCCGGACGGATAGTCAAAGAGTACTGAAGCCACTTCAAAACCGTCAGAAAGATCAACGATCAATGCGCGGCAAGAGTTCGTTCCGTAATCGAGACCAATGGCATACTTTTTCATAGTCCGAATTACCCTTTAGATATTCTAGGATTCATAAAGAATTGTGCGAGAATTTAGATATCAAACCACAGAAAGAGGGAACTCCTTGGGACAATCGCTGCTAGATCAACCCTTGACTAACGGATTAAGCGTACCAGCGGACGCCCTTTAATTGTTAATCAAAAAGTCTGTTGTTTTCTGATTGAATTTCTCCAGTGCCTCCCAGTGACAGGCATGGCCGGTATCAGGAATTCGCCATATCTTGCTCCCTTGGATTTTTTCATGAAGAAGCTCAGAAAACGCGAGAGGTGTGAAAATATCCTTAATTCCGACAACAATAAGTGTTGGTTGGCTTACATCATGAAGCTCGTCGATAGTATTGTGGTGGATGCAGGCATCCAGTTGACCGTTAAACCCTTGTTCTGGCTGAGGATCAGGATTGTTTCTGGCAGCTTCCTGTCCTTCTGATAACCCTTCTGCATTTGCCTCAACGTAATCAGATGCAAATATCCACAGTTGGATTAGTTCCATAAAGTCACCCGGATCGACCACGCGACGGAGTTTCTTCAGATTCTCATAGACAGTGGTAGCGTATCGGTCAAACCGGCCCCAGGTGCTGATCAAGACCATGGATTGAACTTTTTCAGAATGACGAAGGGCCAGTTGTTGGGAAATCGCACCGCCCATTGAAATTCCTGCAATTCTTGCTTTTTCGATCCCTAGCGCATCCATCAGGCCTGCGGTATCATCAGACATTGTAGCAGTAGAGTATGGCCCTTTGGGTTTATCTGTCTTACCCACACCGCGGTTATCAATCATAATGCATCGGAAATGCTTCGAATATTCATTCACGTGCAATTCCCAAAGCGCACCGGGTGCACCAAAACCCATGATAAGAATAAGAGGTTCACCTTCCCCTTTTTCTTCATAATACATGTTAATCCCGTTTGTCTCAACAAAAGGCATCACTTTCCCCCTTATTTTTTTTCTTTCTTATCCCTAACCTTTAGACAGAGATGATTGGCTTTGTTCGGATGTCCACAACGGTTCAAATTATTAAAATTAACGGTAAATTTAGTCTTTTCGTTAGCATGCTCATACTATATTGTTATCGAAGATTTTCCGAAAGGGGTTAAAATGATCACAAAGAGAATCACTACGAAGGAAATTCTAAACAAGCTCTACTCCAAAGTTTCAGAGCGTAAGCCGATAATGATTTCAAGTGCCGGGAGCGGACTGGTAGCCAAACTTCTGGAAGAAGCTGGGGCAGATTGCATTAATACTTTCTCAGGTGCGCGCCTAAGAGCAAACGGTATGGGAACCATGTCTATGATGTGGCCAATTCTTGATTCTAATCAACAGACTCTGGATTACACTCGAGAAGACATTATGCCAGCCATGAACGGCGGTGCATTTGTGTGTGCTTGTCTAAACTCTAACGATCCACTTAAGGATATGCGAATGGTGTTGGAGGACTGCAAGCGCATGGGAGTGAATTCTGTATCCAATATCGGCCCTTCTATCAGTTATGTGGATAAAGACAGTGAGATTTTCAAAGTTCTTACCAGTTCGGGCATCACTCTTCAAAACGAAATCGATATGCTCATCCTTGCCAAAGAAATGAATATGGTCACAATTGGTCTTGCATTTTCTGAAGAGGATTCCATCGCCCTTGTGAAACAAGCCGAACCACATATATTCTGTTATCATGCCGGAACAACTAAAGGGGGTAGAACCGGCTACGATAAAGGGATGACCATTGACGAAACAGCTGAGGAAACCGAGTCAGTTTTTCAAAAAGTTTTGGAGATCAGTCCGAATGTAGTCTTGGTGGGGCACGGTGCGGCAATGGAGAATCCTCCTGATGCCCAGTTCATGCTTGACAATACTTCCAGCCACGGTTTTTGGACAGGCTCATCAACAGAGAGGTTACCAATTGAAAGAGCTGTCACCGCGATTGCTCAGGAATTCGCCGGTATTCAGTTCTCAGATAATTAGGTGAGGAGAGAGGTATGTCAAAAGTTATAGCAATTCTTGCCACCATGGATACCAAAGGTGTAGAGTCGGATTTCATTAGAAAAGAGATCGAAACTCTTGGAGGAAAAGCCATACTGATAGATGTGGGCGTAATTGGGGAAGTAACGGTTACCGTTGATATCTCAAATGATGAAGTTGCTAGGGCCGGTGATGGATCAATGGAGGAGATCTTGAAGAATCCTACGAGACAGGATGCGACACCGGTTTTGATTGCGGGTTCCACAAAGATAATAAACGAAAAATTGCTCAAAGGAGAGGTAGATGGGCTCATTGCTTTAGGAGGCAGTCAGGGGACAACTCTTTGTGCACAGGTAATGCAGTCTCTTCCTTACGGTTTCCCGAAAGTCATGTTATCTACCGTAGCGTCGGGAGATACGGCCCCATTCGTAGACATCAAAGATATAACAATGATGTTTTCTGTCAGTGACATCCTTGGTCTAAACGATTTTTCACGCAAGATATTGGCAAATGTTGCAGGTGCCGCCTATGGTATGGCATTATCCGGCGCCGATCTTGAAAAAACCAAATCCGATAAACCGCTTATAGGAATGTCGAACCTTGGAGTTTTGACGAAAGGGTGCATGATAGCTATCGATCGCTTTCACGAGAAAGGATATGAGGTTGTAGTATTCCACGCGATTGGTGCTGGTGGTCGCGCTATGGAACAAATGATGAAAGAAGGACTTATTGGCGGAGTCTTGGATTACGCTATGGGAGAAATAGCAGATGAGGTATATGGTGTGCTCAGGGCTGGAGGTCCGGAGCGTCTTACTGTTGCTGGGAAACTTGGTCTCCCTCAGGTTCTCTGCCCCGGAGGTGCCGAGCATCTTGGTATTCTGGTTTCTCCCAATGAAGTGCCAGATGAGTGGAAAGACCATGAATATGTTTTTCACAGCCCCGTCGTTTTTGTTCCCCGTTTGGTAGGTGATGAAATCGTAAGAGTTGCCGATGATATTACTTCACGTCTGCGGCATACTAAAGGGAATGCTATTTTCATGCTACCGACTGATGGCACAGGAACATACGGCCGTCCCGGTGGTGTATTGAGGGACACTGAAAGTGATGAACTTTTCTTCGATGCACTACGCTCCGGTCTTCCTGACACTATTGAAATCGTTGAAAGACATACACATGCTGAAGACCCTGAATTTGTTAGGGAATGTGTGGACCGCTTGATCGGTCTTATTGAAGGCGAATAAATCAGCAGACATATTTAACCGGCCTGGAGAGTGACTGGACAGCGATATTACGGAGGGGCAATTGCACTATAACATTCTATTTGAAACATCGGAGAATTATTGATGAACAGTCTATGGCGTAATTCGGACGCGGAATCCTTTAAAGGCGATAATCTGGATATGCGAGTTTATACGTCCCGACTATTGGGATCCGATGAAAATCTGGTAATGCACGGTGGAGGCAACACTTCCGTAAAAAGCAAGGCAAACGATTTCTTTGGCAATGTTCTAGATGTCCTTTTTGTTAAAGGCAGTGGATGGGATCTCAAGACAATCGAAAAACCGGGATTTCCGGCATTACGCTTAGCTGAGACTCAGCGTCTGGCAGAACTGGAGACGCTCAGTGATACTGATATGGCTAGTCAGTTGAGATACAATATGTTGGATCAGTCAGCACCATCACCATCAGTGGAAGCTATACTCCACGCCATTATACCGATGAAGTATGTAGACCATACTCATGCCGATGCCGTACTTGTTCTTTCCAACAATCCCAGGGGAGAAGAAATCATCTCAGAGGTTTTCCCGGACTGTTTGATTTTGCCATATGTTATGCCCGGATTCATACTCTCGAAGCAGGTAAATGATGCCATAAAGAACCTTGAGATCAATCAATTCAAAGGCATTATTCTTCACCATCACGGTGTATTTACTTATAGTGAAACCGCTAAGGAGGCATACGAGAATATGATTGATTTGGTCTCTCGTGCCGAAGATTACATTAGCAGTAATGGTGTTACCAATCATGAAGAATCGAGATCAAAAATTGATCTTGAAGATTTAGCAAGGATTCGGAGAGCTGTGTCAATTGTAAGAGGTTCCTCTCAACTCGCCATGCTCGATCAGTCTGGAGATGCACAAGGCTATTCCATGAGGAAGGACATTGCCGATATTTCTACCAGAGGCCCAATCACCCCGGATCATGTAATCAGGACCAAGCGCATCCCGGTAATCCTTAATGAAAAACCTGAAGATGGCGTTCCTGAAATCAGAGCCTATGATCAAGATTATAGAGCATATTTCGAAAGGAATAAGACAGAAAATTTGATTATGCTTGATCCATCTCCACGAGTTGGTGTATGGCCGGGCAACGGGACCATCGCTTTCGGCTCCTCAATAAAAGAGTGCAACATTATTTCTGATATTTCCAGGCATACACGATGGACAATCCAAACAGGCGAATCTCTGGGAGGATGGAAAGCATTATCTGAGTCCGAAATATTTGAGTTGGAATACTGGAGTCTTGAACAGGCCAAGCTGTCAAAAACAACCGGCCCCCGACCCGCGCATCAGGGAAAAATTGCCTTGGTGAGCGGAGCCGCTGGAGGCATAGGTACAGCTATTTGTCGTTCTTTAGTCAACGAGGGAGCTGTGGTCATTGGAGTTGACAAAGACTCTCAGGTCGTGAGGCTTATGGAAGCAATGGACGCAATAGGAAAAACTTGTGACCTTACAAGTGAGAATGAGGTTAGAAAAATTGTTGAAGAAGTTGTTTCAGGATATGGTGGTCTGGATATTCTTGTCTGTAATGCGGGCATATTTCTTACTGGTGAGGCCATCGATGAATTGAGCGATGAGACTTGGAGTAAAACCATGAGCGTTAACTTGGACGCTACACGATTCTTGATGACCAACACGATTAAGTATCTAAAATATGGCACGAATCCTTCAGCAATTGTCATCGGTTCGCGCAATTATCAAGCGCCGGGAGCAGGGGCTTCTGCCTACTCGGTGAGTAAAGCGGCTGTAACTCAGCTCGCCCGCGTAGCGGCACTTGAACTTGCTCCGCATGGGATACGTGTTAATGTAGTTCACCCCGATGCCGTTTTTGATACAAAGCTGTGGAGTGAAAAGGCACTGAAAAAGAGTGCGGACAGATACAATATGACAATAGAAGAATACAAGAATAAAAACCTGCTTGGCGTTGAAGTAACATCTCGTACAGTAGGGGATCTGGTCTCAGCCTTGGCTAGCGATCTTTTCCATGCAACTACAGGCGCACAGATACCGGTAGATGGTGGTAACGACAGAGTTATTTAGAGTTAATTAAAGTAGGTTTCTTGCCGCCAGATTGTTTAGACGGCGGGCCATATCCGATACACCATCGAGCATGAGTTGGTCATAGGTCCGGCCATCGGTTGTATCTATTCCGTGGCCCTCAACACGTTCTCTTAAAGGGGCAAGGGCATCATCCTCATGGTGGAAGGCCTCAACAAGCACGTATTCCAGTTTTCCGGTTTCAGCACATGCCCTTAGAAGAGCGCTGATCCATCCATCATCCGTAGAGAGGCATCCTCGCGTCGTTGGCGATGAGGCATGGAAAATCCCGAGTTGGTTGGCTTTGCCGATGGCACGGATAATTTCAATGTTTTCTTCCATGGAAAGATCCGAATCACCGCAGTGAGCTGTATCAATGAGAACTTTGAAGAACTTATGGCCGACACTCTTGTCCATAGCCTCCACTATATCCCAGGCTTTTTGAAGATTTGTAAAAGTTTGAAACTCAATGGAACGGAGAAACTCTATATGCCATTCTTTTATGCAGGAGTCAGCTACTCCTCCTTCAGAAAAAACCCGGGAATGCAGTTTTACGTTCTGTTCGATGGCGGCTTGATAGTCACTTCCTTTTTTCGGTGTTGCTCCTTCTTGCATCCACTCTTCTATTGAAGTAGAAGAGCAGATAGAAATATTATGTTTTTTCGCTGTCTCTACGCCTGCGAGTAACATATCAGCCACGGCATCTTCATCTTCAGGGTTCATGGGATCGGCACCGCCCACCATCAAAATAAATTGGATCTCGAGTCCTATAGCTTTAAGTCTGCTTATCACTTCTGAAACGTCATCTTCATTCAGTCCCGGGAAATATGAGAATTGAGTTGCGTTTAACTCAACAGGAGAAAGCTTCTTTAGCCTTGATATACCATCCACAATCACGATTTCTCCAGCATCAGTTCTGGGGAGTCTGCCATCTTCATTTGGAACAATGCCCCCAACAAATTTCAGATGGGTGGCAAGAGTGCCAAGTTTGACGTTGGTTTTGAGTTGAAGTTTTTCGATCATTTGGTATTTATGACTTTAGTTAAATGGAAGCTTTTGACTGCCGGTTTGTCGACTTTAAGCTCAACTCAAGGGAATCACAGGAATTTTTGGACCTTGACTCCCTCAAGCTGAAACCGAAAAACAAAGTCAGACTTTTTTCTAGCCAGCCAATATTTTGTCAGCCGCTGCTATTGCCGGCATGCTCAACAAGTTCGATTGGCTTATAGCCGCCTTTCGATCTAAAATAAAGCATGATGGCACCGAAAGCTAAGACTAGAATCGCCGGGAATCGAACTGCGTAGGTAAGCACATCCCGTCCGGCCTGCGTGTCTACTTTTGTGAATTCTTCTTTTACACGAGTCTGTTCTGAGGCGGAGAGCGTCGCGAGGTAGGCATCCTTCTTTGCCGGGATAATCGCTTTATGTGGCATTCCAAGGAATGATTTATCTTCCTCTGCTGCTAAAACCATGGCAGGCACCGACTTCGATACACCGGAATGGATTGATTTGTCGAATGCCACCCCTAGTAGCTGCCCACCGATAATGCCTACAGAAAGTAATCCTATGGCGGAAACTGTATTTAGTGTGAGCGCACCACCTTCAGGATACTGTTCTGAAGTAAAGCCCAGTATGCAAGGCCAATAATAAGTTTGACCGAGAGCATAAATTGTAAATGCTCCCAGTACGGCTATACCAGATGAACCTGATAGACCCCAAAGCCCCAACGCGGAGAATAACCCACTCAAACAAAGCAGGGAGGGTGGCGTGAAGAACTTGAGGATATTTCCAGCAAAAACTCTGAAGATGAGCATGATTGATGCAGAAAATACTATAGCGAATGCGGGGTTAATGCCCATTCCGCCTTCAAAGACAGGAGCCATAAGCTTTTGAATCCACTGATCAGTTCCCAGCTCAGCTGTTGCGATAGGAATCATTAATAGACATAGCAGGAAAAACAGTGGTCTGCCGACTGATTTTGTGTAGAACCCGAAGCCTGCACCTATGAGAACGCCCAGTATCAAACTTACAGTAAACCAGGAGGCTGGAGGGGTCCAGGCCGTTAATGCACCGACTTGATTTCCGATTTCGTATACCATCATAAAACCAGCGAGGGAGGCACTTAGGAAGCCGATCTGTTTGAGCATTTCCATGTAGGGGACACCTGCTTCTACACGCTCATCAACAGGGAATACACTTTCACGAACCATAAACCCATATGCTAAGGCGGGTAGCAGAATCCAGAGAGCATGAACACGCCAGCCATCAAAAATACCAGTTGTGCCTATAACTACTAATGTTCCGAAAACTAGACCCGCCGGCCATGCGGCGTGAAGAATGGCCAGCCATTTTGTTTTTTCTTTAGGATAAATAGCAGCACACATTGGATTGATAACAGCCTCGATAATGCCATGACCGAGTCCCGCAAAAGCGGCGAATAGATAAAGAGATCCATAACTGTTTGCAAAAAATGTTCCAATTCCGGATAGAACTTGAAGTACACAAGCACCATACATGGGCACTTTATAGCCCGTCCGGTCAACGACTAAACTGAAGCCTATCATCGTCAAAGCTATGGGCCAAAGTGTAGCACCAAAAATTTGTCCGATCTGAAGATTCGTTAACCCGAGCTCAACGCCATATCCTTTCACTCCCATAGCGACACGGAACGAAAAACCGAACCCGGCTGCAGCAAGTGCTAGAAAACTAGCCCAGAAAAGAACTGTTTTATCCTTATCAGATAAGTCAGATGCTATAGTAATTGTACTCATATTGACTCCCAACTTGGTTTATTTCCCACGCAAAGGTTGAACCCAGATATTCGCAAATCGGATCTTACTTGTGTCTGATTGGAGTCTTATAGGCCCCTTAACAACGTTATTGGATTCCTTCGATTCCTTAGGCCTCCAATCCAAGACTGGTTTTCTTGGATTTTTTTCTCCGCTCGCCAATTTTTTGATATCTGTCTCTGTAAGAGAATAATCAAAAAATCGCACATTTGCAATCTGTCCGTCAAATAATTGTCCGCGGAGAGGCTTGGGCAATTTTGAAGCCCCTACCCAAAATTGTTTAGTCGATTCTCCAATACGAAAAACATGCCCGTTCAGATCTGAAGAGCCAACGTTTTTTGTTTCTGCAATAAGCTCATCATCCAAATAAGTCCGCACAACACCACCCTTTGATGAGAGAAAGGCATTGTGCCACTCACCATCATTCGCGGTGATTTTTTGTTCTTCTGATGCTCCGTAATTATCCCCAGCCATTAAGACGAGAT
>JAYZCL010000028.1:0-8592 GCA_036338335.1 Fidelibacterota bacterium
TTATGAAGAGTTTCGGACATATCTTCTCGATCAACCATGAACTGGATTAAAGTATTCGCTCCTGCCACCGTCGCTAATGTGGGCCCGGGTTTCGACGTCCTCGGCATGGCTGTAGAGGGGTGGGGAGACACGGTGGAAGCAAGTCGGGCAGAGAGTGGTGTTTCCATAGTTAAGATCGTTTCGGACTATCCCGTTCCATCTGAAGCAGAGTCCAACACCGCTTCCCTTGCAGCAATGGAGGTGCTGAAAAAACTTGGCGACCCTGGCGGAGTCAAATTGCGAATAAAAAAGGGGCTCCCCAGCGGGTCGGGCCTCGGCTCCAGTGCAGCCTCAGCAGCGGCTGGCGCCTTTGCCGCCAACTTTATGTATGGAAATCGATTAGACCTGGAACAACTTATTGATGCGGCCACTCATGCGGAAGAAACTGTATCCGCTCGACATGCCGACAATACGGCTCCTTCATTGCTGGGAGGAGCCATACTTGTTCAATCTGTCTCTCCAATAAGTATCGTTGAACTGGGAGCTATTACATCACTCAAGCTAATCCTAGTGACTCCGGGAATTGAAGTAATTACAAGAGAGGCGCGAAAACAGCTACCCAATCAAGTCTCCCTCCAAGACACAGTTACCGCCATGGCCAATACATCAGCAATGGCGGTGGCATTCATCAGGGAAGATTACGATCTGATGGTGAGTAGCTTGGAGGATGTTATCGCTGAACCACAGAGGAAGGTTTTAATTCCCCACTTCGATCCAGTAAAGCAAGCAGCTCTCTCGGCTGGTGCAGACGGACTCATTATCTCGGGATCAGGCCCGACACTCTGTGCTTTCTCCAACGGAACGGTGAAACAGGGAGAAACAATTAGGAGTGCAATGGTAAAGGAATTCGAAAAAGGTGGTATCCAATGCCAGTCCATCGTTAGTCGGATTGACCGCATCGGCGCCCGAATAGTATGATTTCAGAAAAGGCAGCCGTTATCTCAGAGATTGTACGGACACTTTGTACTCAATAAAATGGGAAATCCTCAAGACGGTCGCACGTTCACTGCCCTGTCACCCTTCACATCAAACTGAATGTCAAACTGAACACGCTGACCTCTCCTAAATCCCTTTTTCTGCTGATCGATACGGATTCCACTCACATGGACAAAGTACTCGTCTCCGTCATCGGTTTCAATAAATCCAAACCCCTTATAGGTGTCATACTCTCTGACTGTCCCCTGTTTCATGCAGTGATCTCCTTTTCAATATAGTTTACGACCTGGCTCAGAGATCGGACGAGGGGTGATTCGCACCGTGCTAGTTTTTCTTTAGAATGGTGCCCACTTGGGATGAGAAGACAATCGATATTCAATTCGCTCGCTACTTCATAATCGTGAACGGTATCACCGATGAGAAGAACTTCTCGAGGAGAATAATTCAGTTCCTCAAGCCACCTTTTTCCATTTTCAATCTTTCCAAAAGCATAATGATTCTCGAGACCGATGACTCTTTCGAAGTAGTATTGAATACCTAGATCCGCCGTCAGCCGTTCGAGGGTACTCTGCAGATATGCTGACAGAATAGATTGAGTCATCCCCATCTCCCTTACCTTCTCGACCGTCTCTATGGCATCTTCTTTCAAAGAAACCTCGCGCCGGCGTTTCTCATATGTGTTGATGAATTCGGTGCCACTCACTTCAAAAGATTCCTTCTCGAAATCAAAACCGAGCCTGCGGTAGTAATCGATGACGGGGAAATCAAAAAGGCGCTGATAACGCTCCAGCGTTAATCGCTTCATCCCTCTCTTTGCCAGCATTCCATCCATGATTTCGACACAAAGCCAAGCGTCATCAAGGAGGGTCCCATTCCAGTCCCAGATGATGTGTTTGTAATTTTGATCCAATATGGCGGCGTTAGTTGGCAGCGTGAGGGGTCATCAGCCTGAAGGGGGGGATTTCGGCATCGAACATTTCACCCTCATCGTTCACCATCTTATAAGTGCCTTTCATGATTCCGAATTCGGTCCGGAGAGGACAAAAACTGGTGTACTGGAACGATTGATCTTTTTCCAGCCTCGGCTGATATCCGACTACACCAGGCCCTTGTACCTCCTCCACCTGCCCAACCGAATCGGTGATATGCCAGTATCTGCTGACCAGCGTCTGAGGCGTCTCCCCTTCATTGGTAATGGTTATATGATAGGCGAAGAAAAAAAACGGCCGGTGGGGATCGGACCGTTCCGGGACGAATTCAGTCTTGACAACAACACGAATCCCCTTTGTTACTGCTTCCGCCATGACTAAAACTAAAACACCTCCTATTAAAACGCCAAAATTAGAGGAGTTTCTCCAGGACGTCGCCGACGAAGTAGGCGATCGTGGCCGCGGCACCGCCAAGCAAGACGGTTTCAGCCGTTCCTCTCAAAGGGTTCTGTTCCGTCACCACACCCTTGAGTAGTCCGATTAGGATGAGACCGACGGCAGTGAAGAAACACGACATTGTGAAGAGGTTCCCACCGCTGGCCCCAGTGATCCCCGCCAGAACATAGGCGACCAGAGGGATGAACCCCATAACATTAAATGCAAGAAAGGTTACCAGACCCCGCTTCCACGGAAGGCGATCATCCTTGATCATCTCCAACTCTTCCTTCATCATCGTGTCGACCCATACCTCCTCATCAGAAGTAATCACATCCACCACTTGCCGGAGCAGATTACCCTTGAAACCCTTCGCTTCGTAGATTTCCCTGATCTCCTCTACCTCTTTTTCTCTTAGGTTTTCCATCTCCCAGCGCTCTACAGCTTTATGTTTTTCAAAGGAATCGTTTTCCGCCTTGGCGGAGAAATAACTCCCCACCGACATGGCAAAACCGTCGGCAATGAGGTTAGCGAAACCGAGAATCAGGACTATGGGTAGGGTGAGTTCGGCGCCCGCTGATCCCGCTACGACGGCGAACGTTGTAACAGTACCATCTATACCGCCGTAAACAAATTCGGCAATATACTCTTTTTGAAAACCAAAGAATGAGCCTCTTCTGTGGTACGTATTTTCCATAAAGTTTCCGTGCGATTGGTTTTGAAAGGACTCCCTCCGAACTTACAATTCATTCAGCCGTCCGCCACTCATATTTGAACAGAAGCAGCCCTATGACTTAGATTCCTAAGATTCATGATCCATTATCTAATACATAAAGAACTTATATGAGGAACATAACAATGAAAACTCTCGTAACGCTACTGACGCTATCAGTGATCCTTTTGTCTGAGGAGAAGAATGTTTGGGACGTTACGGCTGAGTTTGGGCCCAAAGAAACAATCAATTTCACAACGTCGGAAGGAACCTGGATGAGTTGTGATGTTTCGCCGGATGGCAGGCATATCGTCTTCGATCTTTTAGGTGACATTTATATCATTCCCATGGCCGGTGGAAAAGCAACGCCGCTCACTTCGGGACCAGCCTGGGAGGTACAACCAACATTTAGCAATGACGGCCAATTTATTGCTTTTACGTCCGACCGTTCCGGTGGTGATAATATCTGGATCATGGGGAAGGACGGTTCTGAGCCGAGAAAAGTAACGAACGAAAAATTTCGGCTCCTGAACAACCCCGTTTTCACCGCTGACGATCAGTACATCATCGCCCGGAAACATTTTGTGGACACCCGTTCCCTTGGTGCTGGCGAAATGTGGATTTACCATGTTTCTGGTGAGGGTTTGGGGACGACCTTAACGGACCGGCGAAACTGGCAGCATGATGCTGGCGAGCCTGAGATTAGTCCTGATGGCAAAACGCTTTATTATTCTCAAGATGTAAGTCCCGGTAACAGGTTTCAGTACAACCGGAACCCTAACGATGGTATATATGCCATCCACAGCATCGATCTAGAAACCGGGGAGAAGAAGACGGTCACCGGCGGTGTGGGCGGCAGCGTGACACCTCAAATTTCTCCCAACGGAAAGATGCTCGCTTTTGTCCGGCGTGTCGGGACGAAGACTGTTCTATTCGTGAGAGAGTTAGCCACTGGTATAGAACGCCCTCTCTTCAACAGACTCGATAGGGATTCCCAAGAGGCCTGGTCAGTTTTCGGTCCACACCCCAGCTACAGTTGGACACCGGACGGGAAAGCCATTGTGATCACAGCTGAGGGAAAGCTATGGCGCGTTCACTCAGCCGATGGAGAGGCTTCAGAAATCCCTTTTACCGCCGAGTTGACAAAGCAATTGACTGAAACAGTCCGATTCAAGACGCCCATTGGCAACAGCACATTTGATGTTAAGACAGTCCGGGGTACCCGTGTCAGCCCTGACGGGAAGAGAGTGGTGTTCGAGGCTCTAGGACGACTTTACACTGCCGCAATTAACGGGAAAAATAGGAAGTTTCTTACATCCGGAAGCAGCGGATTCGAGGCTCAACCGGTGTGGTCTCCGGACGGAAAAGAGATCGCATTCACCACATGGAGAGATCGGGTCGGTGGCGGCATTTCTATCATCAACGCCAAGGGTGGAAAACCCCGGCGGCTTGCTGTCCCGAGAGGACACTATTTCAATCCGTCGTGGTCACCGGACGGCACCATAATCGTTTATCGGAAAGGAATGGGAAATCTGATCCGAGGTCAGACCCACTCAGTGGCCCCAGGCATCTATGTGGTCCCCACCAAAGGGGGAGAGCAGCAATTCATCACCAAAGAGGGACGGCGGCCCGTCTTCAGTCAGAATGGGGAGCGGCTTTTACTCCACTCCCGAGAAAATGATAAGAACGCCCTCATCAGTGTGAACCTTTCCGGCAGTGACCGCCGAATTATTGCCACCTCCAAGTTCAGTAGCAGGTTTGTCATTTCCCCCAATGATCAGTGGATTGCCTTCACTGAGAGATTCCATGTTTATGTAGCACCTCTACCCAAGACAGGAAAGACGATTGATCTGAGTCCGAAGATGAGCTCCCTCCCCGTGGTGAGAATGACTAAAGATTCAGGCTTTGAGGCCCACTGGTCCGCTCATAGCAAGACACTTCATTGGACTTTAGGATCAGAACTGTTCTCCAGGAAACTGTCCCACTCTTTCGCCTTCGCGGAAGGGGCCCCAGAAGAGCTTCCGGATGCACCGGCGTCAGGTATCAACCTCGGCTGGTCGGAAAAGAGCGACATTCCAAACGGGAGTGTTGCGCTCATCGGTGGACGGATCATTACTATGAACGGTGATGAGGTGATCGAAAACGGTACGATCGTGATACAGGACAATAGAATTGTTGCTGTTGGCTCCGCCGATGATCTTAACGTCCCGAGAAATGTAAAGACGGTGAACGTTTCAGGGAAGACGCTCCTCCCTGGTTTCATTGATGTCCACGCCCATGTTGGAATGAGCGGCGATGGCCTAACCGCTGAACAGAACTGGAATTTCCTCGCCAACCTCGCCTTCGGTGTTACCACCAATCACGATCCTTCAAAAGATACGGAAACCTTTTTCGCCAACTCGGAGCTGCAGAAAGCAGGTAAAATCATTGGGCCGAGACTTTTTTCCACCGGCACGATCCTATATGGTGCTGTCACAGGCTTCACCTCTGAAGTCCATTCGGTTGATGACGCCCTCTCTCACCTCAAGCGGCTGAAGGCATTCGGTGCTTTCTCAGTCAAGTCCTATAATCAGTTGAGTCGCAGCAAGCGGCAGCAGATTCTCAAGGCGGCACGGGAATTAGAGATGAATGTGGTGATTGAAGGGGGTTCCACATTTCAGTACGATATGACAATGATTGTGGATGGACACACAGGCATCGAGCACAATATTCCCGTCTCGCCACTTTACAATGATGTGCTTACGCTATACGGTGCCAGTAGTGTCGGCTATACACCGACGTTAGTGGTATCCTTCGGTGGCCTTTCTGGAGAGTATTACTGGTATCAACACGATCGTGTGTTTGACCATCGGCGACTCTTGGCATTCACACCGCGGGAGATTCTGGACAGGCGCGCCCGCCGCCGGTTAAAGGTTGAAGAGGATGACTTTAATCATATTATTGTGGCGAAGGCGACAAAGGCGCTCTCAGATGCCGGTGTTAAAGTCAACGTGGGCGCCCACGGACAGCGGCAAGGGTTAGCGGCTCACTGGGAGATGTGGATGCTTGCTCAAGGGGGGATGAAACCCATGGAGGTATTGCGGGCAGGGACTCTCAACGGCGCGGAGTATATTGGACTTGACGATGATATCGGCAGCCTCGAGAATGGCAAATTAGCCGATCTCATTGTCTTGAATAAGAATCCACTGGAGGACATACGGAATACGGACTCAGTGGAACTGGTGATGATCGACGGCCGGCTCTACGATGCCGCCACCATGAACCAACTGTTTCCGGAAGAGGTGGCACGGCCGCCTTTTTGGTGGGAGCAATAGTCAGGAAAGGAAATCTAAAAGCAGACAGTTGACTTTTTCCGGTTCCTCATGTTGAAGCCAGTGGGTCGCTTTGTCGAAGAAAATGAGCTTCCCGTCTGAACAACAATCGATGCTCGGTTGAGCCATCTCCTTGCCGAGAAAGCGGTCGTTCACACCCCACAATAGAAGTGTCGGTACTTCTATCTTTCGGCGCGAACGGCTTTTACTCCAGTGGGGTTTCATCATCAAAAGTCCCGCCCGGTACCACCTGATCATGGCGGTAAGGGCGCCGGGCTGGGACCACGCTTCCACATATTTCGCCATCTCCTCATCACTGAATGTCCCTCGGACGGAAGTGGTCTGAAGTGCCTTCTTAGCAAACTTCCAGTTCTTCCGGCTCATGCTCCATTCCGGCAGCCACGGGAGCTGATAATAGAAAATGTACCAGCTCCTTTTCTGCTGGACCCGGTTGGCCAGAAGATTCTGCCACATGACACTGGGATGGGGACAGTTCAGTACGGCTAGCTTCTCAACCCATTGAGGAAAGCGATTTCCTAAATACCACGCCACAAATCCTCCCCAATCGTGGCCAACAATGTATGCCTTTCTTCGCCCCAGAGATTCCATCAACCCAAGAACATCTCTGGCGATGGGCTCCGCACGATAAGATGAAACACTAGAGGGCTTGGATGAAGTGTTGTAACCCCGCTGATCGGGTACGATCACGCGGAACCCCCTCCCCGAAAAAAAATCAATCTGATGCTTCCAGCATTGCCAGAACTCAGGAAAACCGTGGAGGAGAATAAGCAGAGGTCCTTCCTTCGGTCCGGCCTGAACGGTGTGAAGAGTTAAACCGTTTGTTTTGACGTGATTGTGAGAAAGAGTTTTCAGCTGTTAAAGACTGGAGTTTTGGGACGTTCCGAGTACAAGGGCGCTGAGTCAATCCTCATCAGAGGCTTCTCTGAACAGGATTTCTTCTACTGTCTGGCTACGGGCTTTTTCGATACGGTCCATCCGCTTCTGGAACTGCACCATCGCATATTCCACAAAGTCGTCTCGTTTAAGATCGAAAGCGACCTTACCGAAAAGCGCTTCCTGATAATCGAACAGTTCATTGATGATACCAATAGCGGGCACGAATAGAGCAGTCATTTTATTCTCCACAGCCTCCCAGACCGAATCGCCGTACTCCGCTACCAATCGTGAAAGGAGGTAGACGCCAAATCGAAGGTGGCGCGACTCATCCTTTTGCACGAGGCCGATCCCTTGGGACATTCCCGGCATGAGTCCAGTCTGTTCAAGAATTTGATACCATCCGTGGTATCCCGTCTCCGCCAGCATTCCTTCCACAACCATGTTGTACGTGATAGCTGCCTCAGCCTGAGCCAGCGGCGAATCGTCTTCTTTCAGCCTCCCCATGGCGGCGGGAAGTTCATCATAGAAGATAGTTTTGTAACTGTCGCCGTGATAGCGGCTGAGGTCGCCTCCATCCGTCATCACCTCATCCAGATAGCGACGAAAGAAGTCCACATGCTTCGCCTCCTCCCAGAGAAAAGAAGTTAGGTACATTTCTTCCTCCAGCTTTCCTTCCCGGGCGATGACACCGATGAGCGGCAGCAGATCGAGTGTTACCGCTTCTTCTCCTGATAGAAATAGCGTGGTGACGTGGAGCGTCAGATCGCGCTCTGAATCAGTGGCGTCCTTCCAGTCGTCTCTGTCTTGCGTAAAGTCAATGTCCGTTGGATTCCAGATCCCTAGTCGTTTAGCCTTCTCCCAGAGACGGAACATGACGTGATCCCGGTTCAAACCATCTGAAATTGTCTGAAAGTTCTCTCTCATCACTTACTCCATTCTTCAGGAAAGATCGTCTCCACTTCTCGGGCTGCAACTACCAGCTCTTTCGCCGCCGAGGTGTAGGGAAGAAGACTGGCAAGACTCCCCTTTTTCAGCGTCAGCCGCCCCCGCATGAGAGCCATGATGGGATCCAATGACCCTTCAAGAATTGTCTTCCAGGAATGGGCCGAGGCTGAAATTACATACGTCGCTTCTCGCTCATCCTCTTCCGTAGCCACTCTCGTGTCGCGGCAGTCCCCGTGCCATAAATCAAGGTAGACGGTTTGCCGTTTAGTCACTCCCAGTCCGATATCTGGATCCATGACCAGCACAATGTCGCCTTCCCATTTCGACGCGGCGATGCGGTAGATGTCGCTAGCGGAGAGTTTTGCGCCCCAGCCTTTCACCCATAAAT
>JAYZCL010000029.1:0-33284 GCA_036338335.1 Fidelibacterota bacterium
GTCTTGCGCGCAGTGATTAATCCTTTGTCCACTCCGTAAAGCTTTCCCACCTTGTGATCACGATCGCTCAAGAGCATAAAGGGAAGATTGTATTTGTCTCGGAATTTCTTTTGTGATTCCACTGAGTCGTAACTAATTCCGAAAACAGTGATATTCTTTTCTTTAAAACCGCTGAAATGGTCCCGCAAACTGCAGGCTTCTTTGGTTCACCCCGGTGTATCGGCCTTAGGAAAGAAATAGACAACAACCGGCCAGCCGCGATAGTCGGACAATCTCCGCACTTGCCCATCATGATCCGCAAGAGCGAAATCGGGTGCCGGATCACCCACCTTCAGCTCCGGTAAATTGTCACCAGTGCAAAGACCGAGGACTAACATAAAACAGGTTCCGTACTTCAACAGTTTATCCGTCTTTTAATGAAGTCAAATTTATGGCATGCTACACTTTAAGCGAGGAAAGAATAGCCTAGCTACAGCTGATGGAAAAAGGCTGGCTTTCCACAGAATAAGAGACCTTACAAGATATAGGCTTCCCTGTTCAGACACAATCAAGGTTCAATCGATTGGGGATCAAGTACCTAATTAACAGTGAAGGAATCGTCAGAGGAGGCCCTCGGCTGCTTTTGCCATTTTTATATCGCGCTCCGTAACGCCGCCGGAATCGTGGCTTGTAAAAGTGACCATCACACGGCACCAGCCGATCTCCAAATCGGGGTGGTGATTGTGTTCCTCCGCCTTCTCGGCAAGACGGTTGACAAAAGAGATACCATCCATGTAGGCATCAAAGGAACACTCCTTTACCAAAGCACCATTCGTGTAACTCCAACCAGGGAGATCACCCAGATTCGTTTCAATTTTCTCTTTTGATAGAAGCCCCATGTATCACTCCTTATATTCAGTGCTTTCCGCCGGCACAGATTCTTGCTCCATTTCCGGCTCAAGGTCCACACCGAGGCCGTCGGCGATTCTGTTAATATAGTTGAAGTAACTGATCACCTGAGCCGCATCACTGATTGCCGGTTGGCTGAATCCTTGCTGTTGTAGACCCTCCACGTCCGCTCGTGTCATCTTGTCCGGCGATTGAGTGAGTTTCTCGGCCCACTCGCAGAGTGAACGGTCTCCTTCGTCCAGTTCTGCTGATCGCCAGTCCCGCTTCAACTGATCAGCCAGCTCGTCATCTGCAACTTCGCCCCGGAAGTCTTCACCATGGGATTCCACTCAGTAGAAACAGTCATTGATCCACGATACTACAGTGGCAAGCATTTCTTTCTGGGCACGACTCAAATCCGATTCCCCAAACATGATGGCCAGATACATTTGCATGGAGGTCTGGAGTGCCTGGGGGCTTCTGCTCATTATCTTGAGGATGTTGTAAACCCTTCCGCTTCTGCGAATCCCTTTCTCGTACTCCGCCGCCACAATACCGTCGGCTTCTTCCGGCCTGATTAGATCAATGTATGCCATGATTGATGACTCTCCCCAGAAATATATGCATCTTCGACCACTTGTCACAACTTCCATTAAAACCAAAAATTGGAATGAGATCAATGAAACCGTAAGTTTGGGTAATCAACCTTTTAGTCAAGGAGTTGTGATGTCAGAAAAGGAAGACAATCTTGTAAAGACTGGTCAGCAGATTAATCTTACGGAATACGTAGACGGGGAGGATGGGATCTACAGCGTTCGCCGGTTGGCGTCTATCCGCGGCTGGAACAATATTCAATACGGGGCCGGCCTATCTGGGAAGAACGTTGGGGCCAAAAAACTTTCCATGAATTTAGCCACCATCCCGCCGGGCGGGGTTGCCCTGGCCCATATTCACGTAGATTTCGAGGTAATGATTTACCTTCTGAAGGGGAGCGTCCGGCACGAGTACGGTCCGGGTTGTAGAAAAAAGGTGGTTCACGAGGCAGGTGACATGATATTTATCGAGCCGGGGATCCCGCACGAGGTGTTTAACATGAGTGATACTGAGGAAGTAAGAGCGGTGGTGGCCCGTTCCGATGCATCGGAATGGGAAAATATCGTCCCTTATGACCGTTCTACTCAAAGTGATGATACCGAAAGAAAGACTTGACATCAAAAAGAACCTGACTTAAACTATCCTCTAGCGGGCATGTGTCCGTTTCTTGACAGTTCGGCGTCTGAAATTATCCAGAAAGGTAGAGGGAACAGGCCCTTTGATACCTTAGCAACCTGTCGCATCAAACGAAAAAGGTGCTAATTCCTGCCCCGAGTAGACGCGGGGAGAGATAAGATTCGGAAAGGCCGAATCTCACCTCAACATTCAATTCAACACCAAGGATATTCTTTTTAGCAGTAGTTCGCCGCTAGGAGGAATGACTCTGAACGACAAGGCAAACAGCTCCGAAGTGGATTACCTATTTCGGAATGAATAAATAAAGGAGAACGTCATGTCAGTAAGAATCAAAAAAACAAATATCCTTACTCTCATAGGGAAGAAACGGAAAAAGATCAAAACTGTCCTTGTCACCGCCTATGATGTCTGGCAGGCAAAACTTGCGGATGACGCAGGTGTGGATGCTATCTTGGTGGGAGACTCCCTTGGGATGACCACTCTCGGTTATGATACAACTATCCCTGTCACAATGGATGATATGATCCTACATACCGAGGCGGTTCGAAGAGGGACTAAGAGAGCATTCTTAATCGGGGACATGCCCTATCTATCCTATCAGGTGTCCAATGAGGAGGCAATCCGGAATGCGGGCAGATTTGTCCAGAGTGGTGTTGACTGTGTAAAAGTGGAAGGTGCTATGTTCAGTAGAATCAAGGCGCTCTGCAGTGCTGGATTTGTGGTGATGAGTCACCTTGGGCTGACCCCTCAGACCAAGGCTAAGCTTGGCGGTTATCGCGTTCAAGGAAAAACAGCCAAAGATTATGAGATGATTCTTAATCAAGCACTGAAGCTTCAAGATGTTGGTTGTTCTTTTCTCCTTCTTGAGGCAATGCCAAATATACCAGCCGGGTTAATCGCTGAAAAGTTATCCATTCCAGTGTACGGTATTGGAGCTGGTGATCGTGTGGATGGACAGCTTGTAATTCTTCACGACCTCGTAGGACTGTTCTTCGATTTTAAATCGAAATTTGTGAGGCGATACTGTGATGCCGGTCAACTTATCCAATCTTCGTTGGAGCATTACGCTGAGGATGTCCGCAACAACGCCTTTCCAACCGAAGCAAATTTCTATGAGATCAGAGAAGAGGAGTTAGAAAAACTGCTGTCTGATACGAAATGGAAGTACCGAACTGCAACCAAAGAAGAACTGAATGGCGGCTCTAAGTTGCATTCTCAGGATAGTCTGAAGACTTTGGAAACCACTTAATCCATCAAATCAAAATGAGCAGAATACACATTTTATATGAGAATTCGGATTGGCTGTCTCCAATTGAAGCTGAATTGAAAGGGAGAAACATTGATTACAAGCTTCACTTTGTTAATGAGGGAAGTTTTGATCTCTCCAAAGTACCTGAGGAAGGTGTGTATTTAAATAGAATGAGCCCTTCATCACATACGCGGGGACATCTCAGGGGTGTTCTATTAACCAGAGAACTATTGCGCTGGCTTGAATTCCATGGAAGACGTGTCATAAATGGTTCCCAGGCCTTCAGTCTTGAACTCTCTAAGATACAACAGGATATTGCACTGAGGAAGTTTGGGATATTGACGCCAAGAACCATTGCCGTAGTCGGAAAAGACAAGCTGAAGAGCGCTGCGAGAGATATGTCGCCTCCTTTTATCACCAAACATAACCAAGGTGGAAAAGGCTTAGGGGTAAAGTTGTTTAACGCTCTAGAAAGTTTTGATTCGTATGTGGATGATCCTGAATTCGTGGATGATCCCAATGGAATCAATCTGATTCAAGAGTACATTGAACCCAAGGAAAACTTTATCACGCGGGTAGAAATTGTGGGTGGACATTTTATTTTGGCCATTCATTCCAGCACAGCTGGTGGTTTTAAACTCTGCCCAGCTGATGAATGTGATGGGGCTGAAAAATTCTGCCCTGCTGACGGAGATGGGATGTTTTCTCCTGCTTGGGAAATAGGTCCGGATGATGATCTCGTAGAAAAATACATTAAACTTATGGATCAAAACAAAATTGATGTGGCCGGCATTGAATTTGTTCAGAGTTCTGATGGGAGGAGATATACTTATGATATTAATACAACCACGAACTATAATTCAGATGTCGAAGCTCAGCTCGGGATCAATGGCATGGCTTCCGTAGTGGATCTGGCATCAGAATTATTGGCTATAGATTATCCAGAAATTTTGGTCGGCTGAAGTTATTATTTTGAAATCCTCTTCTGTATTGGTTTATCCGCAATCTCCTATCTAGCGTCTTGATTCAAATTGCGAGAGAATTTATTCTTCCATCACAAGATCTTTTTCAAGACGAGCATCATAATCAAAACCGGAAATTCTTCCTTGCTGGCGTCCCACAAAAAAAAGGAGGCTCCCGATTGTCAACCAAATCAAGGTCCAAACAAGCACTGACTTGAGAATGGCAATCATGAAGATTAGCATAACGGTAGCAGTAAAAAGGCCGATGCAACTGACCACAATCTGGGGTGGTCTGAAAAGGGCCGATTCGTAGAGGGGACGGTTAACTTTCGGAAGAAAGGCTAGGGCAACCCCTTGAAGAAAATAGACAATAAAAATTCCGATTAGTCCAGTGTTGAGTAGAAACTGAGATGACTGGGTCCAGATTAGTCCTGTGCAGATAGCCGCACTTATTATAAGACTGATGTGAGGCGTCCTCCATTTCGGATGGACCGCAGATAGAAATGTTGGCATGAGGCGGTCTTCGCTAAACACAAAAAACATCCTCGACGGAACAAGGATCGAACCATTAATGCTCGTTAGGAATGCACACATTGCTCCAAGGGCAACGGCCGCAGCGCCCCATGGAGGAAGGTATTGGGCAGCTACATCCGCCATGGCCGAGTCGGATTCAGCCAGTACCTCCGCCGGTAATACACCAAAAGCAACGAATGACATAAGAAAAAAAATAATCACAGATGCGAGCACACCACGAATGAAGATGGTCGGGAGGGTTCGAGTGGCGTCCTTAGTCTCGCCCGCAGTCTGTGCAAGTGTTTCGAAGCCCGCATAACTAAAAAAGAGGATTGGCATGGCACCCAAAAGGCCTCCCCACCCTTTAGGTAACAGGGGATCATAGAAGCTGAGGTCCACTGCCGCCAGCCCAGGAATTACCAGAAGAAGTATGCTGAAAATTAGAATAACTAGCATGCCGATCTGAATCCTACCGTAATATTTTATACCAAAAATATTAATTCCGTAGAACGTCGCCAACACTACAACACCCCAGATACGGGGATCCTGCCCTGGAATGAAGTAATTCATGTATTCACCAAAACTGGTGGACATAAATGAAATGGCACCTACAAAAGCCACCAGCTTCATCCACATTGCCACAAAACCGATATAGTAATTTCCGAAAGTTCTCGAGATATGAATATAAGCGCCACCAGGGCGACGGCCCAATGGTGTAGAGGAGAAAATACTGTAGGCTAATGCGGTCGCTAGAACAATAGGAGTAAACAATAGATAGGCAAAAGGGACGGCACTGCCCGCTACGGCTCCCGCCTCACCGGTCACACGAAAAATCCCCGCCCCAATGAGAATACCTACTATAGTTGCATAACCGGAAACGGGGCCGAGATCTCGACGAAGTCTAGATTCACTCATAGGTAAAGGAAGTTCCGAAACTACCTTTCCGATCTTCCAAAAACAAGGCGCCAAGACAAATTGGAGTCAAAGGGTAATCTGTCTAACTTTCCCATATGAAACTGTTAATTGTGAACCGACAAGAAGTACGAGATCTCCTTCCCATGCGCTCCTGTATGGAAATCCTCGCCAACGCATTTCAGGCCTATTCCAACGGAGAGTCGGTACAGCCGTTGAGAACAATGATGAAAATACCGGCGAGGAATGATATACTCGCTACCATGCCAGGTTACGATGGCTCATCTCAGTCTCTGGCGGTAAAACTGATCACTGTTTTTCACAATGCGGGTGAGATGGGGTTCGATTCGCACCAAGGATTGGTCATCCTCTTCTCTGCTGAACATGGCAATCCCCTCGCCATTATGGATGCCATCGAGATCACCGCCATCCGCACAGCAGCCGCCAGCGGTGTCGCCACCAAGGCGCTGGCCAGGGAGGACGGATCAACACTTGCCATCCTCGGCGCTGGTGTTCAGGCGAAGACACATTTTGACGCTATGAAGGAGGCAAGATCAGTTCGATCCGTCCGCATCTGGAATCGGTCTCGTGATCGAGCCGAGAAACTCACAACCGAATTATCGAAAGGAACTCCTCTGGACATCACTGTTGCTGACTCGCCCCAGACCGCCGTCAGTGACGCCGATCTCATATGCACAGTCACAGCTGTAGCTGAACCAATCCTCAAAGGGGAATGGCTTCAACCAGGCGCACACGTGAATGCCGTCGGCTCCAGTACGCCCACCAGGCGGGAACTGGACACGGAAGCTATTGTCAAATCAAAACTCTTCACCGACAGCCGCGAATCAATTCTAAACGAAGCAGGCGACTTCATTATTCCCAGATCAGAGGGGGCGGTAGGAGATGATCATGTACTTGGTGAGATCGGTGAAGTTCTCACTGGCAAAGTGACGGGAAGACTGCATCCTAACGAGATTACACTGTTTAAATCCCTCGGTATGGCGATAGAAGACGTGGCTGTGGCTCACTTTATCTACGAGGAGGCGATGGCTGGCAGCCGAGGCACTTGGTTCGATATCTAGCGGCGTTACCTCCCGGCACAAGTCTTAATACAAAGCAATAAACTAAATCGTTATTTCATTCTAGTAGGCTTTACATCCTTCCCGACTCTTGATTCGGAGGTCTTGCCGCAGTGCACCTCTGCTCTTGCAGCAAGAAGCCCCGACTTACGGTTTTACGGCTACCATCATAATTTCCACGAGTGCGTCCCGCGGGATTCGGGCCGCTTCCACTACAGCGCGGGCGGGTTTATGCTGGCTGAAATAGGTAACATAAACATCGTTTAGCATTTTGTAATCATTCAAATCTGCCACAAACGCCTGAACCTGCACAACATGGGAATAGTCAAAACCGCCGGCCTGAAGTACAGCACCGAGGTTCTTGAGAACACGGTGGGTCTGCGCTTCAATCCCGCCATCAACCAATTTCCCCGTAGCGGGATCGATGGCAATCTGGCCCGAAAGATAAAGCGTGTTCCCCACTCGGATGGCCTGCGAATAAGGACCGATGGCGGCTGGCGCGTCGACCGTGGAGATCGCCTCCCGATCACCTCCACCGGCACAGGCCGAGAGGGCAAGCGATGCAACAAGAACGATAATATGACGTACTACGACTTTCTGACCCCGTTTTTTAGTATGTCCGTCATAGCGTCAGTAAAACGGTCAATTTCTTCAATAGTAGTGTAAACATGGGGCGTCACACGGCATCCCTCAAATTCGGGATGCTTAATCGCTACCACAAAAATCCTGTACTCGTCCCACAGATAATTTGCCACATCGTGCGTGTCAATCCCCTCGATCTGGACAGTGGCAATGGCACATCCCATACCTGATTTTAGACTGGTATGTAGTTTGACCCGATCATCATTTAACAGTTCTTTCGCCCATCTGTCACGAAGGTATATTAACCGAGCTTCCCAATTGTTCGTTCCAACACCTTGATGAAAGGTTAAAGCATCTCCGATCGCCAAATAATTGGCGGCAGGATGAGTACCAATTTCC
The DNA here is from genome assembly GCA_036338335.1 of Fidelibacterota bacterium. Taxonomy (GTDB): domain Bacteria; phylum Fidelibacterota; class Marinisomatia; order Marinisomatales; family S15-B10; genus S15-B10. The sequence continues at coordinate 7,794 of JAYZCL010000029.1, forward strand.
TCGAACTTGCGGATATCACCCATTTCACACTCCTCTGGCGCCTGTAGCGGCCACAGGTCGGAAATCTTCTCTTTTTTGACATAGAGCATGCCCGTACCATGGGGCGCGCAGAGCCACTTGTGAAGACTGGTTGCGTAGTAGTCACAGTCGAGGTCGGCAACATCAAAGTCAAAATGGGCGAAGGTGTGGGCACCGTCCACAATGACGGGGATCCCCTTCTTTCTCGCCATTTGCACTACTTTTTTTACTGGAAGGATCTGCCCCGTGATATTGATCATGTGGCACATGAGGATCAGTTTTGTTTTGGACGTGATGCCTTTCTTGAAAAGTCGTACTACTTCGTCATTGTCCTCGGCGGGGATCGGAATCTTGAACTGCTTCATTACTATTCCGTCTCTGCACTCTCGCTGCTTGAACGTATTGATCATTCTCCCGTAATCTTGTGTGGTAGTGAGGACTTCATCGCCGGGTTCGAGATCAAAACCGTTTTGGCAGATTTGGAGCCCCTCCGATGCCCCTCGGGTAAGTGCAATTTCTTCGTAATCGCAATTAAAGAATCTCGCCATCCGACGTCTGACTGGTTCACGTTGTGGTTCAAGAATCCGCCACATGGAATAAGGTGGTGAAGTATTAGAATAATCGAGGTGACGCTTCATGGCGTCCTGAACAACTCTTGGAGAAGGACATACACCTCCATTGTTGAGGTTGATCATGCTACGGTCAGCCGTGTACGCTTGTTGCACTTCGAACCAGAACGATTCATCCTTGGCAATATCGGCGGGACTGCCGATCGCCCCTTTCACGGCGGCTAAGGCCCGGCTCATGAGCGCTGGTTCAATGGCGGCGACCGTAGTGGCAGCGGCGACAGGTCTTCCGATGGCTCCCATAAATGATCTGCGATCCATTGATTTCATCCTAATCCTTTCCCATGTCAATTATACCAGAGTGTACAACGAACTGACAATATTGTCAAGAAAGAGAGGAATCTATCTGGGTTTTTCAGGATTGAACTGTTGGGTTAAGTTGATTACTGCGCGGAGGACCGGTGATGCCCGCGATGTCGATCTCCGCGATATCACCTAGGCGATGGAAAAACATGAGGTCGTCTACCTGCCGCGACACCTGGTTAAACTTGTGGAAGAGATACTTAATCTATCTCTCCAGTTTCTCAAGTCCGACAGCGGCGGCGGCTCTTCTTGTGCGCTTAATTACGCGACAGAGACTGTCATTCCAATGACCAACCCACGGACGGAGCGTATCATTGTTTCCATGAATCCTCCTTAGCTAGTCCTCTTGTCTCCCGATTCGGCCCGTCATCCAGCCGTTTAGCCACCAGAGCCCCGTCAACACAACACCCCACTGGACAAGACAGGTCATAACACTGTAGGGCGAGAAAGGGTTGTGCCAGTCGTCCGGGGCGTAAACGGTGGCGGCAAGTGAAAGCCACCAAGCGAGCAGAGCGACACCGAGAAACGGCACTACATAACTTACTACCTTGTCCCACCATGGGCCGAGATTCCAGTCATCTCCATTCTGGAGCACTTCTTTTTCACGCAACTTAGTGATCCCGTGTTTTTGGACGGCCACCGCAACAAAAACACCGGAGATCATGAGCGCTATTCCCCAAACAAAATCCTGATTGCCAAAAAACTCCAGATTCCGGGCTGACGGTATCCCAAGTAGATAGCTCGCTGGTACGACACACCCTATAGCCATTTTTCGCTTGAGACCGAGATTGATGAGATTCCTGCTGGTCAATTCCATCATGGAGATAAGCGATGATAAACCTGCAAATGAGAGTCCCAAAAAAAAGAGGATGGCCACCGGTTTCCCGAATGACATTTTGGCAAAAAGCTGCGGCATCCAAATGAAGGTGAGGCCCGTGGCGGCTGGACCACTTTCTTTCATAATGCCGAGGATTTCACCGTTGGTCTTTCCTTCCATGCCAAGGATGGAAAAAACTGTCCCAAACACCATGAGTGCGGCCAGAAGAGATACTGTGTTGTTACCGATGGCAGTTACAAAAGCGTTCTTAACCACACCATACCGCCGCCGTATGTAGATGGCGTAAGTAAGAAATAACCCCCAGCCGGCACCTGTGTCCCAAGCATTCTGTGTCAGCGCTTCAAGCCACAGTTTTGGGTTCCCCAACTGACTCCACTGGGGTGTGAACAGGTAAGTGACGCCGTTCCATGCGCCGGGCAGCGTTAGGGCTCGAACGACGGAAAGAAAAACAATCACCAAGAGGGTGGGGATCAGCACTCTATTCACTTTTTCTATGGAGGAGACCCCTTTCCAGATGGCGAAAGCACCGATGCCCATGGCCGCACCGTGAAACAACAACGGAAGGACGCTGGACTGGTAATCATTCCACAGCGCCCACGAGGCGTCAGGTGACGCGGGCAGAGGATGAAAGAGCATCTGTATGAAGTAGTAGATACACCATCCCACAACAACGGAATAGTAGAACGTGATGGCACTAGAGACAAATCCGACGAAACCGCCCATCCACGCGAACTTTCCCCCGACAAGAGAAACAAACGCACCGATGGTCCCCTTCCGGGAACGGCGACCCATGATGTACTCGGCAATAATCAGCGGAATACTCCAGAGAAAGAGGAACAGTATCCACGCCACAAGGAACGCCCCGGCACCATCTTCCCCACCGTTACTAGCAGCGATCCGTGGAAAGCGCCAAATGTTACCTGTCCCCACGGCAATTCCGAGGGCGCTCAGGAGAAATCCCAGCCGGGATGAAAACCGCTGCTCCGATTCTTGTGCTATTGCCAATGCTCCTTTCTCAACTAATCAAAATCAGAATTCTACTGTCTGTTGTGTGCCAAAACCGGGGCCCAACAGAATGGCATTCAGTAACATTCTTTCGCCGCCCAGAAAATAGCCTCGGAAGTTAGGATCGGTGGCAAACATTACCACTTGGCCTTTCCCCACCGACTCCCTCGCTGAATAAACCGAATCGGCCCATCTCTCCCTCGCCTCGGGCCATAGAATGCCCGACAGTTTCACATCCTCATAGCCGGCAAAGCGCCCCGCCACGTTGCTGTTTTGCTTCGTCACATAACTGTAGGAGCCTCTCACCATGACAGGGACGTTTCCCCGGAGACCAAAACCGAGCCAGTGTTCCTCATCTATGTTAACACGCATAATAACGCCGGAAGGTGACAGTTTCCGTGCCAGTTCATCCGCCTCCTTGGAAACGTGGGTACCCGCGTCGTTAGCCGTATCTCCGTCCGCGTCCTCGGAGCGTTTCCCTTCCCACACCGCCAGGCTGTCCACCAATGGCGACTCGGCCTTTTTAGATAGGACAAGGGCGGAAGTGTACTCGTGAACTTTACCTAGAATCTGACGTTTTTGCCTGACTGAAATCAGCCCAACAGACGTATCAGCCACAAATGCCGCCGCGGAACCGACGGCCACCAGTGTACCGCCGTCTTTGACCCATTCCCTGAGCTGATCCACGCCCCCCTCCGACAAAAGCCGTTTGTAAGTCGTTGGTCCGCCTGAGGCGGAGGGGAGAATCAATACATTATATTTGTCGAGGTCTGTTCTGGCCAGAACCGAGGAGCTTAAAGTGGAAGTAGCCATATTAATTTTCGCATCAAGGGTGTGCCAGATTGTGCCGAAACTGTAGGGCGATATCATCTCACCGCCCACGAGCGCTACCTTAGGTCGTTCCAGAAGGACAAACTCACCGCCACCAAGATCAGGACCGGATGATGCCAAGCCAAAGTCAACCCCCTTCATGGTGACTCCTGTGGCACTGGCGATGTCCCGCAGGATTCTCTCATCTAATTCCGGATTGGCGTTACTTCTTATAAGAAAGCTCCCCCTCGGATATCTGTCACTAGCCACGTCGAAAGGTTTTCGGCTCGTCCACACCTTGACACCAGCATCAAGAAGTTTTGATAGGGCAAGGATGGCCCCGTCATCCGATCCGGAAAAGACGTATCCCACTTTCGGTTTTCTCCCGGCAACATTCCCCTCCCGCTCTATCGCTTCATAGGGCTTCGACTTGACAGCAGGCATATTGTCTGAGTAATAAGCTGGAATGTCATAGGCCAGCGCCAAGGACCATCCTGTGGCGTCATAAAGGCGAGTGTCGCCGTGCTTAAGTCGGGCTTTCCGCTGGCTCTTCAAGAATTCATTCCCGTGCCGTATTTCGAAAGAGAGTATCGCTTCCACGAGATTTCGGTTTGGCTGGTTCAGAGGAACAACCAGTGTCTTTTCAGGAAAGTTAATTTCCTTAACAGCAGTTCCGTCTCTCCCGGTGAGATTCCTTACACGAAACGCTTCCTGAGCCGTTTTCACTTCAATCCCTTGAAACGCGAGTGCCAAGGCGAATTTCTCAAATCTGCTCCTGTTTTCTGAAGGGGGAAACAGGAAAGCTTCACGTCGGGATTTACTACCCGATGCCGCACGTTTTCTGTGCTCATAATAGTCGCGGATGAGCGATTCCTTGTTGGAGGCAATAGTGCTGAGGTTCGCCATGGAACTGGTGAACTGATGATGAACCGTCTCCCGGTAGGTCATGACGGTGCCGTCCGGACGTTTCACTCGGGAGCCGTCTACACCGGCCTGTTCGTAGAGCACACCCACAGCCCCAAGATACATAGGCCATGAGCTTCCGTAGCCGGGATACATCTCTTCGTTCCACTCCCGCGTGTAGTAGCTCCACCCCTTGCTGTCAAACTCCTCCGCCTGCTCCTTGGCGAAAAGATTCCACCATTTTTTCGATTCCTTCGGAAGAAACGGGTTGAACGGTTCGCGAGGCGGTGAAAAAAGATAGGTATCGTAAGGCCCCATCTCGTGACAATCGAGGACAAACTGCGGGTTCCATTTCAGGATGCTCTCAACCCTCCCGCGCGTTTCCGGGTGGACAAGTAGAAACCAATCCCGATTGAGATCAAAGAGGTAATGGTTTCCCCTTCCGTACGGCCAGACACCCCGATGGTGCAGGCTCTGAATATCACTGCTGGGGACAACACTGTTATATTGCTCCAACTGTTTAACAAAGCGCATCCGCCCGTCGGGGTTCTGGGTTGGATCAATAAGGACAACTGTATTGTCAAGTATCTGCTTGGTCCGCCTGTCCTGGCTTGCGAGGAGATGATAAGCAAGAAATACACTGGCATCTACACTAGACAGTTCATCGCCGTGGATACCGTACCCCATCCAGGCAATGGCCGGGATCTCTTCTATCATTTCTTTCGCTTTAGCACCATTTACCTTGAGATCAGCTAGCGCATCCATATCAGCGCGGATCGACTCCAGTCGGGCAAAGTTCTCCTTCGATGCAATGGCGAGATAAACCAGCTCCCGCCCCTCATAGGAGTGGGCGTAGATAGTCATGCTGACGTTCAGTGCCGTTTCTGAAAGATAGCGGAAATAATCCATTACCTCTCTGTGGGTAATGAGGCGTCCGCCCAGTTCATAGCCGAGGAACTCGCTGGGCGATTGAATCTCGGAGCGATAAGATGTCCCCTTAGAGAACGGGACGGTGTAGTCGCCAAGGCCCGGTGTCGGATGAGTCCTTGTGCTCTGGCCCATCAGGCTTGTAATCACAGTTAAAAGAAGCAGTTTTTTCATAGTGTCTTCTCCAATTCAAAGCTGTCAGCAAAAACATCTTTGCATTCGCTCAGGATGGCCGCCGTTGCGCCCCAAACTTTCAATGCACCAAAGTGAAAATAAGGGACATCCACTTCCATTCCGCGAATAGTCCTTGTCTCCCGCCCCACGCTTGAATCATCGAGCAGGGTGGATATCTCAATCGAGTGGAGCGCTGCCACCTCGGTCTCATCAATAGTCGTTTCCAGCTGTTCATTACTCCATCCGACAAAAGGGTGGACCCGGAAACCGCTCACCGGAATAAACAGCGTCGTTAACTCTCCAAGAAGAGTTACCGCATCGGGCACGACGCCGATTTCTTCCTCGGTTTCCCTGAGAGCTGTCGATTCTAGCGATTCACCGTGTTCCTGGGCTCCCCCGGGAAGAGACAGCTGCCCGCGATGATACTCCACCGAATCGGATCGCTCCGTCAGAAAGAATGACCACTTTCTACCCTTCCTGAACAGCAGAACGAGAACAGCCGAAGGGATCGCCTCTTCTTCGGTCCGAATAAGGGTAGGAACGGTTCTCGGCTGAGGTACCATTCGAGCCTGTGCCGCAACACCGGGAAGCGGCTCGGTGAGACGGGACTCTAGGTCGGGGATAAACAGGGGTGCTACCGCGACCGGGTTGTATCCACCCAAAATTTTACCTGATCTTCCAGAATGTCGAGAGGGACGGATCCGTTTCCAAGAACAACATCGTGAAATGCTTTAACATCAAAATTTTCTCTGAGAATTTCTTCAGCGTGCTGGCGCAATTTTTTGATCTTCAATTCACCTATCTTGTAAGACAACGCCTGGCCCGGCCATGAGATGTACCGATCCGTTTCTGTGGTCACCTCATGGATTGGCAGAGCCGTTCTGGATGCCATGTAATCGATCACCTCCTGCCTAGTCCATCCAAAAGCGTGGATGCCTGTATCTACCACAAGCCGGCACGCCCGCCACATTTCATAGGTCAGTCTACCGAAATTGCTGTAGGGATCCGTATAGAAGCTGGCCTCCAGTCCGAGCCATTCGGAATAGAGCCCCCACCCTTCTCCAAACGCTGATAGATAAAGGTGCTGTCTGAACTTGGGAAGATCTTCAAGTTCCCGCGCGATGGCGTTCTGGAGGTGATGACCCGGAACAGCCTCGTGAAGTGTGAGCGCTTCAAGATTGTACAGCGGCCTGTTATCAAGGGCATAGGTGTTGACCCAGTAGTATCCCGGTTCGGTAGAGCCTTTCGCAGGCCCCACATAGCGGCCAGCGGTATACTTCGGAGCAATATGATCTGGCACCGCTTGAACACCGTAGGGGAGCCGAGGGAGTTTGTTAAATAGTGACGGCAATCGGGCGTCCATCTTCTTTGAAATAAACGACGCTTCTTTCAACAGTTCCAGCGGTGTTTCAGCATAGAACCGGCGGTCTGTTCGGAGAAAGTCAAGAAAGTCCGCGAACGATCCTTCAAATCCGACCTCTTCGATGACAGTCATCATCTCTTTCTTGATTCTCTGGACTTCGTCGAGGCCGATGTCATGGATCTCTTCTGGTGTCAAATCAAGGGTGGTGAAATGATTAACTCGATACTGGTAATAAGCATCACCATCGGGGAATTCCGATGCCCCAATAGTTTGTCGTGCTCCGGGATAATATTCATCCTGAAAAAACGATAAGAATCGCCTGTACCCCTCAACGGCGCTATTTAAGACCGCGGCGTGAGCGGCGTGCTTTAAACGGTCGTGCTCTCCATCGGGTACAGATTTCGGGATATCGAGAAATGGTTCATAGAAGACACTCTCCTCCGGGTTTTCTACAACGTGGGTCTTAATTGTCGCATCATAACCTTTCAGAACCACCTGGGGAACGGTCATACCTACTCCAATGCCTTCACGCATCAAGGCGATATGGTCATCCATGTACGATGGTATGTTCTCAAGGCGGGCAATGTAATTTTCGTAGTCTTTTACCGTCTGAAGGGGCACACGGCGAGGCAGTCGCGCCAGACCGATGTGAAAACCAGAATCGGCATTTAAAGGCATCAGGTAACCCCGGAACTTGAAGTCCAGTATTCTGTCTTCAACCGTCCGGCGAAATATCCTGTAATTGATATGTGCTTGTTGTCCCATCCTATCTAAATCAAGAGCATCCAGTCTTTCGAGAATCCTTCCCCAGAATTGGGCTCGCCGATCTATGTCAGCCTGACTGTTGGATGGCAGACGGTCGTTGGCGGTATGAACGCCAACATTGGTGGCAAATAGTGGATTCTCCTCAAGCCTGAATAACCAGGCGTCATCGAGAATCTCCTGAAAGACGTTATCAGTATTTTCCCGAGCGCACCCCGCCACAAGGAAGAGGAGAAAGATGAAAGTCTTGTATCTATTCAATCTGTTCATGTCCGGTTCAAGCGGGACTGAGCTACCACGCGCTCAGAAGTACAAAATTAACGTTTTCTGGCCGAGATTTGAACCGATCATTTTTCTCGGAACATCAGTTTGTCCAACCTTTCAAGTTCTTCGACAGCCGACTCATCACCCAGATAGGCCGCCTGCCTCAACTGCTCCATCGCCTCAGAAAGGGCGCCGTTTACTTCCAGCAGTGCCGCTAGGTCTTTCCGAAGTTCGATGCTGTTCGGTTTTCCCCACAGTTTCTTCATTAAGACATCCCTTTCCTGTTCAAACTGGGAAACAGCTTTGAAGCGCCGACTGTACTCCCGCGCCTCGGCACGCTGATCCAGTTTCCCGGACACTTGTGATAGGCCATAAAGCACTTCCGATTTCCTCGGATTCAACCGGAATGCCGCTTCAAACTGGGTTTGTGCCTCGGTCCAATGACTCTTCCGCTGATAGGCTTGGCCCAGATGAAACAGGATATCGGCGTTTTCCCGATCCATTTCGGAAGCTTCAGTGAGAAACGACAGCGCTTGATCGGTCTGATTCTTAGCAAGCGCCACCAGTCCCTTGAAATGCTTCACCGAGGGAGAGGAGGGGTTCAGTTTATCCGCCTCATTCAGAGCCACTTCTGACGCATCCAGTTGGGAGAGATAGTAGAGGGCCACGCCCCGCTTGTAGTGTCCGGTCCAGAAGTCCGGATCGACGGCAACCGTTTTGGTGTACGCTTTCAGAGCATCGTTGTGACGGGATGCTGACTTATGGATGTCTCCCATCTGAATGTGAATTGCAGGAGCCGACGGATTTTGTTCTATACCTTCTTCCAGAATAGCCAGAGCATCCTTCTGGCGACCGAGGCGAATATAGATCCAGCTGAGCGTAACATAGGACTTCGCCGCGGCCGGACTGAGGCGCATTCCGTTCTTTACATAGTCAATCGCTTTGCCGTACTCGCGAAGAAGATAGTACGCTTCACCAAGATCGTGGTGCACCTGAGGGAGATCAGGGCGACGGGCGATCACCCGCAGAAAATGCTGAACGGCTGTCTTTGGCTCTCCGGCACGTACATAGGCCCTGCCGAGCCAGTACCACCCAAAAAGGTTTTGGGGATCGACCTGTGTGGCTTTCCCAAGCCAGTCGATAGCAGTCTCATATTGACCCAACATGATATACGCGTCTCCAGCGTTCCGGTACGCAAGGGCGTAACCTGCGTCAAGTTCCGTCGCTCTTACAAAATGCGCCACGGCCTCTTTCAGGTTTCCAGTTTCCTTCAAGGCAGAGCCAAGGTTATTGGTAGCCTTCGAATTGTCCGGATCAACCTTTAGAGCTGAGCGATACGCCTTGGTGGCTTGTGAATAGCTCTTACCTCTAAAATAGAAATTCCCGAAGGAGATCCAAGTATCGATCCGATCAGGATCAAGAGCCAGGCTTTTCCGGTATGCATCAGACGAACCGCTGATATTCCCAACACGGTCGTATGCTTTCGCCAGAGCAGTCCATGCGGCCACATTGTTCGGTTCGTCCGTAACAAGCTCTAGTAGTATGTCAGATGCCTCACCGTAGAGATCCCCCGTCATGAGCTCCGTTGCCCGATCAAAACGGTCACCTGTCTGGACTCCGCACAAGAGGCTAAGGGCAGTGGCAGCAACAATTACCAGATTGCTGATATCTCACCTCCGGGTTGAATCAGGTAATAGCGATTCGCCTCTACCTTTTCGATTCTGTCAACACCACCCCCGGGCCAGACTATCGTGATTTCATCGGCTCTTTTGTCAGGGCCTAACCCGAACTGGAGACGTTTGTCATTAGAAGCGAGATAACTGGCCGCCGGATTAACCCAGGACCACTGGGTTCCTCCTTTGCTCTTGACCATCACCTTCGCACCGATAGCATCCAAATTATACAACCTACCTTTGAGTTGGAGGCCAATCCAATTGTTTCGTGGCGGGCCGTCATTGAGAAGCAGGTTCGCCGGGCCGCCGTTGTTGGAGATCACCACATCTACATCCCCATCATTATCGATATCGCCGAAAGCCACGCCCCGGGCAACAGAAGGGATCAACAGGTCACCGCCGATTTGCTCCGTCTGTTCACTGAAACCACTTTGACGGTTATTCAGAAACACCTGTTTCCGCTGTGCATAGGTATAACTCGGATTAATGATTTCGATATTATCAATAACATGTCCGTTCGCAACAAAAATATCCAACCAGCCATCAAGATCAAGATCGACAAACTTAGTGCCAAACCCTAGGACCTCAAGGCTTGGCTGTCCCAAGCCGGCGGCAAAGGTGACATCCGTCAGGAAGCCGTTCCCCTCATTCTTGTAGAGTGTGTTCGATTCGCCACTGAAGTTTGTGACGAACAAATCGGGGAATCCATCCCTGTTATAGTCGCCAAAGTCAACACCCATCCCCGCTTCCGCTTGACCGCTTTCATTAAACCCAACTCCGGTAAACAGGGCGTCCTCACGGAAAACTCCGGCACTGTCATTGATGAAAAGGTGATTCATCACTTTATCGTTAGCTACATAGATATCAAGATCACCGTCCCCGTCGAAATCGCCGGGGACAACACCAAGGCCCTTTCCGCTCAAATTGGAGATGTTCGTCTCTTCAGAGATATCTCTGAACGTCCCGTCCTTATTGTTCTTGAATAAGATATCCGGAACACCCGTGAACAGGTCAGGATCACAGTAAGCCCGCTGACCGCTTCGCTGATCTCCGCACCACGGATTGTTGTCGATCGAATATTCTACATAATTGCTGACATAGAGATCGAGCCAACCGTCGCTATCCGCATCGAGGAATGCGGCGCTTGAACCCCACATCGGATTGCCAAGATTGGCCACGTATGTAACATCGGCAAATGTTCCGTCACCCTCGTTTCTGTAAAGAACGTCTTCGCCAAAGTTCGTCACATAAAGATCCGTGTCACCGTCGTTATCATAATCGGCAGCGGCGCACCCTACACTGTAGGAGGTGGCACCTAATCCAGATTCACCCGTCACATCCGTAAACTGTCCTTCGTCATTTCGGAAGAGCTGGTTCCGAAGTGTTAACTCTTTCTTCCAGCCCGGCAGAGGCGTGCCCTGCAGGAAAAAAACATCGAGGTCATTGTCGTTATCGAAGTCCAGAAGGCAGCACCCGGAACCCATCGTTTCGATATAAAACTTCTGATCAGTGCCACCGTTGTCGTGAACGAATCTGAGCCCCCGCTCCGCCGCCACATCCTTGAAGGAGAGGGGTTGGGCGGACAGTGTGGGGTTAGAGATGAGTATACAAAAGAGGAGGATGGCCCTGAGAGTCAGATGTTGAAACATCTGACTCATCTGGATGAAAACTCAATTAACTGAAATCGATATTTAATCATCATGACAATTGTCTATCCCAATACTAACTGCCCACCTGCAAAATGGAATAGATAAAAAAGCCGTTCCCGTGGGAACGGCTTTCAAGTCTGTTCATCTTGGTCGCTGCTACATCTGATAACCGAGGGAAAACCTCATCACGGGATCGAAAGCTTCCATTTGGGTCATGGCGACATTAACTGATATCCCCGCCAAGTTGACTCCAGCACCAAAGGAGAGCCCATCCTGAACGAGATCACCAAGGGTATAGCTCCCCCTCACTTTCACCATTCCTGCAACAGTCATTTCACCATTGAGGGCAATCCGTTGGGCCATGTCCGAATACTTAACCACGTTCATTCCGGCCATGAGTCCCATGGAGTCATCCCCGAACGCCTGTCCAACAATTCCAAAATTAAAGGTCATGGGGGGCGAAAGGTTAGATTCTGTCTCTGTCTGAACGGGATCAATGCTTGGGCCGAAATTTGAGATGGTTGCACCCATTCGGATATTCTTGTAACCTGTATTGAACTGAGTTCCGACATCAAAAACCAGGCCAGACAGGGAAGCATCATCAATACTTTCGGAGATTGTCTTCGCGGAAGCACCAATAGAAAACTTATCAGAAAGAAATTTCCCGTAGCTTACCTGAAGAGCATTATCCGAAGCCGTGAATGTGCCCTGATTTGCCTCGAAAACATAGGAACCGGACACCTCAGACCAGCCAGACTTCATAAAATCTCCATAGTCCACAGAAACAAAGGCGACTCCGAGGACTCCGCCAGCCATAGGCATCACCGCTCCGGCGTTCATATACGACGTCTCCACAAGCCACTGCGTCATTCCTGCGTTAAATCCAATTCCCGAAGCGGAAGCAATTCCGGCAGGGTTCCAGAAAAGTGCTTCAGCTCCACTAGCCTGAGCGCTCAAACCGCCGAGAGCGGCACCGCGGGCATCATACTGAAGGTTAAGGAACTTGAAAGCTACCGACCCTGACTTGTCGCTACCACCTTCCGCACCTTTCTGTGCTGAAAGTGACAGAGGTATTGCCACGGTGAGAATCAGAGCCAATTTGGTCGTTTTGTTGAAGTGCATTCTCTTACCTCCCAAGAGATTAGCGGATTACCGCCAGTTTACCCGCAGTATCGCCCACTTTCCAGAAGTAAACACCTGTTGTGACCTGTGTTCTATTCCTAGACACTAGGTTCCAATCATAAGAACCACTGGATGGGATGTCCTTGTCAAAAATCAGGTTCCCGGACACATCAAAAATCTGGAGTTTCTGGCCCGCCTTTACGTTATAAAAACGCATGAAGTAGACATTTGGATTATCGGCACCAAAGAAAGTTGTCATCACCTCCCGTTTCCATGGGTTGGGAGCAACAAACGGTGCTGTGGAAGAAGCACCGCCGACATCATTGTACGTCAGTGTTTCCAGGGCAGGAGTAAATGCCGGTGGTGCTGTGGGAATCTTATCGGCACCGTAGGGATCATCCACCAATGGATAGGTCATGGTGAAATAACTTTCCAAAGATGGAACTGTACCATGTGCGGCGCTGGTGCCGCCTTTGTCATAGGCCGCCACATAGTACCAGTACATAAGGCCCACGGCCACATTTTCATCCACATAGCTGTAGGTTCCGCCCGAACCAAAGTCAGATGGACTGCCTTCGGAGATGATCGAGTAAGGGCCTGCAGCGTGGGCCGGCCATTCGTTGGACGGTGCCGTTGATGGAGAACCGACCATGTCCGGAGAAATGTTGTCAGCGGTGTACCCTTCAGCCGTCATAAGCGCCTGGTTGTCCGTGGATGGAGCCGCCGCAGCACGATAAACGCGAAAGCCGGCGAAGTCAGCAGTTCCGAGATCAGGATCAACCGCTGCAATCTGAGCATCGGAGTAAGTCCATGTAATCTTCACTGTCCCGTCAGACTGAGTCTGTACGCCATCGGTGGCAATCTGCGGTGCTGCCGGAGGTTTTGGAAGGTTGTATTCCCAGTCATAAGCCTGTTTGGCCGCTCTCGCCGCGTTTTGTGTGTTCTCCAGACCGGCGCCTGCGGCTACGGCAAACACGAGTTTGAGTGAATCGCCCGCCGCCACGGTAAACGGCCCATAAGCTTGAAGATAACGCATATCCATGGGACTTGGATTTACATCTTTCTTGTCCTCGTCACGTGAGCCGGAGCTGGCGAAGGTCCATCGTGCCGCCGGAGTCTGCGGATCTTCGTCGCCTGTCCACCAGAAATGTGTCACATCGGTGGGCTCAAGTTCATCGTGGTTTTTGCCGTTCAGATTTATTGGCGTCTGTGCTACACGGACACCGCGGTATTCACGGCCATCATCATCAATACCGAAATCATTCGCAGCTGACGTCTGACGATCTCCGTCCAACTCCATAGTGGTCATGGTGACAGCATCGTAATCAACAATGTCATCGGTCCAGAAGGGATAGTCCCAGTCAGGAAAAGGGACATTCCAGGTAACGTCGTGGTCAGCCTTACCCCCCACGATGAGATCGGTAACATCTGATGCGCCTGTATTAGTCAGAACCATCTCTTCAATGACAAAATCGTTGAAGTCAAAGCTTGTGGTCGGGGCGCCGATTTTGTAATAATAGTTCTTAGTACCAGGGAAACTCCAAGAGAGTCTACGTACTTTGACCGTCATGCCCAAAGTCGGGATCGTCCAACCAGTGTGACTGATCCATGGTTCTTTATTGTATTCATTCCAGTTGGCCCAACCTTGACTGGTTGCGCCGGGTTCAGTTCCTCTGGTTACCACATATTCACCGGTTGTCCCTTCCCCATATTCACCGTCGACTTTCCCTACAATCCAGTAGCCGGCACGGCAGTTGTAGTTGAGGAACCCTTTCCCGCCTTCCACGGTGAAACAGCCGGGATAGACCCAACCGGGAACGATGGCGGAACAGGTCTGATCACCAGTATTCCCGTATGAATCCCAACCCATCCAGAGCGCACCGTTGGTATGGTAAACATACGTTTGGGCAGCTGCCGGACCAAAGGTGTGGGCAAGCCCCCGTTTCTGCAGGTCGTACTTATCCGATGCTTCCACCGTTACAGCAAGAAAAAGAATCATCGTTGCTGCTGAAGCACGTGCGATCTGTCTATGAATTGTTTTTCTCATTGGGATTAATTCCTTAAGTAGTCTTGATTTTCTCATGCCTAGAAACTAATGGTGGCGCCAAAGTTTATAGTCAATGGCCGCCCATAGGCGAGGAGGTTGTTCCTAGGACCAGATGCCACATTGTGGAATTTGGAAGTTTCATCAAAGAACGACATCGGATCAGCCACCCAGACGACATTTCTTCTGTTGATTACGTTTTCGACCAACAGAAATACCGTCGGTGATATACCGCCCAGAGCCAGTTTTGCATCAAGTCTAACATTAATATCTATGGTGGAAGGTGCTCTCTCTTTAAGCGCGGCTCCCGCACCACCCGCTCTCGCTGTCATGGGAAGACCACTCTGTGCGTTGAAAATCAAACTCCCTCCTACCCTGTCAAGCATGCCGCCCATGGACATGTGATAATCAATATAGCCATTCATGATATGAGGCCTGTGCCAGTCGAGAGTTGTCATAGTGAGTGTCCCCGCGCGCTCTTTCATGAATTGGTCAACACTGCCGGCCCCGGACTGGATGTTGTCGGACGCGGTTCCTTCCGCCACCGAGTAGGTGTAAGAGACTCGGCCAGTCAGTCCCGTTGCTGCTGCCTTGGTCAGGGTGAATTCCGCACCACGGATACGACCGAAGTGATCGCTTGACTTAAAAATAAAGTGAGTTGCCTGATAAGAGTCATCAGCAGTCCATCCACCTGGGTTGTCGTAGCCCGACCCCGGATCAATAGCCGGGTTGTTAGTCGCGGCATTTATGGCCATAAGATTTACGATATCCTTGTTATAGCCAGCCACATCCAGTTTCAGGCCACCGGGGAGGCTATACTGAAATCCCATTTCATAAACAGTGGTCTGCATAGGATCTAAATTCGGATTGCCAATAAAGACAAAATAACCCGATTCAGTCCCGCCGTCCATTTGGGCAAGGTAGTTATCGAGAAGGTGGTAGAAAGCCGGCCTTTGAAAAAATGTTCCATAAGCGTACCGGAACGCCAGATCATTACTAACCGGGAAAGAGACCCCGAGTCGCGGGCTCAATTTTGCCTTCGTCTCGGTTGCCCGGCGCTGATTGGGATCAAAAGGATTGATAGAATCATCGACCCACATCGGTTCATCATTTGTGTTCACGTCCCATACACCTCTGTCAGCGCCAGCATTAAAGGCGTCGTACCGGAAACCGACGTTGACGATCATATCACTGAACTCCATTTGGTCCTGGACATAGGCTACCATCTCCATGGGGGAAACATCCTGAACGTTGTTCAGCTGGAGGCGTGGGTTCTCCTCAGAGTACCCCACCGTGCGGCCGAACCAAACGTCATGTCCTAGTCGGTCAATCTTGAAGCTCCTGTACTCGAAACCTCCTTTTACCAAGTGACGGGCGTTAAGCTGGCTTGTTCCGTCCACTGAAAACGTGGTTGCACTTTCTTCATTCTTAAAGTAGTGGCCGTAGACATTCATCATCCCGAACCATGCATTGTTCTGGGCCCGGTCTTCAAGTACTTTCGTGTGGTTGGGTCCATCAGCGCCGTTGTAAGAGGTTCCACTGTAGGTTACAGTCTTTACGTTATCAAAATCGATGAACTTGCCGTCCTTCGTCTTTGCACCATCTTCCTGATTCGTGCTAAGGTTATCTACATGCAACGTGATGTTCGTGTTGGCTGAGAGCACATAGTTAGCATTAAATCCAAACTGCACAGTCTGCTTTTCAGTTCTGGGGAACTGCTCCATGGCGTATTTCCAGTCAGTTACAAGAAGCTCACCTGCAGCTTCCCCAACTCTCTGACCATCGTATCGGGGATCGTACATCCCTTTTTCGTCGTGGAAGAGAAATTCACCGCCCAGCTTGAGATTCCCACCGACCTGATAGGTCAGTTTCGTCTGGTAGCTCCCGTACTTTTTCGAGATTCCGGGAAGACGGCCAGGGTCGTTGTAGGAACGCCAGGATCCCACGAGCCCAAAGGCTCCCATCCCCACTGAAACATTCGCGTCTAGAATCGTGAAAGGATCACCGAAAGCGGCTTCTGAGAAGTCGGAATTGGCAGTTGCGTTCTTGTAGCTCTCAGCGTCAGCGATTTCCAGTGATTCTCCATAAATATCCTGATCCTTAAACGAACCGTCAGCGCCGCCTTCACTCCTGACATAATCCTGATTTACGGAAGTCCTGAAACTGACATTCGCATGCACGCCATCGGGAGCTTCCTTTAGGATCGTATTGAATATCCCTGACATGGCTTGGCCATATTCGGCATTGAAGGCCCCTGTGATTACCTGAAGTTCTTCGATCATAGCGGGGTTCACCGGAACGGCATTTCCACCCATGACGGGGTTTATCATAGAGGCACCATCAATCAAGTACATCTCCTCACCAGCACGGCCACCCCTGAGGTGAAGCTGGCCATCAAATTCAGTCACACCGGGGAGCGTTTTTACCAAATCCTTCACGGTGGCCACTGGGAGCTCCGTTGCAAGAGTACCGGACACAATCTGTTTTGACGAGGTTAAGGTGTTTTCAATGACAGGACGCTCGACGGTAACGGTCACCGCTTGGCCCGCAACCGCTTCACTTTGCAGAGCAGCGTCCAGCGGTGTAGTCACATCCACATTAACACCGACTCCCGTGGCGGTAAACTCCGCATAGCCTATCATCGAGAATTTTACGTTGTATGTCCCTGGCGGAAGGTTGATAATGAAGTATTCACCGTTGATGTCGGTAGCGGCACCGAAGGAAGTCCCTTCAACAATGACGTTTGTCCCGACAAGTACGTCACCCGATGCACCATCAGTAACGCGACCGGCGATCTTTCCGGTCTCCCCAGCGAAAACAAGAGTGAAAACACAAAGAACAGCAAGAACAGGCTTCAGGACTCTCATGCTATCCTCCTTAGGATTTTAGTTAGATTCATTAGGAGATAAAACTATCTCCTGATACACACAGAGCGGAGAGTTTCCGACTATTTCAGGGTAAAATCAAAGCAAAAGTTGATCTGGATCACACTTTATTTACCATTGTGATCCCGATGGTGTGGTTCATAGCCGCTCAACCCCCTCCATCACCTGAGGACATAACTCCTTAAGAGAACTGCGGCCCAACGAATCGCCAACAAAACCGAAGCGAAAGACTTCCTTCCCCTCCGCCTCCATGGCGGCGTTCAGTTCATTCATGCCAAGGGTGGGCGATTTCCCCTCTCCCGCCGTCTTTGGATTGATCCTCTGTTTCAAGAACGGCCTCTCATTTCCCACCCTTCCAGTCCGGGTTGGGTGCTGTCATTTGTGCGTCCACTACTTCTAACCAACTTTCCAGCTGAGCCTTCAAGTTCGTGGCTAGTTCAGGATCCTTTTCTGCAAGATTGTGTTGTTCTCCCAAATCGTGCTTCAGATCATACAGCTCTATGGCATTATTTTCATACCACCAGACCAATTTATTGTCCCCTCTCCGAATTGCCGAACCAGGAAGCGCCCCCGAGCCGGAATAGTGGGGGAAATGCCAGAAAAGCGTCTCTCGATCAAGTGATTTGTTCTCTCTCACAACCGACCACAACGATTCTCCGTCGATGTGAAGATCCGGCCTTAGGCCCAAACCTGTCATGTCTAGAAGTGTCGGTAGAAGATCGGTTGTGATCCCTCGCTCATGGCTCACATCCCCCTGAGGGATCCTATTGGGCCAGCGCATGATGAACGGAATCCTGATGCCTCCTTCATAAAGCCATGCCTTTCCAGCCCGGAGAGGTAGATTGGATGTGGGCATCCATGTCCGCCCGCCTACGAGGGTTGAAAGACCACCGTTGTCCGATAGAAATACAACAATTGTATTGTCAGCGAGGCCTAGCTCCTTCAGAAGGTGATCAATTCTTCCCACACTTTCATCCATGGATTCAATCATTCCTGCGTATGTGGGGTGATCTTGTCGGAGTTTATTCAGCGTGCCGTTTTTCTCTTCATCAAATTCGTGACCGTGCAGAGCAGGGAGGCGAGACGCTTTCTGGCTGTACTTCTCTATCTTATTTTCTTGAGCCACGATAGGGGAATGGACTGTGTAATATCCCAGAATTAGCAGAAATGGCTGATCCCGATAGACCCTCAGGAATTCAATGGCTTCCGATGTCAAACGCTCCGTCAGGTACTCCCACTCTGATCCATTTTCGAGGTCGGGAATGTTTAATTCAGGGCGCCTTGCATTCCTGTAAGGATAAAAATAGGCTCCCGGTGTCCCTCCTCTGTTTGTCGCCAGATTGAACTGGAAACCGTGATGCTCCGGGAAGGAGAGTGTATCCCCCAGATGCCACTTGCCAATGTAGCCCGTCATATAGCCAGCATCGGAGAATATTTCCCCCAGAGAGTACGTCTCCGCAGGAAGCTGTTCAGCATTGTCCGCAGGCAACAGTTTTCCCTTCTGCCGGCCGCCGATCCAGTTGGTGATACTCAGTCGCGCCGGAGAAACGCCTGTCATGATGCTGGCACGGGTAGGCGAACAGTTGGTTCCGGCAGAGTAGAATTGGGTGAATTTTATTCCTTCTGAAGCTAGCCTGTCAACATTCGGCGTCTCATAGAATGTGCTTCCGTAGGTACCGAGATCAGTCCATCCGAGATCATCGACCAGAAGAATTACCACGTTGGGCTTGGCAGGAGGAGTGCCGCTGCAGGAGAATACGGCAGCGGCACAGAGGAGAAACGAGTTTGCCCTCGCTCCCCGAAATTTGTTATGCTTCCACGTAACTCTCAACACGTTCTTCAGGATCGGGTTTTGTCATTAAACTTATACTCACTAAAGCGATAACGTTGAACGTCAATCCGTAAACACCTTCGTGCATACCGGCAATGGGCGATAGTTCGGGATAAAGACGGAAAAGTGTGTTTACCACAATACCCGTGGACAACCCCGCCAGAGCGCCGGCTTTAGTCGCCCGGGGCCAATAGAACGCTGCGAACACCAGCGGAAATATCTGCACAATTCCACCGTAAGCCATAAGCAAAAGATCCACCAACCCCTGCTCTATCACAAGCGCAAGGATGAAAGCGGCAATCCCGAGTACTACCACTACAGCACGAATCAGAAATCGTTGCCGTCCGTCATCAATTTTCATCCCAAGGCCACTAACGAGGCCATCTCTCACGGCAATGGAGCCGGCGGAATGGAGAATCGCATCGCCGGTGGACATGGACGCCGCCAGCGTTCCGGCGCAGACCAACCCCACGATAACGGGAGACAGCGCCAGTTCTCTCAAGAGAAACGGCACAATGGCGTCGGCAGGCGTTACGCCGGGATACTTCAGGACGCCGGAAAAACCAATAAGGAGAATTGGAATCAGGAATATTTGGAATGTGGGGTACATCACCACTGTTTTCCTGAGTGAATTGTCGCTCTTGGCGGCGAAGCTCCGCATAAAGAGGTGGGGCCACATCATAAAACCGAGGCCCGATACAATAATGGATGAACTGAAGGCCGCCCAAGTCCACGGTTCACCGGCAGCATCGAGGCCCGGTGCCACCAGCATCTGTGCCTTGTCACTTGCGGCGATCTGTTCGAACATCGGACCGACGCCGCCGTAAAGCTGTACAGGGAGATAGAGGCCAAGAAACCAAGCGATGACCATCATAAATATCCCCTGAAACATATTGGTCCATCCCACACCCATGACGCCGCTGAATACCACGTAGACGACAACCACCAGATAAGAAATTCCTGCGCCAACAGCAAAGGGGACGCGCCCATCAGTGATAGTCTCGAAAATAAACCCAGCCCCCTTCATCTGAATCACGATGTAGGGGAGGAACGCTCCGGCACTCAACAGCGCCAAAATTACAGACAGGGCTCTGCTGTCAAACCGATATGCCAGTACTTCGGCCTGGGTCACGAACCCTAACTTCTCACCGAGCCGTCTCACTCTCGGACCAAAAAAGTAGAGCGGCACAACTCCGACTATCCCGTAAGCAAGAATGTAGAGTGCCGCCACGCCCCGGGAATAGGCCCACCCCGGGCCACCGAGAAAGGCGAAAGAAGAAAAGACCGATGCTCCCATAACAAAATAGAGGACAACCGTATTCATGGCCCGATCCGCTGCCACAAAGCCTATTACACTCTTGGACACCCGGAAACCTGACATGATCCCCATAACAAGCGTAACGGCGAGATAGGCCAGACAGATGAGGAGCGCCACTAGCCAGCCGTCCATCATTCCCCTTTCGGTTCAGAGCGGAAAATATAGAACAGGCCCAGAAATATCGTTGCAATGGCCAACACCATCCATATCATGAGAAAAGGAAGCCCGAAAATCATGGGATAGAGGTCCCACACCTTTGGCCAGGGGAAAAGAACGGCCGAAACAGCAATGAAATAAATAACCGCGAAAATTATCCTTGTTCGACGGTATTCCGGCGAATCGGATGGTGAAAATAGTTTCAATCCTAATTTGGGCATTTCTCTAAGTTCTGATTTTTCAGATACTGAAGGGGTGGCAGAACATAAAGAAAGGGGGCAACCAGGGCAAGATCTACCCGGTCACGCCAAGGACGCCTGAATTATCGTTGGGATCTTTATATACTATTCCTATTCTGCTCAGAAAAGAGCCTGTGGCTATTCAGCGTTATCTCGTGTCATAGCATCTTGTACAAAAATGATTCTATTCCATCTGTACACAATCAGATGCCCCAGCCGGTTTCTTCAATTGGCGCTGTCATGAAATTGAATCAAATGCTCGGGAACAAAATTCATGTTCTTCCACACAAATGCGAACCTGTCAGCGGCAAGTTCAAGCCGTTGCTCCGTCGAAACGCTCCCGTGTCCCGCTCGAGTCTGTATACGAATGAGGGTGGGGTTGTGCCCAGCGTTGACTGCCTGAAGCCGGGCAGCGTATTTGAATGAATGGGCAGGGACTACCCTGTCATCGTGATCAGCCGTCGTCACTAGGGTCGCGGGATATAATGTGTTCTCACGCAGTGCGTGGAGGGGCGAATACTTCCGGAGGTATTCGAACATTTCGGGAGAGTCATCCGCTGTCCCATAGTCGTCCGCCCATCCGGCACCCGCTGTAAACTGATGATACCTCAACATATCCATCACACCCACCGCCGGTAGAGCAACCTTCATCAAATCCGGGCGCTGGGTCATGGTGGCGCCTACAAGGAGCCCTCCGTTTGATCCACCGGAAATGCCAAGATAATCGCTGGAGGTGTAATTGTTGTCAATTAGAAATTCAGCGGCGGCAATAAAATCATCAAAAACATTCTGTTTGTTCATCTTTGTGCCGGCTCTGTGCCACGCTTCTCCGTATTCGCCACCTCCTCTCAAGTTGGGCTGGGCGTAGATTCCGCCGTTTTCCAGCCATACCAAGTTCAAGACATTGAAGCGCGGTGTTAGACTGATGTTAAATCCGCCATAGGCGTAGAGCATAGTCGGATTCTTCCCATTCAGGACGAGTTCCTTTTTGTGCACAATGAACATGGGAATTCGCGTGCCGTCTTTGCTGGGAAAGAAGACCTGTTGAGAGACATAATTTGACGGGACAAAATCGATGTCAGGGCTTCTGTAAACTGTCGTTTCACCGGAAGAAACCGAATACTTGAAAATAGTCGTTGGATAGGTGAAGGAGGTGAAAGAAAAGTACAGTTCCTCCTCCTCCTTTTTCCCGTCAAATCCATAGGCAGTACCAATCCCCGGCAGCTCTATCTCTCTCTCAAGAGTCCCGTCATAACTGTACTGATGGACCTTCGTCCGGGCATCGATGAGATAGTTTGCGAAGAATTTCCCTCCGCCGGAGTTGATTCTGAGGACGTTCTCACTTTCCGGGATGATATTTTCCCAGGCGCTTTCCCGCGGATCATTAAGATCGACTGAAACCAAGCGGGATTTCGGCGCGTCGATGTTGGTATAGAGGAAGAAAGTTGTACCATCATTGTCGACGGCCCGACATTCGGCGTAATAGTCGTCTTGAAGCTGGATCGGCGGCGACTCACCACCCTGTAAGGATTTAATGTAAAGCTGGTTCCCTGACGTGTTCTGTGCCGCCGAAATCACGAGATATTGCTCGTCATCTGTTACGTAACCACCCACATACCTGTTGGGATTTTCCACGCCGCCGTAAACGAGAACGTCTTCTCTCTGAGATGTCCCGAGCTCATGATAGAAAAGGCTGTGGTATTCTGTTTTCCCTGAAAGAAGACTTCCGCTCTCGGGGTGAATGTACCTGCTGTAGAAGAATCCTTTGTTGCCTTTCCAAGAAAGGCCACTGAACTTAACGTCGATAAGTGTATCACCGATGATCCCTTTCATCTTCGTGTCCACCACGATTATTTTTCGCCAGTCCGCTCCCCCTTCCGAAATCATGTACCCCGCAAGGGAGCCGTCTTTCGTGAAGGAGACACCCCTTAGCGCCACAGTGCCGTCCGCAGAGAACGTGTTCGGATCGAGGAACACTTCAGCAGAAGCGTCGGAACCTATCGCTGAACGATAGAGAACGGAATGGTTCTGGAGTCCGCTGTTTTTGTAGAAATACTCAAAGTTCCCTTCGCGGAACGGAGCGGAAACACGCTCATAATTATAGAGCGTTTCCAACCGCTCTTTTATCTTGTTCCTGTAGGGAATATTATCGAGATAATCTCGGGTCAATACATTCTGTGTGCTTACCCATTCGCCTGTCTCTTTCGAGTTGTCATCCTCAAGCCAGCGGTAGGGATCTTTTACTTCCTGACTATGGTAAACATCAACATGGTCGCTTTTCCTAGTGTGAGGATATGCGCCTTGTTTCTCGCCTGTGCCACCTCCACAACCGGTAAGCAACAAGGTAAATAGCGGTACGATTTCCCAAGAAAGTATCTGTCTTACCCTCATCATTTTCTCCTAATCAAAATCACTGTTTCCAACCAAACCTCTCGTGCGCTTTTTCAACAAGACGTCGTAACTCCTTTATTGGTTCAGAATGATCATCCACCTGAAGGCGGAGCACAATGTCATTGTTCAACCAGACACCACCGTTTTTCTTAACGATTAAGATGGCGGCAGACTGCATCCCCCGGGTATCGCCTCCAGCGGCCTGTCCGGCTTCAAGAGCTCTCAACAGCCTCATTGAGAGATGACCCTCGGTTTTTTCGAACGCTTTTACCATATCATTAACCACATCCTCGCTTGCCAGAATGTTCCCCTGGGCGCTGCAATATTTCCCATATTTGTGACCCGCCCAGAAAGAAGCCTTCTCTCCAGTGTGCGTAGCGAAATTTCCCTCCCAATCCATAACAGAAAACTGCCGGGCTTGCTTGGGCCATTTTTCGGGGCGTGGATCGGGATCATTCTTCAATAAGGTTTTCACCGTTTGAGCCGGAGATAATCCATCCTCCAAAAGCTGTAGCCCCTTTGGACCATAACTCACATCTACGTACGCCTGCGTAGCAACCATTCCCACATCTGCTTTACCCCACAGAACCCCGTTCCCAACTGAAAATACTCTTGATTGAACTGCCCCACCAACCATGCCAGTTTCGGGGTCATAGCCAAGAATGGAGAATGTCCCAACCTGCTCACCGTACTCTGATGGTTTGTCCACGCTCCAAACAGGTTGAGCGAGAACCACTGTCATCAAAAACCCGCATCGAATACCGAACTCCAATGTCGTCTTCATGCTGTCTCCTTAATCGTGGTTACCAGAAGGTTTAACAAAGTTTTCTTAAGGGGCCTGCTGTTGCCCGATCTTAAAAGTGTCAGTTCCCATGACATACACCTTATCTGCGTTCGATGACAACGGGGTGTACTTTTCTCTTTGGCTAGCCCTGCATGTATTGTGCCATACCTTGCTTCTCCATCCAATACTGAATCTCACTAGCAAACGAGTTAAGAATGTGCACACCGCTACCAAAAACCCTAATCTCTCTTTGAAGAACAAACTTATATCGAAGCCATTCACTGGAGGATATTGGGTGTCGGAGAAGTAAAATTTATAGCTTAAAGAACTTGAGCTCGCAACGTACAGATCATAATCCCAGATTACATTTATTAATTCATTGGTCCTATGAGTTCAAAATAGTTCCCATCAGGGTCTTTAAATACCGTGAGATACCTGTTTTCACCAATAGAAGCCGGGGTTTCTCCTAATAATTTTACATTTGCTTTATTTAATCTATTTAATGACTCTGTCATATCTTCGACAAAGATAGTAAGATAACTAAAGCCCAAAGTGGAATGAATAAATTTCTGCGAAGATTTTCCCGCGCGTTTATTTGGAAAAGACATTACCTTTAATTTTGCCGAGTTAGGTGCTTCACCTAATAGGAATACTCTCACATTCAAAGGCTCGTCTCCGTCAGTTAAGCCAAAACGCTTTCCTGCTTCTCTAGGAACATTAAATCCCTCTATTTCTTTAAGTCCTATAGCTTCAGAATAAAAATTTGCTGTTAATTCCACATCTTTAACAACAATACCTATATCAATACTGCCACTAGAAAAACCGACGGGTTTAACATTTTGTGCCAACAAATATTTGGAGCACAATAGTAACCCTACAAAAATGATTGAAATTGGTTTAAGAAATTTTTTCATTGGGCTTCTTTTCTTATTTGTTCCGTAGGATCAATATATTAATACTTTCCTTACTGAGGCGATTACCTTTTTATTGGTTAAAGTAATTATACTATGATCTTCAATTTCTTTTGCCAGGAACTCGTCATTTCGCTGTTTGGCATCCGCCATAGCCTGCCGCGCTATAACCTTACAGTGTTCTCAAAATTCCCACAGCAGATGCGAAAAGAACAACACGGGACACTGATTTTTGCAACGTTTGAAAAGACCTTTGAATTATTGATAGACCATGAGGATCCTTTGAGAGAAGTGGTGAGTTACCGAGGCCCCTTAGGAATGGGTTGTTCAGTTAAAGTTCCATTAGGCCAATAGACTTCAATTGCTTCCGCTCTCCTTTGGAATCCGAGGATATTTCCCCCATTCTGACTCCAGTAGCCACCTCCGACCTGAACTTCTCTAACGGGCCCGTAGGAACCGTCGCTATACCGCACACGCACTCTTGATCCCGCAGAC
>JAYZCL010000030.1:0-173062 GCA_036338335.1 Fidelibacterota bacterium
ATGCTCGCGCCTACGAGCGCTATCATGGGACTTGGTCTCGGTGACAAAGTGGCCCTCGTCACCGATGGGCGGTTCTCTGGGGGAACTAGAGGCGCCTGCGTAGGACACATTTCTCCGGAAGCAGCGGAAGGCGGGGCCATCGCCGCCCTTCAGGATGGCGATTTAGTCACCATTGATATCCCGAATTGTACCATTTCGGTTGACTTGTCAGATACAGAATTGACCTCTCGATTGGAATCAATACCGGAATTCCAGATGAAAATAGAGAACGGCTATCTGGGACGCTATGCGAGGCTGGTAACCTCGGCAAACACCGGGGCCGTCCTTAAGACAGGAAAGGAATTGATATGACGGAAAGAGAGACTAGAATAACCGGCGCGGAAATCATCTGGGAATGCCTCATTAAGGAAGGAGTCGACGTTATTTTCGGGTATCCTGGAGGAGCAATTCTCCCAGCCTATGATGCACTAACCAAGTACGATGACAGGATTCATCATGTATTGGTCCGTCATGAACAGGGTGCCACACACATGGCCGACGGTTATGCCCGTGCGTCCGGAAAAGTGGGTGTCGCCATGGCAACTTCAGGACCCGGGGCAACGAATATGGTCACCGGCCTCGCAACAGCCATGATGGACTCCTCTCCCATCGTCTGCATCACCGGCCAGGTTCCACTGTCGGTGATAGGAACAGATGCATTTCAGGAGACAGACGTCACAGGGATAACCCTCCCCGTTACAAAACATTCCTTCCTGGTTACAGAGGTGAAAGAGTTGGCTCAAACTATACATGATGCTTTTCGCATCGCCCGGAGCGGACGGCCGGGACCGGTAGTTATTGATATTCCAAAATGTGTTCAGAATGAAACGGCAAGCTTCAGCTACTCAAACCCTCCAGCTGACTTGAGCGCTCACGTTGTAAATGGAGCGGTAACGAAAGAGCAAATCAGATTGGCGGCCGATTTAATTAACGTGGCTGAGAAACCGGTAATCCTGGCTGGACACGGAGTACTCCTCTCAGAGGCAATGACCGAACTGAAGCAGTTGGCCGAAGAAGGAAGCATCCCGGTTTCCACCACACTTCTCGGAATAGGGGGATTCCCTAGCAGCCATCCTCTTAATATGGGGATGATGGGGATGCACGGAAATGCACACGCCAATCATGCCATTCAGGAGGCAGACCTTCTTATTGCATGCGGTATGCGCTTTGACGACAGAGTAACGGGGAAACTTAAAACTTACTCTCCCCACTCTAAGAAAATTCATATCGATATCGATCGATCAGAGCTTAACAAGAATGTCCCGGCGGACGTTGCCATCCACGGAGATTTGAAGCAGGTACTCCAATACATGATCCCGGAGGTCAAGCTGAAAAACCGAAAAACATGGTTCAAACAGATCAAAACCTGGCAAGCCAGTATAGATGAAGTCGAGATCTTAAACCAGGCGTCCGATGAATTTATGGCTGCTCACGCCATCCGTATTATTTGGGAGGAAACGGGAGGAAATTCCATCATCGTGTCAGATGTGGGTCAGCATCAGATGCTAGAGGCACAGTATTACGAGCACAACGAACCGAGAACGCTTATCACCTCCGGGGGATTAGGCACTATGGGCTTCGCACTTCCGGCTGCCGTTGGTGCAAGTTTTGCAGTGAAAGACAGAGATATCTGGGTAATCGTGGGTGACGGTGGAATCCAGATGACACTCATGGAACTAGCGACCGTTGTTCAGGAAGGCGTGAATATTAAGATCGCCATCATTAACAACGGTTACCTTGGTATGGTTCGCCAATGGCAGCAGCTCTTCTATAATTCACGCTATTCCGAAACACCAATTTACAGTCCGGACTATGTCCGGCTTGCGGAAGCGTATCGTCTTCCAGGATACCGCGTGTTTAACAAAGATGGAGCTCGGGAAACGATGAGCGAAGTTCAATCGCTGAAAGGTCCCGCCCTTGTCGAGTTTGTTGTGGAACAGCATGATATGGTTTACCCCATGGTTCCGGCCGGGGCAAACCTGCATGAGATGATTCGAAGACCTAATGGTCATAAGGGCGACGGCAAAGGCAAATTGCTTGATAGGAAATCAGCGAAATGAAACATACATATGTCGCTTTGGTTCGAGATACAGCCGGCGTGCTAAACCAGATTGTTAATCAATTTCGAAGAAGAAATATCAACATTGAGAGTCTAGCGGTTGCGCCGTGCGAAAGACCGGGATTAAGCCGCGTCACCATCGTAGCAAACGATGTTGAACCTGCTCGCCAAGATTTCTTCGTACAGATTCTCAAAAATATCGTTTATGTGGTAGAAGTCCAGCTTGCTTCCAACAACTCGCACATTGTCCGTGAAAATGTGCTCGCGAAAATCAATCCGCCCCCTCAAAAGCGGAAAGAAGTGAAGCAACTGGCACACAAAAGCCAAGGCCGTCTGCTGCAAAACGGAAATTCTTCCATGGTGTTTGAAGCGGCCGGGACCGCTGAAGAAATGGATAAGCTGGTGAATGATCTTGAATCGTTCAATATCATAGAACTGGTGAGATCCGGGAGAGTTGCCATCTCCAAACAGGAGAAAGATCCAGCTCTGTCTCCGAATGGCGCGGGAGAGTCTCAAGACGAACTCAGCAGATGAGCAATTCTTTGTCGTAATCAAGGAGATTAAAAATGGTAAATGTCTATTACGATACCGATGTCGACCTGTCTGTTCTCCAAGAAAAGAGAATAGCGGTCATCGGTTATGGGAGTCAGGGGCATGCTCATGTGCTCAACTTGAGGGACAGTGGTATGAATGTCCGCGTGGGTCTTCGACCGTCCAGTTTATCGTGCCGTGAAGCGGAGGCATCGGGATTGGAAGTGACAACTGTTTCAAAAGCCGCTGACTGGGCCAATGTGATAATGATCCTGGTTCCCGATCAGACCCAGAAAAAGGTTTATGAAGAAGAGATTTTTGCCAAGCTTAAGCCTGGAGACACCCTCGCTTTTGCACACGGCTTTAACATCCATTACGGCCAGATCACTCCCCCCGAATCGGTGGACGTTATGATGGTGGCACCGAAAGGTCCGGGGCACCTTGTGAGAAGGTCATTTGAGAACGGAAGCGGCGTTCCGTGCCTTATCGCCGTACACCAAGACTGTTCCGGGCAGACAAAAGAAGTTGCTCTCGCATGGGCAAAAGGGATTGGCTCCACTCGAGCAGGAGCCCTGGAAACAAACTTTAAGGACGAGACGGAAACTGATCTTTTCGGCGAACAGGCTGTCCTCTGCGGCGGCTCAGCAGAGTTGATCAAAGCAGGTTTTGAGACGCTCGTCGAAGCAGGATATCCGGCCGAACTCGCCTACTTCGAATGCCTCCACGAACTAAAGCTAATCGTAGATCTCTACTACGAAGGAGGGCTCTCTCGTATGAACTATTCCGTCAGCGACACCGCCGAATACGGAGGAATGAGCCGTGGAATAAAGATCATCACGGACGAAACTCGCGAGGAGATGAAGAGAATCTTGAAGAATGTTCAAAACGGGACTTTCGCTGAAGAGTGGATCAAAGAAAACCGCGATGGCCAGCCTGTCATGGAGCGGTTGAGAACCGAGACAAAGAACCATCCCATCGAGAAGATCGGGCTGAAATTGAGACGGATGATGGACTGGCTCCCCTCCAACGATAAGCTGGAGACGCCAGCGTGAACTGCAGGATTATCCTGCTTCCCGGCGACGGAATCGGTCCCGAAGTGATGGATGCGGCTCTCGCCGTTCTTAACGAAGTGGGCCGCATCTACGACATCACATTCAACCTTACGGAAGAGCTTGTGGGAGGGTGCTGCTATGAAAAACATGGCGTGTCCATCACTGACGAAACAGTTAAATCCTGTCGCGGCGCAGACACCGTACTCCTTGGCGCTGTGGGCGGTCCGGAGTGGGATTCGCTCCCCCACGAATCAAAACCTGAAACGGCCCTTCTCCGCCTGCGGGAAGAGTTAGGCCTCTACTCCAACCTAAGACCAGCAATCATCTTGCCCCAACTGGCTGGTCATTCACCTCTCAAAAGGAAAGTGATAAACGGCTTGGACCTGATGATCGTACGAGAATTGACCGGTGGGATTTACTTCGGAGAACCGAGAGGACACAACAGTGATAAAGGGTGGAATACGTTGGTCTATACCCGGGAAGAAGTGGAGCGGATTGCTCATACAGCTTTCCAGCTCGCCGGAAAGAGAGAGAATAGGGTGACGTCGGTTCACAAGGCAAATGTACTCGAGAGTTCTCAATTCTGGAAATCTGTGGTAAGCGATGTTCATCGCTCCTATCCGGAAATAACCCTAACGGACATGTATGTTGACAACGCCGCCATGCAGCTAGTAAGCGAGCCGGCCCAGTTTGATGTCATCTTGACGCAAAACATGTTCGGCGATATATTGAGCGACATCACGGGAACGCTCACAGGAAGCCTCGGCATGCTGCCTTCCGCCTCCTTCGGTGCCAATCACGCCATGTATGAGCCTGTACACGGCTCCGCTCCCACCATCGCGGGGCATGGTGTCGCTAACCCTATCGGCATGATTATTTCCATCGCTATGATGTTCACTTATTCTCTTGATTTGACAGAGGCAGGAGATCTCATTAACAAGGCCGTCGAAGCCGCCTTGGCCAATGGTTACAAAACTGAGGATATAGCAAGCGACAACGAGACACCATGCACTACCAAAGAAATGACAGACGCAATCATTGGCACAATCAACCGGATGTACGAGGGTACCGAGGCATCCACCAATATGGAAAGGCTCGGCAAATGAGTGAAAAGATTGCAATTTTTGACACCACCCTTCGCGACGGGGAGCAGTCTCCTGGTGCATCCCTCAATATTCACGAAAAAGTTGAAATCGCTAGGCAGTTGGAGAAGCTTAACCTCGATGTAATTGAAGCGGGCTTTCCTGTCTCATCATCCGTTCAGTTTGAAGCTGTGGAGAGAGTTGCTGGCGAGGTGAGTGTCACTGTCGCCAGCCTGGCCAGAGCGGTGGAGAAAGATGTTAAGGTCGCTTACGATGCTGTTAAGGGCGCTGAACGGTTCAGGATTCACACTTTTCTCGGGACGTCCGATGTACACCTAAAGGGAAAATTCAGCGACAACCGCTATGGCATGTCGCTGAAGGAGAAGCGTGAAACCATTCTGAAAATGGGGTGTGATGCAGTGGCTTACGCAAAGACATTCACGGATGATGTAGAATTTTCCCCGGAAGATGCAGGGCGGACCGACACAACATTCCTGTGCGAAATCATCGAAGCGGCCATCGCCGCCGGCGCAACGACGGTGAATATTCCCGACACCACAGGCTACACAATGCCGGACGAGTTTGGCCGAAAGATTGCGAAACTCAAGAAGCGTGTTCCCAATATTGATGATGCTGTGATCAGCGCTCACTGTCATAACGATCTGGGACTGGCAGTGGCTAACTCACTAAGCGCCGTCATGAATGGCGCGAGACAGGTCGAATGCACAATCAACGGTATAGGCGAACGTGCCGGAAATGCATCCCTAGAAGAGATTGTAATGGCGTTAAAGGTGCGCTGCGACTTCTGGGATTTCCACACAGATATTCGCACCGAGGAGATATTCAATACAAGTGTGATGGTCTCCTCCTTCACAGGAATGATCGTCCAGCCAAACAAGGCAATCGTCGGCGAAAACGCTTTCGCCCACGAGTCAGGCATACATCAGGATGGAGTACTAAAGCTCAAAGAGACGTATGAGATCATGACTCCGGAATCGGTGGGAGTCCCGGACAGCAAGATTGTTCTTGGTCGACATTCGGGGCGGCATGGACTGCAGGCAAGGCTTGAACAGTTAGGTTACTCAACCACCAAAGAAAACCTCGACCATATCTATGAAGACTTCCTGATTCTGGCGGATAAGAAAAAGGAAGTATTTGATGATGATCTCCGCGTCCTTATGGGAGATGAAGTGAGCAAACAGGATGAACCTTACAATCTGGAATATCTTAATGTGATGCTGGGAACGAGTACCATACCGACCGCCACTGTCCGCTTGAAAACCAGTGATAAGATAGTTGAGGAATCAGCAACGGGTGACGGTCCCGTGGATGCGTGCTTTAACGCCATCGACAGAGCTTTGGAAACAAAATCGCACATCGAATCTTATCAGGTGAGATCCATCACTGGCGGCCGCCAGGCGCAGGGCGAAGTTCTTGTGAGAGTCCGCAAGGGAGACCTGTCTTTCATCGGGAAAGGATTCTCCACAGATATCATTGAAGCGAGCGCAATAGCCTATCTCAGGGCACTCGGTGAACAGTATGTGATGACTGAGAAGAAGGAATTTCTTGAAATGGCAGCGACACCCTGATCTACTGACCATGGCCGAACAGACTCTTTACGACAAACTTTGGGAAATTCACGTCGTCCATTCCAATAGAGACGAGACGTCACTAATCTACATCGATCGGCATCTCCTGCATGAAGTCACATCACCTCAAGCCTTTTCCGGCCTTCGCCTGTCGAAGCACGATGTCTGGCGGCAATCTTCCAATCTCGCCGTTCCGGATCACAATGTCCCTACTACCGATGGCGATGATAATACAACGGATCCGTTTTCTGCTCTACAAATCGAGAAACTCGACGAAAACTGCTCCGATTTCGGCATTACCAAGTTTGGATTGAATGATCCGCGTCAAGGAATTGTGCACGTCATGGGACCGGAGCAAGGAGCAACTTTACCGGGAATGACGGTTGTTTGCGGCGATTCTCACACCTCTACTCATGGCGCCTTTGGGACGCTGGCGTTCGGCATCGGCACTTCTGAAGTAGAGCACGTTCTCGCCACCCAGTGTTTAATCCAGAAAAAGATGAAAAATATGCTGATCAGGGTGGACGGCGAACTCGATCGGGCGGTCACGCCAAAAGATCTAATTCTCCATATCATAGGAAAGATCACTACAAGCGGCGGTCGTGGACACGCCGTGGAGTTCGGCGGTGAGGCGATTCGCGTACTCTCCATGGAAGGGCGGATGACTATCTGCAATATGGCCATTGAAGCCGGCGCCCGTGCGGCATTGATGGCGGTGGATCAGACAACGATTGACTACCTTCAAGGACGGCCGTTCGCTCCAACGGGAGGAATGTGGGAAAAAGCCGTCCACAGCTGGCGAAAGCTCAAAAGCGATGAAAGCGCTTACTTCGATACTATTCACCATTTCGATGCTGCCTCGATTGAACCTCAGGTAACGTGGGGAACTTCTCCGGAAATGGTAGTGCCGGTGGGAAGTTCGGTTCCAGACCCCGCGGATGAGTTGGACGTTACCAAGCGTGCTGGTATGGAAAGAGCTCTCGACTACATGGGGCTGAAACCGGGTACTCCAATTTCTGAAATGAAGCCAGACAAAGTTTTCATCGGCTCATGCACAAATTCCCGTATCGAAGATTTGATGGCGGCCGCTGAGATCGTGCGTGGTCGAAAAGTAGCTGACTCCATCAAGCAGGCGATGGTTGTCCCAGGGTCGGGACTGGTTAAGCAAGAAGCTGAATCGAGAGGGCTGGATCAAGTTTTCACCAAAGCCGGTTTTGAATGGAGGAACTCTGGCTGCTCCATGTGCCTTGGTATGAATGCCGATCGTCTGAACCCGAAAGAACGCTGTGCCTCAACCTCCAACCGAAATTTTGAAGGGCGTCAGGGACACCTCGGGAGAACGCATCTCGTCAG
Source organism: Fidelibacterota bacterium (assembly GCA_036338335.1). GTDB lineage: Bacteria > Fidelibacterota > Marinisomatia > Marinisomatales > S15-B10 > S15-B10. The sequence goes on from JAYZCL010000030.1 coordinate 7,706, forward strand.
TCCTGTTATGGCAGCGGCGGCGGCGGTGGCCGGAAGATTTATAGATGTAAGAGAGTGGAACTACCATTAGACCCATGGAAAAGTTCTTGAAACACAAAGGCCTCGTAGCTCCTCTCGACAGGGCGGATGTTGACACCGACGCAATCATTCCCAAGCAGTTCCTCAAATCGGTGGAGAAAACCGGTTTTGGGAAGTACCTTTTTGACACTTGGCGATATCTCGATCACGGTGAGCCGGGAATGGATTGCACCGATCGACCGATCAATCGCGATTTTGTTCTAAACATTGATAGATACCGCGGTGCAACAATACTTCTTACGAGAGGGAATTTCGGTTGTGGTTCGAGCAGAGAACATGCCCCGTGGGCCCTAATGGAATACGGCTTCCACGCTTTAATCGCTCCCAGTTTTGCGGACATTTTCTATAACAACTGTTTTAAGAACGGCCTCCTCCCGATCACTCTGGACGATGACGTGGTTGAGGAACTCTTTCATGAAGTGGAAGGAATGCCGGGCTACAAACTGACGGTTGATTTAGAGAAACAGATGGTTTATTCTCCAGCAAGCAGCGTCATAGAGTTCGATATTGAACCATCACGGCTACAGGCCCTTATGGAAGGAATCGACGAAATTGGAATGACGCTAAAGCATCGAAAGCTCATCAAAAAGTATGAAGATGCACGGCAACTGGAAGCGCCATGGCTCTATCCGGAACTTTCATAAACTCGAAGGAAATTTTGTGGGAACAGCGACAAGAATAGAACTATTCGACACCACCCTGCGGGATGGAACCCAAGGCGAGGGTATAAACCTTTCCGTGGAAGATAAATTGAGAATTGCACGACTTCTCGATGATTTCGGTATCGACATCATTGAAGGAGGATGGCCTGGAAGCAACCCCCGGGACGAAGCATTTTTCCGGCGTGCACAACAAATCAATTTCAGCCGCGCTCAGCTCTGCGCTTTCGGCTCTACTGCTCGCAGAACGGATTCAGTTGACACTGATCCCAACTTGAACGCTCTAATTCGGGCCGAAACGCCGGTCATTTCAATTTTCGGAAAAACTTGGAGGTTCCACTCTACGGTAGGCCTCGGTCTTGAAGACGATGAGAATGAAGATCTAATCTATAAGTCCGTGGAATATCTGGTGGAAAAGGGAAGAAATGTCGTGTTCGATGCCGAGCACTTTTTCGACGGTTATAAAGATGATCCTTCCTTTGCAATCGCAATGATACAAGCAGCTGAGAAAGCCGGCGCAGATGTTTTGGTGCTCTGTGATACAAACGGAGGCTCACTTCCAGATGAAATTGCGCGCATTGTGCGAGAAGTCCGGAATCAGGTCCAGACACCGTTGGGGATTCACACGCATGACGACGGCAGTCTCGCGGTAGCCAATTCGCTGGCGGCGATTCGAGAAGGTGCTATACATATCCAAGGAACCATCAACGGCGTTGGTGAAAGATGTGGTAATGCTAACCTATGCTCAATTATCCCAAACCTGCTCCTCAAGATGGGCCTTAGGACTCAACAGAAAATTGATTTGAGGCGTCTCACTTCTATCTCCCATTTTGTATCGGAAACGATGAATTTGTTTCCCGATAATGGGGCGCCCTTTGTGGGAAAATCCGCGTTCGCCCACAAGGGGGGTATTCACGTGAGTGCAGTGATGAAAGATTCGCGCATGTATGAACACATCCCGCCAGAGACTGTCGGTTCCAAACAGCGTGTCCTGGTTTCTGATCTTTCAGGAAAAAGTAATATTCGCTATAAGATAGATGAGATGAATGTCAATCTCAGTGACGATGAAGAATTGGAAGAAAGAATTGTGAAGCATGTAAAATCACTCGAACATGAAGGTTTCCAATTCGATGGTGCGGAAGCGTCATTCGAATTGATACTTAGGAGAGAAACAGGCGAATTCTCGCCCTTCTTTGAAGTCCTAGATTCGAGTGTGCAAGTCAAATACGACAAAGCCGAGCACACGGCCGCAGATGCCATGTTGAAAGTTACTGTGGGCGGTGAAATCGAACATACAGCTGCAGATGGAGTCGGCCCCGTCCACGCTTTAGATAACGCCTTGAGAAAGGCTCTAACCCGTTTCTACCCTGAAATTTCCAAAGTGAAGCTCATTGATTACAAAGTGCGTGTGCTGAATGAAAAACAGGGGACAAAATCCAGAGTTCGTGTGCTGATTGAATCCGGTGATGAAGACACTTCGTGGTCGACAGTTGGAGTCTCAGAGAATATAATTGAGGCGAGCTGGCAGGCACTCAGTGACAGCCTCAACTATAAACTCTTCAAGGCTCGTTTGTCACCGGTGCCACGGACGCGTCGGCGGTCATCTGCTCTAGCAGAAGAGTAACGCTGGCATGTTGAAAACAACTACTGGAGTAAAAAATGTCGTTTGATTCTGATTATCTATGGCTGGAGGGAAACTTCGTGCCGTACGAAGACGCGAATGTTCACTTCCTGACAAGCTCTCTTCACTACGGCACAGGAATTTTTGAAGGTATCCGTTCCTACGCCACGCCCAACGGACCGGCAGTATTTCGACTGAAGGATCATATCGATCGACTTTTCAAGAGCGCAAAAGTTTTGGGATACCGGGATCTCCCCTACTCGGAAGAGACCATCTTCGAGGCCTGCCTCGAACTAATCCGTATGAACGGGTTCGAGGAATGTTACATTCGACCTCTGATCTACATCAAGAGCGGTGGGTGGAATCTGGTGGTAGACGGTGTCGAAGTTGAATTAAGCATCGCCGTCTGGAAATGGAAAAACTACCTTGGAGAGGACGCGCTCAAACGCGGAATTCGCGCCAACATATCAACGAACAGTCGTCTCCACCCAAATATCACCATGACAAAAGCAAAAATCGCCGGGAATTACGTCAACTCTGTCCTGGCTAAAACGGAGAGTCTCCGGGCAGGTTTCGATGAAGCCATCCTGCTCGATCCCTCCGGTACCGTCGCAGAAGGGACGGGAGAGAATATTTTCGTGGTCGAGAAGAATGTAATTTACACGCCGCCGCGGGAGATGATACTCGAGGGTTTAACAAGAGATTCAATCATCACCATGGCACGGAATATCGGTTATCAGGTAACGGAAGAAAAGATCAGTAGGGATCAGCTCTACATCGCTGATGAAGTCTTTGTCACCGGCACGGCGGCTGAAGTTGTGGCATTGAAAGAGATTGATCACCGTACTATCGGCACAGGCACCATGGGGCCGGTTTGTGCCAAGCTCCAGAAAATGTACCATGAAGTGGTCAAGGGACAACTGGACGGTTACGGTGAGTGGCTAGATTATGTATACAGTGAATCCCCGATGGATGCCGAAGAAGTCGCTCGATCTGATCTCAGAACAGGTTCTGGCACCGTGAGTACAGAATGAAAGTCGGGCTGATACAGTACAACCCGGCTTGGGAAAACAAGGAGGCGAATCAAGCCAGGTTGGAGTCGTTGCTTGAAGAAGGTGTCAGAGAGGCATCACTGCTGATATTCCCCGAAATGTCCCTGACGGGATTCACCATGTCCTCTCATGAGAATGCTGAAGATCTGGATGGAGAGACGACTCAGTTCTTCGGTTCACTGGCCCGTAAATATCAATGCGACGTCATTGCAGGATTGATTGAAACGGCCGCTCCACTCCCATTCAACAGCTTGATACATCTATCTCCTGTTGGAGGTCTAACAGCAAAATATCGCAAAGTTCATCCTATACCCTTCTACGAAGAGCATATTCATTATCAGAATGGAAGAACCCCCGTTGTCACATCAATAGGCGATTTCACTTTTGGACTATCCATCTGTTTTGATCTCCGTTTCCCGGAACTTTACCGTTCTTACTTGGATGAAAATGTCATGGCACTGATCAACATCGCCAACTGGCCCGCAGCAAGGTCGCATCATTGGGAGACGCTCCTCCAAGCCCGAGCCATTGAAAATCAATGCTACATGATCGGTATCAATCGCGTCGGCACCGGGAACGAAATTGAGTACGACGGCGGAAGTGCCGTGTTCGGTCCTCTGGGCGAACAAGTATCCCACTGCTCATCCGAAGAAGGTCTATTCATTGCGGAACTGGATGCCGATTTGGTGGCAGAGACGCGGCGCTCGTTCCCTGTTCTTTATTCGAGAATTATTAAATGATGATAGTTCCACTTCACGTCTTACCTCTCCCGTAGTTTCTGTCATGATAACAGACAGGACTATTGCGGAACTTCGCGAGAAGATTGATTGGTTGGACGATCAACTTATCGATCTTCTCATAAAACGGTTCGCTCTATGCGGCCGTATAGGAGACAGCAAGGATGCGATTGGAGCAGAGTTCAAAGACACTGATCGTGAAAGGCAGATCATAGATCGCATTGTCAATAGTGTCAGTAATAAACTCCGTCGAGAACAGATCGAGGCCATCTTCCTCCCCATTTTCCAGATTTCAAGAAACTTGCAGAAAAAGGAAAAATAACTTTGCACTAGGTAGGTCTCTACATTAATATCCCAGCTATGGAAATTATGACTGCACAAATGTTTTGGGTCAACTACTGGTATTTTAGCTTTTGTGGGGGTAGTGTAGCACCTTAGACTGATCTAAAAACTGTCACAACACTAACCCCGATTAGAAAATTGGGGTTTTTTTTTGCACGATGATCTACAACACAAGACTTACATTCGAAGAATTTCAGTCGCTCGCCCAAGAGCACAAGACTATTCCGGTTTATCAGCGAATCCTCGCAGATCTGCTGACACCTGTCGCTGCCTGGGCGCATCTGATTGAGCGGACTGACAATGCATTCCTCTTGGAGTCTGTTAAAAAGGGGACGGAGTATACGCGCTATTCATACCTCGGTATAAATGCACAGAGGATACTGATCTGTCGAGGGAGGAAAACATTCATCACTCACGGTGGTGAGATTACTGAAGATGAAACACCTTTCCTCGATATTTTAAGAGAGGTACAAGGGGAGTATAATGTGGCCAAAGTACCAGGGCTACCCGCATTCACCGGTGGTCTCGTCGGTTATCTTGGTTACGAGGCAGTTAGATGGGTTGAAGATATTCCTATTCACACTGAATCCGAGCTTGAAATCCCTGACGCCATGTTCATGCTGTTTGAAGAAGTTATCGCATTCGATCACTTAAGAGGCACGGCTTTGGTGATCTGCAATGTAACAGTCCAAAACGAGGACGATGATCTGAGGACTCTTTTCGATTGCGCACACGATCGTATCAATGCCATTGGCGAATCCCTCCATTCCAATATTGAATACAGTACGCCGGTTCGCGTCCCAAAAAGCGATTTGTCATCTAACTTTAGTCGGGAATCATTTGAAGCAGCAGTAAAATCCGCTCAGCACTACATTCGCGAAGGCGATATTTTCCAAGTCGTGCTCAGCCAGAGATTCCAGCGGAATACAAGCGTCGAACCGGTGACACTGTACCGTGCCCTCCGTAACATTAATCCTTCTCCTTACATGTTCCATCTCCGGCTTGGCGACTTTGACATCATTGGCGCATCCCCGGAACTACTCGTCAAGGTGGAAGATCGTACGGTAGAAGTCAGGCCGATTGCAGGGACGCGTCCAAGAGGCAAAACCGAGGAGGAAGACCGAATATTGGCTGATGATCTGCTCAACGACGAAAAGGAACTGGCGGAGCATCTCATGTTGCTGGATCTCGGGAGAAATGATGTTGGGAAGGTTTCTCAGTACGGAACCGTTTGTATCCCTGAAAAAATGGTAGTAGAGAATTACTCTCATGTGATGCATATCGTTTCCGACGTGAAGGGAAAACTGCAGCCCGACAAGGATGGAATCGACGCGCTCATCAGCGGTTTTCCCGCCGGCACCGTGACCGGAGCACCGAAAATCCGCGCCATGGAAATCATCCACAAATTGGAACCGGATCGGCGGGACGTTTATTCGGGGGCTGTCGGTTTCTTCGATTTCGCGGGGAATGTCAACACCTGTATTGCCATACGGACCATGGTTATCAAAGAGGGGACAGTTCACTTCCAGTCTGGGGCCGGTATTGTTCTCGATTCAGATCCGTCGCGAGAGTATGAAGAGACGGTGAACAAGGCGAAGGCGAGCATGGTAGCCATAGACTTCGCTGAGCAAGGACTTGTGGCATGATTCTCGTCATCGACAACTACGACTCCTTTACCTACAATCTTGTTCAGTACATCGGTGAATTCCGTCCGGACATACGAGTATTGAGGAATGATTGCTTCGAACCGAGCGATCTGACCGAAATAAATCCTTCCCATATCGTTGTTTCCCCGGGACCCGGCCGACCTGCAGACGCTGGGTTGTCGCTGGAAGTAATACGAACCTTGGGAAAGAAAGTCCCGATCCTTGGTGTATGTCTCGGACACCAGTGCATCGCCGAAGCGTACGGAGGAAAAGTCATTAAATCGCAGGAAATACAGCACGGTAAGACATCTATGATTTTCCATAACCGTTCAGTGATTTTTGACGGCATGGAGAATTCATTCAAAGCCACTCGTTACCATTCACTGGTGGCAGAGAGAACTTCACTTCCAGATGAACTCCACATTATCGCTGAACTCCATAACGGGTTAGTCATGGGCCTCGAACACATCTCACTCCCCGTATTTGGTGTTCAGTTTCATCCTGAATCGATCGCGACGGAGAATGGTATGCAAATCATTGAGAACTTTCTAAGGATTCAATCATGAAAAAGATTCTTGAACAGTTACTAGACAGGCAGGATCTATCACGTGAACAAGCCAACGACGTGATGATTTCCATCATGTCAGGACAGTTCAGCGATGCTCAAATTGCCGGTTTCCTGATGGCCCTTCGGGCGAAAGGCGAAACCGTAGAAGAGATAACAGGGTTTGCCCAGGCAATGAGGGAAAAGATGATCACAGTACATCTCTCCTCTCCCGCCATTGATATGTGCGGTACAGGAGGCGATGCAAAAGGAACTTTTAATATTACCACAGCCGCAACTTTCGTTGTTTCCGGCACCGGCGTAAAAGTAGCCAAGCATGGAAATCGATCCATGACATCAAAGTCAGGATCGGCGGACGTTCTCTCCGCTTTGGGGATTCCCACAGACCGTTCACTTGATGAGGTGGTGGAAGACATAGAAACAGTCGGACTCGGTTTCTTCTTTGCCCCGGCGTACCACCCCGCTATGAAGTACGCCGGGGCCGCTCGAACGGCATTGGCGACGCGGACGGTGTTCAATATTCTCGGTCCTCTGTGTAATCCAGCTGAAGTAAAGGCGCAGATCATGGGCATTTTTCATCCTGATCTCACCGAGGTTCAGGTTCGTGTCCTCAAGGCCCTCGGTTCCACCGACGTGATGGTATTTCACGGCCGTGATGGTTTGGACGAAATTTCTACCACCGCCCCAACTAGGATCAGCCAGATGCTCGGCGGAGGTGAAATCGAGACAACGGAAATCGATGCGGAAGACCTAGGACTGAATCGTGTTTCTCTTAGCGATCTCCAGGGTGGCGAACCAAAGGAAAACGCTGAGATGATCCGCTCCATTCTCAATGGCGAGACCGGTCCAAGACGCGAGATCGTACTTCTCAATGCCGCCGCTGGAATTGTCGTCGGAGGCAAAGCTTCCACTCTTCAAGATGGGATGGTACATGCCGCCGAATCGGTGGATTCCGGTGCCGCACTCAAGGTAATGAATCGGCTCATCCAGTGAATGTTCTCAAAACCATACTCCAAGCGAAACGGCTTGAGATAGAAAAAATTCGGCAGAACTCAAACGGCGAGGTTGAGCGCCACAATATACGCAGTTTGAAGTCAGCACTCTTGAGCGATAGTATCTCTGTGATCGCGGAGATCAAAATGAAATCTCCAAGTGAGGGTGATATTCTTTCTGACGCTGATCCTGTTCAAATCGCCCGTGACTATGAATCTGCCGGCGCGACTGCAATTTCAGTCCTCACTGATGGTCAATTTTTCGGTGGCAGCATTGATATCCTGAAACGGGTCCGGAAGGCCGTCTCTATTCCTGTTCTAAGAAAAGATTTCATTATCACATCTTCTCAGATTTCCGAGACAAACATGGCAGGTGCCGACGCACTGTTGCTTATCGCAGAGGCGGTGAATAGTTCCGAATTAAGTCGACTGCTTGCATTTGGAGAAACTCTTGGCATGGAGGCTCTCGTTGAGTTCCATGACATCGAGAACGCACCGAAACTTACCGCTCTTTCGCCCTCGATCATCGGTGTGAACTGCCGGAATCTCGAAACCATGACCACAGACCTGACCCACTTCAAAAAAGTGTTTCCGCTTCTACCCAAGGAGGCTGTTAAAATTGCCGAAAGTGGCATTCAAACATCCACCGACCTGAAGTTCCTGTCTGACCTTGGTTACGATGGCGCCCTAGTGGGAACGTCGCTGATGAAAACCGACAATCCGGGAAACGCGCTGGAGAAACTACTGAGAGGAACAGCATGATTCCAGTAAAGATCTGCGGCATTACTCGTCTCGCTGATGCCAGATCGGCTATAGAGGTCGGGGCATCGGCCATAGGGTTCATCTTCTACGAAAAAAGTCCAAGAGTGATCTCGCTCGAGAATGCTCGAGTTATCTCACAACGACTCCCCGAAACTGTGACAAGGGTTGGTGTCTTTGTGAACAGTTCAGCGAACTTCATCGAAAACGCCATTTCGAGTATTCCTCTGGGTGCCGTTCAGCTCCATGGCGACGAGGCGCCCCGGTTCTGTAATCAGTTCCATATCCCTGTTCTCAAGGGAATTCGAATCAGCAATAAAGAGAGCCTCAAACAGATGGAAGAGTACAATGTTGATGGGTTGCTCCTGGATAGTTCTTCGATCGGGTACTACGGCGGCACCGGTCAGACTTTTGACTGGTCTCTGCTGAACGACCGCCGGACGGAACTTCCCATCATTCTTTCTGGGGGACTCACACCTGAAAATGTCCTCTCCGCGATAGAAAGTGTTTCTCCTTCGGCGATAGATGTAAACAGCGGTGTAGAATCAGCTCCTGGGCTGAAGGATTCCACAAAAATGCAACGACTTGTGGGGCATTTAACGAACACTATAGACACAGGATTTTGCTTTGGATAGGGCCGTAAAATCAATATGGCTTCCGGACGATCGCGGCCATTTTGACCGCTACGGGGGCAAGTATGTGCCGGAGACGCTGATACCGTCTCTTGAAGAGTTGGAAGCAGAATACTCATCCGCCCAGGATGACGAAAGCTTCCAGGCAGAACTCAATGACCTCTTGATCCGATTTTCCGGAAGACCAACGCCTCTCTATAATGCTGAGAGAATTTCGTCAGAACTGGGCTTTACGGTCTGGCTGAAGAGAGAAGACCTGAACCATACCGGCGCCCATAAGATCAACAACTGTCTAGGACAAATACTCCTGGCCCTGCGCATGGGGAAATCCCGAATTATTGCCGAAACCGGCGCTGGCCAGCATGGAGTCGCCACGGCCACAGTAGCGGCACGTTTCGGACTGCAATGCACCATCTTCATGGGTGAAGAGGATATTCAACGTCAAAGCTTGAATGTCTTCCGTATGAAACTTCTTGGTGCCGAGATTCACCCCGTCTCCTCGGGGAGCAAGACACTCAAAGATGCCACCAACGAAGCCATTCGCGATTGGGTTACAAACGTTGAAACCACCTATTACCTTATCGGCTCTACGGTTGGACCTCACCCCTACCCCATGCTTGTGAGAGATTTTCAATCGGTTATTGGTATGGAGACGAGGCAGCAATTTTCTGACCAGACAGGTAAGGATTTGCCTAACAGGCTTGTCGCCTGCGTGGGAGGCGGCTCCAATGCTATGGGTATGTTCTACCCCTTTCTTGATGAAACTGTATCTCTCATCGGTGTAGAGGCCGCTGGCCTCGGCCTTGAAAGCGGCAGGCACGCCGCTTCTCTAACGAAAGGAAAGTTCGGCATTTTGCACGGTGCTGCCACGACACTCCTGCAGGACGAGGACGGGCAGGTGAATCTCCCCCATTCAGTTTCAGCCGGACTCGACTATCCCGCCGTAGGCCCCGAGCACAGTTTCCTCAAAGAGAAGGGCCGCGTGGAATACCACACGGCAACGGACCAGGAAGCGCTGAACGCCTTCCGCTGGCTCTCGGAAAAAGAAGGAATTCTGCCTGCTCTGGAATCAGCCCATGCTCTCGCTTACCTTCGAAACAGAGCGGTTAAAATTACAGAAAATGAACATGTTGTGATCTGCCTCTCCGGCCGAGGAGATAAAGATGTTGAAACTGTTGAACAGAATATAGACGCTGCACCGTGAAGAAAATTCAATCACTCTTCAGTTCACTGGGCGAAAAAGTTGTTCCCTTCATTACAGCGGGGTATCCGCAGATCGACAGCACTGTTGAGCTTGTCCTGACGTTTGCGGAAGCCGGTGCTGACATGATAGAGATCGGAATACCGTTCTCAGATCCGCTTGCCGATGGTCCAGTGATCCAAACGTCCAATCTGAAGGCACTTGAAAATGGTATCACACTCAAAAAGATTTTTCAACAGGTTCGGGAGGTTAGGGAATCAATAAGTGTCCCCGTGGTCCTGATGGGATACATCAATCCTATTGTCCAATGGGGCTATGACAAGTTTCTCGACTCTTGCTTTGAGGCCGGCGTGGATGGACTTATCGTGCCCGACCTCCCATTCAACGAGGCAGGAACCTTCTGCGAATTGGCGAAGTCCAGAGATGTCTCGCCTATCCTTCTGGTAGCTCCCAATACATCGGGAGAACGTATCCGGATGATTTCCGAACTGTCTGGAGAGTTGATTTATGCGGTGAGCATTTTGGGCATCACAGGGAACGATCTCGCATCGAGAGATGCTCTTTCCGAATACCTCATGCGGGTGAGAAAACATAGCACCGTGCCATTCATTGTTGGATTTGGAATCAAATCCAGGGAGGACGTGATTTGGTTTAACAAACATGCCGACGGTGCCGTAGTGGGGTCAGAAATCATCGATCGGATTGCAAAGAGCGCAGATCCAATAGAAACGACTCAAGCATTCATAAGGGAATTAAAAGGCAAGTTATGGCAAGAATAGGAATTCAAGGCGCAAGAGGAAGCTTCTCAGAAAATGCGGCACACGAGTTCGCCAGCAATCACGGCCTCGAAGGAGCCGAGATCGAATACCTGATCACATCCGAAGCCGTACTCGAAGCAGTGATAAACAAAACGGTAGATTATGGAGTCTTTGCCATGGCAAATGCACAAGGGGGCGTCGTCATCGAAAGCGTGGAGGCCTTGGCAAAGTATCGTTGTGACATCGTAGAAATGTTTCACATCCCCGTAGATCAAAATCTGCTAGGTTTGGCAGGTACCCATATAGGTGACATCACAGAGATTCATTCCCACCAGCAGGCGCTCCGGCAGTGTAAGGATTATTTGGGCGAGCACTTTTGGACACGTCCGCTAATAGAGGCGGACGATACCGCTGAAGCAGCCCGGAGGTTAAGCGAAGGGAAACTCCCAAAAACTGCCGGCGTCATCGCAAACAAGGAATGTGCCGCATTCTACGACCTCGAAGTTCTCCATGAAAGCATTCACGATTTAAAACATAATCTGACGCTCTTTCTCGCTGTGAAAACATTGGATCGCAATGAATAGCGTTGGGATTATCGGTTTTGGCCGATTTGGCAAAGTGTTGTCCTCGATCCTTCAAAAAGGATTTTCCGTCAAAGCTTATGATGGGGGTTATGTTTCAACTATAGCATCAGTGAAGATGGTTGATCTGGATGAAATACTTCGCGAAGAGGTGATATTTATAGCTGTTCCCATTCGAAGGTTCGAGGAGGTGATTACAGAAATCACTCCGAAATTGGGTGACAATCAGACTGTTATTGACGTCTGTTCAGTAAAGAGCCACCCCGTAGAAGTGATGACGAGAATCCTCCCGGGATCGGTGGGCATTATCGCTACTCACCCTCTCTTTGGTCCGGACTCCTTCAGATCCAGCGACAGCCTGAAAATGATGATGGACGCAACGCGTGATGTTCACAGTCTTTATTCGTTCTGGAAAGAGTTTTTTACAGATCAGGGAATTCAGATTATTGAAATGTCTCCAGACAGCCACGACCGGCTTGCAGCATCAACACAAGGTGTCACACATTTCCTCGGGAGAGCTCTTAGAGAGTTCGGCATCAGAAAAACAAGCCTTGATACCCAAGGGTTCAACGACCTTCTCGATCTTGTGGATCAGACATGCAACGACACCTGGGAGCTGTTCACCGACCTGCAACACTATAATCCTTACACACGAGAAATGGTTGAGCAGTTGAAAAAGGCGTATTTTGACATCGATGAAAAAATAAAGGACGGTATCAATGACACACTGGCGGACTGACAGTTGGCGGAATTTGAAGGCTGACCATCAGCCGGTCTACCCCGAACCGGACAAACTTGAGAGAGTAGAAGAGACTCTCCGCAAATTCCCTCCTCTCGTATTTGCAGGCGAAGTACGGGACTTAAGGAAGGTTCTTGCAGAAGTTTCCGAGGGCCGGAGATTTCTCCTGCAAGGAGGCGATTGTGCGGAGAGCTTTGCAGAATTCGATGCTGACACAATCAGGGACACATTCAGGGTAATCCTTCAGATGGCTGTCATCCTGACCGGGGGCGTCAAGATGCCGGTTGTGAAGGTTGGGCGAATGGCCGGCCAGTTTGCCAAGCCTAGATCAAGCCCTACCGAGGCCAAGAATGGTGTAGAACTCCCCAGCTACAAAGGTGATATCATTAACGATATTGACTTCGATGAATCGAAACGCCGTCCTGATCCTGAGCGCATGCTGAAAGCTTACTCACAGGCAGCTTCTACGCTTAATCTTCTCCGAGCTTTTTCCGATGGCGGTTACGCCGACCTGCGTCATGTCCAGCGATGGAATATGGGCTTCGTAAAGAGCGGCCCCCAGGGAGAGCGATACAGACACCTCGCTCAGCAGATACAGGAAAGTCTCAATTTTATGGAGGCGCTTGGGATTAATTCAGGAAACACACCTCAACTGCGGCATGTCCAGTACTTTACAAGCCATGAAGCCTTATTACTTCCTTATGAAGAAGCAATGACTAGAATTGACTCCACCTCAGGAGACGTTTATGATACTTCGGCACATTTTCTCTGGATCGGAAACAGGACGCGTTCCATAGATAGCGCTCACGTTGAATTTTGCCGCGGAATTGAAAATCCGATCGGTATAAAATGCAGCCCCTCCCTCGAACCGGACGAACTGATCCAGCTCCTCGATATCCTTAATCCTAAGGATATTAGCGGAAAAGTCACCCTGATCAATCGTTTCGGCTGCAAGGAAGTTGGGGAATATTTGCCCCCTCTTGTTCGAAGAGTAAAGAAAGAGGGCAGAAGCGTCGCCTGGTCCTGTGATCCTATGCACGGAAATACGATCAAGGGGAGCAACGGAATAAAGACGAGATCGTTCGACAAAATCCTGGAAGAGGTAAAGATGAGTCTCCAAATCCATCGTGCTGAGAACTCCCATCTCGGAGGCATACACCTGGAGATGACTGGGCAGGACGTGACCGAATGCACAGGCGGCCTTGACGATATTTCCGAGGAAGACCTGACCTCACGCTACCGGACCCACTGTGACCCCCGCCTCAACGCTAACCAGGCGATTGAACTGGCGTTCCTCATAGCTGATGAGCTGAAAAGGAACGGGCATGGCCATTAGAGGACATATCTCTTTACCGGGAGACAAATCGATCTCCCACCGGGCGCTGATGCTCGCCGCGCTGTGCGAAGGTGAATCACAAATCTCAAATCTCTCCACCGGGGCCGACGTCTCCTACACACGCCGCTGCCTCAAAGCTTGTGGTGTCGAGATTCGCGATAAAGCCTACAGGGTCGTAATTAAAGGAGGCTCCCTCTCTGATCCCGACTCAGTCCTTAACTGCGGCAACTCGGGAACAACAGCTCGCTTGCTCCTCGGCCTGCTAGCCGGTCAAGGAATTAACGCCAAATTTGTAGGAGACAATTCGCTCGCATCCCGGCCTATGGAAAGAGTCATCTCGCCGTTGGAGAACATGGGACTAGAGACCACCAGGAATAACGGGACACTACCTATTTCAATAAAGAGGAGCACGCTCTCCGGGATTAAATACGAGCTGCCTGTTCCAAGTGCCCAAGTGAAGTCAGCCGTTATTCTGGCCGGGCTCGGTGCACAATCGGAGACCGCAGTGATCGAAAAAATTCCCACCAGGAATCACACAGAACTGATGCTTCAGTCTCTGGGTGCCAACATTTCCTTCGATGGGAATATTATCAGAGTTTCAAGCGCAAAACCTCTCTCGGGCTTCGATATGAGTATTCCCGGAGATCCTTCTACTGCAGCGTTTTTTGCGGCAGCAACAGCGCTTCTGCCACAGTCCGAGCTCGAACTGAGAGGGATTTTGCTCAATCCAACCCGCACGGGCTTCTTTACCGCCCTTCAACAAATGGGAGCAAACATTCAGTACCTTGAGCGGAGTGAGACGTCCGGCGAAGCGGTCGGAAACTTGAAGATCATCTCGGCCCCTCTTCGGTCGGTCCGATTTGGACGGTATGAGATTCCTGGACTGATCGACGAAATCCCGGTATTGGCTGTGGCGGCAACGCAGGCGAAAGGAATTACCGAAGTCCGGGGCGCAGGTGAACTCCGTTATAAGGAGTGTGATAGAATTAACGCTATTTGTTATAACCTCAAGAACATGGGCGCGCAAATCGAGAAATTTGAGGATGGCTTCGCAATTGAAGGTCCCTCTCAGCTACAGGGAACTACCATCAAAACCTTCGGTGATCACCGCATCGCAATGGCCTTTTCCATCGCAGGACTTATTGCCGAAGGAGAAACAACAATGGATGACCGTAACTGCGTCGCCGTATCGTATCCCGATTTTTTTGCTAAGCTGAACGGCGTAATGGCATGAAGAAGTTTGCAGTAATCGGCGACCCCATTCAGCACAGTTTGAGTCCAACGCTCCACGGGGAAGTTTACGAGCAGCTCGGCATCGAGGCCGATTACCAGAGACAGTCCGTTCGGGCCGAATCCCTCCCCTCATTCGTGGCAAACAATGGTCTTGATGGTTTCAACGTGACTCTGCCCCACAAAGAGACTATCATCGCCCATCTCAGTTCTTTGGACAGTTCAGCCGATTGTGTTGGTGCCGTCAATTGTGTTTACCGAAATATCGGCTACAACACCGACTGGACCGGGTTTCTTAGAGCTGCGGAAATGAAGGAAATAAACTTGAACGGGAAATCGTGTATGATTCTTGGAGCTGGCGGCGTTGCAAGATCGGTAGCGCTCGCTTTAATCGTAGCGGGAGTGGCATCTATTTCAGTTACCAACAGGTCGAAGGATCGGGCGGACCGACTTCTCTCATGGATTCAAGAGAGGATGCCGTCGAATGCCCCCACTGAAGCCCCTGAAATGATCATCAACTGTACGCCGGTGGGTATGTGGCCTAATACCAAACAACTTCCGATAGACAATTCCGGCACGGAAAGCGCTTCAATCCTTGTTGATACTATCTACAACCCACTGGAAACAGAATGGCTGAAGCGGGGCAGGAAGCGAGGAGCCACTACAATGGAAGGTCTGGAGATGTTTATTGCTCAGGGACTAGCCTCAGCAGATATATGGTTTCAGGATTGCATCTCTGAAATAGTCAATATCGGAAGGATCAGACAGACAATGGAGTCAGCATTATGTTAGCACGACTTAAGTTTCTTACGGCGGGCGAATCTCACGGCCGCGGCCTTATGGGAATTATTGATGGTGTTCCAGCTGGACTTGAAATCGACGAAGCATATATCAGAACTCAGCTGGCGAGGCGACAGATGGGCCACGGCCGAGGAGGACGGATGAAGATTGAAAAAGATTTCTCCGAGATCTGGAGTGGGGTCCGCCACGGAAAGACGATAGGATCGCCGGTGGGATTGTTGTTACGTAATCGGGATTGGGAAAACTGGGCAAATAAAATGTCCGTTGAGCCTCCTAAGGATGAAGTAAAGAAAGTAACTCTTCCCCGTCCCGGGCATGCCGATCTTTCCGGGATCCAAAAGTATGGCTTCGATGACATCAGAAATGTCCTCGAGCGATCTTCAGCACGAGAGACAGCCATGCGGGTCGCACTTGGATCGATCTGCCGAAAACTTCTGGACGATACCGGAATCAGTGTCGGAAGCAGGGTTGTACAGATTCACAATGTTGTCGATGAAACACCTCCTCCAAGGGAAATGATGCCCACCGAAATGAATGAGGCTGCCGACGCCTCCCTGGTCCGATGTTTAGACAGTGATGCAGGAGATGCTATGGTGAGGGTGATTGATGATGCCAAGGAGTCGGGAGATTCCGTGGGAGGTCTTTTTGAAGTGACAGCCTCCGGCGTCCCATATGGACTGGGTGCTCATACGCAATGGGACAAGAAACTACACGCCCGGATTTCAGCGCTGATGATGAGTGTCAATGCTTTCAAGGGAATTGAAATCGGCAGTGGTTTTGGCGGCACTGCGAAATTCGGCAGCGAAATTCACGATGAAATAGGATGGGATGGCGAAAACTACGTAAGGTACTCCAACAACGCCGGCGGCATAGAAGGGGGAATGAGCAATGCCCAACCGATCATTCTGAGGATGGCGATGAAACCGATCCCAACATTGATCAAGCCGTTACGCTCTGTGGATATTCATTCAAAGGAAGAAAAGGCCGCCCACAAAGAACGAACCGATTCCTGCGCAGTCCCGGCTGCCTCGGTCATTGCGGAGAGTATGCTCTGCTTTGTCCTCACGGATGCACTATTGGAAAAGTTTGGGGGAGATTCGATGGACCAGCTAAAAGCTCACATAAAGGCTTCAGGTAATAATTAGATCGTGTTCATGTGTTTGAGTGTTCCAGACCATTGTTCTCTTGCACCGAGTTCAATCCTCGAACTTGATTACTTGAACAAACTTATACAAATGCACTCATGAGTGTGAATAATGGAACTATCTATCTCATCGGCATGATGGGTTCGGGAAAAACAACGGTCGGAAAGCTCCTTGCGGAAAAGATGGAAATACCGTTTGTCAACATCGATTCAGTAATTGAGAAGGAACAGGTTCAAACGATATCACAACTCTTCTATAGTGACGGTGAGACCCATTTCAGAAATCTTGAAACCGAGGCGCTAAAATCCGCTTCGGATTGCGTGGTTGCATGCGGTGGCGGTGTTGTTTTGCGAAGAGAGAACAGAGCTTTAATACGATCGCACGGAACAGTGATCCTTCTGACTGCCTCCATGAGTGAACTGTCAAAGAGGACAACATCCCTCGATTCCCGGCCACTCATGAACGGGCCAATAGAGCGTGTGAAAGCACTTGAACAATTGTGGGAAGAGCGACGGAACCGATACACCGAGTCCGCTCATTTTTCGATCGATACGGAGGTTCGCACACCGAAAGAGGTTTGTCAACGAATCTTGGAAAGAGTCGGCAATGCAGACAGTTGATGTAAAGCTGGGAAACCGTGGCTATCCTATTCATATCAATCCGGGACTTCTTCACGAGATTCCGTCGATCCTTGCGCAGGTCAACAACGGTAGGAAATGGGTAATCATCTCTGAGCCGAAATTGTTGGACTTGTACGGAAACATCCTCCGCTTAGAGCTTGAAGAAGCGGGATTTGACTGTGCAGTGATCACGCTACAGGACGGCGAAGAGTCAAAGAGCCTTTCAGCGTATGGATCCCTTATCGATAGGATGATTGAACTTGAGTGTGAAAGGACCAGCGCAATTCTGGCTCTTGGCGGAGGCGTTGTTGGAGATGTAGCGGGATTTGTCGCTGCCACTTTTCTGCGAGGTATCGACTATTATCAGGTACCAACAACATTCCTCTCTATGGTCGATTCAGCTATTGGAGGAAAAACCGGCGTGAACAGACCAGCGGGGAAAAACCTTGTGGGCGCTGTTTATCAACCCAAGGCCGTTCTAATCGATCCTGACCTCCTTCAGTCATTGCCTAGCAAGGAAGTTTATTCAGGGCTCGGAGAGGTGATCAAGTATGGAGCCATTCGCGATAAACACTTTTTTCTCAATATCTCCACTTGGCTGGACAGCCTCGATATTTTTCCCTTTGCCGATGCTATTGCGAAATGTTGCGCAATCAAGGCTAGGATCGTTTCGGAAGATGAGCGCGAGGACGGGCTTCGAAGGATACTCAATTTCGGCCACACTGTAGGACACTCTCTGGAAGCACAATTCGGCTACGGAGCCATTCGCCACGGTGAAGCCGTTGCCTACGGCATGAAGTGCGCAGGGAAGATATCCAATGAAATGGGGTTCCTCACCAGTGAAGAGTTCGCGTTACTATCTGACACTGTCGGTAAACTACCTCTCACAACCCTTCCGGAAGTTGACGAAACTTTATTGATGCAGTTCTTGAAAGTTGACAAGAAATGGGAAAATAACCGTCTGCATTTCGTCTTGCTGGAAAAATTGGGAAAGGCCATCACATCCACAGCGGTTACTGAAGATTTGATCCGAGATTCACTGAAGGTTTTACGATGAAGATTCTTGTTCTGAATGGCCCGAATCTGAATTTTCTCGGTGTGAGAGAGCCCGAAGTTTATGGGTATGACTCATTGGAGGATCTGGAAAACTGGCTCAAAGATCAACCGGAAACGGCGAACAGCCGATTCACATGGTTTCAGACGAATCATGAAGGCGAACTAATCGACAAGATTCACAGTGCCATGGGAAATATGGATGGTATTATTATTAATCCTGGCGCCTTCACGCACTATTCGTATGCCCTCAGAGACGCCATCGCTTCGGTTAACATACCAACGGTGGAGGTACATCTAAGTGATATTTACGCCCGAGAAGAGTTCAGAAAGGTTTCGGTTATCAAAGACGTCTGCGTTGGCCAATTTACCGGCCTCGGGAAAAAGGGATATGTCGAAGCTTTCAGAATACTCGAAAGAGAATCTGGAGAGTAGCCCCTTTCGCAATAATCTCGTCGTTTCTAAATTCCACTGGTTCTCTTAATCAAGAGTTGAGGAATTAAAAATGAGTCATCAAGAACAAAAATGGACCCGTGAAATGGACGACAGCGAGAAAGATGCTTTCTCCATCATTACATGCGATATGGAAGGCCGGGTTGAAACTTTTGGCAAGGGAGCCGAGGAAATATTTGGGTACAGTGCCGATGAGGTGATCGGGAAGAAACGCGTCTCAGCCTTCTCCCCCGGGAATGTAGTTCTCGGTCATATCAACAAGTGGCTGGCGACGGCCAGTGAAAAAGGAGAGTTCCAGACAGACACAACTTTCCTGCACAAAGATGGATCTCAGATTCCAACCCACATCAGGATTACCCCCACCTTTGGGATGGTAGATGGTGTGAAGACTCAAATTGGTTACTGCGGAATGACGAGAGTTCTGGAAGGGACTGATCCGGCAGAAACCATGCCGAAGGATCCATGGTGGCTGAAAATGCTCTCCGCTTTGGTTATCACACGTCTGCCTTTTCTCTCAGCAACATGGATTCCAGTGATCCTTGCGTCGGTCTGGGCATACAACGGCGGCATAGAAGTCACAGGTTCATTTGACTGGCCCCTTTTCGGCGTTGTGTTCTTGGGGGCTTCATTCCTCCATCTTGCCGCCAATACCTTCAATGACTACTTTGACTGGAAAGCGGGGACAGACCAGGCAAATAATGACTATTTCCTCCAATATTCCGGCGGATCAAGATCTCTGGAACTCGGCATCATCACGGAAGTAGGCCTGTTCAGGTTAGCAAGCTCCTTTTTGGCGCTGGCGGCCGCTTGCGGCGCGGCCGTTATGTTCGGTTCTTGGGGCCGGGGAACTGACCTTTTCTGGTACGGACTGGCCGGCGCTGTTGGTGGACTATTCTACACCGCCCCACCATTCAAACTGTCCGCGCGGCGCGGTGTGGGAGAACTGTCTGTAGGACTCCTTTTCGGACCGGTTATGACGATGGGTACTGTCTTTGCCTTAACCGGCATTCACATTTGGAGCGCATTCTGGCTCGGTATTCCGGTCGGCCTTCTTACCACTGCCATCTTGTGGTTAAACCAATTCCCTGACACCCCTTCAGACATTGCCACCGGAAAGGTTCACCTTGTAGCAACTTTGGGCACCAGGAATGCACGGTGGGGATATCTTTCTCTCATGGCAGGAAGTTTTGCGACTTTAGCAGCGCTCTATACTTCAGAAATCGTGGCACAGGGGGCCCTGCTTGGACTGGCTGCACTCCCCGGCGCAGCCTATCTGACGTTCAAGGTGTTCCAAGATTATGATAAGCGAGTACTGGCGAAGACCTGCGCCAACACCATCTATTTTCAGATGGTTGCGGGGACGCTCATGATCCTAGGAATCTCTTTTCTTTAATCGTCTCTAAATACCACGAAAGATGTGAGCCCCGGATTCGGGGCTCTTTTATTGTTTAAAAAGTTTCAGCCTTGTTTTCGAGAGCCGTGAAAGCGAGGCATCTTCGGTCTCATAAGAGAAAGCACGGCAGGCAGAAAGAACAGATCACCCAAGAGTGCGCCCAACATGGTCATTGCCGATAAGAATCCAAAATCTCTGCTGGGCAAGAAATTGGAGGTCACCATAATGAAGAAGCCCGCCGAAAGAATCAGTGATGTGGAGACGATCGCCTTCCCTGTCGTTAATAGCGTCTGTTCGTTTGCTTTTCTGTAATGGCCGCCGTGGGCGAATAGCTCCTGCCTGAATCTCGCCAGATAGTGAATGGTGTCATCCACGGCAATTCCGAAAGCGATAGCAAATGTCATTGCGGTAGTCGGTCGAAGTTTTATCTGGAAAAATCCCATTGCGCCGGCCATTAGCAGCAGGGGTATGAAGTTAGGAATCATTGAAATGGTAGCGAGTTTTACGCTTCGAAACAGCGCCCACATGGAAAAAAAAATCACACCGAAAGCGATGAGAAAACTGACTACAAGATTTGTAACAAGATACTGATTGATCTTCAAAGCCATGAGGGTAGTTCCGGTAAGCCTCACTTCCAGCGACGAAGGAAGATTAGCCTTAGACCACTCCATTACCTCATCTGTGATCTCTCGAGCCCGGAGTGAGGTGACATCGGCGATTCGCCCAGCCAGTCGAGCACTGGAATAATCAAAGTTCATCAGTGTCTCAAACTGTTCCTCCTGTAGAAAGATGTACTGTGCCGCCATTTCTCTCGTCTCGGGGAGAAAATAGTAATCTGGATCACCTTCATGAAACGCCTGGTTCATTTCTTTCAGATAGTCAACAGCTGAAATTGTCTTCCCGATTTCCGGAATGGAGGAAAGCTTGTCCTGGAGTTTCGCGATAGCGCGGAGTGTTTCCGGCTCCTTGATCCCATCCTCGACGGGACCCCCGGCAGAGTTAGCCGTCACGATCACCTCCAGAGGAAGAACTGAACCCATCCGCTCCTCCATAAACGTCATATCGTCGTAAAGTTTATTCCCACTCGTCAGGTCCTCCATGAGAGCCGAATGGGGATCTACCTTAAAGGCATAATAGATGAATGTGAAAACGAGCAGACAGGATATTACGAGAATGGAAGTTCGACGGCGGTTGTTCACAGTGACGACCCATTTCAGAAAACGGTGCCGAAAGCTTTCGGTAACCCTTTGAAGCCGTGCTTCGGACGGCATCTTGAGAATCATAAGCATGGCCGGAATAAAGGTGATGGATACAAGAAAAGCGAGAATCACGGCCACCGCCACAATGGCGCCAAACTGGCGAATCATTGTGATGTTTGTACTTACGAGAGAGAGGAAACCGACTGCGGTGGTAATACTCGTCAGCATGATGGCAGCGCCGATCTTTTTCACGGTTCGCCGTATCGCCTCACGCTTCTCCCGTCCATGAATAAGCTCTTCGTGGAACTTCAAGAGGATATGAATGGAGTCTGCCACACCGATGATCAACACCAAGGTCGGGACCAGATAGGTTACTATGTTGATGGTCAGCCCAAAGGCACCCATGAGGCCAAGTACCCAGAAATCGGCAATGAGTACCGCGGTAAAAGGGAGAAGGACGCCGCGGATTGTTCTAAAGAGAAGAAAAAGGATCGCAAAAAGGACAATGGTAACTGGAACGAAGAAACGGCCATAGTCCTCCAGCATGTATTGAACATATCGGGTACGGAGAACAGGGATTCCTGCCTCATACCATTTCCAGTCTGCTGTTGCCGTGATTTCATCAATCTGATCGACAATCCTCTCCCTCCCTTTATGGTTATTGACCGTGTCGTCCAGTTCAAGAAGAATTGCGGCCGTTTTGCCATCGGCAGAAACAAGATTGTCTTTGAGCAGTGACGAGGCCATGATTCGGCTTTTCAGCAGGCTGAGAGAGTCTTGCGTAACGGGAATGGCTTCATAAACAGGTACCATGATTAGATCTTCTCCCGGCTCGAAGAGTTCAACGTTGCTAAGAGATGTCACCTCAACCACTCCTTCAATCTCCAAGAGTTCTCTGCTCAACCGCCGAGTGATCACAAGGTTTTGAACACTGAATGGATCACCTGCGTCATAAGCAAGGGAAATTAGATCATCCTCTCTCTCAAACTCTTCCCGGAATTCAAAATAGGCGTCTACTTCCGGATCGTTTTCGGGAAAGAGGTTTTCAATGGTGAAATCAAACTGGACGCGCGACGCTCCAGCGATGGCAACGACAGTTATCACGGCCACCAGTGCCAGCACGCGCCAAGGGTGGTCTAGCAGGAAACTGACAAGCCTGTCCAACGCTGATTTCACAGACTATTCTTTTTCTTTGGTTAGGAGACTGACTCCTACCAAGAGTACCAGTGATACTGTGATGGCAGGCAGCACTTCATCGAGATTTCCGTAAATGTTCTCGGGAATCAGGTGGCGAATAAAGGTAGCCTCTTTCCAGATGAGTGTTACAACGGTGCCAGAAACGATGGAAGCGACGGCCCCAGCTCTTGTGGCTCCCTTCCAGAAAAAAGCCGCAAACAGGGATGGTGTAATGGCAGCGCCATAAATGGTAAAGGCGTAGAGAGCTTTCTCAAAAACCGTAGTAGACCGAGCGAAGACCAGTGAAACGGCATAGGCGATGATCCCAAGAACAAGAACGGTGACCCTGCTGAGAAAGACAATCTTCTTTTCGCTAGCTTGTGGATTGATGTATGTCAGATAAACATCTCTCACCAGCGAATTAGCGGGCACCAAAAGAAACGAATCTGCCGTGGATATGATGATTCCAACGATAGTTGTCATCATAATGGCACCGAGGAATGTGGGGAGCAGCGTATGGGAGGCGTAGATAAGAACGTGCCGCCCGGACTCCGCCTCGGAGATAAGACTGGCGCTTATCCATGCGCACGCGATGATGAGGAGCTCAATAAGAAGCACAACCACTACAAGAACCGAGGTCGCTGTGGTGGCCCCTTTCGCATCCTTACTGGCAGAGAAGCGTTGGTACATGTTTGCATCACCCAGAACCAGCAGAAAGGGAGGCAGGCAGAAATTGATGATGTCAAGGTTTGAATAGACGCCAAAGAACTGCATATGCTCAGGCTTCCCCATCTCCGCAAAGGCGGTCTCCATGCCGCTCATACCACCGGCCTTCACCCAGAGGATAGGAAATGCAATAAGGAGTGAGATCGTCATGATGATGCCGTTTGCCACATCGGTATAAGCGACGCTGAGCAACCCGGCAAGCAGCGTGTAAAGGATGATGAAAACAGCGGCAATGATAGTGCCTGTCCCGATGCTGATGAGAGAATTCCCGTCACCGTCCGTTAATACCGTCTGTAGTACGGCACCGCCGGCGTTGTACTGATAACTGACGATCACCATGTACGCCATCACAAGTGCTACAAGACTCAGCAGCCTTACCGACGGCCCGTACCGTTCCCCGAGAATTTCGGGGACGGTGATTTTTCCGAATTTTCTCACCTTCCCCGCAACACGGGTGAGGATCAGTATGCCAAGAGTTCCTCCAATGGGAAGGATGAGGGCCGCCATCCCCGTTTCGTAAGTCTTCCCGGCATTGCCGAGGATGGAGCCGGTACCGATCCACGTCGCCAGCATGGTACCTACGAGAACCCACGGTGTGAGGCTCCGGCCGGCGACGGCAAAATCGCTCTGCGTTTTGATCTTACGGGATTTGTAGACCCCCACGCCTAAAAGAATCAGCAGGTACGTAACAATAACCGTTAAGTGCAACATTTCTCTCTGCTAATCGAATTCGAGATGACTTCTTGGGCCGTGGCACTCCACCGCGACGCGCAAAATTACCTTTTCATTGAAGTATTTACAATAGCAACCTCTTGGATAGGGACAGATAGGCGGTTAATTTCACTCGATGATGATAGCAAAAAGTACTTTTAC
The DNA here is from genome assembly GCA_036338335.1 of Fidelibacterota bacterium. Taxonomy (GTDB): domain Bacteria; phylum Fidelibacterota; class Marinisomatia; order Marinisomatales; family S15-B10; genus S15-B10. Next base: position 32,073 of record JAYZCL010000030.1, read on the forward strand.
AGGTGGAGTGTTCCTGATAGCGATGTTCTCCATCAGCTGCCAGCCAACTAAGGACAACAAGATGAACAGACTCGTAAGCGAGCAGAGCCCCTATCTCCTTCAGCACAAGGATAATCCTGTAGACTGGTACCCCTGGGGTGGAGAGGCTTTCGCCGCGGCGAAAGCTCAGGACAAACCGATCTTTCTCTCGATCGGTTATTCCACGTGCCATTGGTGTCATGTGATGGAGCGCGAGTCATTTGAGGACAGCACGGTCGCAGCACTTATGAACGAAAGCTTTATCAGCATCAAGGTAGACCGTGAGGAACGGCCCGATATCGACAACATTTATATGACCGTTTGCCAGATGATGACTGGCAGCGGCGGATGGCCGCTCACCATTGTGATGACCCCGGATAAGAAGCCTTTTTTTGCCGGTACCTACTTTCCGAAAGAAAGTCGCTTTAAACGAATCGGGATGCTGGATCTGGTACCGCGGCTCGGGAAAATGTGGCAGGAAGAGCGCGAAAAACTTCTGGCCTCGGCTGACCAAGTCGTTGATCATCTGCAAAACTCCTTTTCCCCCGCAGGAACGGAAGAGCTGACAGAGGAAACACTCAAGAATGCTTTCAGTCAGTTCCTTCAAAAATTCGATGACGAATACGGCGGATTCGAAGGACGTATGAAATTCCCCACCGCCCATAACCTCTCTTTCCTGTTGCGCTACCATAAGCGAACCGGTGATCCCACCGCTCTCATGATGGTAGAAAATACATTGCAGGCCATGCGAAAAGGGGGCATCTATGATCAGGTCGGCTTCGGCTTTCACCGCTACGCGACTGATAGGGAATGGCTCCTTCCCCACTTTGAGAAGATGTTATACGATCAGGGCATGAACGCCATCGCCTATCTGGAAACGTATCAGGTTACGGGCAATGAGACTTATGCTCAAACTGCACGGGAAATATTCACCTATGTACTTAGAGACATGACTTCGGCTGAGGGTGGCTTCTACTCCGCCGAGGATGCCGACAGCGAGGGAGAAGAGGGGAAATTCTACGTTTGGATGAAAGACGAGATAATCACTATCCTCGGCGACGATGACAGCCAACTGTTTGGTGAAGTGTATAATTTTTCCACCGATGGAAATTACAAGGAAGAGGCAACGGGACGCACCACTGGAAGCAACATACCTCACCTCGTGAAACCGCTCGAAGAGATTGCCAAGTCCAAAGGGATGACCGTTGAAGAGCTTTCAGCGCGATTGAACGAGCTTCGCGAGAAACTCTTCTCCGCAAGAAAAAAACGGATTCATCCTCTCAAAGACGATAAAATTCTCACCGATTGGAACGGTCTCATGATCGCCGCTTTCGCCAAAGGGGCGCAGATTCTGAATGACGTCTCTTATGCGGAGGCCGCCAAAAACGCCGCCGATTTTGTGATGCAGAACCTTCAGACAAAAAACGGCCGACTGCTGAAGCGATATCGGCAAGGCAAAGCTTCTTTCCCCGCCCATCTTGAGGACTATGCTTTCTTCGCTTGGGGTTTGCTGGAACTCTACGAAGCGACATTTGATGTGAAATACCTCTCTGAAGCGAAGCGGCTGACAGATCTGATGACAGACCTGTTTTGGGATGATGAAGGGGGCGGTTTCTATTTCACCGCTGACGGCGGGGAAGAGCAGATTGTGAGAACCAAGGATCTGTACGACGGCGCAATTCCGTCAGGCAATTCAGTGGCGGCAATGGTCTTGCTTCGGCTCGGAAGAATCTCTGGCAACAGCACATACGAAGAAATGGCGTCTACGATCGGGAAGGTTTTTTCCGAGAAGGTCGCCCAGGCGCCGATGGGGTATACGCAACTGCTGTCGGCCATCGATTTTGGGATCGGTCCATCCTATGAAATTGTCGTGGTAGGAGATCGAAACAGCAAAGATACGCAGGCCATGCTTCGGCAACTTCAGGTATCTTTCATCCCGAATAAAGTTGTCATACTCAAACCGTCGGACGGACAGGCAAAGGAAATTGTAAAGATCGCACCATTTACCGAAACGCAGATGGCCATTGAAGGCAGGGCGACGGCCTACGTTTGCCAAAACTACGCTTGCGACGCTCCAACAACTGACCTCATCAAGATGGTCGCATCGCTCCAGTGAGCGGTTTTTTCTCCAGGCGCCTAGGTGAAGTGCTGGCACACATCCAAGACCTCTTTGATACGGCAATTCATCTGGGAATCAAGCGAGTGGCGGAATCGGGTAAACGTTCTGATTCGTCGGAGGAGGAGAAACAGTCGGGATTGGGAAAGATTCTCAGATTTTTCGGAGAAGTTGTTGACTCTTATTTCAAGAGATACGGCGATATCAAGTCCGAAAAAGGTGAATCAAAAGACGACGTATAATAATTACTTTTCCTTTCATAAGTTGTACCATCGGAGTAAACTGATTCCGAGCTTTTTGAACACTTCCCCCGGGCCGGTTCAGGCATTTTTGGAACCTACAATAATACTACTTGGGAACTGAACTTCGGGTGAGAAAAGCAGGCCTTTCCCGATCCCGACACTTATGTTGGGATATCGGGATGAAGGAAACTTGACTTACTCGAGAGGTGCCCACCGTGATGAACACGAGTTCCAACAATGCCCCAGCTCGGGGGTTTTCATTTTGCGAGGTGGCAAACGACTGAAGTCGTTCTCCTAACGGAGTCAGGCTGGTTTTAACTTCATCCAGTCCTGCGCTAAGGAGACCACCTGTCCCACGGTGTCCCGATCTCCCATGATCTTCAGATGAACGCCGTCCTCAGCGTACCATCTCTCCAGCACCTCGACCGCATCGTAGACAGACGAAATCTCTTTCCCTCGCTTCGGTTCAAAGACCACTTCAGCCATTTGAAATGATTTTTCCATCACCTCTGCAATGGCGACCCTCAGCGGATCCAAACTCGAGTGATCCAGCGCCGAAATAAAGACCGCGTCTTTAAAACGTGCCCGGAGACCTTCCACTACTTCCGATGGAAGCAAATCAGTCTTGTTCAGCACTAACAATGAATCTTTTTCGCCGGCACCGATGGAGGCGATAACTTCTCTCACTGTCGCCATCTGCTCTTCCAACAGTTTAGCACTGACATCAGCAACAATTACCAGCAAGTCAGATTCGACCGCTTCTCTTAGGGTGCTTCTGAAGGACGCCACCAGTCCGTGGGGAAGTTTTCTGATCAATCCCACCGAATCACTGATGAGAACTTCCCTGTTCTTGTCCAGTGCCAGCGATCGGATTGTTGTATCCAAGGTGGCGAAAAGTTGATCTTTGATATAAACGTCAGCACCGGTGAGAGCCTTAAGCATAGTCGATTTCCCGGCATTCGTATATCCTACAAGAGAGACTCTGAACTTTTCTCTCCGACGTTTGCTCTGAGTTGTTCGCTCTCTTTCGATTCTCTTCATTTCAGTTTTCAGTTTTGAAATGCGGTCTCGGACCAATCGCCGGTCAACCTCAATCTGAGTTTCTCCGGCACCGGCCCTTGTGCCGATCCCTCCCATCTGCCGTTCAAGGTGGGTCCACATACGAGTGAGCCGCGGAAGCATATACTGGAGGCGGGCAAGTTCCACTTGTGTCTTTGCCTCTCGCGTGCGGGCGTGCTGGGTAAAAATATCAAGAATAAGTGCTGTCCGATCTATCACCTTAACCGACTCCGCCAGTTTGTGGTAATTCCTCATCTGCGTAGGCGACAGTTCTTCATCAAAAATAATAAGGCTCGCCGCCAGCGCCTTCGCCTGCTGCACGATCTGTTGGGCTTTTCCCTTGCCTATGAAATACTTGGGACTGATCCGGGATACGTTCTGTGTGAATCTCCCCACCGATTCTGCTCCGGCCGTTTCTGCCAGAAGTTGGAGCTCATCAAGATGTTCTTCCACCACTTCGCGCGACAGTCCCGCTGTGGTGACACCGACAAGCACAGCCTTTTCGTATATGGTTTGCTGGTGGTTCAGAGACATTATGTTTCTTTGATCCTCCCGACCCACGTTTCGGCCCCTAATATGACAAAGGCGCAAATCAGGAAAAGATGCCATAGTTCGGTCCCTCGCCGGGCTTCCTTGACTGCCGTCACCGGATTTTCCGCACCCGTAACAATTCTGGCACTCTCAGCACTGAACAGATCGGCCAGTTGATTGGTGCTCATCCGGCGATATGGATCTTCTGAGGCATCGAGATTGGCCACAAAGGAGGTAAACGGCTCTCCCCCAAGCGATACTGTATGGACCCCGACAGATTCAATTTGCTGAATCAGAATTTGCTCCCGGACATAGTCAGGAATAACTTTCGTCTCTAGCCCCTCAGGTGAGATAACGACAATCTCTTTTGAGAGATGTTCCCGAGGGATCGGAATGACCAGTGATTCGCCCACCACCACTTCAAGATCGTCCGACATTTCAGCAGTGAGATAAATAAGCATCCGGTGAAGAAGCGGTACAAAGATTCCCCTCACCGGAAGATCGGTCCATGAAAGATCAGGAGGTGCTGTAAACAACAGAACGCGACCAGAACCGATTTCCTTCTCCACCAGGAAAGGTTCGCCATTGGATAGAGAAAGCAATTCATCGGCCCGTTCCAAATCAGATACGGTAGCGTGTGCAAAGACTTGGGGCATTTCTTGTTCAAGATCGGCAGCCGGGAATTCGGAAAAGAGGGGATGATTCATAGCAATTTTCTCCATGGTGAAGAAGTTCTCTCCCTCTAATCGGTTCATCCCTGTGAAGGTTCCGATGCCGACGTCCTTCAACCATCCATGAGACTGTCCCGCCGCCATATCTCCAAGAAAAATCACAGCCGCCCCGCCGTCAGTCAGGAACTCCTCAAAAGCTTCTGACTCTCGTAATGTCAGTTCCGAAGGGTTGAGAAGAAGCGCCACATCATTGCCTCCCAGCAACGTAGCGCCAACCGTTCCAAAAACCTGTTCATCAACTTCTACAACTTGAGTTGCTTCATTCAGTGCTCTCAACGCCAGTGTCAGAAGTGATCCATCGGCGTCAGCGTGGTGGAGTAAAACACACCGGATTTTCTCCGACATCCTGAATTGAAAATAGCGGGTATCGTCATGGGGGAAATCGTCCTCTGGGATTTCGATAGTTCCGTGTACGATCCCCGGCTCGCCGGCAAAAGCCTGAAATAAGAAACTCTTATCATCAACAGGATCAAAGTCGGAAACAACCTGGCCCATCCGAGTTTCATCAAAAAAGAGCTGGACTGGAACATTCTTCTTGATATCGTCGCCCAAGCTGGAGATGATTGTTTCAATGGTTAGAAGCTGGTTGGGCATCTTAAGCAGAGAAGAAATCCCCGCGCTCTTGACTCGCAGATTATTGACAAGAGTTGGTTGCAGCAAAAGATAGACCCGCCAGTCGTTTTCCGATGTCATCTTCCATCCTTGGGGAACAGTCAGAGGAAAATCGCTGAAGATGTAGAGCTCTCGATTTGCTGACGGGCCGGACATTTCCTCTTCCCGTTCGGACCGAGCGACGGCCGAATCTATGGCAGTCCACAGATTATCAGGGCCGGATGTTGGTTGGATCGATTCAAATATTTCCCTGAGCCGTTGCTTGGAATTAATCTTTTCTGAGGCAAGCCGATGAAAGGGTGAAGTTTGGTATACGTCGAGAATGAAATCCGTTTCGAGATCATTAAGGAGAGACAATGCAAGAACTCTCGATGTTTCTAGAAGTGTTGTTCCCTTCACTCGCCCGTCCATTGTGGCGGAGTTATCCAAAATCACGGCAATCCGAGTCGACTGCCCAACCGTTCCCGCCAACGGGAAGTATCCCACCCTGACAGGACGTGCAAAGACAAAAACAAGCAGGACGATAGCAACAGTCCGGAGTAGTAGTAAAAGAAGCTGACGAAGTTTCAGTTTTCGGATCGTTTCATGCTCCAACTCCTTGATGAAGCGGATGGTGCTGAAGTCAATTCTCTGAGTCCGCCGTGTACTGATCAGATGAATGAATATCGGGATCATCGCCGCAAACAGACCCCACAGTATTGATGGTGCGAGGAAACTCACGCCACCAAATGAAAGAAAGAGAGCGTCGTGGCTGCAGACAAGGGTATCATCAAATTGTCATCAATGGGCGAAGGAAGAAGCTCTGCCACCGTGGCAATCACCGCTGCGGCCACCGCGCCGACTCGAGGAAGGCCAGGCAGAGTCACGGCAAGAACCATAGCGATGATCAGAAATGTCACAGTCCCCTCCACCGTTTTGCCAAAAATACTACGCTTTCCCCACTTTCGTCCGATGAGGGCCGCCGTCGCATCCGCTAGCGAGAGAATGAGCATGGCAAAAACAGCAACGTTCTTCTCAAAGATCAGAACAGTGAGAAATCCCGAAATGAATACCGAGGTTGCTCCAGTGAGTCGGTGCTCCTCGGATGGACGAACGATCTGCCCAAAAATCAACCGAAAAATCCGCTTCGCCGGCTCAACGTTTAATCTCACAAACTCACCTATGAGAAACAGGACGCTCAGCCCGCCGAACAACCAAAGCATCTGATCTCTGGTGAGGACGTGGTAGTAGGCGATTGGGAAGATCGCAGATCCGAAATGTATCAGCTTTCGGATAATTTCGTTACTGTATTTCACTCTCTTTTTGTGGTGCCGAGCTGATTGCGAATATCGCTTAGGTCAAGAATGCTGACAGTCAGGTACAACGAAACTGGTTTATCCAGAATCGTTCCTGCCTCAATGGATTGGTCGAGGACAGTATATGGGACAAGGTCCTCGTTCTGCCGGTAGGTAACACCCCCGACCGCCAGCCCCGTTTTGGCCAACAGTTCTTCAGCCTTTTCAAGACTCAATCCGAAAACATTAGGTACTTCATAAAAATCAGGCGGTTTCCCCTTGCTGATAATCACTGTCAGACCACTTCCCCTGCGTAGAAAATCACCGAATCTTGGATACTGCCATCGGATGACGTCCACCGGAACGTCAGCATCGTATTCAGCAATGAGTGAATCAATCTTTAGTCCAACCTCGCTCAACTCAAGTTTCCCGCTTCGAAGAGACTTTCCCAAAAGATCGGGGACTTCCACCATCCTCTCCCGTTCAGCGACAGTCAAATAAACTGTGCGGCCTGGTTTCACTCGCTTCATGGCGTCAGGATACTGATCGATTACCGTCCCTGCAGAATAGGCGTTGGTGTACTTTAAATTGTCACGTTTCGCCTCAAATCCTTCAAGCTCAAGGCTCGACTTCGCCTGTTCTAAGGGCATTCCCGTCACGTCAGGAAGGTAGCGGTCTGACCCCTCCCGAACGTAAAATGGCATAACAACCTTATCCAGCAAGAGCATTATAATGGCGCCAAGGACAGCCGTTACAGCAGCGTATCGGAAAAGTGGGTTCATCGGTCTCTCTTTAAAATTACGCCAAAAACGCCGTCCGTCCCATGTTCCGGCGGAAAGGTAGCTAAGGCCCCCCGCTTGTCGATAAAAGCACCCGGAACAGCGCCCTCGACAGAGATCGGTGAAAAATCAGAATGACGGGACAAAAACGTGTCAACCACGCCCCAATTTTCTTCACCTTCAAGAGAGCAGGTGGCATAAACGATTTCACCGTCGGGCCACAAAAACTTTGAGCAGTGAGAAAGGATGTCAGTTTGGATTCCCACCAACTCATCGATATCACTTTGTTTTCGGCGCCACTTCAGGTCGGCTCGCTTTCCCATGACGCCGGTCCCGCTGCACGGTGCGTCAATCAGAATCTTACCCGACTCGGGAAAAGTGTCCGAAGTTGCATCTTTTTGAAGGAAAGATACCGAACTCAGGCCCAGTCGGTTGACGGTCTCTTTCAAGAGAGCAACCCTTGTTTCATCAACATCAAACGCATGGATAGTTCCCTTGTTCTCCATCCGTTCCGCCAGTGCAGATGCTTTTCCTCCTGGAGCGGCGCAGACATCCAAGACGGCTTCGTTCACTTCGGCGTTTAAGAGAGCAACGATGAGACCGGACGAAACATCCTGAAATGAAAAATGACCATCACGGAACTGGTGACTTTCTCTCAGCTTGGAGACACGAGTAACAGTGTAAAATTCGGGAATAATCTGACTCCGATTCCAGCTGGCACAATTCACTGTAAGGAAACTTTCGAAGATATCGCGGTCGGTTTTGAGAGGGTTCATGCGGACCATTAGATTAGGAACCCGATTGTTCCAATCACATAACCGCTCAGCCCTTTCCCACCCAAATGAAGCGATCCATTTTTCCATTAGCCAGGCGGGATGAGAAAGCAAGGCCGAAGATTCAGAGAGGGGAAGCTCCTTATATACGGAATCAGCGAGGGGAATCCATGCCGCCCGCACTTTTCGCAACAGTGCGTTGGTTAGGCCGGCTGGCCCTTTCCCCCGGCGCCTTTTGACGAGCTTTACCGCTTCATCTACAGCAGCAAAATCAGGTACATGTTCTCTGAATAGAATTTCGTAGGCACCAAGTCGAAGTCCGTTCTTTAGTGTCCTGTCGGCCTTGACATAATTTCCTGTAAATAGAGAACCAATTACATGATCGAGAACACCCCGGCGACGAACGATTTCCTGAACCAGATGGGTAATTTCCGGTCGGCTCCTTTTAGACACTTTGTTTGAATCGAAGTAATCGGAAAAAAGCTTAGAAAGTCGTGCTCCCGTCCTGTCAAACCGATCGAGAATGGCGACAGTATGTTCCCGAGCGGGCCGTTTCTCACTCAAATCGCTCTCCCGCCGTCAGTTTGGCTCCTGCCAAAAACTGACTCGCGGTCATTTGCCGCTTTCCTTCCGGTTGGAGTTCGTTGATCTGTATGCTCTTCGAACCACATCGGACAGTGACATAGGACTTTGAAACCGCCACCACTTCCCCCGGTCGTCCTTCTGAATTCAAGGAGAGAGAAGCCTTCAGAAGTTTGAATTGTCGGTCCTTCAGCTGCGTTACAGCCCCAGGCAATGGCGAAAGTGCCCGAATCTGATTCCTCACCTTAACGTTGGACCTGCTCCAGTCGATCTTGCAGTCGGCCGGAAGAATCTTCGGTGCCTGGATGACAAGGCTGCTGTCCTGAGACATCGGAGACGCTTCGCCATAAGCGATCAGGTCAACGGTCTGGACAAGTAGATCGGCGCCGATGTTTGATGCACGGAGAACAAGTGTATCGTAATCATCTTCCGGGAAAATGACCAAAGGTCTGGATAATAGAAGATCGCCACTGTCTACTTCCGGCGAGATGAAGAAAGTAGAAATCCCAGTCAAAATTTCTCCATTCATGATTGCCCGCTGAAGGGGAGCTGCCCCGCGGTAGGCCGGGAGGATTGATGGATGAAGGTTGATGGAGCCAAGTCTTGGCAGTTGAAGAATGGCCTCCGGCAAGATTTTGAAAGCGACCACAACGAAAAGATCGGCATCAATTGCTAAAGCTTTTGTAATGAATTCACGGTGAGAAAGAGCCGACGGCTGGATTAGCCTCAGGCCCAGTTCTTTCGTTCTTTGAGCTACAGGCATCGATGACAACCCCCTGCCTCTACCCATCGGTCTGTCAGGAGATGTGACAACTGCGGCAATTTCGTGCTCCGATCTGATCAGAGCATCAAGAGAAGGGACGGCGAACTCTGGGTTCCCCATAAAAACGATGCGGAGTGGCTTCAAGCGATTATGATTTGAAGAATTGAAAACTTAGCCGGCGGCGAGTTCTTTGAGCTGCTTCCTGATGCGATGTTTCTCAACCATGGAAGCGTGATCAATGATCAATCTCCCAGTGAGATGATCCATTTCATGCTGAATCACCCGCGCCATCAGACCATCAAACTCTTGTTCATGGTCATTTCCTTCTAAGTCCTGATAGACAAATTTCACCGACTCGGCACGGGAGACATTTACCTGTATTCCTGGGACGCTCAGGCACCCTTCATCCATAGGCGACGTTCCGGACCGCTCGATAATTTTCCCGTTCACAAAAGCGGCCGGGGGGTGAGGTTCATCTGTATGAGAAATGTCAACAACCATCAGATTGATATCCATTCCAATCTGGTTCGCCGCCAGACCAATCCCCTCTTCTTCATACATGGTGTCGAACATGTCTGGAACAATATCCTGAATTGACTCAAAATCAGCCACGTTTTCAAGTACTTTCCTGAGTATCGGCTGACCATATTTTACGATGGGGAGTACCGACATTGGCCGATCTATTCCTTGCTAGTGGTGAGGCCCGCGATGGCTGACTTGTTCACCACCAGTTTCACATTCTTATCCACCGTCAGGATGATAACGCTGTTTTTCTCTTTGAAACCAGTGATGGTTCCGTGAATACCACCGGAGGTGATGACTCTGTCCCCTTTTTTTAAGTTTTCCAACAGCGCTTTATGCTCTTTTTGCTGCTTCATCTGCGGACGAAGCATGAGAAAATAAATGACTACAAAAATCAGGATAAAGGGGAGAAATCCAAGAATTCCGCCCCCGGACGACGATTGTGCGTAAAGGAAATCCACTTGCTAATCCTCTCTATTGGCCGGCGAAGTTACAGAGTGCCGCACCAAATTCAAAATGTACCAGTGGCAATGACATGATAAAAGAAAACCCCGGCCTGATCCTGGGAAGGAAAACCATCCAGAATCTGACCGGGATAGACTTTTCCACTCAACTCTGAGTGGCGTTGTGCCGCCCCGGTTAGGTGTCTATCGGTTGTATATCAGAACAAAGAGAAGCAGGGCTACTACGCCCGCAACTCCGTGTGACGAAAAATCGCCCACTAAGGAAGCGAGATTATCGACGACACCCGTCGTACCGGGAAACAGGATATCAACTACGATGCCCACCATGATAACCGCGACGCCGAAATCTACGATTTCTTTGCCCCAGCTACTGATGGTCTGTAGCGCATTCCTAATCATAGGTAATTCTCCCTGTTGCTAACGAGGTTACTGATTTGTGCTTCGTAATGTCTTGCTAAGTCAACATAGTTTCGCCCCCTCCCAAGGGAGGAGACAAAACTATGGTAGGTCAAGATTGACCTATTTGTTGCCCCAGATAGACATGAAGACCACGAAGGCAATCAATCCTGTCAAGCCATTATCTGTAAATGCCCCGACGAGGTCCGCCACATTATCCACAATCCCCGTTGTGCCGACACCAAAGAGTGCGTCCACTACGAGAAAAACCATCGCAAGCGACAGTCCGAGGCTGACGAAATCGCCAAACCACCCGCCGATTGTGGAGAATGTATCTTTCAAACTAGCCATTGTGATCCCTCCTATTTGGTTATTTGTGCACCGCCAACGCCCGCCGACTCATATAGCGAACGCAATGACGGAGTCACTATCCTAAGGAAAGGTTTTTTCAGTGAGAATCTTGTTTGTGGCTCCGAGGTCATATTCCCCACAAAATCGAGAAGACGAAGACTACCTCTAATTTGGGTACAATGTCAAGAAAAAAGTGGCCTTGCGCAGAATTCTAGTTTTGGGCACTTTTGGACTTCACAAACTAGTGGTGATGGCGCACCCCCCTTTTGACGAGAACATAGTTGACTGGGTAGGCAGCGATGAAACCAGCAACTAGAGCAACCCATCCCGAGCCAGAAAATTCCGTCGGTGAGGCCGGCACTCATTACGCCGGGTGTGTAAACCTGCGCAAGCACCTCAGCGGTCTCCATAATAACAATGCTGAGCACTTCAGCCGCAAGTACCTGCTTGGAAGGCGTGGGAAAACGGTAGCTCAGCTTTCAGAAAGGGTCTCATCCCGAAGAAAAAGCCGAATAAAAAACCGAGAGAGACAGCCAAGACGATACTCTGGACGCTTCCGAGTCCAATCATGGTCGCCAGAATCATACCGACAACTTCACCGACTCCACAGCCAAGCAGACAGTGGAATGTGGCGCTGGCAGCAAGCTTGGCGTTGTTCACCGGCTCATGATGGTGTCTATTCCCTTCATAAAAGAGGAACTAGAGGAACTGTCGCCATTTTAATTTTCCAGTCGCCCGGAACCGTCCAGGCAAAGAAAAGTTCTTTCCCTACTTTGACCATTTGGGGGTAACCGCTTCCCCGACCGGGATCGATTGCGGTAATGATTTTCGGCTCATCCAATTTACCGTCCACGGAAACTGTCCGGATTCTGACCTCCGCTGAGTCACCGACCAATTCAATCCAGCTCGCCACAAGACGATTCTTGTCCACCCATTCGAGATCAACTCTACCCAAGGGGATACCGTCATCGATTCGTACCGGTTCAGTGAACGTCGCACCGGCATCATAGGAAAATGCCACATTCACCCGCGCTTCACCATTGGGCGCTGTGTACCACGCGATTCCAAGCATCTCCCCATTCACGGCAAGTTCAGGACCGTTCACCGGACAGCCGGGAATCATCCAGCCGTCATCGTGAACGGAAGTCGGAGAAGACCAGCGCTGACCATCGAAGCGTACGATCTGAATGTTTCGCACTTCCTTATCACTCCTGTCACGATACGCAACAACATGCGTACTGCCAACGCTGGCTGCCGCTGTTGGACAACATTCGCAGATACGTGAGTCCAGTGAAGCTTCAGGCCCGAGAATCATATCGCTTCCCAGTGTTGTGGCAAACAAAGACATATTTCCTGATCCATGACCGTGCTTCGACGGTGCCATGTTTCTTCCATCTACCCATGCCATTCCCAGTTTTCCCGCCTGACGGAAAAACGAAATAAAGCCGTGTTCGGCGGCGATTCCGTCCCGATGAGGAATGACCGGCTTACTCCAACTGGCGCCCCTGTCATTTGACACGGAAAGATAGACGTCGTACTCAAATGTCCCGGGGCCACTCTTGTAGAGCCAGTGAGTTATTAGAGTGTCTTTGTTAACCTGAAAAACGGAAGGATAGTCAGCCCAGTTTACAAAAAAATCTGGGCCAGAAAAGACCGCCACTGGTTCACTCCAGTTTCCTTTACTCCACTCAGCAAACCTAAGAGAATACGATCCCTCACTTCCGGTAGGAGTGAGCCACGATTTCAGAAGCGTCCCCTCTTTGGTGGCAGCCAAACTTGGAAAGCGATCCCCCGTTGCAGAAAGGCTCTCAAACGATCGTACTTGGAATTCTCTCTCTGAGCAAGAATATATAATGACTATTACAAGGCAGAGCAAGTGGTTTTTCTTCATCGTTTATTATCGGTCACATTTAGTGTTTCATTTCGTCATCGTGTTCATGTTCTTCCTCATCTTCATTAAAGAACAACCCAGACAGATCAAACATCTTGCGGACGCTGAACGAAGTTATCCAGACGTCGGTCCTGCTATCAACGGGATTCTCCTCGCCCACCATATTGGTCTTAAACACCACCGGTGACTGAACTGAAAAAGTGATGAGCAATTCGCCCACGCTCCAGATCAACCCGCCGCCGGACTGAATGATCGTGGCTCCTGAATTGGGTGTAACAACGCCGTCCCAGTAATCCTCAGTCCTGAACTGGCCGGTGGCAAGAAAATATGGCATTCCGCCAAAAATAGTCTTTCCCTGCCAGTAACTCATTCCTGCTATGGCTAATTCGGTGCCCGGGAGATAACCGTATTCACTGGAGCTCAGTGGAACTTCAAGGCGCCCAACAGCACCGACGACAAAAGGCGATTCGGTCCTTCTGAAGAACTGGAGTTCACTGACACTCCTGTAAACACCTTCGCTCATGGAAAAATGGGTATGCTCGAGTCCCCTCTTTCCAAGGGCAAAGGGGTCTTTTTTTAAAGTTTGATTTGACGGGATGGATAGGCCGAACCCGAGGAAGAACCTGTCTCCGGGACCGAAATCCCGATTGCTGACGAGATACCTAAGCATCACCTTAGTTGTGGAAAGACCGGTTCGCCCCTCTTTCCTGTGATGAATGTTGGGATCACCCGGGAAGTTCATTGTCCTGCTTCCCCCTGCAACATTTACTTGAAGGTTCCAATCATCGCTGAGACCGAAATTAATATTCAGCTCACCTATTCTAGAGATAAGATCGCCTTCGTGTTCACCGGTGGAATCCAAGGCACCGTGCCACCAGTCGATACTCTGGTTCGTCAGGTTACTTCCCAGAAGAAGCATCCCCCTGTCCAACCCGATTCCAGTATTGGCCGTCCCGACCGGGAGGCTGGGATTGGTTCAGAGAGGTCACTGTCCCCAGAGAAGCGAACTCAAGAATACCAAACTGAAGATTGCAGCTTTCATATTTGATTTCCGTATAGGCTTTCGATTCTCAACTTCGATAGTTTTTTTCATTTAGTTATTCCTTCCTTCAATTTATTGGAACTCCCCGGAAAAACCGGAGAACAGCGGTCCAACCCACCCTCGCTCCTCGTGGAACACGGACGGCAGTAAGGAGGCTAAATCAACAGGGTGCTGTGCTGAAAATAGAGAGGAACTTTGGGATTCCCCTGAATGAACAGATGAAGAAAAACTAAATCTTCTTCTCCTTGGAGAATGACATTTAGACTTGAAATCTGAGTAATTGTATCCTGTCGGTACTTCGGGGGCTTCGGTCCGGAGGCGATAAACGTTGGAGAACTAACCTCTTCCCCGTCCAAGATTACACAACTATCCATTTGGCTGTTGTCCACACAACAATCCATTTCTTGCTTACAGCAATCATACACATAGGCATGGTCAGATATAAATGCACTCATTGAACCTGTTGCAATTACGGTGATCAAAAAAAGTGACGTTACTCTTCTCATGTATCGGAATTAGGCTTCGTTAATCACAAATATTCAAAAGTTTTTCCAGACTCATTTTTTCCATAACTCCTCCGTCCCCCCATCGATCTCATTTTGATAGCGTGCTGCAACAAAAAGGTAGTCCGATAGTCGATTGATATACTGAAGATCAATCGGATTCACCTCTTCCTGTTTGTTCAGCGTCACCAGTACCCGCTCCGCCCTCCGGCATACGGCTCTCGCCTGATGTAGTAGAACCACACTTTTGGATCCTCGAGAAAGGATAAATTCCTTCAATGGTGGAAGTGAGCTATTGAGACTGTTAATGGCCGATTCTAACTTTTTGACGTCCTGAGATTTTACCAGATCTAGTACTTCGCCAGGGATGGCAAGTTCACCGCCGATATTAAACAATACGTGCTGGACAGCATCCAAGATGCCGGAAATTTCGTCATGGAGCTCCTCAGCCAGCGCAACTCCAAGCCCGGCACTGAGTTCATCAAGGGCTCCGAACGCGGCGATCCTTGGGGAATCTTTCGGGAGACGTTCACCTTTCGCCAATGCTGTGGTTCCATCATCGCCAGTGCGTGTATATACTTTGGTAATCCTCACAAAAACAAGTTACTCAACTTTCTGTAACACGACTACAGAAAGAAGATCCAGGTCACTAGCACAAAGATTGGGAAGAGAATTGGAATGGAGTATCTCAGCATATAGCCGAAAAAGGACGGCATCTCGATACCCTGCTCTTGAGCAATAGACTTAACCATGAAGTTAGGAGCATTGCCGATATAGGTATTGGCTCCCATAAATACTGCCCCCGCCGATATGGCAAGAAGGGTTTGAGACAGCTCCCCCATCAACTGAACGGGATTCCCACCGGCAGTGTTGAAGAATACGAGATAGGTCGGCGCATTGTCGAGAAAACTGGAAAGTATTCCTGTCGCCCAAAAATAGGTGGCATTGATGGGATCTCCTGCCGGAGTTGAGACGGCCCCAACGATACTTCCTAGAGCGCCCTCTTCCCCTGATTTTAAGATGGCAATGGCTGGGATAATTGTCACAAAAATCCCAGCAAAGAGCTTGGCCACTTCCTGAATCGGAAACCAAGTGAACTGGTTTCTTTTTCGGATGGAATCAGACGTCAATCTCAAACTGGCAAGACTGAGCCCTAGAAGCAGAAGATCTCTGCTTATGTGCTGAAGTTCAATATCCACATGGTGTACTGAAAACGAAACATGTGGCTTCCAGACTCCGCTCATGAGTACGGCACCAACGGCGCCGCCTAAGAGCAGGAGGTTAATGGTCCCTTCCATTCCGATCGCTTCATTTTCTGTCCCTTCAAGGGGGGCTTTTCTGTTCGGTTCCTGCTTCATGTAATATGAGTCGAGCAGGTAAAAGACAATCCAGAGTGTGACTGCCACAGTTACCATGGGCAGAAACATTGCGCTTGTAGTCCAGAAAAAATCGATCCCCTTAAGAAAGCCGAGAAAGAGAGGCGGATCGCCCAGCGGCGTAAGGGAACCGCCGATGTTCGCCACAAGAAAAATGAAGAATATTATCACGTGAGTCTTTTTCTGCCGCCATGAATTGGCACGAATAAGAGGCCGGACCAGCAGCATGGCTGCTCCTGTTGTTCCCATCCAGCTTGCCAGAATGGTACCGATAATCAAAATGGTGAGGTTAACAACTGGTGTACCCCGGAGGGATCCTTTTATCCTGACACCTCCGGCAATGGTAAAGAGCGCCAAGAGAAGAATGATGAAAGGAATATATTCGAGGAGAAAGACATGCAGCAGTTCGTAACCGGTTACGGATATACCAAATCTCACCACCATGGGAACGAGCAGAACAATCACCCAGAACGCGGAGACTTTGCCAAAATTGTGATGCCAGAAATGAGGTGCCACAAGAGGAAAAATGGCGATGGATAATAGAATACCCGCAAATGGGACCGCCCACAAAACAGACAGATGACCCCCTTCAAGGTGCGGCACACCACTCCCTTCAGCCACTCCAAATAGGAGGCTAGGAACCATCATTAGCGCCGTTGTTAGAAACAGTTTCATCAGATTTCCTATCTTGTGCCCACGGGAATTTACATGGCCAATGACCGAAAAAACTCCGAAATACCAATGATGATGGCGGTAGAAATCATTGACTACTTTCCAAGACTATTTTTTGAAGTTTTCAAGTTATTACTAAAAGTTCTAATGAACCCTGATTACTGCCTCAGATGCAAATTCCAGAAGAACTCCTGGCGCAACCCCGAGAACAAGTACTATCACCGCCAAAAGGCCAACAAAAATCTGACTCAGCACTATCTTTGTCGGCTGTAGAGATTCTTGCTCCTGTTTCATAAACATGTTCACAACAAGCCGAAGATAGTAGTAAACAGATATCAAAGTGTTGATGACGGCAATGATTGCCAACCAGATGTAACCCTCTGACACAGCAGCAGATAAAAGTCCGTATTTTGCGACAAAACCGGAAGTGGGAGGAAACCCTGCCAGTGAAATCATGAATAAGGTCATAGAAACCGCCAACCATGGATACCGAGTAGCAAATCCCCTGTAATCCTGGAATGCCATTCCCTTATCCTCTTCTTCTACCAAAGCGATAATAGCAAACGCACCCAAATTCATAATTGAGTAAACTACCAAATAGAAAAGAACAGCCGATAGACCGGTGCTATTCAGTACCAATACTCCCAAGACCATAAAACCAGCATGAGAAACACTGGAAAAGGCGAGCATTCGCTTCACATTGGACTGCACCAATGCTGATACGTTACCTACTGTCATGGTTAGGGCGGCCAGTATCCAGAAAAGTCCTTGCCAGTCTGAATGAATTACCAAAAAAGCACTGTTGAAAAGATTTATCAGAGCCCCAAATCCAGCGGCTTTCGGCGCCGTGCAAAGAAACGCCGTTATTGTTGTAGGCGCTCCCTGATATACATCAGGAGACCACATATGAAAAGGCGCTAATGCAACCTTGAAAGAAAAACCGATAAGGAGCAAGCCGATCCCGAGAAAAAGATAAATCTTGGAAAGTATCCGTCCTGATTCAACTGCGGCCGCAATTTCGTGGTAGTTTGTCGAACCTGTGGCGCCATAGACCATCGCCGCACCAAACAGAAAAAAGCCAGTGGCAAATGCACCCAGAAGCAGATATTTTAGACCAGACTCATTGCTAAGAAGATCAGTACGAAGGAACCCCACCAGCACGTAGAGGGAAAGAGAAAGAAGTTCAAGTCCAAGGAATACCATCACCAAATCGTTAGCCCGCGTCATCAACATCATACCGATAATACAAAAAAGTATCAGAGCCGGATACTCTCCTCGAGACTCACTGCCTCTTTTCTCCAGATAACCCTGTGAAAAAATCAGTGTACCGAGGCCAACGGCCAGATAAAGGTAATCAAAGAACATGGAGAACTTGTTTAGACGAAGCATCCCCCCAAAGAGTGTTGCTTCATCTAAACCTTGAGGCACAAATACACCCGCCAGCAATAGACCAACTGCTGCGGCCATCAAATTGATTTTAGGGCGGGAGAACCGCAGCATCTCCAGTGTTAGAACAACGAGTGCTGTTACAGTGAGAACGATCTCGGGTATAATACTGGTGAAATCAGCTGATGTGAAATACTGACTCAGATCCATGGGATCACTCGATAAGACGAGAAAGAAAAACCTGGGAAATAATCTTTCAAATTATTGGGGGAAGAGCTTTTCACACCCACCTCAACAATCCCCTGATATATTCGAGAATTGCATTGACAGCATCATGAACAACGTAGGTTTCATAAGAAGCGGTCGCATGTATCTGCTCAAGCAGGTGCTCCACTGAAACATGCATGTAACTCAAAAGAATTTCAGGTTGAACACCAATCAGGAATACAAGGAATACCAGAGGTGCCAGCGTTGCTATTTCCCTTAGTTCAAGGTCGAAGAGGCGAGATTTTGTGCTGGAGTTCACTTCATTCAGCACAACCCGATAATAGAACCATACCATATAGGTGGTTCCCAATATCACCCCAAGAATAGAGAATACCGCAATTATCATATTTGCTTTAAACGTACCACTAATAATAAGGAATTCCCCGACAAATGCATTCATGCCTGGCAGACCGATCGCCGCCAGCGTAAAGACCGTGAAAAACACACTAAATACAGGAACTGTCTTCGAAAGGCCACCGTAATCTTCAATCATCCTTGTGTTAGTTCTCTCGTAAATCATACCGATACAAATAAAAAGCGCGCCGGTAATCACACCATGATTTATCATTTGCAGGATTCCACCCTCAATTCCAATCTGGTTAAGAGTGAAAAGGCCGAGCGTCACAAACCCCATATGACTTACACTGGAGTAGGCAATCAGTCTCTTCATATCCTTTTGCATCAAAGTGAGATAAGCGCCATAGATTATCGCCGTGACAGACAGAACAAGCATTGGAACAAAAAGGACCTTAACCGCATAGGGGAACATGGCAAAGGAAAATCGTAAGAAGCCGTATGCCCCCATCTTAAGTAAAATACCCGCGAGTATCACGCTTCCTGCCGTGGGCGCTTCAGTATGGGCATCTGGAAGCCAAGTGTGGATTGGGAACATTGGCATTTTGACTGCGAACGCAGCAAAAAAGGCCAAGAAAAGCCAAAACTGAACTTTTTCCGGATAGCTAATCTTGGTCAGCTCCAGAATATCAAATGTCTTACCTCCCGCATAATAGAGCACAATGATTCCCACCAGCATGAGAACACTGCCCGCAAGCATAAAAAGGACGAACTTAACCGCAGCGTAAATCCTATTAGATCCACCCCAAACCCCAATAAGAAGGAACATCGGTATAAGTGTGAGCTCCCAGAAAAGGTAGAAAAGAAAAACATTAAGCGAGACAAAGATCCCGATCATTGCAGTTTCCATGATTAAGATAGAGATATAGAACTCTCTTGCTCTTGTCTGTATTGCTTTCCATGATACGGTCACACAGAGTACACTCAGAATCGTTACAAGAATAATAAAGAGCACGCTGATACCGTCAACGCCCACCTTGTAGTGTATATCCCATGCCGATATCCATGGATATATTTCAGCAAACTGCATCCTGTAGGTCGCTTTGTCAAAATGAACGTAAATCGGCAACGAAACAAGAAATGTTGCAACCGTAATCCCAAATGCAAACCATTTGATAAGCGCCTCTCTTCTTAGCAAAAGTAGGAAGAATGCTCCGGCCAGCGGCAAAAAGGTTGTAACCGTCAGTATGGGATAATCAAGAGTGTTGAAAATAATAGATTCCATCTCTCAACTTCTTACGGCAACACCATTGCAATTATGATTACAGCAATAACCCCTGCTAACATAAACATGGCATAGTGCTGCACCTGACCGGTCTGCGCTTCCTGCATTTTCCTACTCCATGAGAGGACCCATTTCCCCAGATTACTGAAAGATCCATCAACTGCAACTGTATCAATTTTCTGAAAAACTTTCGCAATCCTCAATATGGGTTTTTGAATAATAAATTCGTAAATCTCACCAATGTAATTGTACTCTATAGTGGCCAACGGTTTATTTATAAACCACATGAATCCTTTTGCTATCTTCCTTGGAAACCAGTCTGTATCCAGGCTGAGGGTGTTGTCACACCAGAGCTTTTTAAGTAGCAGGAAGAAACCAAGCTGCGTAAACAGGAGAATTTGCAAACTCTCCCAAGTATGATAAGCCGTATAAGGTTCAAAATGAACAGGATAAGGAAGCAGCGCGTAAAGGGGTTTGTAGAATACCCCGAGCCCAATACAAAAGAGTGATGCTATTATCATGGCCAGCTCCATATTCCACGGAGGTTCCTTGGCTTCGATACCCTGTTCTTTGCCAAACCATATAAAATACGGGACTTTCAGACCTGTGTGAAGAAATGTCCCAGCAGAAGCAAGCATAAGTGCGATGAACGCCCACATTAAATGCTCTTCACCGAAAGCTGCAACAGTCATGGATTTACTTACAAAACCACTGAAAAGAGGGAACGCAGAAATCGAAAGACCCCCTATTATTGTATAGATCATCGTACGGGGCATAGTTTTGTAGAGACCACCAAGTTCAGTGAGCTTTGCTGTTCCTGTCACGTATAGCACTGAACTTGTTCCCATAAACAACAGAGCCTTGTAAAGGATGTGACAGACGGCATGAGCTGTAACGCCATTAATTGCCAAGGGAGTCCCCAAACCCACACCTGCGACCATATAACCCACCTGACTGATAATGTGATAAGCCAGAAGCCTTCGGGCATCGTTTTCCAATACCGCATAAACGACCCCGTAAATCGCCATGACAACTCCCAGAATCATAAGCATCTCCGACCCCGCGCTGACTCGTATCAGAGTATACACAGCGGTTTTAGTGGTAAAAGCGCTCATGAAAACTGCACCCGTTACAGTAGCTGCTGGGTAGGCATCTGGAAGCCAGGCGCCAAATGGAGGAACGGCAGCATTAAAAATGAAGCCTAGAAGAATGAGAAATGGAGCGAGGCTCTGGATGTCAGTGGGCCACCAACCGTGAAACGGCAAATGCTGTATAGTTAAATCACCGCTCACCGAGTACTGAAGTATTATCCCAGCCAATAGAATAAGTCCACCAACGACGTGCCATAAGAGATACCTGAATCCGGCGTCAATAGATGAGGGTATTCTTCGATACCAAACAAGAAACACCGAAGAAAAAGCCATGATCTCCCAGAAAATGAATAGCGAAAGGAAATCGCCTGCGAGGGTCACCCCAAGTGAACCGCCCACATAGTAGAACGCGGCGAGATGCTCACCATCATTCTTCACACGAAAGGAGAAGATTACCCCAATCACTCCCATGAGAGCAAAGATTCCAGCGAAGACCTTGCTCAACTTGTCCACGCTTCCAAAGGTCAATTCCCAATTTAGGAACTGATGAACACCGAATATGCCGTGAGGCATATTTACAACAGCGAGAAAAGCCGAGAGAACTAAAAACAGCATATAGCCTTGCTTTATCCTTCCCTTTAGAAGAGGTATCAGAAGACCTCCCAAGAGATAGAACAGAGACGGATGTATAAACTCAATCATGAAAAAATCACTTATCGTAATAATCCTCGTTCTTCATCAATCCATGTTTGCCAAGCCATTTGGATGCAACAATGATCACAACGCATGCGATGAAGCCAAATAGGGACCAGAATCCGGGTATTTTATCTCCAAAAAAATGAACTTCGTGGCGCGGAATAACAAAATCAACTATGATGAGTAAAAGGAGTATTCCATAAGCTATTTGCTTTACCTTCCTTGTTCTCAGTACTTCTACTATCTCCAACAATCGCATCAGATTACCATTTCGGCTAATCGAACTATGAAGTCAGGGTAGAGGCCCAATAAGACACTTATTATTGCGGTCAAAAATAGAGGAACCACCAGAAATGGGTTTTCTCTTACAGGCTGATGTTCTAGTGTACCGTTATGGTGATTTTGAGCTTCTGAATTCTCCGTCTTGAAGAATGCTTTATACACAATCGGAGCAAAGTACGCTGCATTGAGAAACGAACTTGCCAACAGGACGCTAAGCACGGCCACGCTGTGCCTTTCCATCGACCCCAACACGAGATACCATTTTGTGACAAATCCAGAGACTGGGGGAACGCCTATCATACTCAACGTGGCAATTGCAAAGGCGGCCATTGTCCACGGCATTTTTTTCGCTATGCCGTCTAACTGGCTCACTTCAGTCTTGTGAGCCGAAGCATAGATTGAACCAGCACAGAAAAAGAGTGTAATCTTAGAGAAGGCGTGATTAGTGATATGTATTATTCCGCCTATCATAGCACTGGGAGTAAGAAGGGCCGCGCCCAGAATGATATATGAGAGTTGGCTAATAGTTGAAAAGGCCAGACGCGCCTTCAGGTTATCCCTGCTCAAGGCGAGGAGAGATGCGGTTATGATGGTGAAAGAGGAAAGTGTAACAACAAAGACATCCACGCCAATATCCATCAGGAGGTCAGCGCCGAAGACAAAGAAAATCACTCGAAGGACAGTAAAGACCCCTGTTTTAACCACAGCAACAGCGTGAAGGAGTGCGCTCACCGGCGTGGGAGCCACCATCGCCGCTGGCAGCCATCCATGAAAGGGCATGATTGCGCACTTGGCAAACCCGAACAGGAAAAGTACAAAGATAACATATAGCAGTTCAGGATGAGCCGACTGAACAATCGCCGGAAAAATCCCTTCTCTGGAAAATTCAAGTGTACCCGTAAGATTATAAGTAAGGATTATGGCCGCGACCAAGAAAGCCTTTGCAGCTCCCAGTAGGTATATGGCATATTTCCTTCCCCCTGCCTTTGCCTCAGGTGTACCCTTGTGAGCAACAAGGGGATAGGTAATAATGGTGAGGCCCTCATAGAAAAGGAACATCGTAAACAGATTTGCTGAGAATGCCACCCCAATCGTGGCGGATAGGGAAATTGCGAAACAGGCAAAATAACGTGTTTGAGATCCCTCATTTGTAGATCGCATATATCCGATCGAATAAAAGGATGTTGCAATCCAGAGTAACGAGGCTCCCATTGCGAATAAAAGGCCAAAAGCATCCACTCTGAAACCAATCTCAACACCGGGAAGCAGACTGAACAGGGTATACTCAATAATCTGCTTGTCATAAACCACAGTCGGGATCATGGATAGAACAATAGCCAGTTTTATTACTCCCGCAACTATAGACCAAGATTCTCTGATATTCGGTTTTTTACCTGCCAGAAGGATAAACACCGCTCCCACAGCAGAGACTAGCACCGACAATAAAGGTTTTATGGATACAACCGTTTCCATCAGCCTAGGTTAATTCTTCATCAAATTGATCTCATCAATATTCACCGTCTGACGATTCCGGTAAACTGCAATTATAATCGCCAAACCCACCGCCACCTCAGCCGCGGCCAACGCCATAACCAGAAAAACGAAAACCTGTCCATCAACACTATTGTAATATCTTGAAAAACCCACGAGGGCCAGATTAACCGCGTTCAGCATCAGCTCTATGGACATGAAGATGGTGATGGCATTTCTACGGAAAAGAACACCCACTACTCCTGTCGAAAAAATGGCCAAGCTTAATGCGATCACATGTTCCAGGGGTACGATCATCAAATCTTCTGCTTGGCCAAGTAAACTGTCCCGATGAGAGCTACGAGAAGCAAAAGTGATGCCACCTCGAAGGGAAGCAGATATTTTGTAAAAAGTGCTTCTCCGAGTGAGTAGACGCCTCCCGCGGAGAATTCACCGGCGGGTTGATGTAACACGTCCGATTCACCCAGGAACAAGAGTGATACACCAACAAAGAACACAATAATGAGTAACATCGACAACCCTCGCTGCAGGTACATGAAATGCTCCAAAGCCTTCTCACGCCCGAGATTCAGGAGCATGATCACGAACAGGAAGAGAACCATTATGGCCCCTGCGTAGATGAATATCTCCAGTACAGCGAGAAAATAGGCTTCTAACAAAAGGTAGATGAACGCCAGAGAAAAGAAGCAGGTCACCAGTAGTAAGGCACTATAGACAGCATTCTTGCTCAGCACCACAAAGATCGCTGTGCCTACAGCTATAACGGCCGCGAAATAGAATAGGAAGGAGAGCAAATTACTTTATTGAACTTCTTATGATTGGTCCGATGTCGCCGCTTCGGACTCTTGGCTTGCAGCCCCGCGAGAATAATAGTTCTTGTCTTTCGTCAACTCATAAACGTCCAATAGCCCGCCCTTGTCGATTATAAGGTCTTCCCGTGTGTAATCAGAAAAGTCATAGATTTCTGTCAGTTCGATAGCTTCTTCAGGGCATGCCATTTCACAGAATCCACAGAATATGCACCGGAGTAAATCTATATCAAACCTGACCGGATAGCGTTCTTTTCCTCCATCCCAGGGAGAGGAGTCCGGCTCAATGTAGATACAGTCAGCCGGACAGGCAGCTGCACACATTTCACATGCCACGCACCTGATACGACCATCAGGATACTTATTCAGGCGGTGAAGACCGCGGTATCCCTCGGGTGGCACATACTTTTCATCAGGATACTGAATGGTAATTTTTTTCTTGAAGAAGTGCCGAAGTGTAACAGCGAGGCCTTTTACCAATGCAGGGAGGTAAAGTTTGTCCCAGAAAGTGGGTTCGTACGATTTAATAACAGTGGCCATTATCTCAGCGAGGCAAGTGTCAGATATCCACCAGTGATAAATATATTTATCAGTGCCAGAGGAAGCATAACCTTCCATCCCAGTTTCATCAGTTGGTCATATCGGAATCGTGGAAAAGTCCATCTCACCCAAATGAACAGAAATAGAAAAAAAGCTGTTTTAAAAATAAAGGATAGTACTGACAGTATGACCCCCAATACTCCCATAGAAGCCTCATTCAAGAGTGGCACATCCCACCCGCCAAAAAAGAGGGTGACCGTTAAGGCAGCGGCTGTGACCATATTGGCGTACTCAGCTGTAAAGAACATGGCAAATTTCATACTGCTGTACTCAGTGTGATACCCACCCACCAGTTCCTGCTCAGCTTCCGTAAGATCAAATGGTAGCCGGTTAGTCTCCGCATAAACCGACACTAGGAAAATGAGGAAAGCCAAAGGCTGCTTGAATACGTTCCATGATAACAGGTATCCCTGCTGATCTTCAACAATAACATTCAGTTTCAGTGATCCCGCCAGAAGGACAATACTCACGATTGAAAGTCCCATGGCCAATTCATAACTGATCAGCTGAGCTGCTGATCGGAGTCCACCAATAAGAGGGAATTTACTATTCGAAGCCCACCCCGCCAGCACCAGACCATAAACACCAATGCTGGTGAGGGCAAGAATGTAGAGAATCCCCACATTCAGATCAGCCACCTGCAGCGGAATTTCTCTGCCTAAGACGGTAAGGGTAGAGCCGAAGGGAATGACAGCGAAAGTCATCAGTGCGGGAATGAGCAACATGGCTGGTGCAAGAAGGTAGATCGGTTTATTTACTCCATTTGGAATAATATCCTCTTTCATGAGAAACTTGATGCCATCTGCAACTGGCTGGAAAATCCCTTGAGGCCCTACGCGGTTGGGTCCGAGCCGACCTTGCATAAAAGCCGAAACTCTCCTCTCGGCGTAGACCATTAATAGGACTGTGAGCATCGTAGCCGAAAAAACGAGCAACACCTTTGCGCAGATGATTGAGAAACCAAGAAGGTCCATCACATTTCACCTTTCCCATTTAGTGGAAGGCCCTGATCGCCCAACCTGAAGAAAGTGATACCTGCATAGATTGGGAACTCCTTACCCATCTCGTTCATCACGGCACTTACATCGGACATTGCTTCAACCCCAGTGCACTTGGATTGAATTAGCATCGGAATTTTCCAATCGGGACGTGCTTCACCTTTAGACGTAATTGATGGCCTCAACCACTGTACTCGGCCAGCGTCATTGGTAATGGTTCCTTCCCGTTCAAATGGCGCTTCTCCCGGTAATACAATATCTGCGTATTTTGCCATATCCGTCATTGCATAACTCTGCACGACGACAAAACCGACTTTCTCTAACAGCTCTTTCCATCGGTCGTCCAACTTTCTGTCAATACCGTCATCCAAAATATAGATAAAACGGATATCCTTTCCTTCGATAGTAGAGGCAAAGTCCTCCACGATCGACGGACATACATCATTCATACCCCGTTGGTTAGGAGAACGATCAGCACTGATGCGGAAACCGGACGGATAAATGACCTCCTCATCAGTCACCGCAGGAAGAGTTCCAATGTTACCATCCATCAGACGTCCAAGTATGAAGTTTGCCTCATTGGTGTGAAAAGGAGAAGCAACACCAGCAGATTTTGCTCCCGCGTTGGTCAGTTCTTCCGCAGTCTTGACAATAGCTTCCTCCCAACTTGATTCAGTAAAATTCCCATCGGACTTCACCAAAGGCAGAGTCACCCGTTCTATCTCCTCGAATCTGTGGAAACCGTACCGTCCTATATCGCACATGAAGTAGCCATTCACATCATGATTCTCTCGCGGTGTCAACCGGAAAATCTGGTCTTTCTGATAGAAGACATCGACATTGCATCCCACGCTGCAATCTTGGCATACGGAAGACTGTTCTTGAAGATTCCAGATACGATTCTTATGAATGTAATCCGTGCTCAATAGAGCGCCAACAGGACATATGTCCGCCACATTTCCCGCTAGTTGATTATCGAGAGGTTTGTCATCCAACGCAGCAATTTTTGAGCGATAACCACGTTCTTCTACAAAGAGTTCGTTAGTTCCGGAAATCTCCCGGGTGAATCGGACGCACCTGCTACAGAGGATGCACCTGTTATGGTTGATCACGATCTGAGAACCGAGTAATTCGTTGGGGTTGACTCGCTTCTCTTCCTCGAACCGGCTGTGGGCGTTACCATACCGGAAAGCGTAATCTTGGAGAAAGCATTCCCCCGCCTGATCGCAAACTGGGCAATCGAGTGGGTGGTTCAGCAAAAGGAATTCAAGAATGTTCTTCCGTTCCTGTTGGACTATTTCGTCTTGAGTGTTCACCACCATATCATATTTGCCATCGATTTTCCTCTCTGGCGGTGTATCACTCACGACTGTGTTGCAGGATACCTGAAGTTTCGGCATGCCCTCCACCTTTACGAGGCACATGCGACAGCTCCCAACAATCTCCAAAGCGGGATGATAACAGTAGTGGGGAATCTCAATTCCGTTGGCCAAAGCTGCTTGCAATACAGTGGTGCCCTTCTCCACCATAAACTCTGCATCATCAATCTTCAGAAGGGGCATCAGGCCACAGGCTCCAATTGGGGAATATAGCTCCGGAATTCATCTTCAAACTTCTCCACAAAGCTGCGGACGGGCCACGCCACCGCCTCTCCGAAGGGGCATATAGTCTTCCCGAAGCTGCCTTGGGAGAAATCGATAAGCCCCCCGATGTTGTCAGTGATCTCATAAATCATGTCAATATCTCGCTCTGTGCCATCACCGTTGACCATCCGTGTAAGTATTTTCACAAGCCAAGTGGTACCCTCCCTGCAAGGCGTGCACTGCCCGCACGACTCGTGAGCGTAGAACCGGGCGATGTTGAGACACGCCTGAACCATATCCACTTTGTCATCCATCACAATGATTCCCGCTGAGCCGAGCATACTCTTGATTTCCTCCAACGAATCGAAATCCATTTTGACGCCCATGGCCTCCTCAGCGTTTAGGATGGCCGAGGAGGAACCACCGGGAAAGACCCCTTTGAGCTCATTTCCATTCCGGATACCACCAGCATGTTCGAAAATCAACTCTTTCAGGGGTACGCCCATCGGTTCTTCGAAGACACCCGGCGAATTGACGCAGCCCGAAACACAGTACAGTTTCGGTCCGGGGCCCTTCTCAGATCCAATGGCGCGGAACCAGTTCGGCCCATGGTTGAAAATGTGTGGAAGATTGCAGAGTGTTTCAACGTTGTTCACGACTGTGGGGCATTTCAAATAACCCTCTATAGCCGGGAAGGGTGGCTTGATCCTCGGCCATCCTCGCTTACCCTCCAAGGATTCGATCAACCCAGTCTCTTCACCACAAATATAAGCTCCCGCACCACGATGTATCACAACATCAAGATTGTAATCTGAGCCAAGAATTCCCTTTCCCAATAAGTTCTCGTGGTATGCTTCAGCCACTATCTGGTTTAACACTTCATACTCTTTGTAGAATTCGCCGCGGATATAAATAAAGGCTTTTTGGCAATTAATGGCATAGGATGCGATGATCATCCCTTCCAACATTTGATGAGGGGTCTTATTCATCAACAACCTGTCCTTGAAAGTGCCCGGCTCACTTTCATCAGCATTGTTGATCAAATACTTTGGCTGTTCGCTGCCTCTTGGAATGAAACCCCACTTCACACCTGTGGGAAACCCCGCTCCACCTCTGCCACGTAGATTGGAAGCCTTTACTTCCTCGATAACAGCATCAGGATCCAAGGCAAGTACCTTCTCCAAAGCCGTGTATCCTCCAACGCTTCTGTAGAATGAAAGCGTATGACAGTCTTTCTTATGGATATGTTCCGTTAGGATAGGCTTAAAGGCACTCATTGAAGAGACTCTAGCAATTGGTCAAATTCATCTTGAGATAATCCCTCATGATATTCTTCATTTATTTGTACCACGGGCGCCGTTCCGCAAGAACCGAGGCACTCTACTTTCATAAGGGTAAAGCAGTTGTCGTCTGTTGTTTCCCCCGACTCAATCCCACATTTGTCCTTAACGTGATCCACCAGTGCGTCGGCTCCATTCAGACTACAAGAGAGCGTCTGACACACCTGAATGATGTGACGGCCACACGGTTTGGAGTAGAGCATGGTGTAGAAGGAGACACAATCCATGACTAAGGCCGGATGGCAACCCACGATTTCAGAAACAGTGTCAATAACGGCCGAAGAGATGTACCCTTCTTGAGACTGCGCCAGATGTAGCAACGGCAACAGTGCTGATTGCTTATCAGGATATTGCGAAAGGATGTTACTCACTCTATCTTTATCATCGAAAGTGAACGGAGGTTTCGGTGTCCCGTTCATACTCATCGATCTAACTCTCCCGCAATTATATTGATGCTGCCGAGGATAGCAGGCACATCGGACAGCATGTGTCCTTTCGCTAGCTTGGAGAAAATTGAATAGTTGATCAATGACGGCGGGCGAGTCCTGACTCGGTACGGCGTACGGGTGCCATCGCTGACGATATAAAAGCCCAGTTCACCATTAGGGGACTCGGTGGGAACGTACGCTTCTCCGACCGGTGGAGTCATGCCTCTATTAGGCATTGTGACCTCAAAGTGATAGATCAACCCTTCGATTGAATTGTAAACCTCATCCTTAGACGGCAGGCTGAAGCCGAGATCAGGATCGACATTCACTTCTCCTGCCGGCATCTTCTCCAAGGCCTGCCGGCAGATCTTGATACTTTGGCGGATCTCTTCCATCCGCACCAAATACCGATCAAAAACGTCACCGTTCAGGGCGATGACCAAATCAAAATCGAAATCCTCATAGGAGGAGTAGGGCTCCTTCAGACGCAAATCCCATTCTATACCGGCCGCCCGCGCCATGGGACCTGAAATGCCGTAGGAGTAAACATCTTCCTTCGAAATTACCCCAATTTCCTTGGTTCGATCTAACCAGATCTTATTCTTGTTTAAGAGAGTCTCGATATCGTCAGTGACTTCATCTACCTCTTCAAGCACCCGCAGCACTTCCTTGTCGAAGCCTTCAGGTAGATCCCGAATGAGGCCACCAACCAAGGTATAGCTCGTGGTGAGGCGTGTTCCAGTGGCCGCTTCAAAAAGGTCGTAGATATCTTCCCTTACCCGAAAGCCGTAGAGAAACGCCGTCATGGCGCCCAAATCCACCGCCAGCATACCCACATTCAGCAGATGGTCAGCGATGCGGCTCAACTCGCACATCAAGACGCGGATGTGCTCCGTCCGTTTGGAAACCTCCAGTCCAATCAGTTTTTCAGCTGTCAGCGCATAAGCAACATTGTTACATAGAGGGGAGAGATAGTTCATCCGATCTGTAATCGTGATGTACTGATTGTAATCGAGATCCTCCCCAAGTTTTTCGAAGCCAGAGTGGAGATACCCAATTTCTGGAGTAGATCCGGTTATCGTTTCTCCTTCCAGCTCCAGGATGATCCTGAGCGTTCCGTGGGTCGCGGGGTGCTGTGGCCCAAAGTTGAGAACCATACTATCTGTTTCGAGAGGTTCAAACGTGACGCGACTCACGGTGTTTCGTTTTCCTTTCTGATCCCCCGCTTGACCTGAGGGAAATCACTCCTCTCTATCCTCCCCCTTCTCGGATAATCTTTCCGAAGAGGATGTCCGTCAAAGGTGTCCGGGTTCAGAATGCGCGTCATGTTTGGATGGCTCTCAAACGTAATGCCGTACAGATCATACACCTCTCGCTCCTGCCAATCTGCAGTTTTCCAAAGGCTCTCCACAGAGCGAAGAGTCGGTTTTTCTTCAGGCAGATACGCCTTTACAGTAACTCTTTCCACAGATTCGTGAGAGAGCAGATGATAGACAACTACGAAGCGTTCAAAACCGCCTAAGGTCAGATTATCCACCGCCGTAAGGTCAGCCAGAAATTCAAAACCTGCCTCCTTAAAGAAGCTCAGTATATCTAAGATGCGATCGCATTTGATGTGAACACTCCGCTCACCAGCGAACTCTGTGACATCCAGAATGGCCTCTGGGAAAGATTCCTTTACATCGGAAATTGTCTTTTCGAGCAGCATCTATTTCGTGTCGGAGAGCGCATAGTCGGACAATTTTTCCTTGTCCACCAAGTCTTGGATTTTTAGCAGACTTTCAACAATGCCTTCGGGACGTGGAGGGCATCCCGGAATGTAGACATCCACGGGGATGAACTGATCTACGCCTTGGATCACACTGTAGGTATCAAA
This sequence comes from Fidelibacterota bacterium, assembly GCA_036338335.1. GTDB lineage: Bacteria > Fidelibacterota > Marinisomatia > Marinisomatales > S15-B10 > S15-B10. The sequence goes on from JAYZCL010000030.1 coordinate 63,196, forward strand.
CACGCCGCCGGAGGAGGCACAGGCGCCCATGGAGATCACCCATTTGGGCTCCGGCATCTGTTCATAGATGCGGATGAGAACAGGCATCATCTTGATAGAGATTCTTCCAGCAACGATGAGCAGGTCCGATTGACGCGGGGAGAAACGGATCGCTTCCGCGCCGAAGCGGGATATATCTGTACGAGCGGCCAAGACAGCCATAAACTCGATGCCGCAACAAGCAGTACCAAAAGGCATGGGCCAAAGCGAATTCTTCCTGCCCCAGTTTACAGCACTCTCGATGGTCGTGGTAAGGACGTTAGACTTTATCTCATCTTGACTCATCGGCATGATGCGCTCCTCATCCACTAATTCTCCCGCCACAATTCATAATCCGAAATCCTCAATCCCCGCTCGCCTCACTCCCACTCCAATGCTCCGTTTTTCCAGACGTAAACAAATCCAAAGGCGAGGATGGCCAGGAACACAACCATCTCGAAGAATATGAATGGGCCTGACACCAGGAAATCTTTGAACACCACCGCCCATGGGTAGAGGAAAACAATTTCTATATCGAAAATGATGAAGAGGAGGGCAATGAGAAAAAATCGTATGGAAAACCGGATCCTCGTGTCTCCTACCTGGTCCACACCCGATTCGTAAGGCATCAGTTTTACTGAATTCGGGATACGTGGACCCATTAGATGTGTTAATATAAGACTTGCGAAAGCGAACCCAGCAGCCACAACAAAGACGATGAAAATGGGAAAATAATGCTCAATCATTATCAAAGAATTTAATAACAGGCTTTCTCAAATGACTGAATATTATTGAGGTAATACAAGAAGAACCTGATCAAAATCCGGATACGAAAAACTTGAGAGAACTGTTAACCCAGTCAGCCAGAAACGACCAGCGAATCCCAAAGAATATTGATGGTATTCCTGTAGCGAGGATGATGGCCGCCGACGCTCCCGCCGGTCTATAGAGGTTCTTCTCCCGCTCTCCTTCAAAATACATCACTTTGACAATCCGCATATAGTAATAAAGAGAAATGACACTATTCAGCACACCAACAATGGCGAGCCAGTAAAATTGGGAACCGCCGTTAATGAGGGCGGCAAAAAGATACATCTTACCAATGAACCCCGCTGTAGGCGGGATTCCTGTGAGAGAAAACATGAAGATCGCCATGAAGAACCCAAGATAGGGCGATTTCCACCCGATGCCACTGTAATCGTCGATGGTCTCGGTATCGTACCGGTTAGAGACAACAATGGCAAGGAAGAACGCCCCTAGCTGCATGAAGAGGTAGACGATGATGTAGAAAATAACAGCATAAATCCCATCCTGCGATAGGACCGGAACAGCCATCAAAATGTATCCTGCGTGGGCGATGCTTGAATAGGCCAGAAGCCGTTTGATGTTGTCCTGCTGAATGGCGATGAGATTACCCACCGTCATTGTAATGGCTGCCAGCATCATCAGGATAGCCTGCCACGGCACCCCCTCTATGGCCTCCCAGGCAGCTCCGTTCAGTGGCTGCCCCGTACCGAATACCGAATTGAAGAAACGAATGAGGAGAGCAAAACCGGCCGCTTTTGGCGCTACCGAGAGATAGGCAGTAACAGGCGTCGGGGCACCCTCGTAAACATCCGGTGTCCAAAAATGGAACGGCACCACGGCAACCTTGTAACCAAACCCGGCCATGATCAGTATCGTCGCAACCGTCAGGGCTAATTCAGATCCCGGCCCCAGTGCAGCGACCGCTGAACCGAGTTCCAACAGCTTTGTTGTCCCAGTAAGACCGTAAAGAAGGCTGAGGCCGTAGAGCATCAGGCCAGATGAAAATGCGCCGTAAATGACGTATTTCAGCGCAGCTTCGTTTGACCGTACTTGCGCCCGAAGATAACCTGCAAGAATAAACGAAACGATCGAGACAAGCTCGATGGAGAGGTAGATCATAATGAGGTCAACGCTGGAAGCCATGAGGGACATCCCCAGCACCATGGCCGCCATAAGGGCATAATACTCTCCTGTCCGCACCGATTTCAGTTCATCAGTATTCATTGACATCATCACCACTACAATCGTGGCCAAAAGAAAAACAAACTTGAAAATCCGTGAAAACGGATCGATCACAATGGTGCCGAGAAAGAGTGTACTGCTCTCTTCAGGCGGTGATAGCCAAAGGGCAAATGAGGCAATGGCTAGTCCGCCTATTACCAAATAACCGATTCTGTGGACATTTCGCTCTGAAACAATCAGATCAACAACAACCGCCACAAGAACGACCGCCGTTACGATCAGTTCAGGAATGAAATAAGATATACTCTGGATGTTTCCCATTCGTCAGTTGACGTTCAAGAGGGGACTCACCTGAACAAGTTCAACAATATGGGCCATGGTTGTCTTCATGACATCGATCATAGGAGAGGGGTAAACACCGAGAAGAATAACAAGTATCGCCAGCGGGACAAGCGTAAACAGCTCCCTCCCGTTTATCTCTTCGAGATTAGCATACTTCTCGTTCAGTTTTCCGAGGAATATTCTCTGATAAGACCAGAGGAAATAGGCGGCATTCAGGAGAATACCAAGGGTCGAAATCATCACGATGGTCCGGTAAACCGGGAAGGCGCCGAGGAAGCACATGGCCTCACTGATAAATCCTGAAAGTCCCGGAAGGCCGAGACCGGCAAACCACGCCAACGCCACTACACCGGCGTAGATGGGCGTCTTTGAGGCAAGACCCCCGAAGCCGTCGATGTTTCTGTGGTGGGTCCGGTCATACACAACACCCACAAGGATAAAGAGCATCGCCGTAATGGTTCCGTGGTTGAACATCTGAAGTACGGCGCCGTTCATTCCCAGTTGAGCCGCTGCCGAGTTGGAGCCGTGCTGGGTGCCGGACGCCACCACGGCTGCCATTCCCAGCATCACATACCCCATATGATTGATAGACGAGTAGGCGACCATCTTCTTGAGGTCCGTTTGAGCAAGAGCACACAGGGCACCCCAGATCACATTTATCAGCGCTAGTACTGCGAGAGCTCCGGCGAACCAGACGGTGCCGTCGGGTATCATGGGAAAGTTTATCCGCAACATTCCGTAGGCACCCATTTTCAGAAGGACCCCGGCAAGAATTACCGAGACGGCAGTAGGCGCCTCCACGTGAGCCAGCGGAAGCCACGTATGAAAAGGAAAAATTGGAACCTTGATGGCGAAACCAATAAACAGCAAGAGCCAGACCACTTTCAGCCCGCTAAAGCCCCACCAAGAAAGGGTCCCCAACGCGGTAGGTGCAATCTCCACCAGCTCAATCATATTGAAGGTTCTGCCGCAGGAAAAGTAAAGTGCGAGTATGGCAATCAACATCAGGACTGAGCCAAAAAGTGTGTAGAGAAAAAACTTGATGGCGGCGTACTCCCGCTGGGGACCTCCCCACATGCCGATAAGAAAATACATGGGGAGTAGCATCACCTCCCAGAAAATGTAGAATAGAAAGAAGTCAAGAGCGAGAAAAACGCCCATCATTCCAGCGTCCAACAGTAGGAAAAGTGAGAAATACCCTTTCGGCGCTTTGTCGATCTTCCAACTTACAAAGATACAGAGAAATGAAAGGAGCGCTGTCAGTACCACCATGGGAATGCTGAGGCCGTCAACGCCCAACATATAGGATATGTTGAACGACGGAATCCATGATGCTTTTTCCATGAACTGAAAACCGACATGATCCTTGTTGAAGTTCATCCAGAGTACCACGGTGAGGATAACCTGAAGTCCCGTAAACCCAGCCGCCACCCACTTAATGATATCAGCTTTATCTCTCGGCACGAATAGGATGGTGATGGCGCCCGCTACTGGTAACCACACCAACCAGCTAAGAATATTAAAACTCATCTGTTCCATTTCCCTCTTTAACTAACAGCCTGAAAAACATAGATCATTATGACACCTACCAGAACCCAGACAAGGTAATTCTGGACTTTTCCTGTCTGGACGAATTTCAGCCCGGCGCCGAAGAACCGAGTACTTCTTCCCACACCATCCACGATCTGCTGGTCCAGCACATTGTAATCCCACCTGATGCCCACCACACGCGAAAACCACTCAGTCACCTTTCCAAGCCCGTTAATCACATATTTGTCATAAAGCTCCCAGTCAAGGAATGCGACAACTTTTGAGAAGGCAAGTGAAGGATTAATGAGGTAGCGTTGATATGTCTCGTCCACGAAAAACTTGTTGAGGGAAAGCTTGTAGGGAAGCGCTAATCTAGCCGCCATATCGTCAGCGGATATTTTTTTCTGAAGATACATCAGGATCGCAAGCCCTATGCCGCCGAAAGCAATCAGGATAGATAGTATCATGGCCGGCGTGTGAGCGTGATGCATCCCCTCAGCTATTTCATGGGCTGTGGGGTTGAGGTGCCCGGGGACTACCGAATCTTTCGCCTGAATCAGGGTCGTAAACCAGCCGTGATCGGAAAAAGGGTTGAGATTAGGAAGTGTGAAGAACAGGAAGAATGAAAGTGTAGCGAGAGTCACCAGCGGCGCTGTCATGGGTGAGGGCGACTCGTGGATATGGTCATAAACCTCTCGCCGCGTCGGTTCACCATAAAATGTCATGAAAACTAGTCGAAACATATAAAAAGCTGTAAGCAGGGCGGCTCCAAAGCCGAAAACAACAAGAAGGAAATGTTCGGGGTGGTGCATGGTGAGAGAGAGTGTTCCCGCCAGAACCGCATCCTTCGAAAGAAAGCCTGATGTGAACGGAACACCTGCCAATGCCACGGTGCAGATCAGCATGGTGAGATAGGTGGTTCTCATCTTATCCTTCATACCGCCCATATTCCGCATATCCTGAGGGTCAGATTCATGATCATGAAGTTCATGATAGGCATGGTGCATGGCGTGAATAACACTGCCGCTGCAGAGGAAAAGCCCCGCTTTGAATGCGGCGTGGGTGACAAGGTGAAACAGGCCATAGGTGTACGCCCCAGCTCCCACCGCCAGAATCATGTAGCCGAGCTGGCTTACCGTAGAATAGGCGAGCACCTTCTTGATATCATTCTGTGTGACAGCAATGATAGAGGCAAATATCGCTGTAAATCCTCCGATATAGGCTATCACTATCAGCGCGGTCGGCGTAAAGATGGGAAAGAGACGGAATGAAAAATACACGCCCGCCGCAACCATTGTGGCCGCATGGATCAAGGCGCTAACCGGTGTGGGTCCCTCCATAGCGTCCGGAAGCCAAACGTGGAGTGGAAACTGGGCTGATTTCCCGATGGCTCCCGCGAAAAGACAAAGTCCCGCGATGGTAAGAATTTCCGTCGAAAAGAGGCCACTCTCAACGCCGGCGAAAACATCACTGAACAGGAATGATCCTGTTGACGTAAAGAAAAGCATGATCCCGATAAACATTCCGATATCACCGACGCGATTCACAAGGAACGCTTTCTTGGCCGCATCAGAGGCAGAATTCTTTTCAAACCAGAATCCAATAAGCAAATAGGAACTAAGCCCAACCAGCTCCCAGAACATGTAGATGCCAAGGAGATTATTGGCGAGAACGATGCCGTTCATGGAAAAAGTAAAGAGAGAGAGAAAAGCAAAATACCTCGAATACCGAGGATCGCCTTCCATATATGATGTCGAGTAAACATGAACGAGAGTCGAAACCAGCGAAACCACAAGGAGCATCACCACCGTCACGTTGTCGATAAGAATACCGAGATGAACCGTAAGTGAGCCCAGGTCGAACCACTGCCAAGCCTCATCGATAACGAAGTCTGGATCGTACTTCACTAACATCACCCCGAACATGGCGAGAGAGAGACAGAACGTGATGGTCACTGCGCCAATGGAGACCCAATCGCCGTTTCTCGGAAGCCGCTTTCCCACAAAAATTTGGGTCACAAACGCGGCGAGCGGCAGGAGAAGAATTGCTATTCCGTAATTGATCATTACTGTTTCAGCTGGTTCGCCTCATCAATATTCACAGTACCAAGGCTGTTAAAGATATTTAGAATGATGGCAAGGGCAACTGCTGCTTCAGCCGCCGCCAGAATAATAACAAAAAGAGAGAACACGTGGCCCGTGAAATCCATGCCACCGAACCGGGCAAATGCGACAAAATTGACATTGGCAGCGTTCAGGATTAGTTCAACGCCCATCAACACAGCCACGCCGTTACGTCTCGTAATAACACCAAACATCCCTAGTGAAAAAAGAATGGCGCCAATGATCAGATAAGTGTTCAGACCAACCATCAGTCCACTTTCCTCGACAGAAGGGCCGCACCCATTAGGGCGGCAAGCAACAGAATTGAAGCGACCTCGAACGGGAGAAGATAATCTACCATCAGCATTCTGCCAATCTCCCGGACGGTCTCGGTCGGTTCCTCCGCCGAAGATAGATACCAAGGGGCATCAAGGATCATTGCTGACAAGCCGGCAAAAATGGCCAACACAATGGCACCTCCCACACCTTGTTGGATGGAGGAGTGTGACAGTCTCACATTTGTGATCCTGTGAGTGAGCATAATTCCAAAGATGATGAGGACAAGAATCCCTCCCACATAAATCAGAATCTGTGTGACAGCAATAAAATCGGCCCAAAGAAAGACATACAGTCCCGCCACACCAAGAAGGCAGAATAGAAGCGAGATAGCTGAATAGATCAGGTTTTTTGAAAAGACCACCCCGGCTGCGGAGCCTACAGTCAGAAGGGCGACGATCCAGAAAATGAATGATGTTCCGGTCATTCGGCGACCTCTCCTGCTTCCTTCGCTTTCTCTGCCTCGACGTTTTCAGCCATGGCGTATTCCTGAAGTACGTCCTGGGGTACCTGCGAGAATCGATAGACCATGTCGTTCCTGTCATACTCTGAAAACTCGTAGTCAATCTCCTGCCTGCTCGAATTGGGACCGCCCACCATAAAAATGCACTCTTCGGGACATGGGTAAGTACAGAGGTTGCAATAACAACACTCGGTCATGTCGATATCAAAACGTGTTACCAAAAGCCGTTTCTGCGTGCCGTGGGAAGTGACGCCGCGGTGATTCGCTTCCGGGATATCCTCGCCCTTTTCAACCTTATGCGTTTCAATCTTAATGCAGTCAACGGGACAGGCACGTTCACACTTAAGACACCCGATACAGTCATCCATATCAACAGTGAGACGGGAACGAATTACATTGTAGCTGTCTGAGCTGAAACCGATCGCCCGCTCGGGACGAGGCCACCGTTCAACAGGATACTGGAGTGTCACGTTCCCACGGCGAATTTTGAACATATGGCCAATAGTAATCCTCATCCCAATGAGCAGTGTACTAATCGATTCCCAAACATTAGACAGATACGTCATACTTTCACCTTATGAATAAGTCCCAAATTCCAACGCCAACAATTGTCAGGAATGACGCAGGCATGAAGAATTTCCAACACATCCGCATAAGCTGGTCTGTACGGAGGCGGGGAAACGTCCACCGGAACCACATCATCACAAAAATGAGGAACATCGCTTTGGACATGAACCAGAAAATTCCCCAGAGTCCCCCTTCAAAATAACCGGGTATGGGGCTGAGCCAGCCACCAAGAAAGGCAAGCGCCGCCACACCCGCTACGATGAACATATTGGCATATTCAGTGAGGAAGAAGAACGACCACCGCATTCCCGAATACTCGGTATGAAAACCGGCCACCAATTCTGATTCGGCTTCTGGAAGATCGAAAGGTGTCCTGTTCACTTCGGCAATTCCGGCAATAAAGAAGAGCCAGAAAGCGAAGAATGTGAAAGGGTTATCAAAAATGAACCAGTTCGGCAACACCGCCAGTGTCGTCCCCGTTTGGGCCGCGACAATATCCCTAAAGGCAAGACTCCCGGTAAGCATAATCACTGCCAGAAGAGAGAGTCCTGCGGGGATTTCATAACTAACGATCTGAGCGGCGGATCGCATGGCACCGTAAAGCGACCATTTGTTATTAGAGCTGTAGCCGGCAAGGATTACGCCAATAACACCGACGGACCCCATGGCAAGAATGTAATAGATGCCAAGATTAAAGTCTGCTGCCACCACATATTCATTGAAGGGGAGTCCGGCAAATGCGACGAACGAGCCAACAAATAAGATAAAAGGTGCCAGCACAAACAGTTTCCTGTCAGCGCTGGCGGGGATTATGTCTTCCTTCGTAAGTAGCTTGACTGCGTCTGCTGCCGTCTGGAGCATACCCCATTTCCCGGCATGGAGGCCGACCCCTTGTCCCATAGGACCGAGCCTGTCCTGCATAAAGGCCGACACCTTCCGCTCCGCATAGACTGCAACCAGCGCGTTCAGTGCCATAAATAGAAAAATTGGGAGTCCGGCCAAGGTGACAGCCAAAAAGAAGGAAAGATTCGGTGAAGAAGACAACCACCCGATTCCGGAAAATGTGTCGAGGAAAAAATCTACCATCAGCGGTCAATCTCCCCCAGAACGATATCAAGCGAACCAAGGATGGCGATGACGTCAGAAATCATCCACCCTCGGGCAATCTCATCAAGACAGCTGAGAGCCGTGAAGGCGGGCGACCTCATTTTTAGACGACTTGGAGTGTCGCTTCCATCGCTGGCAATGTAGAAACCAAGGTCTCCCCGAGGGCTCTCAGTCCTGCTGTAAACGTGTCCGGCCTTGGGCCTGATCTTTTTCGGGAGCGCCGCATGAACATCGCCGTCCCGCGGCATAGCATCAAGGGCCTGTCTGATAATCTTCACACTCTCTTCCAGCTCCCGCACACGGACGTAGTATCTGTCCCAACAATCCCCTACCGATCCCATAGCGCCAGTGCCAATTGGGACATCGAAGTCGAACCGGTCGTAAATGCCGTAGACTTCATCTTTCCGCAGATCCCACCGGATGCCCGAACCCCGAAGGTTCGGTCCTGTGACGCCGTAGCTAATGGCCACTTCCGATGGAATTACCCCAACGTCCGCCGACCGCTCAATAAAAATCTTGTTGTAAGTAAGGAGTTGGTTGTACTCGGAAATCTTCGGTTCAAAATAGTCTAAGAAATCGTAGGTTTTTTCCACCCACCCTACAGGAAAATCGTGAGAGACACCACCGATCCAAATATAATTGTACAGTAGGCGGGCCCCGCAGAGCATCTCAAAAAGATCAAGAATTCTTTCACGATCGCGAAAGCAGTAGAGAAAAGGAGTGAAAGCACCAACGTCCAGACCGAACGTGCCGATGGCCAGGAGATGGCTTGCAAGGCGGTTCATCTCCGCCACAATAATACGCATGTATTCCACTTTTTCCGATATCGTGATATCCATCAACTGTTCCACTGCGACAGCATAGCCAAAATTATTGTTCATAGAGCCGATGTAATCGCATCGGTCCGTGAAGGGAATCGCCTGTTCGTAGGTGAGGTTTTCACAATGCTTTTCGAAACAGCGGTGAAGATAGCCGATATACGGGATGATTTCGGTGATGATCTCGCCATCAGTCTTGACTTTCAGCCTGAGAACCCCGTGAGTACTGGGATGCTGGGGTCCGATGTTGAGAGTCATCTCCTCACCGTGGACGGCGCCAAGTTCTTTATCTACAGCTACTCCCATCCCTCTTTCATCTTGTCGACCACGATACCGCGGTATGTGTCGGGGAACTTGTAGTCCTTCCGGAGAGGGTAGCCATCCCAGTCGCTCGGAAGAAGGATCCGCCGCAGGTCGCGGTGACCCTCAAATTCGATACCAAACATGTCATAGGTCTCTCGCTCAAACCAGTCGGCGATACGCCATATCTGCTCCACAGAGGGGACTTTCGGAAGTGCTCTCGGCGTTGGCACATAGACCTCCAGCTTGTGGTTGTGTTTCATGGAATGGAGGTTGTAAACAACAGCAAGGTTCTTGCTCTCCTCCCCCTCGTCGATGCCGGTAATGCACATCATGGCATCGAAACTGAGAGAGTCCTCTTCACAAAGAAAGGGGGCAAGTTCGCCCCACTGCTCGGGTGATACTCGCACAGTTCTGAGAGAAACTTCCTCATCAACAACGGCAAAACCGTCCCCAAATCTGGTGTTGATTTCCTCTACAATTCCCGCAAAGTTCATTGGAGGATAGCGACTATGCCGGACTCTCTTGAGGTGCCGGTGGTGTAGGCGGCTCTTCGGTAACGGTCAGCTTCCGGTACCGGCCTCGACCGTACGGGACGGAAAACTTCACCCATTCAAGATCGCCCTTACGCCAGACATAGGCGAGACCTAGGGAGAGAACACCGATAAAAATCATCATTTCCACAAAGGCAAAAAGTCCCAACTCCTTGTAGACAACAGCCCATGGGAAGAGAAAAACCACCTCTACATCGAATATGATGAATATGAGGGCCACCACGTAAAACCGGATGTTGAATTTTACCCACGCTGGCCCCTCTACGGCCTCGCCGCATTCGTAGGTGGACATCTTGTCCAGTGTCTTCCGCTGGGGTGATAGGATTCTTTGAATCAGAAGCGGTGCCGCAACCAGTACGATGCCGATGAAGACAAAAATAAACGCCGTTCCGAAATCTCTATACATGTCTTTTGGGGTGCTGAAACAGAAAATGAATTTATTGTTACCCCTATGTCAATGCAAGGCAATTTCCCTCAGAAAACAGCGGTGGTGGCGGTCTCGGCGGAGACATACGAAAAGGGTGCCTGTTCGGAGGAAACCAATTGACGAAGGCGATTACCTCTGCTAAATTCGCAAGCCCTTATGGGATTCCTGAACAGTTCACTTACAACACTCCTCCCTTTCCTTCCGAGGCAGGCTGTCCGCCCTTTCGCCATGCGTTACGTGGCGGGGGAGACAGAGAGTGATGCCCTAGGGGTTGTACATGAGCTCAACCAGCTGGGTTTTTCTGCCACCCTCGATATTTTAGGGGAGCATGTTGAGTCGGCTGAAGAGTCGAGGAAGATCACAGAAAAATACCTTCATCTATACGACGTTATTGCAGATTCCAGCCTCAACTGCAATATTTCAGTAAAGCTGACCCATCTGGGCCTCGGCTTTGACGATGAGCTGTCCGAAGAGAATCTGTTCAGGCTGCTGGAGATGGCTAAGAAAAGAGAGAACTTTCTCCGCATCGACATGGAGAACACCCCCTACACAGATACCACGCTAGCACTCTATGAAAATTGTAAATCAAACTATACGGGAGTGGGGCCCGTGTTACAGGCATACCTGCGTCGGAGCGAGGGTGATCTTCAACGGATAAACCGAGAGAGCCTTAATGTCCGCATCTGTAAGGGGATCTATCGTGAACCTGAGGAGATGGCGTTTCAAGGCAGAAAGGAGATTAGAGATAGCTTCATTCAGCTGGTCCAGTATGGACTCACAAACGGCGCGACCATCGCCATAGCCACGCACGATATTTATCTGATCGACACGATTGAGACCTGGCTCGAAAACCGCTCATTATCAAACGACCGCTACGAATTTCAAGTTCTGTACGGTGTCCCCATGGGGAACAGGCTGGAGCAACTGCTAGAGGCGGGGCACAGGGTACGCATTTATATTCCGTTCGGCGACGAGTGGTATGACTACGCTATGCGTCGGCTTAAGGAGAACCCGAAAATCTTATCCTATGTCATAGGCAACTGGTTCAGGAAATGAGCAATAAAGTTTTCATTTTTTTGGAGTGTTACAGTTCTAAGGTAAACTGGAACAAGACACATCAACAGATATTCAAGTATGAACGAACCTGAAACCATAGAAAAAATTTTCAGCATGAAGACCGTCGCTGTTGTGGGGATGAGTCCCAATCCGGAACGGCCGAGCCACTATGTCGCCCTTTATCTTCGGGAGCAGGGATACAGAATCATACCTGTGAATCCCGGACACAGCAAAATCGCTGGTAAAACCTGCTTTCCCTCCCTTTCTGAAATCCCCAAACCGGTGGATGTGGTGGATGTGTTCCGCCGGCCGGAGCACCTATTGCCTATCGCCAAAGTTGCCATTGAAATTGGCGCCGAGGCGCTGTGGCTTCAGGACGGCGTTATCAACGAGGAGGCAGCCCGAACGGCAGAGAAAGCCGGACTGCTTGTGGTAATGGACGACTGCATGCTGCGACGGCACAAATCCTTAATAAAATGAGGTGTAAGATTTTCCCATGAAACCTGAACAGTTCCGCAAAGCAGGGAAAGACGTCATTGACTGGATTGCCGACTACTATGAACAAATCGGTGAGTTTCCGGTCATGTCGCAGGTGGAGGCGGGCGAGGTTCGCAGTAAGCTTCCTACTCATCCACCGCTGGATGGTGAGCCGTTCGACGCCATGATGAAAGATGTGGAGGAGATCGTCCTTCCGGGGATCAGCCACTGGCAGTCGCCCAACTTTTACGGCTTCTTCCCTGCCAACGCTTCCGGACCGGCCATTCTTGGCGATCTGCTCTCCTCAGGCTTTGGCGTCAATGGTATGCTGTGGGCAGCGTCCCCCGCCTGTACCGAAGTAGAGACACACATGATGGATTGGCTGGTGGAGATGCTCGACCTCCCAGTCCACTTCCTCTCCACATCTGACGGCGGCGGCGTGATTCACGATACCGCTTCCAGCGCCACTCTTTGCGCTCTCCTCGCCGGAAGAGAACGGGCTACCGCTGGGTTGGGAAACAGGGACGGCGTTAAGACCGGACTGACCGCCTACACCTCAAATCAGTCCCATTCGTCCGTGGAAAAGGCAGTAAAAATCGCCGGTCTCGGGAGCAACAACCTAAGACTCATCGAGGTGGACAAAACCTTCGCCATGAAGGCCGATGCCCTCGCCGCAGCAATTATGGATGATGTGGAAAACGGAAAAACGCCTACATTTGTCTGCGCGACCTCTGGCACTACTTCCACCACTGCCTTCGATCCGCTAGGTGAGATCGGAAAGATCTGTGGGAAGCACAACATCTGGCTCCATGTGGATGCCGCCATGGCTGGGACTGCGGCCCTTTGCCCCGAATTCCGATGGGTCCACGATGGACTGGAACATGCCGACAGCTACTGCTTTAACCCCCATAAATGGATGCTCACGAACTTCGACTGTGACGCATTTTTCGTTAAAGACAGAAAGGCGCTGTTGGATACCCTATCCATCTTTCCCGAATATCTGAAGAACAAAGCGAGTCAATCCGACGCCGTCATCGATTACCGCGACTGGCAGATTCCGCTGGGGCGGCGGTTCCGGGCGCTAAAGCTGTGGTTTGTTATAAGACATTACGGTGTAGAAGGCCTTCAGACTCATGTCCGGAAAAGTGTGGAGCTGGGACAGCTGTTTCACTCCTTCATTGAGAACGACAATCGGTTTGAACCGATGGCGCCGGCGCCGCTGAACCTCGCCTGCTTCCGAATGAAGGGGAGCGACGAAAAGAACAAATCCCTGCTGAACCGGCTAAACAGAAGTGGCCACATGTATCTTACCCATACGCGGTTGAACGGGAAGTATACGATCCGTTTCTGTATCGGCAATCAATTGACGGAGCAGCACCATGTGGAGGCGTCCTGGAAGAAAATCGTTGAAACGTCGAAAGAAATAACCTGAGGGGTTTCAACAGATACTCAAACACACATACAAAACAGACTTATTATTATTTGCTCAAAATCTCTTAACGAACACTTTTTGCTTTGGTACTTTCGTAACTGAAAAAATAGTAGTTCCAAAAGGAGCGCTCTATGAAAATCGATTATTCCGGGATGACAGTTTTGGTAACAGGTTCCTCTAGCGGCATCGGTAGTGCCGTTGCCCAAGCGTTCGCGGCGTCCAACGGAACGGTAGCAGTCCACTATCGCACCAACGAAGAGGGAGGAAAAAAGACTGTCAATTCACTGAAAGGGAACGGCCATCTGCTTATTCAGGGGGACATTAGCGAGTCGAAAGAAGCGAAACGAATCGTGGATGAGATTGTTGCGCAGACAGGGCGCATCGACATTGTCGTCAATAACGCCGCCCTCATTGAACAATTCGATTTTGATCAACTCTCTTACGAAGAGTGGACTTCCATCTGGGAGAGGACATTGGCGGTGAACCTCCTGGGGCACACGAATGTCACTTTCTGCGCCATCCAGCAAATGAAGCAACTGGGTGGCGGTAGGTTTGTCAATATCTCCTCCCGGGGCGCCTTCCGAGGAGAGCCGACGGCCCCGGCTTACGGTGCCAGTAAGGCGGGGATCAACGCTTTCGGGCAGTCCATGGCGCAGGCGCTTATCAAACACAATATTTTCATCTTTACGCTGGCGCCGGGTTATGTAGAGACGGATCGGGTGGCCCCGATTTTGGAGGGGATGCAAGGGGAAGGGATCAAGAATCAGAGTCCCTTCGGGCGTGTGGCGAAGCCGGAAGAGGTAGCACAGGCGGCGGTGTTGCTAGCCGCCCAAGGAAACGACTTCATGACGGGATGCATCGTTGACATTAATGGCGCGTCATATTTGAGGACTTAATAGGACGGTTCAATAGCCTCTCCGGCAAGACAAGTGATGTCGAACATTTAGCGCTGATGGGCGGCGCTGTGATTGACACACTGAATTGAATTTGTGAACTCTTTTTTACGGTTTACAAGGCCATTTGAGCGAGCCTGCTCAACTCCCGCTACCTTTATACTGGCCCCACCCCATCTTTGTCCGGAGAGTCTGGAAGTAATCGCGATTTTCGAAAGTTATCATATTGACTTGGTAGTCCGCTTTCCGGACCACCACCTGTCCACCCGCTGACAGGGGGTGCTGAAGCTGGCCATCCACTGTGAGCCGAGCTCCGGGCTCATCCTCCGGGAATGTGATAGTGAGGTCGCTCTCGGCCGGCAGTACGATCGGACGGGAAGAGAGTGTGTGTGGACAGATGGGAGTGACAGTAAAAAGCGAAAGCCATGGTGCAACGATGGGGCCGCCTGCCGCCAAATTATATGCCGTTGAACCGGTAGGCGTGGTGATGATCAATCCATCAGCTGAATAGGATGTAATAAACCGCCCCTCTGTGTGAAGGGAACACTTCATAAGTCTGAAGCCTTCACCACCATCGAGGACGAGATCGTTTAAGGCCGCAACTACAGTCGGTTCCTCCCCTTTTATTTCGGCCTTGATCACCATCCTTGGGAAGGTGGAATAGTTACCCCCTATGATCGACTCAAGCCTGGAGAAACAATTTTCGACTGTCCCCTCGGCAAGGAAGCCGAGGCCCCCAAGGTGAACGCCGAAGATTGGCGTCCCACGGTATTCAACGCCCCTCGCCGCCGAGAGAATGGTACCGTCTCCCCCCATAGCAAGGACAAAATCGACATCACTGAAATCGTCGGCCTTTTCAATGATGGAATAGCTGTAACTGGAAGCGTCCTCCAGCCGTTTGTGGATGTGTGTCGTGAGAAAAAGCTCCTGCCCCTTCTCATCCAGCCACGAAGTAACTTTGGGCAACAGTTCCCAGAAAAGCGGCTTGCTGGTGTTTCCCCACAAGGCAACTTTCATTTGTCTTCGTCCAACAATGTCTTAATCTTCTCCTCAGCCTTTTCCAGCATGCTGCGGCACGCCTCCGTAAGCTTCATCCCCTCCTCGAACAGCTTTAGGCTCTCCTCCAGCAAGGCTGATTCGCCTTCTAGCTGATCCACGATCTCTTTAAGGCGTTGCATCGATTTTTCGAAATCAACTGATTTTTTCTTAACCACTATTTGTCACCTTTGCGTAAAAGTTAAGGTTTGTTCCCCACTCTACCTCTTGATCTTCTTCACTTCCCCTTCAAGTTCGCCGTCGGCCAGCGTCAGACCGAACCGATTCCCTGCCTTGATATGGGAGGTGTTCCTGAGGATTTTCCCATCGTGTAGTGTCCGGGCGATGGCGTAGCCTCGTTGCAGGATGGCCGTAGGGTTAACCGCCTCCAGCTGTCCGCAAAGCAATCCATATTGAGCACTCTTCATGGCGAGAATCACGTGAATGTTCTTCATCATTTTTTCTTCCTGCCTCTTTAGGCGATCCTGCTCCCGTTGGAGAAGCACCCTTGGTTGCTGAAGCCCGTACCGCGAACTGAGACCATCAATATGCTGCCACGCTGTCTGAATCCTGTTCCGTAGCTCTTCTTCCAGCCGCCGGGCTGATTCATCCAGTCGAGCCTCAATTTCACTTTGTGTGGGTGATGCCAATTCAGCGGCAGCCGACGGTGTTGGAGCTCGGAGGTCGGCGGCAAAGTCAGAGAGTGTAAAATCTGTTTCGTGACCAACGGCCGATATAACGGGCACTGTACATTCGGCAATTGCGCGGACCACCTTTTCTTCATTAAATGCCCACAGGTCTTCCAACGAGCCGCCGCCGCGCCCAACGATGATCAGATCAAGATCCTCACGCTTCACCAGTTCGGCTATCGCGGACACAATATCCTGCGTGGCGCCATCGCCCTGAACCAGAGTGGGACGGAGGATCGGCTTGACATGGGGCACACGACGAGCCAGTATCGTCTTCAGATCCTCTACAGCAGCGCCGGTTCCGGAGGTGACAATTCCAATCCTGAACGGATAGACGGGCAGAGGCTTCTTGCGGCTATTATCGAAAAGACCTTCCGCTTTCAGCTTTTCCTTGAGGGCTTCAAAGACGAGATAGAGCGTCCCGACGCCTGATGGCTCCATCCGCTTCACCAATAGCTGGTACTGTCCCCTCGTCTCGTAGACAGATATGTCGCCGTAGGCCAGGACTTTCATACCATCTTCCACCGCGAACTTGAGGTACTGATTATACCCCTTGAACATGGCTCCTCTCAGCTCAGTGCGCTCATCTTTCAGAGTAAAGTACATGTGCCCCGATGCGAAATGGTGCTTGAAGTTGGATATTTCCCCTTCGACCCAAACTCCACCGAAGGTACCATCCAGCACCGCCTTGATCTCTGCGGTGATTTCGGAAACGGTGTAGACGTCCAACTGCCCGGCGGTTGCTTCAGAGGGAGTCGACAGAGATTCCATGCCGCTGTTCAGCGAGCGGGTGGCAATGGTCTTCCCGCCTCCATCCATGCCCACTGCCAATAAGAGGCGACCCTCAATGATGCCGCTTTCATCCGAGCGATGGCCAGTTCCCCCGTCTCCTCGTAGAGAATTTTGATATATTCTGTACCCTGCATCGACTTGTCCCAGTTGGCAATAATGTCCCGCGATTCTTCCGGAACCGTCTGTCTCGCTCTCGTCTCAGCTTTCAGGATTCTTTCTAGCCCCGGAAAAGACTCTTCCACGATAACAAAAGCCATCTCCACGGGATCGGCTTCCTTTTCAAGAGGCCCTTCCGGTCGAGCCGCGTCAAGGAAATACTGCTCTACCATGTCCGCCTCCCACCGCTTGTGAACCCCCTTGTTTCCAGTGAGCTGACCGTTGTAGTTCTGGACCGTATGAAACGGAACATGGATGTCTGACACATAGTGAGCCAGCGCCGCGGCGGTCAGACGCGCTTCCGTCCACTTCCCCTCTTTGAACTCCATCACCAACTTGTCGTAAAACTGTTCGATGCGCCACGGCGCCGTCCCCCACCCCTTCAGGTTCTTCTCGCCGTATTTGCGAACCGCTTCCTCCCACCGGCGGGGGATGTTTCGGAAAGGATACGCCGCGTACAGATCAGCATCGAAATAGTGGCCGTGAGCCTCGTCCGGATAAGCCTCCTTGTCGTTGCGCCAAAGATCAGGATCAATCGCGTGCTCGGAAAGGTAATTAATGTGACGGTTAAAGTATTCGCCCAGCGGTGAATCGAGAAGTCCCACTGCCTGGCGGTTTACGATTCTGTGGGCGGAATAGCCCCAACCAAAACCCCACTGGGGGAAAAGGAGTAGGAGGAGCAGGAGCCGTGCTGTCAGGATAAACCGCACGCCAATCAGTTAGCTTCCGCTAACGTACCTTCTTCTTATGCCTGTTTTGGCGGAGACGTTTCTTACGCTTATGCGTTGAAATTTTCCGTCTCTTACGCTTTTTTCCACAGGGCATAGGTTCTACTCCATGAGTGAGTTGTTAACATTTTTTCTGAGGAGCCCGGACGGCTTGAACGTGGGGACGTAGCGTTCAGGAAGAAATACTGTCTCTCCTGTTCCGGGGTTCCTCGCCTTCCGGGGATCTCGCCGCTTAACGCCAAAAGTACCGAAGCCACGAAGCTCCACCCGCCGTTCGTTCTTCAGAGCCGTTGTGATGGTGCTCATGATGCCGTTCATCACTGTTTCTGTTTCCACTTTC
Source organism: Fidelibacterota bacterium (assembly GCA_036338335.1). Classification (GTDB taxonomy): domain Bacteria; phylum Fidelibacterota; class Marinisomatia; order Marinisomatales; family S15-B10; genus S15-B10. Next base: position 81,347 of record JAYZCL010000030.1, read on the forward strand.
GTCAGTCCAGTCGCTTGGGAAACTTCCTCAACAATTTCTGCTTTTGTCACCGTCTTTCCGCTGTTGTTGCTCATTTCATCTCTTCTCCTCTCAACCCTGTCTTACATAAATGACAAGCCTCTGCCCCCGAATTATAAAGTCACTATCCCGAATGCTGTTCCACTGACGAAGCTTGCTCATTCCGACACGATACCGTTCAGCGATATGGCTCAGGGTGTCACCAGTTTTCACAGTATAAATCTCTTTCACATATTTGCTCGACGTCGTCGCCACATTCGTCCCCTCCCTAACGGGAACCTTCAGCTTCTGTCCGGGGAAGATATAAGAGCCGTAGCTGAGACCGTTCAGCTGACGAATACGCCGGGCCGTGGAGCTGTAGCGCATGGCGATGTGACCGAGGGTATCGCCTTTTCTCACCATATAAGTTAGGGTGTTGGGCGCTGATTCAGACGCTAGGATAGGCGTGGATGGGACTCCCGGAATTGGGATGGTCAGTTTCTGTCCAATCCGGAGACGGTGGAAGTTTTTGATCTTATTAAATGAAGCAATCTGGTGCATCGAAACACCGTACTTCTTCGCTATCCAGCTGAGGATATGGCCCCGCTGGACCACATGAACCATATATTGAGGCGCGAACCGCTGCTCATCCTTCAAGGCGCTGAAAGCCGCCAAGAACATTTCCTCTTTCCCCAATGGAATCTTGAGATTATAAGGTTCCTCCGGCGGGGTGGCGTGTTGGCGTAATTCGGGATTGAACCTCCGTAATTCCTCCACCTTAATCCCAACACATTTCGCTAAAACTGCCAGATCTGCGCTCTTCTCCACTGTCACTTCCTCAAATTCAAAAGGGTCTTCTTCCGGAATCTCAAAACCATACTGTTCAGGGGAGCGTGTGATGACAGCCGTAGCCAGAACCGTCGGGACGTGGTTCTTTGTCTCCCTCGGAAGGGAACTGAGACTCCAGAAATCGCTCGATTGGTGGAGCCTGATAGCCCTGTTCACCCTGCCTGCACCTGCGTTATAAGCCGCCAGAGCAAGATACCAATCGTCGAATTCCAGATAGAGATCTTTTAGATATTTCGCCGCCGCCACCGTGGCCCGGATAGGATCACGCCGCTCATCCACCCACCAGGTTCTCTCCAACCCGTACAACTTAGCCGTGGAACTGATAAACTGCCACATTCCGACGGCGTGGGCTCGAGAGTAGGCCCGCGGATTCAGCCCGCTCTCAACCATGGCGTGAAAGACAAGCTCCTCCGGAAGCTCATGTTCCGTCATCACTTTTTGTATAAGCGGCCCATAATAAGGGAAGCGGGAAAGCCACCGCTCGAAAGCCTGACGTCCGTCCGTTTCAAAGAATTTGATGGCCCTTTCAACGCGGCTGTTCATCACAAGAGGCATGTGTCCTTCCCTGTCATCTATCACCTTGAAAGATGAGCCGTTAATCTCTATTTCGATCGGCTCCAGATAACGTGACAGCTCCTCTTTCAAACTAGCGGTGGCAATGGGGGCATTGGTCCTGTCCACAGTGATGAAGTTGTTTTGGTAGGTGTGGATCATGGTCTCCTCGAACCGGTTGAATTCTTCCCTATCATCTTCAGACATCTCGCCGAGCTGTTCCGCCTCAGTCAGGAGTTCCACGATTTTGTCCAGAAGATAGAGAACTTCCAGGGAGTCGCCGTGGTGATCAGCGATAATCGCCTCTGAGAAGAAACTTTTGGCGTCAGAAAGGATAAGGGGAAAACGATCTTCTACACCGTTGGTGGCAGCGTATTCGATGTCATTTGACTCGGAATCGTTCACCGGTTTGGTCGTCGACTCCTGCCCTCGAAGCAAAGCAACAGCGAAAAGGGGGAGCCACAGGAGATGACCTTTTATCTTGAAATATTGTTTAAGATAGATCATTCGTAAAAATCAGCGGTGAACTTAGCTGTAGAGCCGAGGGGCAGTCAAGCACTAGTTTTGCCGGTCAATTATATCGGTGGTGCTGAATCCCGGTAAGAGGGGAACCGTCACCACACGACCTCGACGGCCTTCCACCACGTCGGCCCCTACGATCTCGTCAATTTCGTAATCACCACCCTTAACAAGGATATCAGGCTGAATCTTCCGGATCAGTTCCAGTGGAGTTTCCTCGGCGAAGAGCGTCACCAGGTCCACGACATCCGTCGCCAGAAGCGCTTCGGCCCGCTCACTCTCGGACTGGACCGGGCGCCCTTTACCTTTGAGGCGCCGGACAGATTCATCGCTGTTGAGCCCGACGATTAGGCAGTCCCCCTCCCGTCGCGCCGATTTCAACAGGGTGAGGTGACCCTTGTGTAACAAATCAAAACATCCATTGGTAAAGACCACATTCCCGCCCCTTGAGCGGATTCCGGCGGCGAACTGAACGGCAGCCTCTCTCTCTAGATATGGCATCTTATCGGCAGACAACACAGCGACATTCAGAAGAGCATGCGGGCAATTCCCGTTCCAATTATAGAAGACCTTGGACGACCACGAATACCCTCAGGACTCCCAATGGGACTCGACCCATAAAATGTCCCTTCAGTCTACCGTACGAGGACGGAAAAATGAGTGAATACCACCTCTCCAAGCTCATTTTATGTTCAACAACGTGCAGAGGGGAGATAAGGACATTCCCGAACCACTCTATCACCCCGTCTCTTGGTAGCCGCGAAACTCACCTAGCTCTCAGTTTACTTCTATTGCATACCAGATCATCCTCAGTCCACAGTTTCCAACCATCGGCAAGTTCTGCCGCTACCGCCGCTTCACTGGAAAATACGGGAAAGGGTCTTTCCCTCATCACATGGTGAAACCGCTTCATCTCTCCGTAATAGTTCACGCCGGGACCACCTCCGGAAACGAAGTTCGTCCCTCTTCCCAGTCCGATTTCATGGTCACCACCTGTCGGTGAATATGATTGGCAAAATCGCTCTTTGCACTCCCCTTCCAGTCCGCAACACGGACAGGTTCACCAACCTTCAGTTCTACTTCGCCCCTGTTCAATCTAAACGATTTTTTCGCCACGATTGCGCTTGTTCCACACGCCGCCAGGGGGACCACGTCCATACCGATCTCAAGCGCGATAGCCAGCCCTCCTTTTTTGAACTGGTGAACCTGGCCGTCCTTACTCCTAGTCCCCTCCGGAAAAATCATAAGAGACCGTGGGTTTGTCGACAGCGACAATTTCACTTTTTCCAAAGACTCGATGGCTCTCCTACTGTTGAATCGGTCAATAAAGACATGCCTAGCTGCGATCATAGCCCAGCCGAGCATCGGCACTTTTTTCAGCTCCCTTTTGGCAAGGGAAACGATGTGGAAAGGGAGCCCGCCGAGTATGAGAGGTATATCGAAGGCGCTCTCATGGTTCGACGCAAAAATGTAGTGTGAGTTACCGTCGAGCTTCTCCAACCCCGTCACACTGTATTCCACGCCACTTGCCCAGAGCAAAATTTTGAAGTAAACCCTCGCCATCCACCCGATGAATCGGCCCCTGAAATCGAAAATACCCACGAGAATCGCGACTGATCCAAGAACTGTTATCCAGAAAAAAACGTTAAACAGGAAAAAGAATTGCCGGAGCACCGCTCTACTTTGTCAGGAGTGAACCACCAAAATAAGAGTGAAGCGGTTCCGGAATTATTACAGTTCCTTCATCGGTCTGATAGGTTTCAAGCAGGGCCGTCATGAGCCGTGGTGTCGCCACCCCCGAGCCATTCAGAGTATGAACGTGGCGTACCTTCCCCCCTTCTTCCCGGAACCGGATATCAGCCCGTCGTGCCTGAAAAGATTCAAAATTGCTGCAGCTCGACACTTCCAGCCATCGTCCCTCCCCCGGTGCCCACACCTCCAGATCGTAACACTTCGCCGCGGCAAAACTGAGGTCCCCGGTGCAGAGGGATAAGACGCGGTAATGAAGACCCAGCGCCTGAAGCACTGACTCGGCATCCTCTGTCAGTGATTCAAGCTCATCGTAAGAATCTTGCGGCCGAACGAACTTTACCATCTCCACTTTATTGAACTGGTGGATTCGCAACAACCCTCTGGTTCCTTTGCCGTAGGAACCGGCCTCCCGTCTAAAACAGGGCGAATAAGCGGTATAACGGATGGGGAGGTCCTTTCTCTGAAGAATCTCTCCACGGTGGATATTTGTCACTGGTACCTCGGCAGTGGGGATGAGGTAGAGGTTATCTTTCTCCACGTGGTACATGTCCTCTTCCAGTTTCGGAATTTGTCCTGTCGCTTCCATGGACGACGGAAGTGTCAAGAACGGCGTCATCACTTCACTGTATCCCCGGGACTCGTTGTGATCAATCATGAAGTTGATCAGAGCCCGCTCCAGACGGGCTCCGGAGCCCGTGTAGAGGGGAAAACCAGAGCCGGAAATTTTTGCCCCTCGCGAAAAATCGATGAGTCCCAGCGACTCAGCTAGTTCGGTGTGGTTTTTTGGATCAAAATCAAATGTTGGCGCTTCTCCCCAACTCCGCAGAAGTTCATTGGCCAACTCATCCTTCCCCACCGGCACTGACACGTGGGGAATGTTGGGAATCCAAATGAGGAGATTCTCAACTTCTTCCTTCATCTCAGCCAGTTTTGCATCATCGCTTTTTATCTCCGAGGAAAGTTCCCTCATCTTGGTGATTAGGCTGTCAGCGTCGCTTCCCTCCCGTTTCAGCCGGGCGATCTCTTCGCTGATTCTGTTCCGCTCGGCCTTTTTTTGTTCCACCTCGCTGATCAATGTTCTCGATTTTCCGTCAAGTTCGAGGAGACGTTCCATCTCGATCACCTCCCCTTTGTCGGCGGCGGCCTGAATGATTCTGTCGGGATCTTCCCTGATCTGTTTAAGTGGAATCATCGCTTCAGCCCTTTACGGTCATATTATTTCTCGACGGGAAATTACGATCGGATCGCCGTTTTTCCATCGCTTCAGGCGGCCAATGATCGGTGGATCGTACTTCGGCGTCCCTTCCAGTGGACCGGAACAAAGGGACCAAGAGTCCCGAAAAAGGCAACATAGAGCGGATGCCACACTTCATTCAAGAAAAAGTAAGGGATATCGAACGGTCGTTGTGTCTTGGAGAGATAGGCGGTAATCAACAGTCCGTCTGCAATCATCTTCACGAACCACGGAATGAGCCAGTAGGACGGCTCCCCCGCCAGGAAAAGTAGCTGCCCACACAACGCCGACAGATTGGCCGTAAAGATGAGTGCTAGGCCCAACCTGAAGGATGGTCGTACAAAATCGAGCCTGTAGTACGCCCCACCCTTTGAGGCAAAACGGAGGCGTTGTCTGAAAAATCGGCCGACACTTTTCGGCGCCGGGCTTTCAACCTCCGAACCTTCAGCCAGACACGGGAGGACTTTCCAGTCACTCTTTGTCATGGCGTGCATCAGCAGGTCATCATCCCCCGAAGCAAAACCGCGAAAAGCTTTGTAACCACCTACTTTATCGAACGCAGTTCGACGGACGGCAAGGTTTCGGCCGCTCGCAGTAAACGGGCTCCCCACAGCCGCACTCGCCATCATCAAGGCATCGAGACCGATGGAGTCCATCCGCATCGCTCGATCCCAGGGACTGTTTGACTCGCCCAGCGGACTTGAGCCTAGCACCATCCCGACACACTTGTCGGCGAAAGGACGAACCATCTCCTCCGCCCAAGTTTCGTCCATGGTGCAGTCGGCGTCGGTCATTAGCAGGATAGTCCCCTCCGAAGCGTCAATTCCTTGAGTCAGTGCCCATTTTTTAGGTGCTACGTTCGGTGGAACTTCTAATGCTTCCAGAAGCCGAAAACGGCTGTCGCCGGCAGTTTCCTCAGTAACAATGGCTTTAGTCTCATCCGTTGAATGATCATCCACGATGATAAACTCAAGCCTGTCAGCAGGATAGGTCTGGCGGATAAGACAATCAAGAAGGTGTCCGATGCGGTCCTCTTCGTCCCTCGCTGCCACGATTATGGAGAGAGACGGGATAGGAGAATCTCCTACTTTTTCCCCCTCTGGCCTTTCAGCAGACTCCCCCCCCCTCAGCCGAAGGAATAGTAAAAAGTAAACGATAGTAATAGCCAACAAGATGAAGATCATGCCGACGCCTCAGTGGAAATCATGCAGGATCCGGATCACAGGCCGAGAACGATCTGGACTGTTCCGTCAATCTTCCGGGTCGATCCGCGTCCCAGAGAATCGGGAAGACGGTGCTGTCGCCAGTCGCTTGCAAAGAGATCAATCTTGATTCGGCCCCACTGCCCGACTGACCATTCGCCCCTCACTCCAACAACTATCCTCTGTTCCTGTTCACCTTCGTATGTTCTGTAAAAAAATGGGACTTTTTCATGCCGGTACTGGCGGTTGATGCTCTCTTCATCCACTTCTCCCCGTCGTGCAATATTGACATAGAACTGTCCCCAGATGTCTGCGGAAGGTCTTCCCTCCGTCGATAGAAAAATACCGTTGCCGTTTGGACCGATCCAGTGACCCAATGGTGCGCCGTAGTGTTCAAAGGTGTTCACCGGACTCCGGTGTACATAAACATAAGGTGTCAGGTGAGCCCACTCCAATCGAAGCAACGGCTTCCATGGTAGAGACTGAAGGTTCACGGTACCGCCAAATAGGGCGGCAGCCCAGTTCCTGCTTGATTCACCGCTGAACGTGTTCACTAAATCCCACTCATCCAGATAAAGTGTACCGTAAAACCGGCCCGATTTCCGTTTAATCACTTCCCAATCGATCACAATCTGCAAATTGTCCGAATTGCTCAGATCGGCCTGGGCGGTCCAGTAGGGGACAAAAGGAAGGACGTATGCAGATTCAAGACCGCGACCACCGTAAACCACCGACTCGCCAATTCCGATCCTAACATTGTCCACCGGAGTAAAATCGAGCCTGTGAACAGCAACCAGTTTCTGAATCAGAGGGAGACCTCCTCCCTTCGGATAGTAGCCCGTGTACGTAGAATCTCGAATCGATGAATTGAGGGAACCGTGAAGGAAAGCAAAGGACCACCGTTCTGACAGCCGATGCCTTACAGCGAAAAAGGTGAGGCTCGATGTCTTGTTGGAGAACCACAGCTGCCCGGCATAGCCCGACGACCAGATAGGAACGGTCTTCCCAAATGTCAGATCACCTCCGGGATAGTTGACGGTGGCGCCACCGGCACCAAGACGGTACTCAATCCACGAATTGTCCGAACCGGGCATATCGCTCCACCCGATGGCTGCGTCCCAGCTAAACTCCGAATTGAGTACTGGTCTAGCCATCTCTTTCTCCAAACCGAATTCGTTGGGTGCAATCATCGAGTGTTTTTCAAGGCGCGTCCAACCAGTGATGCTCAACAATTTGTCCGTTGAAAGGCTGTACCTCCCGACTAGTGTTACGGTCGGCGCCAGATCAATATACAAACCCTTTTTTTGGAGATGTCCGCCAGCTGCATAAAGAGCCGCCGATAACTCGGGATAGATTCGGAATCGGTCATTTCGAAGAAGATCATCACCCCTTTCCGTGCTAAGAAGATCCCCTCCTCCCTTTGCAGCATTCCGCCACTCGTGCCGGTAGCGCAGAGAGAGGTAACTATCGGTCCGACCGCGGAGTATACTTCTCCTCTCTATATCGTACATATGTCGCATCGAATCCCCCCTGATCAAGACCTGAGCGGTGGCGATTGAAACTGACATTGCCAGTATCATCACACCAATGTTTAAAAAACTCGGAAGGACGAGACTCTTTTGCGGAACTCCACTCATTGGTGAAAAGCTATACCGACCCTGTGGGATTTCAAACAGCGAATTAGACTGGCCCGTGACTCAGTGGCCCTTGCCTGAGAGCATGACAAGGATGGTGCGAAGCATGATAAGGATATCCAGTGAAAGACTGATATTCTCAATATAGAAGAAGTCGTATTTCAGCTTTTCCTGAACATCCGAAAGAGATGAATCGTAAGAGTGTTTAATCTGTGCCCACCCAGTGATCCCCGGCCGGATCCTGTGGCGGCGGTAATAGAAGGGGAACTCCTCTACCAGCTTTTGAACAAAGTAGGGCCGTTCGGGTCTTGGCCCCACGACACTCATATCACCGGTGAGAACGTTAAGGAATTGGGGAACTTCGTCCAGACGGAACCGCCTGAGAAGGCGGCCAACTCTGGTTATACGCGGGTCGTCCGTCTCAGCCCACACCGGCCCGGTAACGGTCTCAGCCTCGTCAACCATTGAGCGAAACTTATTGATCATAAACCGCTTTCCGTTTTGACCGATCCGCTCCTGACGATACAGCACAGGACCCTTCGATTCAATCTTGATGGCGAGCGCAACAAGGAGCCAGAGGGGAAAAGCCGGAACCACAATAAGGGTTGCCACAGAAATATCCAGGAGTTGCTTTGCGAATCGTTGCTGAACAGTTAGCATTTCCGGATTAATTTCAACGAGCGGAAGCCCGTAAAGCTCCTCAGTCTTCGCCAGTCCACTAACCACTTCATACATATCCGGTATAATCCTCAGCGACACAGGCGCCCCGTTGGCCTTTGTCAGTATTTCCAGAAGCCGACTGTGTTCAGGCCGCTCGAGCGCAATCACCACCTCGTTGACTTCGTGATCATCAATAATCTGTCGGATTTTGCTCATTTCACCCAGAATGGGAGAGGCGGAATTCTTTTTCGATTGGTCAGCCTCACCACTGTGGGATCTGACGAAACCGAGCAGTTTGTGACCTGTTGATTCGGTCGCGAGATGATCAGCGATGTTCACGGCACGACTGTCTGTACCAATGATGATTGTATTCTTCTTACCGTACCCTCTTTCCATCAACAATTTCTGAATCATCCTGATGGTCATTCGACCCAGCATCAAACCTGACACTAGGTAAAACCAGTAAGTGAGGAGTAGAGCACTTTCAACAGCAAGAAAGCCTGGACGCATCTCATTCAGTACGATTACGACTATTACTGATGAAAGAGTAATTCTCAGGAGAGACTGAATTTCTCTGAACCGCGAAAGTGTTGGATCAACACGGTATCGGCCGTTGGCGTAGAAAAGGCCGACCCAGACCAACTGGACGACAGCCAGAACAACATTGATTTCAGCCGAAGATAGCAGACGTTCCTGGAGCACTTCTCCCACCGTACTCAAGAATGCAAAGACACCGGCAACAGTGTCAGCGGTCAGTAATACACCGACGACGAACCAGTACTTCAGGTTTCTTCTAATGTTAATCTTAGGCATGCACTTTCTTCGGCTTTGGGAAAATATAGGAGGTGAAAACAAAAAACCGAATGCGCTGGATCACATTCGGTCTAATTCTTCGGAGCTGTCTCATATGCCAAAGGTTTTGGTTCTTCTGTTCCCTAAGGAACTATTTAATTAACGATGCTGGAAACCTTTAGCAGTCTATTCTGATATGATTCTCCTTCAGTCAGATTAAATTTAGTTGAAGAGAAATTACTCACCAAGGACTTTTGCACCATCGATCTCTTCAAAAAACAGCGGTTCATTCGCTGTCTCCAATACATGGGCATATTCAGCATCGGTGCAGTCAATGAGGTACTCCTTCTCACCAACTTTCTCAACTTTCAGCTTCGTCATATCCCGCCGCCATGTATAGTAGCCGTAGGGCGTCATCAGTCTACGCGCCAGAGAATTGACCGTATAGTCAACCATTCGGCCGAACAGTTCGAGATCTGAATCATTCCAGTCGGCGGGGTGTATCTGAAGAACAATCACTTCATCCTCCGATAAGTTGATTACTTTTTCGCTGAAATCTTCAAATGACCGTAATTGACCGGTAGCCGATTCGGCAATCCAATCGATCCCTATCACATCTTGCTCGCTCTTTTTCGTTCCCGAGTCAAACCACACCTTCAATTGTGGACTCGACCGAAGGACTATCATGGTCGATTCATCGGATCGGTTCCCGGGAGGACCAAAGGTCCTGAGTGAAATCCCGAGTTTTCGTTTCGCCCACTTCATAGAGCTGTCGATGTGGCGTTCCTGCCATCCTAGAGGCCGGCCTTGAAATTCCGCCCTCTGTTCACTGATTTCGTGATCCCAACCGTGGAGCCACAGTTCGAATCGCCACCTGTTGAGTGTTCGGAGGTATTCAATATCCAATGCCGGGGCTGTGGCGAGCGAGTTACAGATGAGTCCCAGACCGACACTGTATGAGCGGTCTTCTGCCCAACCGATAAACCGCCGCCAGCTCGGCGTAATCCTCGCCCGTAAATCGTCCGCCTTGATGATGAGCGGCCTTCGAAACATCGGGGCGAGGGGAGACAGGGAAAGCTCAGACGAATCTTCAAACAGAGTACCAAGGTGGAACTCGTCCACGGCGCTGCTGAACATTATCCTGTAGACTAAACCGGGGTGAAGTACGATCAGCTTGGATGGATCAATGGAGTGATAAGGACTACTGCAAGAAAAACAAAACAGTGCAAAGATACCGAACCGGGTAGATAGTGTGAGGTTCGGTCGCCTTTTCATTCCGTATTATAGAACAACTCGATTGCATCCGTGATTGTTGCAATTTGAGTTGCTGTCAGTTCAGGATACATCGGTAAGGAAAGTATTTTATCTTGATAATCAAATGCAATAGGCAGTTGTTCCCCGGTGTAACCGAGGTCAGCAAAGGGAGGTAGAAACGGCAATGCCACGGGGTAATGGATTCCAGTGCTGATTCCCTCTCCAGAAAGATACTCCCCCAACGCATTCCGCCTCTCAGTCCTAATTGTATAAACATGAAAGATGTGCTTAACAGCGGGATGAATCTTCGGCGTAACGAGATCGCCCAGCCCCGAAAGTGCATCGTTGTAGTATTTACCTATTTCATAGCGTCGGCTGTTCCATTCATCGATGTATTTCAGTTTCACTGAAAGTACTGCGGCCTGAATCCCGTCCAACCTACTGTTGACCCCGCCGATATCGTGGTCATGCTTCCCAAGGGCACCGTGGTTAGCAATCCGGCGAATCACTTCAGCAAGATCGTCGTTGTTGGTGACAACGGCCCCACCATCACCGTATGCTCCGAGATTCTTTCCTGGATAAAAACTGAATGTGCCAACATCTCCGAAAGAACCGATTTTCTGACCGTTGTATTCGGCAAAATGCGCTTGGGCCGAATCTTCTATAATCTTCAATCCATGCTCCCTTGCCAAGGTAAGTATTGGACCCATGTCTGCCGGCTGACCGTAAAGGTGAACCGGGATAATTGCTTTGGTTCGTGATGTAATCTTCTCTTCAATCTTCGAAAGGTCGATGGTGTAGTAATCGGGATCGATATCAACAAAAACCGGCGTGGCTCCCGCCTGTTGTATTGTTTCAGCTGTCGAGATCCAGCTGAACGCGGTCGTAATCACCTCGTCCCCTCTCCCAATCCCAAGTGCCCGAAGCGCTATGTAAATGGCATCTGTTCCGTTGGCAACTCCGATGCAGTGACGAACACCGTTTTTTTTGCCAAAGGCATCTTCGAACGCCCTCACAAACCGCCCCTTAACAAAAGCCGTCTCATCAATGACTTTTTGAATTGCACTATTGACCTCATCCCTGATAGCTCCATACTGAGCCTTTAGGTCAGCCAGTGGGATCGTGGTCACAGATCCAGTTCCGAAATGTCTTTCAGCTTGACGGCGGGGTTTCCCGCAACAACCGCCCCCGCAGGCACATCTCTGGTAACCACCGCCCCTGCACCCACCAACGCATTCTCACCGATCTTTACACCCGGAAGTATTGTAGCGTTAGCGCCGATTTTAGCTCTCTCCCCAATAACTGGACCTTCCAACCTCTCCTTCGCTCTACGTGAAAGAGGATACTTTGCGTTGGTCAGCACAACATTTGGGCCGATCCAACACTCTTTTTTCAGAGTCGAGTATTCGGGAACATAGGCCTGAGAGTGAATTCGAACACTGTCCTCAATGACAACATGGTGTTCTATCACCGAATTGCTGCCAATACTGACGGAATTTCCAATGGTGTTGTCCTCCCGGATTAGGACGCCGTGACCTGTCTGGCAGTCAAAACCAAGGCGGTTCCCAAGATAAATCACTGTGTGGGAACGTATTAGTGAACCATTTCCGATGATTGTTTCTCTCGATCCGGTTTCCTGACCCTTCGGCGCTTGTCCGACAATCACATAATCTTCAAGAGTCACCCCTTTCCCAAGACACACTCCCGGATATTTGATTGCTTCAGTCAAGATTCTCCAGGATCAGAAGTGTGCATTGCCGTTGGTCTTCGCGATCAACCGCTGCATCCAGGATGTGATGAGTCCGAAACCAAACCCAAAATGAAGTGTGATGAACGCAAAGGGCAAAACAGGAAGGTACTTCAATCCGCTGTTGATAGAAATCTTCATAGTTGTAAGAAGTACAAGCGTACCGTAAAGGGCCAGAATTCCCTTAAACAATGACCACATCATTGGGCTAAAAATACCTAATAGACCACTAATCACAAGTGTAAGAATGAAGATTGGCGGAATCTGGTAACGGAGCCTGAAAGCACTAATTTCCTTCAATATCACTTTGGTTTTCCAGTAACCGTAATCGAAATACTGCCTGAAGAGCTTTGAGATTGAGCTGCGGACAACGTAAAAACCATGGACTTCCGGCGCCAGAAGAATTCGACCGCCGGTGCTCACAATCCTGTGGTTCAATTCAAAATCCTGATTCCTCACCAATTCTTTATCAAAATATCCCACTTTCCGAAAAATATCCTTTCGGTAAGCACCAAACTGTACCGTATCCACCAAGCGCTGAACTTTCGAGTAGCGGTAGAAAGCATTTCCCACTCCGATGGGCGAGCTCATGGCCAGCGCGATGGCCTCTCCCTGATAGCTGTCGCCCACCGGTGCTATCGAACCGCCCACACAATCAACGACCATGGAATTCAAGTAGTGCATATTCTTCGAAACAAAATCTTTTGCGACATAACTGTGGGCACCAAGAATTATCACAACTTCGCCGATGGCAGCTTTCACACCCATGTTTAGGGAGACAGGCGTGATAAAATGTGGGTTGTCCAAGATTTTTAGACGCGCAAACCTAGGGATCATACTTTCCACAATCTCTCTAGAACGATCTTGTGAAGCACCATCAACAACAATCACTTCCAGTGACTGCCCATCCCAATCCTGCGCAATCAGTGATTCCAGACATTTACCAATGTACTTCTCTTCATTCCGCATGGGAATGACAATTGTAACACGCATGTCGTCCAATCCAATATTCATAGCTCTAATCCGGTGGAAATCGCGACTAATTTACCGCCGTAAAGGAGATCGGCAAGTCTATGATTCACAGCTCCCGATGAGAAGACAGAATATCGTGATACAGACGAAAAAGTATGATCTCTTCGCCCTCCCAGGCAAACTGAGCAACTTTCTCTCTCCCCTCCCCTCTTAAACGCTGTTGAAGTGTGTTGTCAGTCAGAAGGCGATTGATTTTTTGTGCAAGTTCGACCACGTTTCCAGGCGTATAACTGATGCCTCCAGAGTGATCACCAAACAATTCATCAGTCAGTTCCAGTCTGCTAAAAACGAACGGCATACCCCAATTCATATAATCAAGAATTTTTGTCGGAATCGAACGGTCATAATTCCACACCCGCCTGAGAGGAACGACAGCAACTCGACAGCGAGAAGCCAATGATGGAAGATCATCAAAATCGGTATAGCCTACCAACTGGACGGCATCCGGATTCGGAATGGTTGCCACCAGTCGAGTCACCGCTTCTCTTTCAGAAGCAAGCAGATGTCCAGCAATTATAGCACCAATACTGTTGTCTTCTTTTTGTAACAAGGCGATTGCCTCCAGAAAGTCCCCTACTCCCCGAGCCATTGTTACCGAACCGGCATAAAAAATATTTCTTTTGTCCAGATTTATGCTGAGCGGCCGATTATCGACTCTTACAAAATTTCGAACAACAACTGTTTTATCGTTTTGGGGGAAATTCTCGAGGTATGAATCCTCTGCGAGGATTACTCCGTCAAACAGCCATTCTCCGAACAGTTCCATGGTGTGGCCCAGGAATCCGATCACACCCTTCAATGGAAACGGGATCCAGTTTCGAATCTGTACCACCGCTCGAAGCTCTTCATGAACATCATAGACAACTTTCTTAAGGATCAGTTTCATCAGCAAACCAACCCAGATAAGCTCAGGATCGTGGAAATGAATCACTCGAGCACCGCCGAACATACCTTCTCTCAGGATTCTGCAAGCGTTCATCAATCGCCGTTGAACTGTGAGAGGCTCAGGAAGACGAATAACAGATATCCCGGCGACCGCTGTACCCGGCGACGTCACTCCTATGACCGTCACGTCATACTGCGATGCGAGTGATTTCGCCTCTTTGTGGTATATCCTCACATCGTTCCACCGGTGAATGGAAGAGACTAAGAGCAGTCGCGTGCGTTTCTGTTCACTCGTGCCCAAATTCACATTGAAGGTTTCCTGCCGAGGATCTCACGCAGTGCAACAACCCACTTTTCTTTCGAAAAAAAGAACTGTAACAGACTAAGCATTATGACCGATCCGAAAAAGATTGAAAGCTTCCAAACTCCCGTCCAAGGGTTTAACCAAAACAGGATTAATACTGACAACAGTGCGATAGCCAGAGAAATGACATATCTTCCAGTGAGTACCTTCAGCTTGAAAAGCTTCTCCCCAATTAAAAGGCTTCCCACTCCTGCCACAATGTAGCCTCCTAAGAATGCCCACGCAGCTGCCATCAATGGGTCCGAATCAGTCCAAATCTTCATGAGGAAAACACCAATCATCACCGCAACACCAACACCATAGATTCCTGAATTGTATCCCCGCTCTGAGCCTCCATCGATTGGACTTCTCAGAACGACGCAAATCACAAAAAATGGCACCGACAAAAGGAGTATCTCCGATGCCGCAATGCCCTTCTCTGTCACTCCACCGAGCCAAAGATCCAGGATTTCCCCGCTCAGATAACTCAACGCGAGGCCAATGACCGCAGCATGATAAAGCGTTGCTTTAACCAAGAGAGAAAGATTCGCTCTGAGCCGCTCATTCTTTCCTGCGGACATACCGCTTGAAACTCTCGGCAATAACACGATTCCAAGGGGACCGACCACCATCAAAAAGGAACGGACGAGACTTATCCCCGCGTTCAAGAAAGCTTGATCCGTTAGAGAAATATAAGAGAAGGCGAGGAGTGGTGCGCCGGCAAGAAGAAAGAACTGGAACAAAAGGCCCGGGACTCGAACCAGTCCGAATTTGAGAAGAGTGGTGGTTTCTCTACCAGTAATTCGCGTGATATGGAAACCTCGATTCCTATGGAGAAAGGCAAAACCTGAAATCACCATCATCCCGAGACCGATCATAAGTAGAAGTTGATCCACTGAAGATGCCAGATATGCCGCCACTATTGAAACCACAGTTCCAGCGATCAGTTGTAAGAGATTTGCACCAACCATGTTGAGATGTCCTCTGTAAAGAGCATAAGCGACTGTCAGAAGGCAAAAGCCGGTAGTGAACAGAATATAAGAAGGGGTAATTCTGAGAGTAAGAAAATCAAAGTTCGCAATCGCTGCAATTAGGAAAATTAGTGGAACCGTCCCCAACGCAAAAATCGCCACCGCCGCGTCTCCAAATCCGCGCTCTTCATTCTTTGCGATAAGCGCCGGAAGTGCCACATTCAACCCGAACAGCAATACACCCAAAGAGGAAGTTACGGTCCGTCTGACCAAAAGGTATTCGCCCAGAGCATCGAGACCAAGGGTCCTGGCAAGGTACCCGCTCACCACAAAAATACCCAAGACTGTTCCGATTCCATTCACGCCGGTGATGATGAAATCACTTCGGAGGCTCAGTCTCTTCTCAAGCAAGGAGCGGTTCACCCTTTCTCTTCACAAGGGTTCCGTCCAGATGCACGGAGGCAAGAGCGATGGACAGAAACATGAGCAAGATTCTGTTATCATTGAGATCACCGGAAACCTGAGCAGAGAAGAAGATGACAATCATGGAAGCAATCCAAACTGAAGAATGCTCGGATATGACGCCCTGTTCACGTGCCTTAATCAGATGCCTAACGGCAATGACAACCATCAAACCCAGCAACGCTAGCCCGACTATTCCCTGCTCCAGCAGTACTTCGAGAAAAATATTGTGCGGATACCACCTAAAGTCACGCCAGACAAAAAGTGAACTGAACCCTCCCGCTCCAATTCCGAAGAAGAATGAGAAGGCAGACTCAACCCAATGCTTCACCGACATCTCCCAGAAATTTAATCTTGTGGCGATGGTACTAACTCGTTCAACTCCTCCTTCCGTCACAATGATATCACCTTGGGTGATTTGAAGAAAACGTGTGGTGAGACTTTCGGGCAAAGCCAGAAGAAGTCCCGCTACAATGACGATGGAGACTCCTCCAACGATGAAGAGTCGTGATCTGTAAATGACCGATTCAAACATTAGCGTAAAGACCGCAATGCCGGCGAAAAAACTCGCAAGTGGCCCTCTGGATCCGGTCGAAACGATGGTCAACAGAATCAGCGTCAACAACAACAGCGAAGCGACACGACGCCAACCGGTGTGCCTGATCCCTATGACCGTAACCATTGCAGCAATGACAGCTAGGCTTCGGCTTACGGCGATCGGGTTCGCACCAAGCAGCGATGCCCTTACCAGATACGTCACAAGTCCTCCCGAGGTAGCAATTATTAGCAGATTAACCAGCATCGCACAAAGGATTATAGCAGAAAGGAACTTGAAATATTTCAGCATCCTCACCGAATCAGCCTGAGTTCTCAGGAAAACAAATGGCGCCAAAAACATGGAAGAGGCGAACAGGAGGAATCTCACAATTTTCAAGCCTCCTGCTTGGGGCGATGGCGTATACAGTCCTGATAGCATCAACGTGCCTGAAAAGAGTGCGAAAAGAAGTAGTAATCCGTGAGCCCATTTCGGAATTTCCCACTCGCCGGAAATAACAAAACAGGCCAGACCCAGCCAAAGCAGGATCACTAGGAGAATCGTAAGATCCAAAGTTTCAAACAGCGGTACTTGCTCCTGTATGAAGCCTTTGATAATGCTGGTAAACCCTATCAATAAGAGCGTGAATTCAGGATGTCGGATAAGCCAGAAAACGGCTAGTATTAGAAGGGGAATCAAAAAGAGCATAATAGGGTTCAGGACAATCCCCATATAGAAAGTCAAGAGCTGAATTAGGATGAGTCCCGCAAGACCCACCAAAGGTGAAAAGGCTCTAAGCGGAACCAAGCTTTTTTCTTAGATCCCGGGTACGATATTCGGTCAAAACATAGCCTATTGAGAATATCGTCGCCATGAAGATCGTGCCGAGAACAATGAACATTCTCTTTGGTTTCGCTTTATTCAGTGGAACTTTAGGCTCATCAATAATCTGGACAGTCGGAATGTTCTTGCTCTCTTCCATCCTCGCCTGCTCATATTGTGGGACAAGAATTTCAAGCAGTTTGCTTTGGACCTCCACTTCCCGCATGAGGCGGACGCTCTCCATAGCTAATTCTGGAAAATCCGTCATGGTGATCCAGATTGGAGTGGAACCATCAGTGAATTCGACGCTTCCTAACCGCTCATCCACATCACGTAGCATGATTTCCAATTCAGAGTCGAGCTGCTCTGCAAGTGTCATGAGCTGTCGTTCTTGTTCACTGAGAAGAAGTTCATATTGTCTGATGGTGGGATTGTTTTGCGAAAGCGTTGATCTGGATACGCTGAGTTGCACCTCAGTTGCCGCTTTTTGGGCGTAGAGCTCGGTGTAAGCCTGGAGTTCCTGTGTATACACGCCGCCATGGGCTGCCACCTTCTGAGAGTAGAGTTGCCCATACGCCTCCAACTGAGCTGTCACCTGTGCAAGGATGTCAATCACTCCAGTCTCCTGCTGGAACAGCTTCAGCTCCACTTCCGCTCTGGATAGATCAACACGTGTTTGATCCAGTCGTTCCTCAAGAAACTGGCGGTTGTACTTCCCTTGCTCTCGGCTCAGCCGCCGATTAATGAGATCGAGTTGGCTCAACATTCCCTGAACCATCTCCATGGCAACCTCCGGTTGTTTGTCCAGAACAGCAATGGCGAGTGCACCTTCTTCGGTAACTTGAAGTTCGATGTTCCCCTCCAGTGCCATCATTGCATACTCCACATCGCGGGAACCGTATCGTTCCACAAGATCGAACCTCTCAACCATATGTTCCTTCACACTTCGACTCCGGAGAATCGAAATGAAACTGCTGATATCCTCGTTGACTGGCGAAAAACCAAATTCATTCAGCGGAAGATTTGCGAATGCCGACATTATGTTAAATCTTCCCGCTCCGCTAGAGAGTATCACCGCTTGGGAAGAATACCATTTCGGCATCAAGAGTGAAACGACAACCGACACAAAGCCCATCACAACAATATTCTTAATGATGAACCATCGACGTGACCACAGGAGAAAAATATTCTCATCACGCTGCTCTTCATTACTTTGACGATCAATTACTCCTTCATGAGTCACGAGACCGAATCGCCTCAATTCGCCTATCCGATTACGCAGTGTTTTTTCGGTCATCCCGTTCTGAGCGGCAACTTCCGCCCGCGCTTCTCGATCGTTCAAAATCTCCGGATGCTTCTGGATCAGCTCATAGGCTTTCCGCTCGTGTTCTGAGAGGTTTACCATCAATTGGAGTTGGTTCGGTCTATCGCCATCCAAGCGAGGACGAGACTCGCTACGCTCGTAAGTGACTGGACAGCACCCATGTTCTTGAACAGTTTGCTTTTAGCCGCTTCTGGAACGTCGATAATGTCGCCTGGTTTGATAACCTCTTCGAGGGAACGGCGTAGCTGAGTGCCGTCTGCCCGGATAATTTTGCATCCTGCCTCGTTCCCGATATCGAGAATGCCGCCTGCCATGGCAATGTAATCTCTGCCACTGTAACCGGGAATGTGGGCAAACCTTCCGGGCGTCCGGACAAAACCGGTAACGATTATCTCATTTTTGTTATACTCGGTGAAGGTTCGTGCTTGTTCTGCCACAGCGTCATTAAAAGGAACATAGATAGTGTCCCCTTCACGAACCACCGGGTTGCTTTCGAGATCGCCTTCAAGAAGGAAGTCACGCAGATCGAGCTCGATCCTCTTGCCGTTACGGATGAGGTAGACAGAATTGGAATGGGCATATTTTTGGACTCCCCGTGCATAACGAATGCAGTCAATGAGCCTGGTAACGGGACTCACAGTGATGAATCCAGGTTGGTTAACTGCACCATAAGCAAGAATCCTGAAAGTTCGGACTCGTATAAGATTTATGGCTACCTGCACTTCTTCATAAATCTGTTCTTTCGCCCGAGTCGAAACCTCCCGCTGTAGTGCCGCCAGCGTCATACCGAGAACATTGATGGAACCGAAGCGAGGGACGATCAGGTTCCCCGTGGGATCCACAAGAATGTAGTTGTCAATATTCTCCAGCGCCCATTCACCACTGATCGGTTCTTCGAAAACCCCCCCGCTTATGTTGATTCTGAGGCGGTCCCCCGGACCCAGAAGGTAAGTTTCAGGATCAATCGGTTTTTCCAGTGCCAGTGGCACAGTATCGTACTCGCGGTAAAGAATCGGGGTTTGGGGCTCCGTTCCAGTTAGAGGGAGAGGCAACTGCTGATTCGTCTGTCCCGAAAGGACCATGAGAAGCAAGATGGGTGTAAGAGCAAGTCTATTTGCTTTCATAGGATAGCTCGTAATGACTCTCGTAATATTCTCTGAATTCGCCTGATTTTATTGGTTTCCACCAATTTTTATTGGATTTGTACCACTCGATGGTTGCAGTCAGTGCTTCAGGGAAGCTGTGTTCCGGTTCCCACCCCAGTTGCTGGAGTTTCGAACAGTTGAGAGAGTACCGGAGATCGTGCCCTTTGCGATCCCCTACATACTGGATTAATTCATCCCCTCTGCCTAACTGCTTCAGAATTGAATGAGTAATCTCGATATTCATGAGTTCATTCCCACCGCCTACATTGTAGACCTCGCCTAACTCCCCATTCTTCAGGATGAAATCAATCGCGGAGCAGTGATCGGTGACAAAAAGCCAGTCACGAACATTCTTACCATCACCGTAGACAGGAAGGGAACGGTTCTCGAGAGCATTGGTGACAAACAGAGGAATCAGTTTTTCGGGGTACTGAAACGGGCCGTAATTGTTGCTGGCTCTTGTGACGATTACTGGAAAGTTGTAGGTAACATAATACGAATAAGCGAGGCGATCTCCCCCAGCCTTACTGGCCGAATAGGGACTGCTCGGGAGTAACTGATCATCCTCGCGGAAGCTCCCTTGCTCAATGCTTCCATACACCTCATCAGTGCTGACCTGGAGAAAGAGATCTACACCGTGCTTCTTGGATGCTTCCAACAGTGTAAAGACACCAAAAACATCGGTCCTGATGAAATCGTCCGGGGAACCAATTGACCGGTCCACATGCGTCTCAGCTGCGAAATTAATGACAATATCAGGTTTCTGATTAAGGAATAGCTCACCAACAAAATTGGGATCACAAATATCACCGTGAGCAAATGTGTAGCGATCATTGCTTTCAATATCGCTCAGATTCGCTGGGTTTCCGGCATAAGTAAGTTTGTCCAGATTGACCACTTGGCAGTCTGAATCGTTTTCAAGAATGTACCGGACGAAGTTGCTCCCGATAAAGCCAGAGCCACCAGTTACAAGGTAAGTTTTCATGACAGTAAGTCCCAGTTAAATCCGATGTTAGGATCGTTATAGGCAATTCTCTTCTCATCTGGTTTTAGGGAATCGAAACTCTTGGTAGTATGATAGAACAGAAGAACGGGATCCTCACTCATCACTTTGTAACCGTGAGCCACGCCTATAGGGATCAAGATCAGCTTGTAGTCATCTGTCCCTGCCATTACTGTTTCAGTGACACCGCACGACGGTGAATGCTTTCGAAGATCGTGCAGGACAATAACCGCTGTTCCGGAGGCGACAAACCAGAGATCTTCCTGCTTCTCGTGCCAGTGAAATGCCTTGATTGTGTCTTTGTATGCAACGGTGAAAGTCGACTGCCCAAATCTCTTCAAGAGAGCGTCGTCATCGCGGAGAACTTCCATCAAGAATCCCGGTTCGGAAACACTCTCTTCAACATCCGGGATGTCCTGATGAACAATAAGCTCTTTCACAACAACACCTTCAATCTTCAATGTTTGTATGGCCTCCCTACTCCTTCAAAGGCAAAGCCGTTAGAGGCGAGCTGCTCTCGGCTTAACAGATTTTTCGCATCAACTATCACTCTTTCTTTCATCAGGGCGCCAATGGCTGAAAGATCAAGCCCTCGGAATTCGTTCCAGTCAGTCATAATGACGGCTGCATGGGCGCCATTCACAACATCATCAACCGATTCACCATAAATCAAATCGGGATAATCCTTTTTCATTTTCTGCATTGCTGCCGGATCATAAACGGCTACTCCAGCCCCCTGAGTAAGGAGGTGATTCACCAAGATTACTGCACGCGATTCGCGAATATCATCCGTATTCGCCTTAAAAGCGAGACCGAGGACAGCAATCCTCTTGCCTGAAAGATCATCTCCTGCCAACTTTGCCAGTTTCCGAAAGACAACATTGACTTGAGCGTCGTTGGCATCCGCCGCTGCCTCAACCACCTTCATATCGACACCGTTGGTCCGCGCTGAGTGGATAAGCGCTTTGGTGTCCTTCGGAAAACACGATCCTCCAAAGCCTGGTCCTGGATGGAGAAACTTTGGGCTGATACGGCCGTCAAGTCCCATAGCCCTGGTTACAACATGAATATCGGCACCGGTGGCATCACATAGGTTGGCTAGCTCGTTGATATACGAAATCTTTACAGCAAGAAATGCGTTTGACGCATACTTGATCGTTTCGGCCGTCGGAATATCCGTTATGATAAAGGGAGTTTCGTTAACATAAAGCGGACGGTAGATTTCTTTCATCACGTCTGCAGCTCGGTCTGAACTGGCACCGATGACAATGCGGTCAGGCGTCAAGAAATCGCTTACGGCGGCACCCTCACGCAAGAACTCCGGATTTGACACCACATCGTACGGGATATCTTTGCCGCCAGTAGTGGAGATAACCCGATGTATAATTTCACCAGTTCCCACTGGTACAGTACTCTTTGTGGCAATGACAGAGTAAGAAGATATGCTTTCACCAATTGTCTTTGCGACATCTTTTACGGCCGAAAGATCCGCACTTCCGTCTCCGTCCATAGGCGTCCAGACAGCAATAAAAATGACTTCAGCTTTGGAAATCTCTTCTGCAACTTCAGTAGCGAAGCGTAACCGGCCTGCGGAGACATTATGCTCCACGATTTCAGTAAGCCCGGGCTCAAAAAACGGAATTTCTCCCCGTGATAGCGCTTCAATTCTTTGGTGATTCACGTCAACACAAACGACGTGATTCCCAAAATCGGCTAAACCGGCTCCACTGACAAGCCCAACATAGCCCGTGCCGATGACTGTAATGTTCTTCACCTGATTATAAACCTTTCGACGGCGTGAAAATAGAACATCAACTCAGGAATATCAAACAGTTAGTTAAGAATCTACTGGAAGCCCCTAGTTCGCCTCAGAATCCATTCCGCCGCGAGTAGCATAAGAAGAAAAATGAGAAGAGGAAACCAGTGAGAGAGATTAAGTGCCTGAGAGTACTGGACTTCTTCCTCGGAAAAAGCCAGGTTCGCTGTGATTTTATCCTTTTCAGACCACGGGAAATAGCGCCCTCCGGTAGATTTAGAAATAGTTTCAAGGAGTTCCCGATTAAGTGACACGTTCTTCAATTCCAACATTGCCTGTTCAATCCGAAATTCACCTTGAGGTTCCCCGGTTTCATATTGTTCATCTCCAACGAGAGCCCAATAACGGTATTTTCCGGGTTCGGCCGCTATGAATGAACCACGCCACATCTCTCCTTCTTCCTCTAGATTCAGAGGAATAAGCGACTCACCCATTTCCGAATGTTCGATTCTCCACCAAACGCCGGCCCGTTTTTGATCTTCGGTCAATCGTGAAAACGTCCCTTCCACGGAAACTTCCTCTCCTCTTTGATATAATGATTTTGTTATTCTGAAGTATCGATCATCTTCTCCACCGGTCGCCGTTAACCATTTCAATAACTCAGTCCAGTAGGTCAGTACGTTTTTGTTTACATCAGCACCTTGGCCTCGGAAGTAAAGATGCCACAGGTATGCTGAAGTAAAAACTGCACGCCGTGAAGTTCCTCCCTCTCCTGTTGGACTATCAATATTACCCACAACAAGAAGCGGAATCCCCGGAGTCTCTGAAAATTGTACAGCGGTTTCCATTCCCTTTTCCCCTGGCTCAATATGGAGATGAGGCGATAAAGGTGGTAAGGAACTCCAGTCAAAATCAAAGTAGCTCATAGGGTCATGTGGAGCAAGAGCTGATTCAAGGGGAATCGCTCCGAACCCCCGATCTCCCTCTCCAATCGATTGCATCCCCAACAAGGGCAGAAAAGGATCCAGCTTCGATTGACTCACTTCACCACCAGCAATAAAGGCAATGGCGGTGTTTTCCCGCCTTAGTTTCAGATTCAAATTGAGAGGCCATCTCTCGGGAGTGGTATCAACGGGGAAGTTATCAAGAATAATCAGATCGTAGGATTGACGCCAGAAATCTGCTATTGAGGGCCTCCACTCATCGAAGACCCGGGTAAAGTGATCGACTTGGATATCCTCCTCTTCTGCCAAAGCAAGTTTGAGGAACCTGCTGTTGAACGAAGGTACCCCGGTAATCATCGCTACTTTGAATCTGTCTTTTAGGACGGTCAATGAGAAAGGGAATCGATTGTTATCAATATTGACCTCGTCCTTCAGAGAAGATATTCTCAGCTCGTAATCCTCTTGTCCAATTTCATCCGCCTGAAACTGGAAACGGACTATTTGACTACTTCCATCGCCCCCGGGGGAAATAACTTGAGTACCTATTAATTTCCCTCCCCTTTCCAGAGAAACATGTACCCGCTCATTGATCCCACCAAAGGATTCGATGGTGATCTCAGCCAGAATATTTTCGTCCTTCACCACCATAGTTGGAACTTGAACGTCACTGACTCTGATGTCAACCATGCGCATGGATTCACCTATGCCAACTGTGTGTACCGGAACTTTAATGGATAGTTGTCCTGACGGAATGGTGCCAACAGTCGTCTGCCCGTCCGTGACAACAATTACCGCACCAAGTCGCTCATTGGCGGTGGTTTCCGTTGCTGCCAAAAGAACGTAAGACAAATTCGTAGAAGCCTCGTCCAAATTCATTGTTAGGGGACTTCCATAAAAAGATTCTACCGATTCACCGAATGTGAACGCATCAACCCGCGCCTCTGTTCTGTCGTTATTTGTCAACATCCGAATAGATCTCAGTAGCTCTTCATAACCATAAAGAAGCGATTCTTTGGAGACGGACTGATGATAAGCTGAGGAGAGAGAATTATCGAAGAATACTTTTACGACAGGTCTTTTGGATATTGAACCTTTCCTTGTCCATTGAATGTTTGCAGCAATCAGAGCAATTAGCAGAAACGAGGAAAGTCGGAACAGGGAAAGAATTCTCTGCGCTTTCTGATCAGCAGATCTGCCGATGCGATAACTCCAGACGGAAAGCATGACCATACTAGCCGCAACAACCAAAAGAAGCCACAAAGGAACAATGGGTGACATTATTTAGGGCGTTACGAAGATAGTCTCAGATTCGGAGTCACACTGTGAGTGCGGCCGACCCTGTATCCTTTATTTAAGTAAATCTCACCCAAAAAGGCGATCATGGCTGCGTTATCCGTACACAAGGCAATCTCGGGATAGAGAATAGTACAGTCGGAAAAATCCTCCTCAGCTTTCTTTCGGAGGAGTCTGTTAGCGGCTACCCCACCACCGATGAGCGCCGTTGTAACCTGAGTCTTCTCTATAGCAAGCCGCAATTTGGACAGGAGAATATCCACAATAGCATACTGATAACTCGCGGCGACATCAGGAAGTTTGGACTGAAGCAACGTTCCGCCGAGAAGTTCTACATGCCTGAGAAGGGCAGTCTTCAATCCGCTGAAACTAAACTCGACAACATCGGTCTTAGAGAGGGGCCTCGGAAAAGCGATCGCCTCCGGATTTCCGCCCTGAGCGACCTTTTCAATCTCGACACCACCGGGATAACCCAGACCGAGAATTCTGGCACCTTTGTCAAAGGCTTCGCCTGCCGCGTCGTCCCGCGTTTCTCCCATGAGTTTATAATCACCTAAAGTGTCCACTTTCCAAATCTGTGAATGCCCGCCAGAGACCAGCAGGCAGAGGAACGGGAATTGTAACTCCGGATAGGCGATAAAGTTCGCGAAAATGTGCGCTTCCATGTGGTTGAGACCTATAGAAGGGATATTTAATCCCAGAGCCAATCCGTGTGTGAAACTGACACCAGTTAGCAGGGCACCCATCAACCCGGGACCTCTAGTTACCGCGATGCCTTCGAGGTCATCTTTTTTCACAGAACTTCGGGAAAGCGCTTCGTTTACCATCGCTAGAAGAAGGCGCTCATGGGAGCGGGAAGCTATTTCAGGAACGACACCGCCGTATTGGGCATGGTCTTCCTGTGAGGCGACTACAGAAGAGAGGATGCGCCCATCCTTGCAGACCGCAGCCGCTGTTTCATCGCATGACGTCTCGATGCCAAGAACAATCATTCCGGCAGACGACGAATCGTTAACTCAATAGCCTTTGGGGAGAGGTCGCGCCACTCGAGTACCTCAGTCGGTACGCTTACGGCAGGTTCATGGGACAACTGACCCTCTACCAAATCATTATAGTCGAGGGATATATAAATGTCCGAAGGTTCAAGAGATGCGATATACTGAACACCACCTGTAACAGTCAACGACATGGTGGAAGGGTTAGCAAAAGCGCGAAAGTTGTCAGGAATATTCAGGATATGCACAGGAACCTCAGGAATAATTCGTTCGCCAATGCTTTGGATTTCTGCTCGAAAAACCACTGCTGTGTCGGAAGATTCCACAACTCGGGGAAACATGAGGTCGAGAGGAATACTTGCTCGGATATCAGATTGTGCTCCCGAGAATGCCTTCTCAGCTGTTTCTACATATTCTACACTACGGATGATCTCACGAGGTCCCTTTAGTTCGATGGTCTGGGGAGAAATTCTTCCTGTGCCGACCATAATGAAACCCGGTGAGGGCTCAACAGTTACAAAAGAAGCAACCGAAACAGGTTTAATCATGTAATCGTCCAGCGAGATGTGGATCGAATCGGGCCGAACGACCTCTACAAATTCAAGTTCAAAACCGGGAGGGACTACCACTTTCTGACTGTACTTATCAAAATAGTCATTCAGATAAAAGTCATATTCGGTGCTCACGCGTTCAAGATCGAGCACAAGCTTGAACTCGGAGATAGACTTCAGGAGAAGAGTTTTCAGAAATGCTCTACCTGTTGCCTTGAATCGAACATCGGCCGTCGGGGCCACTTCGCCACCGAGAGTCTTCCCCTCTCGAATGTTTCGAACCTCTATAGGCATTTCTACCACATAATTGTACTGATGCTCTGAAATGACGAATAGCCAGAGAACAATGGCGAAAAAAAAGGCACCGAACCAAACTGGCAGGTACCCTTCTTTTACGGTCTTTTTTGAAAGCGTTTGTGGAGTCATTAAACCACTAGCCTGCGGTTGACGATACTAGTCGGACTCTTCGGGATCCGTCTCCTCATCTGAGGCTTCTGTCTCTTCACCTTCACTGCTGGCTTCATCACTTTCAGGCTGTTGATCATCGATTTCGGCGTCCGCATGTGCCTCTTCCTCGGCTTCTGAGGATTCCTCCTCTGCAGGGCTTTCAGTAAGAATGAATCCATCCGCAAGGGAAAGTACAATTTTCTTGTCTTCCGGTTTCACTTCAACAACTTCGCACTGAATCTGTTGCTGCTGTTTCAATCCGTCCATGATCTGCTTTTTCCTCTCTGACGGAAGAGCATCGGCAGGGATGATTCCTTCCACATCCATTTCGAGTTCGACAATAATGCCCTTGTCAAGCAGGCGAAAAACCTTCCCTTCTACGGTCTTTCCCACTTCGAAGTGAGATATAATGTCATCCCAGGGATCTTCGGTGGCATGTTTGAGGCTGAGGCCTATACGGTGATTTTCACGGGAGACCTCAAGCACTTTTACCTCAACTTCATCCCCTTTGCGAAGAATCTCTTTCGGATGATGAACCACTTTTGTCCAAGAGAGGTCTGAGACATGAATCAGTCCGTCGACTCCCTCTTCGAGTTCTACAAAGGCGCCGAACTGGGTCAGATTCCGAACCGTTCCTTTAAGTGTGGATCCGATCACATAGCGCTCGTCCACCCCTTCCCATGGATCGGGCTGAAGCTGCTTGAAACCGAGGGCGATCTTCCTTTCCTTTGGGTCGACGCTGAGGATGTGTGCCTCAACTTCTTCTCCCATCTGCACTACTTCGTCCGGCCGATGTACACTGCGTGTCCATGACATTTCAGAAATATGCACGAGCCCTTCAACACCTGTTTCCAGCTCCACAAAAGCACCGTAGTTAGTGAGGCTCACAACCTTTCCGAATATCTTGGTACCAACAGGATACTTGTTTTCAACGCTCTCCCATGGATGGGGCGTCAGCTGTTTCAAACCAAGGGAAATCCGCTGTTTTTCCCGATCTATATCGATGATCTTGACACTGATGGTCTCACCCACTTCGGTCATTTCAGAAGGGTGATTGACCCGCCCCCAAGATAGATCGGTAATGTGGAGGAGCCCATCGATACCACCGAGATCGACGAAAACACCGAAATCGGTGATATTTTTCACCACACCCTCTATGATTTGACCGGTGGCAATTTTGTCAAAAAGCGATTCTCTCTGTTCCTTGAGTGCATTATAAAGCAACGCTTTGCGGGAAAGGACAACATTCTTTCGAAGCTGATTAATCTTTACAATCTTGAACTCCATCTCCTGACCGAGAAAGCTGTCAAATTCCTGGACGGGCCTCACATCGATCTGAGAACCGGGGAGAAACGCCTGAATCCCGTCCACGTCAACCACAAATCCGCCTTTAATCCGGCGGATTATGGTACCGTTCACTGTCCCGTCCTCCTTCTGAATCTGAATCAGTTTCAACCAACCTTTCATCCAGACAGCTTTCTCTTTCGAAAGGACCGTCTGGCCGTTGATATCTTCAATCTTCTCGAGATAAACCTCTATGGTATCGCCCATGTTTGGCGGCTCGGCACCGCTAAACTCGGAACGGGGAATAATCCCTTCAGACTTGAAGCCGATATCCATGATAATCTCTTTTTCGTTTTGTCCTATCACGCGGCCGGTGATAATCTGATTTTGGGCGATGTCTGAAAAAGTTTCAATATACTTATCCATCTCTTCTTCTGGAACAGGGGCCTCTGTCTCTTCTATATCAAACAACTCGGACGATTCAACAATCCGAATGCCGTTCATCAGGCTTGGATCTAGATAATCTTTTGTTACATTCTGCAACTCAAGAGAAACAGACTCAGAGGAAACTTCGCCGTTCTGTTTATCAGCGTCAGCGGGTTCTTTCTCAGGATCACGCTCTTCCAAGTCTCTCTCGTTATCTTCCTTCATAACGATTTCTTCGTCATTTAATACTTCTTCATTCACTGTCTTTTTGTATTTCCTTTCTCTCCAATCGTTCTCTCACATTCTCAACGATCAGATCTACTTGTTCATTCATTGTCATTGCTGTTGTATCAATTTCAACAGCGCCGCCCGCTTTTTGCAATGGCGAAATAGTCCTCGAAGAGTCCAGTCTGTCCCGCCGCTTTAAGTCTTCGACGATCTCTTCCACTGTCTGCTCAATACCCAATTCGGCGAGATCTTTTTCCCGCCGCTTTGCCCGCTCTGTCACATCTGCAATCATGAAAAATTTGAAATCGGCTTGAGGGAAAACGACAGTACCAATGTCCCTTCCTTCCACCACCGCGTTTCGGTTCCCAGCGATCCTCCGCTGCATATTGACCATCCGTCTCCTAACGGGCGCTGAGGCGCTTACGGCGCTGACCGCTTCCGTCACTTCCTGACTCCTTATTTCACGAGAGACTTCAACACCGTTCAGGAAAATCCGTGATCCACTTTTGTCAAAATCGATTTCCATCGATTCGGTGCATGCGTCCATCCTCTCATCATCGTTCACATCTATTGATTCTAAAACGACTGCAAGCGTGGCGACGCGATACATTGCGCCCGTATCAAGATACAGAAAACCGAGACGATCGGCGACGCGTCGGGAAGTAGAACTCTTGCCTGAGCCGGCGGGGCCGTCAATTGCAACAATCAACGGAGCTTTCCTGTTCGTTGCGATCTATTATTGAACAGTCTGTCTTTCAAAAAGCTAAGTAATTTAACCATCACTACAAATGCTAACAAAGCGTTAACAATTATAAGCTACCCAGACTCTTGGGGACCCCTTGGAGAAATCGGGCTTCGACAGCTGAAAGGGGGCGGGATTCGCCGACGCTGAGATCCCCCAGAGTGATGCCGGCAAAGACGCTCCTGTGAAGATGCCTCAAATGAATACCCACTGCTTTCATGATTCGTCTCACCTCTCGCTTCTTACCGTGATACAGCTTCAGGGATATTCTTATGCCGTCGTCATCAGATTTTTGCCCTATTACTTGAGCACGGCCAATGTCCCCTTCCCCGATGTCGATTCCTGACGCAATCAGTTCTTCCTCAATCTGGGAAAGTCGGCGATCCGCCGTGGCCTCGTAGATTTTTTTGACTCCAAACTTGGGGTGAGTCAGCCGATAGGCTAGGTCGCCGTCATCGGTGAGAAGGAGGACTCCCGTCGTCTCTTTATCCAGCCTCCCTACGGGGAAAAGTCGTCGGTCAGTTATGGAAATTAAATCAACTACTGTCTTCCGTCCATGAGTATCTTCGGCGGTCGTGATAACACCAGCCGGTTTATGTAGGAGAAACACCGTTCTTTCTGCCCTAACTGCAATAATCTCTCCGTCTATGACAATTAAATTTTCACCAGAAATGATTCTGAATGGATCTCTCTCAGTCTCCCCGTTGACCTCAACTCGTCCACTCCTGACGATCGCTTCGCATTTTCTTCGGGAAGCAACCCCGGCGGAGGCGAGGAATCTAATCAGTCGCATTCCCAGCCGATTCGACATTACCGCTTTCTGTCCCTTCGGAAATCAGCTCTGCAATCTCCTTCAGCTTAGGAAGGTCTGCTGTTGAATCAAGTCCAAATGATAAAAGAAAAGCCTCTGTTACAGCGTACAGCAAAGGTCTTCCGGGCCCCTTTGCTCGGCCTGCGATTCTCACCAACTTTTTGTCAAGAAGTGTTTTAACAACACCGGCGCAACCCACACCCCTGATGCTCTCTATTCCTGTCCGCGTTATCGGTCCTTTGTAAGCGATGACAGCCAACGATTCCAGCGCGGCTTGGGAGAGCGGCGTTTTCCCGAAGCGAGTAAATAATCTGCGAATCCATGGTGCAAACTGAGGGAGTGTTGAAAGACGATAACCGCCGGCCACTTTCTCAATGGAAAATGCTCTTCCCGTTTTCTCGTATTCCTTTCGAAGCAATTGGATACCTTCAGCAAGTTTCGGTGCTGAATCGCCGTCAAAGCAGACGTTCAGTTTCGATTGTGTGAGTATATCCTCAGATGCAAGAAGCAGAGCTTCGATGATCTGAAGCTCTTCAGTCGTCAGTTTTTTCGTCACCGTTAGGCTTCAACCCTTTCGAGAAGTATATCCTCAAACAAGTCCTTCTGGCGAACTCTCACCTGACAATCTCTTATCAGCTCCAAAATTGCGATGAATGTGACGATGACTTCTTGACGAGAAGAAAACTTTGGGAACAGCTCGGAGAACATAATTTGACTCTTGTCCACAAACCGACTGAGAATCATGGCCACCTTTTCCTTAACCTGAATCTCTTCTCTCTCCACATCGTAGTGAATGGTCTGCGGAATCTGCTCCAACACTCTCTTGAACACAGTCACAAGCTCAAAGAGGGTTACATCTTCAAGATAGAAACCTGGATCTTCTTCAAAATTTGAGTCACGATGGATGACAGAGGGGTGGAATTTCCTTCTCTGCAGATCGTTTATCTCAGATAGGTTTCCGGCGGCTTCCTTGTAGCGCTGGTATTCCAGGAGTTGATGGACCAGAGCAGTTCTTGGATCTTCAAACTCTTCTTCATTGTCCCCGCTTAGCGAGGGGAGAAGCATTTTCACTTTAATGCGCATGAGGGATGCGGCCATCATCATGAAATCTCCTGCGACGCTCACATTAAGCGTCTGAAGTGCTTCAAGATAAGAGAGATATTCCTCGGTAACAGTAGCAATGGGGATGTCCATAATGTCGATTTCATCTCTTCTTATGAAAAAGAGCAACAGATCGAGAGGACCGGCAAAATTGTCGAGATGAATCTGGTAGCTCACTGTTGCCAGTAAATGAGGCCAGTTTTCTCCCGGACTGCTTCGAGATATGGTTGGGCTGCGGCTCGCGCCTTCTCAGCGCCATCCTTGAGAATTTTGACCACCGTTTCAGGTTCATTGTAAATGCCTTCTCGTTTTTTACGAAAAAGTGCGAAAAACTCCCAGATAACGTCAATCAGTTCTTTCTTGATATCAGAATATTTCAACCCGGGTGCATGGAACCGCGCCTCTAGTGCAGATTGTTCCGATTCGTCCAGAAAAAGCGAATATATCTTGAATAGGGTGTTTTTTTCAGTTTCTTTGGGCTGCTCCGGTGGTGTATTGTCGGTTACAATGCTCATCACTCTTTTGGCAAGATCATCTTTCATGCCAAAAATTTCAAGAGTGTTACTATAAGATTTAGACATCTTCTGGCCATCAATGCCTGGAATCAGTCCGGTCGCCTCAGTAATGAGCGGCTTGGGAACTACAAACGTTTCACCATAAACGGAATTAAACTTGATGGCGATGTCCCGGGCCATTTCGAGATGCTGTTTCTGATCCTGACCCACAGGAACCACATCCGTTCCGAACAGAAGGATGTCGGCGGTCATGAGAACGGGATAACTGAAAAGTCCATGATGAGCGGTCATACCCCGGATCACCTTATCTTTGTATGATGTCGCCCTTTCAAGCATCCCTACACTGGTCACATTGTTCAAAACCCACGTCAGCTCAGTTACTTCGGGAACATCCGACTGAACCCAAAACACCGACTTCTCAGGATCCATCCCAAGGGAGAGAAAGTCGGCCGCAGCCTCAACTGTGTTTTGCTTGAGCGTCTCACCGTCAGTCTGTGATGTGAGAGCATGATAGTTAGGCAGAAAACAGAATAATTCATTTTCAGCCTGAAGATCTATCATCGGCTTCATCATACCGAAATAGTTCCCGATGTGAAGATTTCCTGAAGGTTGAATCCCGCTGAGGATGCGTCTATTCTTCAAGCAATGGCCCCAGACTTCATTGGTTCCATGTACAGGTAAGGGCGCCAGGCTGACTGCTCCCTCTTGATAAACTGCCGTATGTAGTGAATTCTTGTCGGTTTTTTGGGCCGGCGCATCAACTTGGTACCGGCTTCATCTGGCGTTCGATTCCCCTTGGCTCGGTTGCAGGAGTGACAGCAGCAGACAAGGTTTTCCCAGTTGTCCGGCCCTCCCCGCTCTTTCGGGATGACGTGGTCAAGCGTCATCGGGACACTTCGTCTTCCACAGTATTGACACTGGTGCCTGTCCCTCTTCAAAATATTCTTTCTCGATAAGACGATGTTGCTCTCTTTCACACGAACAAACCTGTCCAACTTCACAACACTGGGGAGCGACATGGCAACGGACGGTGAGTGGACTGTTTCTCTATATTTTTCAATCACTTCTACCTTGCCGAGATATGCGAGGGAGATTGCCCGGCGGGCAGAGCACACTAGCAAGGGGTGATAGTTCTGATTTAGAACCAAGACCTGCCTATTGAGGATTCCATTCATATATCTTTTCAACCTATCCATGACTCTGGAGTCCATTTCCGCTTCAGAGTAACTTCTGGAATTTATCTTGAGCCTCAGAGCGAATCAAGGTAAAAGCCTTTGCTTACCGACGAGAGGAACAGTAGTTTAATGCTGGCTTGACATTTTGATTACGGCAGGGAAACCCGTGGAAATCGGGTGCAGCCCCGCTACTGTGAGCGCCAAGTATACTCTATTCCTCAGAAAAGCCACTGTTCGCCACGGTGAATGGGAAGGCAGAGTGTTACGGTAAAGCGCGAGTCAGGATATCTGTCGTATTAAGTTTCTCGATTCTGTCACAAGCAGAAAATACTTTCGAGGGAAAGGAGAGAACCATGAAACCTCGCGTTAGATTCACCCTATTCATATTGACTACCCTTCATCTGCCGCTACTCCAGGCAGAGGAAAGTGGCGGATTCATTGCAGGGCGTGTCACTGCAGATGACGGAACAGGTGTTCCGTACGCAAACATCTACCTCGAGAACAGGAGCAGGGGAACCACTTCAGACCGAGACGGCCGTTTCCTTCTTCTGGTAGAGGGAATTTCCTCAAAAAACGTTATTGTCTCCCATTCTTCTTTTGTGCCGGACACGTTGAATATAGAGATGATAAACGCCTCAACAATCGAAATCAAACTGAGGCCCAAAACTTATCGATTCGATCCTGTTGTGATTTACGGAAACCTTTACGGTCAGGAGAACCTCCACCTCCCCGTAAATCACCGGGCGCTCGACTTTAGCTCAGCGCCTTCTTCGGGAGTCGGGATAGGGGAAAAAGTTGACCGTTACGGTATTCAGGTTCGCGATTATGGAGGTCCAGCGGGGCTGAAGACTATTTCATCGCCTACAGGCTACTCCGAACATATACTCATCTTGCTGGATGGTTTCCCTCTCAATTCAGCTCAGAATGGCGTCTTCGATTTAAGCTCCCTCCCCGTAGAATTTTTTGGGCAAGGCGAGTTATACCCCGGTCAAGGATCCTCCCTCTACGGCTCCCACGCTGTCGGCGGAACACTGAACCTCCTTCCAGCAGGGCCGGGGAATTTTCTCAAAGTTCGATCCGGCTCTCTTGGTGACAAGGGTTTCAGCGGCGAAACATCTCTCCGGCTGGGTGACTCGCGTGTTTCATTGTATGGAAATAGTTTTGAGAGCGAAGGGAATTATCGAGAGAACAACAGGTTCGCACAGACCGCTATCGGGACGAAGTTGAGGCTTCCGAACGCCGCCAAATGGAGCGTCAGTTCTCATATTCTCGCAACACAAACCAAACGGGGCATCCCCGGTTCGCTCCAGTTTCCTTCGCCCAAGGCTCGGAAGGAAAAAGACGAAATTTTCACCATCGTGACTGGAAGGACGGTTTCCCAGTGGGGACATACTGAACTAATGTCCGGCGCGAGTAGTTCAGACGAACACTTTACTAACCCTGATTGGGCTATGGATTCGAGGCATCAGCTGACCAGTGGAATGGCACGTCTGTTGCATCGGTTCGAAAACAGAAGCAGATTCACCAACACAGTAAGCGTGGAACTGGGGCGGATTAACGTGAATAGTGATGACGCAGGAAATCGGACAGTTACTGAAGGAGCGGCGGGATTACTTTCCCAATTCAGCTTTGGAAAAGCTGTCACTCTTTCCCCAAGCGTTCGCCTCGATTGGGACGATCATTCCCGTTCTGGTGTTTTCACCGGAAACATAGCATTCCTCTGGTCACCTGCAACGGGGCCGTTTCGGTCAGCGACTATCAGTAGCGGAACAAGTTACCGAGCACCAACCTTCAATGATCTTTTCTGGGAAGATGCCTCCGGATACTCAATGGGCAATCCAGACCTCGAGCCAGAACAGGGCGTTTCTACAAATCTGAAGGTCAATCTCAAGCCAATGAAGGGAGGTTTTATACACGGTTCAGTAACCGCCGCTCATTATGCCGTCAATAATCTGATTCAGTGGGCACCGAACGAAGCGTGGGTCTATTCACCCTATAATGTGCTGAAATCTAAATCAACAGTGCTTGGATTGATGGTTACGGCAGCACCTAAAAGGTTGCCGATACGTGTGATAGTAGGGTTAGAAACGACCGATAGTAAAGTACTAACGGAAGGCACCGAACACGGGAAACAGCTTCTCTACGTTCCACCTGCATCTCAATGGACGGAGGTTCAACTCAAAATCGGCCAGGCTCGGGGCCATCTCAGTTTCAGAAATCTTGGCCCTAGGCGCTACAGTTACACCGATGACGCTTCCCTTGATGGCTATAGGCGTCTCGATGCATCTGTCAGTCTTAATCTCCCCCAGAACGGTTTTGATGTCGCAGTTGAGGGAGGGGCGCGGAATCTGCTGGATGATCGCGAGTTGCAATCGGTGTACGACTATCCCGAGCCTGGCCGGATCATCTTTGTGACGATGGGAGTATCCCGTTAATTGGCCAGATGCCAGCTGAATGAGAAATACGCGAGGCGCCCCGCCGGTGGAAAGAGGAAAGACGGTGAAAAAGTGTGCGGTGAACTGTGGCCGGACGCTTTGTCGATTACATACTGTAGATTGGTCATAACGTAGGACAGTTCGATGGATTGTATCACAGCTTTGAACTCGGCGGTGAAAATCACCATCGAGTCTTGAACTTCCCGTGGTTCCGTGTCAGTGAATCCCATCTTGAGAATCGGATCCCAATCGTAGGCTGTTCTGCCACCCCAGAAATTGGCAGATAAGTTCAATCTCGCGTCCAGTCTTCCGCGGAAAAGTCTTTCCCTAAATCGGTGCTCAACTTTTGCGTCATGCCTGAAAAAATACCCCCATCCCGGATCGCTGTTTGGAAAAGATATTCCTTGAGATATGACCGCCCAATCACGAAAATAGTTAATACGTCCTTTCCAGATGATCCCCGCGGTCTGAGATGTCTGTTCGGATTTTATACTGAGCGTGGAGAGCCCTTCAAGTTGGAATATACGCTCGAAGTAATGGTTGGGCGATGTTTGAGATACAAACAGTATCATCTCGCCGGAAGCCCGTTTCCCACCTGTTGACGCCCCTGCTCTAATGACCGTTCGCGTCGGCACCGCGGCTGTCGAATCGGGCCGTATCCGCGGAACCATGGTAGGAGTGAAATAATCGGGAGCATACATAAAAGATCGGCCTGTGAACTGAAACGGAAGGGGCTGAAGATCGCGCCTAAAATCCAAAAATAGAGCTTTCCCTTCCCCCTTTAGACGGAAGTGTCCCTGAAAGTTCACCGCCGTTTCACCAGTGGAAACACGGGAAACACCCATAGCGGTCCTGTTTTCCAGCGTTGATGCATAAATACGAACACCGCCGGCGATCCCGGTAAACGATTGCCACTGATTTCCCAGCGTGTCTGAACTGACTGCGCCGGTTCGCCCTTTGCCGGAAACGAAAAGCGAGAATCCTTTTCGAACCGGCAGTTCTCCGATGGCATGAATCCGGTGGCTGAACAGGTCGGCGGACCATCCGGAGACCTCTTCGAGAATTCTTCTGTTCCGGAATCGCTGGATAAAAGACGACCCTTCCAAGCGGTACTTGATCGAGCCTGCTTTCCCGCTGTAGGCTGCCCCGGAGGCTAGGATCTTATCTCTCCTCTCAGCACCTCGCTCCCAATTCCCGTTCCACAATGGAACACCCCCGGTAGTCAAGAATATCGCCGACGCAATTCGCCACTTTTCACCATTCTTGTTTTCCGATTCAGAATCAAACCTGTAGTTCTGTTGAACGGTTCCGCCGGGTTTGTTCAGTGGGTCGAAGAGACCGTGATAATCTTCGAAGTTTCGCTTTAACGCCCTGAATCGAGTAAAGCGTCTCGGTTTGGAGCGTGAGAGAAGGTCGAGACTCAGTTCATCCAGTCCGTAATCTCCCTGACGATAGTTAAAGAAAGAGCGGAGTGATTCGTCGCTATCCATACCTTCCCGTTCAACGGGAAAGGGAAACTGGTGACGCTTCGGCCACTGGACAAAATTTCCATCGAAATGGATCGGCGAGTGATAAAAATCGGTACCCCATCCGGAAAACCCGTAGCGGTGCATTCCTCCCCACTGGCCGCTCCAATCGAAAGGAATCTCTCCCGGTGAGTATCCGAAAACGGCCAACGGAACAAGCACGATGACCATGAACCTCTTATTCACAGTTGTCTTCTTCCCAGAAGACGGCTGAAAACCCGCGGCAGAGCTGTGGCAAAAATAATACCGTTGGCCAATTGATGAAGAAAAGTGAAGCCGATCCCTGTAAGAAAAATCGCTGAAGTCTGCATCATCGGATACCCCGCTGAGATTGGATAACTTAGCGTTGTTATCGCGTCAAACTGAAACGTCAGGAGGACGCCGATAACGGCCAACCAAGCTCTCCGTTTCCAAGTCCACTGGTCGGCTTTTGCAAACTTGCCGAAACTGCCCCCCGTCACACCTATAACAGACATCCCCAGCACCTGAGCAACAAGCATGGGGAGAAAGACCAGTCCCGATCCGAGGGGGTTGGCGGCGCTGAAAACAAACTCGGCCAAAGCCCCTACTACAAATCCCCACTTGGAACCGAGATATACACCAGCGGTAAAGACCACCGCCGTAATCAATTCCACGTTGGGAACCATCAGAAGCGCGAAACCTGAGCCGACGGCGAGGGCCACAAACATGGCTCCTCGGCTCAGATTAGTCAGACTTCCGTCCGCCGCCCTTGTAAAGTTCGGTTCCGAAATAGTTCCTCCGGCTGGTCCAATCACCATCTTCGCTGTCTTCAGCCAAAATCCTGCCCATGATGCTGACCTTTGTATCAAGGTTATCAAGCACCTGGAGCAGCAGCGCCTCTTTTGTTCGGGCTCGACTACCGTAACGGGGACTGAATCCGCCTTCGTGGCTCATGATCAAATGCTCAAGCTCGAGAAGCAGTTCGGCCGGGAATCCTTTAGTCTTTCCGGCCTCTTCCCGAACCATGTCTCTACTTAAAACCGAATGACCGATAAAATTACCTTCATCGGAATACTCGGGGATCAGCACGTCCGTCAGTTCACGAACCTTCCCGATCCCATGGAGAAGGATCCCCGAAACCAGCAAGTCACTGTTGGCTCCATAATGGTTCGACAGCATCAGACCGAGACGGGTCATAGAGAGAACGTGCTCAAGGTATCCTGACCTATACATGTAGTGCATGGTCAGGGATGCGGGCATGGTCATCAGTCTTTTCTTATGTTTGCGATAGAGCCCGGAGACCAGTTTCTTGAGAAACGGGTTTTGTATTTTCTGGATCAAGGCACTCAGCGATGTCCACATTCTGACGGGATTTAGCGGTGATGTGGGAACCAGAGTTTCTGGCTTGAATCCATAGCGGGCGTACTTCGCTTCCGTCGCTTTGTTGATTCGGCCAATGATGATCTGTTTCTTCTCCTGGAACCTGTCCACCCTGCCCCGGACCGCCACCGCATCGCCCTGCTGGAACTTTGTTGTCAGTTCCTCAACCTGATCCCACACCTTTGCGCCGATCTCGCCAGTGCCGTCAGTCAGGACAAGATCGATGAACAGTTCGCCGGTGCGAGTTCGACGCAAGTGCTTTTCCTTGCATAGATAAAATCCCTGAACTTCGGTGTCGGTCTTTAGCTTGGATACGGGTAAAAGCTTTTTCACAGTAGCCGAATTAACGGCTCGAGGGGTTACAATGTCAAGAGGTCATAGGTGTCAGTTGCCGCAGGAGCACCCGTCATCTAAATTTGACTGGATTGAATGGAAAGATCAGACAAGGAAACTGAAATGAGAATCAAAATCATCTCAATAGCGATGAGCCTAATGTCTCTCACATCCTGCGATGTGAACATTCGAGTAGGGAGAGATGAGCAAGGTTTACACCGAGTTCTTTCCGGAACATAAACCGGCCCGGAGTGCCTTTGACGGAACGGGACTCGCCTTGGGAGCCCGTGTCGAGATCGAATGTATGGCAACGGTTGAGTGAAACTCGAGGCAGTCCGACTTCTGGCGTAATTCATGTTGAGTCAAACAGATAGAAAAATCCGTTTCTTCATCTATCGGCATTTTATCGATACGGCGGAGGCGCCCACTTCCACAATCATCGCTGAGCAGATGAAGATCACTGAAACTGAAGTCGGAGTATCCCTCAGGCATTTGGAATCCAAGCACGCCCTCGCCCTGAAGCCGGATAGCCTTAACATCTGGATGGCCCACCCCTTCTCCGCAATACCAACACCCTTTCCGGTGAAGACTTCCGATCATATCTACTACGCCAACTGTGCTTGGGACGCTCTCGGTATCCCAGCCCTGCTCGGCGTAAATTCGGAAACTGAAACGACGTGTCTCGACTGCGGCACGACGATGACCTTTGGCGTTCAGGGCGGTCAGCTCTCAGGTTCAAATGGTGTGATCCACTTTTCGGTACCGCCCCGAAATTTTTGGGACGATGTCGGTTTTACGTGAGCGACTATTCTCCTATTCCGGTCGGAAAGGCATATAGACCGATGGTCTGAAAATGAGGGAATCGCGAGAGGCGCCACCATGACACTCGAAACATGCTGGGCTCTATCCAAAATTTGGTACCCAGACAGACTCGATCCCGACTGGAATCCGAAAACTGTTGAGATGATCAAAAGCCTATTTGATGAGGTCGGACTAGAGGGAGAGTTTTGGAACGTGGGAATCTGATCTGGTCTCTACCTCCTGTGTAAAGTCAGAAAAAAACATTCATATAATTATAATGTCTGGAGAAAAGCTACTAAATCTCTAATCTCATTTTTTGTAAGTACTTCTCCCATGAGAGGCATAGAAGAAAGATGATTAGTTATATTTTGTATTTCACTCCTATCAATTTTTACAGTTTCTCCCTCTCCCGTTTTTATGGTTAATCCTTCTGAATTTTCTTCAACCAAAATCCCATAAATCTCAAAATTCTCTTTCAAGTCAACTGTAACAAAACCATATCCATTTGTTATTTGACGGCTGGGTTCTACTAAAGATTCTAATATTTCAATTCTAGAAAGTCTTGACCCTACTTTAGATAAATCAGGACCCGCCAGTTGAACCAAAGAACCGATACCATGGCAACGCTGGCATTGAGCGCTTTGATTCCTAGAAAAAATTACTTGGCCACTTTTAGCATCACCTCCAAATAATGAAACTCTGTAGGCCGATAAAGGATCCATTATTAACTGTTCATTTAAGTATTTCTTATATTCCCCAACTAAACTTGAATTATTTTGTTTTAATACCGCTTCTTCAAATTCCAATTCTAGCCCGGGATTGAGCTTGTCCTCCAATAGTTTATTAAACGTTAGTTTTAATTCTTCTATAGCCATTTCATTTGAATAAGAACCTAATGATAGCAAAGCTTTCTGCTTTTCATTTAAACTGCCAACTTTTATTATTTTCGATAAAAATCTAATTGCATTCTCATTTTTTATATTTGTGTTATTGATAACATTTAATGCTTCAGCCCTAACATAACTGGAAGTGTCTAAAACCGCTAATTCAAATAATTGATCTAATAAATCTGAATTGATTCCATTGAGTGTTTTTACTATTCTAATTCGGACATCAGTTGATGGACTATTTTGAAATAGTGATAATAAAACGTCATCGTAGCTTTCTAAATGAAATTTTGATATTGCTGTTATAATGGCAACTTGCACTATTTCAGAAGGGTCGTTCAATAGACTGTCAATTCTCGAACTGAATATTTCAACGACTCTCTTTGAATCTCGTTTCAACTCTCCACGATACCTTCCATCTACTCGATCTAACACAGATGGGGTTTCCCAGTTACCCAAAACATAAATGGCTTCAGCTCTCATTTCATCAGCATTACTAAGATCCATACTAAATAGAATCAAATTATTTATATTTTCTTCTTTTCCCACTCTTTGGTTGGCATTGATTGATCTCCGCAATAAAGGTTCATTAGAAAAAGATGTGGTATTTAAGATGTTAGCCAAACTTGGTAAAGCTTCTTTGATTGAATAATCATCATTAATAGCTCTTGCAGCTTCTGTAACCACACTTTCATCTTCATCAAATAAAAATTCCTCGACTCCAGGACTTTTCTTTCTCCTAAGAGACACAACAGCAGCTATTCTCAATGCTTTAGAATTATGATCTTTAAGGTTGGTCAATGATTCCTCAGAAGCAATCCTTTCTAAAGCAACTATTCCTGCATGCCGAAGCCAGATATCCTGACTATTATTCTCTTCTAACATCTGTAGGATCGGTCTAAACGCATCTTTATAATCCATTCTTCCTAATGCCTCAGTTGCATGTAATCTGACTCTCAAAGACGCATGATTTAAGAGAGGTATTATTCGCGGAGCGGATACCCTATACCTAACATCACCCAGCATTTTAACAGCTTGAGTTACAATCTCTGGATCTGCATCATCTAAAAGAGGGATTAGACTCTCAGAATATTTTATTTCTATATTCCTAGCCATTTGAGAGATTCCCCAAATTGCATGTACTCTAGACAGTTGATGATCTGATTGCTTGATTGTAGCATTAAAGACCGATAACCCTATTGATTTACGTTTAACTAATTCAAACTGTGAACGTTGCCTTACACGCATATCCGGATTTTTCAACAAAACCGCAAGTGAGTCCAGGGAAACAGATTTCATATCAGATTCTAGAATTCTCTTAGTTAATAATCTCTCTTTTGAAAGTTCTGAATTTTTTGTGTCAAGCTTCCATATTCGGCCTTTACGTTTAATATCCCATCCAATTACCCAGTCACCAACATAAAGCGCACCATCAGCACCAAAATCAAGACCTGTTGGTAATAATCCTTTTGTAACTATCTTAGTTTCTTTCAAGTTAAAGGAAGCTCCACTTGGCTCAAGTTTGAATGCATGTAAAGGTGATATAGAAGCTGAACCTCTAAACTCAGAAACGAAAAAATAATCTTTCCAATCACTATCCAAAGCTGTTCCTGGATTATAAACCAAGCCAGTAGGACCATTAACATAATTCACAATTGGAGGTAGAATGTAGGCGGCTTGACCCTCCCAATGAGGGACATACATTTTTTCATCCATCCAGACTTTATATGAATTATTATCTGGATCAGTGTATTTCCCAAATTGCCAATTGATACGCCAACCACTATCAGATCCATTGATTAAATAAACCAATCGTTCACTTTCACCAAAATGATCTCCATCGTTATCCACCGATATAAGATTCCCATATTTATCAAAAGCAAACTCATGTGTGTTACGTAACCCCGCTGAGTATACTTCAAATCCAGTCCCATCAAATTCAGATCTTACAATAACTCCTTGATTCGGATATTTCCATTGTTTACCATTAAGATCAACAACATTCATCCCAATATCTCCAATACCCCACCATATCCTTCCATCCGGTCCAACAATAGCACCTGACATACTATGGGCTCCAAAACCAATATGGACAGCATATCCATGACTTATTGATTTCTTATAATCAGCAATACCATCACCATTATTGTCCCCTGTTTTCCACATATCTGGACCAATTGGGATGAAAACATTACCATCATAATACTCTAAACCATTAGCCAAGTCAGAAATTTC
Organism: Fidelibacterota bacterium; assembly: GCA_036338335.1. GTDB lineage: Bacteria > Fidelibacterota > Marinisomatia > Marinisomatales > S15-B10 > S15-B10. The sequence goes on from JAYZCL010000030.1 coordinate 123,887, forward strand.
ACTATTAAAGTCAGCAATGTAAAGCTGAGATTTATCAGCAATCCCATCATTATCATCATCAGACAAAAACCAAATTTCTTCTTTCTCAACCGTAAGGTCACGCCAGTCGAGGGTATCATCAAGATTTAAATCCTTCAAAAATTTTCTTCCCGCTTCATTTTCTTCGCTAAATGTCTTTCGCAAGAAAGCTCGGCGATCTTCAACAGATTGCCAAGATATAGATTGCGTCATCCAATCCGTATGGTTTCGAATATCAAATTCTGTTGCTAATCGCATTGCACGAGAGTAATAAAGATTACCTGTTTTTTGATCTATACTTATGGCAACAGGATCCATTGCTAAAGTGTCTGGAGCCCAAAGAGTTAAAGATAAATCTTCATGAACATCCAATACCATCTCTGATCGAATTTTTTTACTTAGGACATAAGCCTCATCAGACGTGATAGAAATAGATTTTTCAGGATATTGGGTCTTATTATTTTCAACAGAATCTTTTCCCTCAGCATTGCGAATATCTGGGTTGCAACTAATCATTATTGTAATAAATACAGAACCACTAATTAAGGTTGTAGATTTCATAAATTAATACTCACAATTTTTATTGTTGCTATGGACAAAATATGATTTATAATTTTTTGCTTTAGAATCTGTACACCCACTTAGATTAAGAATTTCTATTTTTGAGAATTGAGTAGGGTGAGTCTCGGCTTGAATAGCAATATAGCCCTCCCTAATGGGAGCTCCCAATGGATAAAGATCCAAAGCACCGAAATTTCCGCTACTGGTTGGATGACTATATTCAAGGACTACTTGATCATCAATAATATGTTGGAAAAGAGAATCACCTAATACCAAAATTTCAATATCTACCCATTGGTCACCGTGAAATGTTTTTGAACTTGAATTAGTACAGTGAGGAGTAAAAAAAGTATTGTTATATATAACGTCGGTTCCTCCTGTACATAAATTTAATGTAGGCCTATCATCAATTCCATTCCCGCCCAACAATTGAGCCTCAACTCCAATTGGAGATTTTTGATTTAAGTTCATAGTGGTGGGATGTTGAGAATGCAATTTAAATCCATTATTTCGATAGGCCCATTCAGGTGCATTTATTAATTGCTTTCCAATAAACCTGTATCGTGAACGCAATCGATAATGAGAAAAATTTTCATCATAAAATAAATGTCCAATTACTCCGTTAAAAGAAGACCAATTATCATAATTGATTGTTAATAAACCATCCTTTACTTGAAAAGTAGAACGATAATTTATCCCTACATTTTGTGTGGAAAATTTTGGAATCCAACTATTTAAATCTTTTCCATTAAAAAGAAGTACCCATTCTTCTTTGTTTGAAAAACAATCGTTTTGCGAATTAATTAAGAATAACATATTGAAAAAGATCAAATATAGTTTCATGATTATAGGAAAATTTTCGAGCTACCTCCCTTCGCTTTTTCTTGGATCAAAGTTTGGATTGAACGACGGCATTTTTGCTCTTGTCAGATTACGCCAGGCAGCTAGTTTTGTAGCAAGTTTTTTTGTTTTTTCAGGATATACTTCCGAGAGATTTTTTGTTTCGCTAATGTCTTCACTTAGATTAAAAAGTTCCGTATTCCCATTTTCATACCACTCAATAAGTTTCCAATCACCTTCTCGAATAGCCCCAGAGGGGGCGGAACCCTGATTCCCGTAATGAGGATAATGCCAATAAATTGCACCACGATCATACTTTTCGCCGCGCAAGGCATCTACAAAACTCATCCCATCAATAGGTAATTGAAATTCTGTTTGGAAACCCGCTAATTCAATTATAGTTGGGAAAAAGTCAATGCTTGTCACCAAAGAATTACTAACTCTACCAGGTACAGTAATGCTTGGCCAACGTACTATCATTGGGGTACGGATTCCACCTTCATAAATCCAACCTTTCCCAGCACGCAGGGGTATGTTACTAGTGGGATGGCCTTCACTGGTCGAAAGTCCACCGTTGTCACTCATAAAAAAAATTATGGTGTCTTTATCAAGCTTTAAACGTCGAAGTGCTTTAAGAACTTTGCCCACAGCCATATCCATGGCCTCAACCATCCCAGCATAAATAGCATGCTCTTGGACTAAACGAACCTCACGATTGTGCTCCTTTCCCCATAGAGGACTCAATTCTCTCTGCTTTTTTCGATCCAGATATTTTTTCTCTAAGTCTTTACGCGAGATGAGAGGGGTATGTACAGAATAAAAAGATAGATAAGCAAAAAATGGTTTGTCTTTGTTTTCTTCAATGAATTGCACGGTCTCGAATGCCAAACGGTCTGGTAAGTGTTCACCATCGGGACCATCTTCTAATCGCGGATTTCCATATGGGGAAAAATATTTATTCCCCCCATATGGTCCACCACGATGGTGGCCACCCTTATTTACTTCAAATCCTTGATTTTCAGGCCAAAACCCCTTGTTTCCCAGATGCCACTTTCCAGCGAAAAATGTGGCATAGCCTTGATCTTTAAAAATTTCAGCAATTGTTAATTCTTCTAGCTGAAGCCGTGGTGTATATACTGCTGGTAATAGATGAGTATTTCGAGACCATTCTTCTCCTGATGACGCACCAATATAATCTGTAACTCCGGTACGGGTTGGGTATCGTCCAGTCATGATGCTAGCACGAGTAGGACTACAAACCGGACAAGCAGCATAAGCATTAACGAACCTCATGCCACTTTGTGCTAATTCATCACAATTTGGCGTGTCATAAAATGAACTACCTGATATTTTTAAATCTGTCCAACCGAGATCATCAACTAAAATAAAAAGGAAATTGAACGGCTTGTTTCTTTGGTCAGCCTTAATGATTCCTGGGTAAATGCATCCAAGAGTCAATAGCAAAGACATCCAATAATTCATATTAGCTCTTATACATCTACGTTTGGGAGCACTTATATTATCGAAATCGTATTAAAATATAATTAAAGACTGCGTACTTTAACATAAACTGCACTGCCTAAAGGCATTCCTGACCGATTTGAAACGTCGGTTCCTCCTGTACATAAATTTAATGTACGCCTATCATCAATTCTATTCCCGCCCAACAATTAAGCCTCATCTCCAATTGGAGATTTTTGATTTAAGCTCACAGTGGTGGGATGTTGAGAATGCAATTTAAATCCATTATTTCGATATGCCCATTCAGGCGCATTTATTAACTGTTTTCCAATAAACCTGTATCGTGAACGCAATCGATAATGAGAAAAATTTTCATCATAAAATAGATGCCCAATTGCTCCGTTAAAAGAAGATCAATTATCATAATTGATTGAACTAGAAGGTGTGGGTGACTATAAAAGCAGGGGCTTGGAAGCGAAATTAGAGCTCTGGCCGTCGAGTGATGGCGAAACCCCTACAACTCTAGCGGTTTGATGGGTGACAATACCGCCGTCGGATCGCTTTCCCAGTCCACCTTCGGATCGTCCACGTAGAGCTCAATTTCGTTCCCATCGGGATCGAATACGTACAGGCTTTTGCTGACGGTATGATCGCTCTGCCCCTTCACTTCTACCCCGGCCACCTGTAATTCATCATACGCTTTTTTCAACTCATTGACTGAATCCCCGATCTTGAATCCGGCATGGTAGAAACCGCGCCGCGGACCCGGTATCGGTCCGGGGGCGTCACCTACTTCGATGAGCAGCAGTTCATGGTGTGTGCGGCCGGAGGTTAGGGCGGCAGCCTTGAAGGGAAGCCTTCCTCCCTCAATCCGCTTAAGACCAAGGAGCTTCTCGTAGAAGTTCAGTGACTTCTCTAAGTCACGGATATAAAAGACAATATGACCGAGGTAGTGAGTTTTCACTAGAAAATACCCTTATCAAACTTTCCGGTCTGGTAATCTTCGAGGGCTTGGAGGACTTCTCCCCGCGTGTTCATGACAAATGGACCACCACGGGCGATGGGCTCATTCAGCGGTTCGCCCGCTACGAGCAGAGACCGTCCCCCTGTAGGACCTCCAGTCAATCGAATGTCGCCCTCGGTTGCCAATACGGCTAGATGACCACGGGTGATCTCGATCTGATCTGCCACAAGTAACGAACCACCATAAATATACAGAAAGCTGTTCCAATCATCCACGATTGTCTGCTCGAAAACAGCACTTTCCTCCAGATGAACATCCAGATAAAGCATGCCCGTTTTCGCTGATGCGGGTCCGGAAACGCCACTGTGATTTCCTGTAATAACGCGGACGGTGACGCCATCCTGATTTACTTGAGGAATTTTCTCAGAAGGAATGTCCTGATACGCCGGTTCTGTCATCTTCAGTTTTTTCGGGAGGTTGACCCATAACTGGAATCCCCGGACCATCCCCTCCACCTGTTCCGGCATTTCGCTGTGGATCACCCCCCGCCCGGCGGTCATCCACTGGATGGATCCCGACGTAAGCTGACCTTCATTTCCGGCTGAATCCTTGTGGCGAAATCTACCCTGAAGCATGTAAGTGACAGTCTCAAAACCCCGATGAGGATGGGGCGGGAAACCGGCTATATAGTCGTCAGGATTATCACTCCCGAATTCGTCTAGCAGAAGAAAAGGATCTAGATAATCGAGCTCAGGTGAACCGATGATTCGCTTCAGATTGACGCCGGCGCCATCGCTAGTTTCGACGCCCTCAATCGTCTTTTCAACGGTGCGTACGCCTCTCATCACATCAGATCCGCTACCAGTCGGTCCACGCCTCCGGTTTGGACTGAACAATGGCTTCGATCTTCTCCATCATTTCCGGCGTTAACCTGTCCACCGTCTCCGCTGCCTCAAGATTATCTTTAAGCTGGTCAACATTTGACGCCCCAAGGATAACGGTCGAAACATTGGGATTCTTCAGACACCAAGCCAGGCCGAGATGGACGAGTGAAATCCCAATCTCACTGGACAGAGAGGCGAGTTTTTTTGTTTTCTCAACCATCTCTCTACCGACTTCTGACTCAAGTCGATTCCTTAAGAAATCGAACTCGGGAAGCTCCATTCTTGATCCTGAAGGAATTCCGTCGCCGTACTTGCCTGTCAGAATGCCTGACGCCAGTGGTGACCAGATGGTAGTGCCAAGCCCCTCATCCTGAAAAAGGCGAAGATATTCCCCTTCCAGCTTATCCCGCTCGAATAGATTGTACTGCGGCTGTTCCATAGTGGGTGGTTCAAGGTTGTGCTGTTTCGCTATGCCGTAAGCGGCGCGAATTTCATCGGCGGACCATTCGGATGTCCCCCAGTAAAGCACTTTCCCCTGTTTTACCAATACATCCATTGCACGGACGGTCTCCTCAATGGGTGTTTGCCTATCGGGGCGATGGCAGAAGAAAAGATCTAGATAATCGACTTGAAGTCTCTCGAGAGCAGCGTGGCAGGCGTCGTGAATGTGTTTCCGGGACAAACCTCGCTGCGTCGGCTTGTCTCCTCCCCAAAACACTTTGCTGGAAACACAGTAGCTGTCCCTAAGCCAACCCATTTTGTTAAGCACCTTCCCCATAATCAGTTCCGATTCACCATTGGCGTACACTTCCGCGTTGTCAAAAAAGTTAACTCCGGCATCGTACGCTGTTTTCATGCATTCAGTTGACGCATCAACATCCAGTTGAAACGAGAACGTTACCCATGAACCGTAGGACAGTTCGCTTAACTTGAGCCCAGATCTACCAAGTCTTCGATAATTCACCTTCTGTCTCCCAGTATTTTCGACGGTTGAACTTACAAGGAACACCATTCACCTTCAATCGATTTGAACTAAGAATCGCATTTTATTGATGTTTTCTGAGAAATAAATTTGGTTGTTCGAACTAACCATAAGGAGTCTTTATGCCCCTAGTGTCCATCAACCCAGCTACCGATAAAAAAATTAGAGAGTTTTCCGAAACGACCACCCAAGAGACTGAACAGATTCTCCAGCTAGCTCAGGCAGCGTTCGAGGAATGGCGCGAGACCGACTTTGCCCATCGGACAGGACTACTATCAGCGATTGCGGACGAATTGCGGTTGAACAACAACCGCTACGCGGAGATCATGACGGAGGAAATGGGAAAACCGATCATGGAGGCGCGTGCAGAAGCGGAAAAATCGGCTTGGGCCTGCGACTACTATGCAGAAAACGCAGAAGCGTTTCTCTCACCAGAGACTGTGGAAACTGACGCAACAAAGAGTTATGTCACCTTCCAGCCGCTAGGAGTCGTTCTCGCCATCATGCCGTGGAATTTCCCCTTCTGGCAGGTGTTCCGATTTGCGGCGCCGGCCCTTATGGCGGGGAACGTCGGTGTGCTGAAGCACGCATCTAATGTCACTGGCTGCGCCCTCGCCATTGAAGAAATTTTCAGGAAAGTTGGATATCCTCAAGGGTGCTTCAGCACTCTGATTATGGGGAGTGGCCGTGTGGGCGATCTCATCGATCACCCGTTGATAAGAGCAGTAACGCTTACCGGGAGTACGCCGGCGGGAAGGTCGGTGGCATCCCGAGCAGGAGCCGCACTGAAAAAGACTGTCCTCGAACTCGGTGGCAGTGACCCCTATGTCATCCTAGAAGATGCAGACCTCGATCAGGCTGTGGCAGCGTGCGTTACAGGCAGGCTCATCAATACGGGACAGAGCTGTATTGCGGCAAAACGGTTCATCGTGGTCGACTCCGTACTGAAAGCATTCCAAGAAAAGCTGCTAAACGTGATGAAACAGAAAATAATGGGTGATCCCAAGGACAAGTCCAGCGACATCGGCCCCATGGCCAGGCACGACCTCAGAGATGAACTTCATGACCAAGTGACACGCTCCATTGGTGCCGGGGCACGGTGTCTCTTAGGTGGGGAAATTCCCGAAGGCAAAGGCGCCTTCTATCCTGTCACATTGCTCATGGATGTGGAAAAAGGGATGCCTGGCTATGAAGAAGAACTGTTCGGGCCAGTGGCCTGCATAATCCCGGTAAAAGACGAAGAGGAGGCGCTGACAGTGGCCAACGACACACCATTCGGCCTAGGCAGCGCCATATTCACATCAGATGCCGACAAAGGGGAAAAAATAGCGAGAGAGGTGATCGAAGCGGGAGCCGCATTCGTGAACGACTTTGTTCGGTCGGATCCGAGACTCCCCTTCGGTGGTGTAAAAGAGAGCGGCTACGGAAGGGAGCTGTCGCCTTTTGGAATCCGAGAATTTGTCAATATTAAGACAGTCTACATTCGCTGAAGCTCAGGCCCTAGCTTCCTTGATCGCCTTCCGAAGCTCGAGCACTACCTTCACGTAATTCTCCGCCGGATTATACCTAAAGACTGACTTCCAGTTTGGGCTCCCTTTGGAAAAATCGGCGCTACCCTTTGCGTATCCGTTCTTGACAAGATAATTCGCCATGCTAGCGAGAACGTCGGGCCATTCAAATGGTTGGCGGACGCCGTCATTGTCAAAATCGACCGCATAAGCTCTGAAACTCGATGGAATAAACTGACCAAAGCCGAATGCACCGGCATAGGAACCGTAGAGCGAGAGGGGCGGGAGGTCATTTTCCCAGCAGTAGACAAGGTACTCCGCCATTTCTCTTTCTGCCCACTTTTCCTTCCGAGATAGATCATGGATCACTGTGTGGAGAGCGCCAAAGACGGTATGTGTCTTGGAGTTCTTTCCGTAACGTGACTCAACGCCAGCCAGACTCACGAGAAGGTAAGGATCTACACCAAAACGGGCAGATATAGTGTCAATGAGAGCCTGATGGTCAGAATAGAACTTCACACCACCTTCAATTCTGCTATTGGTGATAAATATTTTCCTGTAACGGTCATAGGACATTTTTTCGGCGGGGCGATTGAAACGCTGTATCACAGAATTGTCAGTGGTGATGTCCGGATGCTTGGAGAACTTCATCATGAATTCGGCAGTGACACCTTCATCCCGAAGCCTACCAAAAACCTTGCTGTAGACCTTGCGGGCTTGATCATTGGCGGCCATTCGATCGAGAAGTGTCGCCTCTGTTTCCGCTGACCAATCTGTCTTGGACGGCTCCTGGGCAACTGTGGCAACGGTCAGAGATAGAGTGAAAATAAATATTTCTCGCTTCAAACGGCCTCTCCTGCAGTCTGGTCAGTTTCGGTAGTCAAGAGGGGGATCGCGATCGCCAAGAAGCGCATAGTAATCAAAATTTGGCCCCCGTCGCTCTTCAAGTTCGAACTTTGCCTTCTTGATTATATCGGGATTCTGATAGTAGTCCATTGCCGATAGGGCCAGTATCTTGGCCGCTACTGTGAGGCCCTTCATACCGATACCCATCCCTCCGGCGGCCACAGCCTGCCACGTGTGAGCTGACGTGCCGGGAACCCACGTTGCGACGTTTAAACCGGCAGTAGGAACCATCCAGCTGATATCCCCTACATCGGTAGATCCCCTTCCGGGACGGAATTCCCAAGACTGAATCTCCGACGCTGACTCGATAGGCATCGTTATCTTCCGAAAGGTCTCCTGAATCGCCTCAGCAAACTTCCGTTCCTCCCTGTTATACTTTACTCCCCCCACTTCCTTCAGGTTATCGTACACCACTTTCTGGAGCACATCGTTTCTCAGTACAGGACGGTTGCCGTGAATGATTTCAAAATCGAGTGCCGTGCCGGTCCCAAGGGCGGCCCCTTCGGCAGTCTTCAGAACCCTGTCCCAAAGCTCTTCCAGAACATCCACCCGCGGATGCCGGACGTAGTAAAAAGTTTCGGCGAAATCCGGAACAACGTTCGGTGCGTCGCCGCCGCGCGTGATGACATAATGGATCCGAGTCTCCTGAGGCACATGCTCACGCATGAGGTTGACCATGTAATTCATCGCCTCGATGCCGTCTAGAGCTGAGCGCCCCCTCTCAGGTGCGCCTGCTGCGTGCGACGAATAGCCGGAGAACCGAAACTTCGCTGACCGGTTTGCAAGGGTAGTGGCCGGACTTGCATCGTTTCTGTCAGAAGCGTGCCAGTGTAATACGGCATCCACATCATCGAAAAGTCCCGCCCTGACCATGTAAACCTTTCCAGAGCCCCCTTCTTCCGCCGGTGTTCCGTAAAGCCTCAGTGTCCCTATTGTACCCGTTTTCTTCATCCACTCCTTCACCGCAATGGCAGCAGCGGTGGAGGCTGTGCCAAAGAGATGATGACCACATGCATGTCCCGACGCCCCTTCCACTCTAGGCTTACGTACAGGGGATGCTTCCTGCGATAGGCCCGGCAGGGCGTCAAACTCCGCCAGAATACCAATGATTGGTTTGCCCGAACCGTAACTGGCTACAAAAGCAGTGGGAATTTCCGCCACACCCATCTCTATGGAAAAATCTTCGTCTCTTAACGTTTTTTGAAGAAGCTCCGAACTTTTGTATTCCTGATAGCCCGCCTCTGCCCAAGTCCAGATCTGTTTGGCGATCTTGTGGTAGTTTTCTTCCTTTTTTTGAATGGATTTCAGTACGTCCTTTTTCTTGGCTTTCCCCGATGCCAGTACCGGTAACAAAACAGATACGAACAGCAATGCGGTAGTGGTGGTAATGATCTTTTTCATCTCTTACTCCATTCCTCGTTTAACCCTGTCTCATTCCAAAGCCTGACCGGCGAAAATTAGATTTTCCCGAATTTGAAGGCAAGTGCTTATGGTCTGAACGGAATCACTTTCCGAAAATAGACTTGAGATCAATCCACTCCTTGAGAGACGAAATCTTATTTCTCAACGGTTCCAGTCCCTTCCTGGTTATCGGTAATTCGCTCAAAAGACAGTCCTACTGACGCCAGTTCAGGATTATCAATGTTTTCCTAGAGAAGTTTCCTGAAACGGGTGTATGCCTTGGCCGGATTGCCATCCTCCTCACCCATCATGATGTGAAGTAGATCGTGGGATTCTGAGAGAAGCAGGAAGCCATAAATAAGGTTTAAAAGCTTTTGTCGCTCGGCTTGGCTTCATGCTCAACTATTTGTGAACCAAGGAGGGTAGAAGCCGCAAATAGCACAGGAAGTAGCCTGATCACTCAGTTGACTGAGACCGGGCTTTTTCGGCACTGTTTGCAAAGACCGAACAGCTGGTGGACGTGCCGGACGAGCTTGTAGTTAAACTTATCCGCTACGTTCTGCTGAATCTCCTCGATCTGAGGACTGATGAACTCAACAATTGTGCCGCATCGAATGCAGATAAGATGGTCGTGCTGATGGCAATCGAGCCAATGCTCGTACCGCCATTTTCCGTCTCCTATATCCATCCGCTGAACCAAATCGTGCTGATAAAGGATATCCATGGTACGATAGACAGTGGCCCGGGAAATATTTACATCCCGTTTCCTGAGGGCAAGATAGATTCCCTCTGCCTCCCGGTGCTCGTCAGAGTCACAGACCTCCCTGAACACCTCCACACGTTGAGGAGTCAACTTCAGATTCTCATCCTTGAGTACACGCTTGAATTTCTTCAGTTCAATATCGATCATAAATGTCTCATTTGAGATTCATTCTCAAAAAGAAGTTACATAGAAAGGGCGTTGTTTCCAATGTGTCGATTAAATGAGCGGCTTCAGGTTGGCATACTTCCCGATCAGTTTTTTCTCGATATTCCCCTGGAATACCACCGTAATCTTCTGATTATCGCCGGCGCCGTCCACGGCGAGAATCATCCCCTTTCCGAAAATTGGGTGCTCCACCTTGTCACCACGCTGGAAATCATTGAATGAGGTAATGGTTCGGACACGCTTCAGTTTGTAACCGTCACTACCCTTCTCTTTCACGAGACGGCGAGTCAAGGCGGAATGGAAGTTTATTCGATCGAGATATTTCTCGGGAATTTCCTGAAGGAATCGGGAAGCCTGCCCAAAACCGATAGCACCGGTGGAGCGGCGGCGGTTGGGGGCATAATGAAGATAGACCTTTTCCATCGCCCGAGTGAGTCCTACATAAAAAAGTCTCCGTTCTTCTTCTAGCTGATTTTGATCTTCCACGGCTCTCGATATGGGGAACAGACCATCTTCCAGGCCGGTGATGAAGACGACGGGAAACTCAAGGCCCTTGGCGCTGTGAAGAGTCATGAGAGTGACCTGATTATTACCCTTATTCCATGAATCAATGTCTGATAGCAGCGATATATCTTCCAGAAACTCACGGATCGTTGCTTCTTCATTCCTCTCGCAGAATTGATGGATACTGTTCAGTAATTCCTGTACGTTCTGGAGGCGGTCCATCGCCTCTTCAGTCGCCTGTTGCTTATAGAAGTTCACAAGACCCAATTCATCCACCAGGACGGAAACCAGTTCGGAAGCATCCAGTTTATCCTTCAGCTCTTTGTACTTCTGAATAATGTGATAAAATTCAACAAGCCCAGCAGCCTGTTTCCCCTTCAGATTCATCGCCTCGGGCTGATTCAAAGCGTCAAGGAGAGGGACGCCCAGCTTGGCGGCTAGCGCTTCACATTTTTCAACCGTCTTAGCGCCAATGCCGCGGGACGGAAAATTGATGATTCGTTTCAGGCTCACCGAATCAAGTGGGTTTACCAGAGTCCGGAGGTAAGCAAGAAGATCTTTCACCTCCTTCCGCTCGTAGAATTTCAGACCTCCCACGATGTTGTACGCAATTCCCTTTCGCCGGAGCCCGTCCTCAAGAGCACGACTCTGGGCATTGGTTCGATATAAAATGACAAAATCACGGAACGTCCGCTTATGCTGTTGTATCTCCTGCTGGATCAGTTCAAGGACGCCGTCCGTCTCTTCCATCTCATCGTAGGTTTCCATTATACCGATCTTGGCACCTTCACCACTGTCAGTCCACAGCTCCTTCTCCGCACGGTATTCGTTCTTTTTCACCACAGCCCCGGCGACAGCGAGGATTGTGGCGGTGGAACGGTAGTTTTGCTCCAGTCTGAATACGTCGCAGTCCGGAAATGCTTTTTCAAATTCGAGGATATTGGAGATATCAGCACCGCGCCAACCGTAAATGGATTGGTCGTCATCTCCCACCACAGTGATTCGCTTGTGAAGATTGGAAAACAGTTTCACTAGTTGGAACTGAGGCTGATTGGTATCCTGGTATTCGTCAACCAGAACATACTTGAACTGACTCTGATAATTCTGGAGCACCTTGGGATGTTTCTCGAAAATCTGGAGCGGGACAAGTAGGAGATCTCCAAAATCGACTGCATTATTTCCCTTGAGAGCCTCCCTATAAGCGGGGTAAAGTTCAGCGACGGATTTGTCAAACGGTGAAGCTCCATTCATAAGCATCTCTTCCGGATCTTCCATTCTGCTCTTAAAAAAGCTCATCCTTGACCTGTACGATGCCGGGGTGAAACCGTCAGCACTAAGGTTGAGTTTATTAAGGAGCGATTTGATAAGCGTGTCCTGATCGGTGGTATCGTAAATGGCGAAATCGGGACTGTAACCGAGAGAGGTAATTTCTTTCCTCAGTAGTCGCGCGCAAACGGAATGAAACGTCCCGATGTTCAGCGGCATCGACGTCTCACCCAGAAGTGATTGTACTCTTGTTAGCATCTCTTCCGCCGCCTTGTTGGTAAATGTGACGGCAAGAATCTCATCGGGATTGTACCCACCCTCCTGAACGAGATAGGCAATCTTGTGAGTCAGAACTCTCGTCTTCCCCGTCCCGGCTCCCGCAAAGATCAGGACAGGTTTGTCAACGGATTCCACCGCCTGTTTCTGAATTTCGTTAAGGGCTACTTTAGCCATGTATTACGATTTATTCGCTTTGGCCTGAGACCGTTGGCGCTGCACTTTGCGTCGGTACCGCTGGAATTTTTTCTTGGCCTGAATATGCTCCGCCTCAGTCCTGCTGAATGTGTGGTACCCTTCGCCGTTGGCCACGAAGAAGAGGAAGTCGGCGTCAGCCGGCGTCAGCGCCGCACGGAGTGATGCTCGTCCCGGACTGTTAATCGGCCCCGGGGGAAGGCCGTAGTTAAGGTACGTATTGTAAGGTGACTCAATCCGGAGATCCCGTATCAGCAGCCGCCGGGGGCCATCATCAATAATGAACTGAATTGTAGGATCGGCCTGAAGCCGCATCTCCCTTTCAAGACGATTGTGGTAGACGGCGCTTATGAGAGGCCTCTCGCTGTCATAAATGGCTTCCCCCTCAATGATCGAGGCGAGAGTCACCATTTCAAGCTCCGTAAGTCCGTACAACTCAAGGCGATAATCGAGTTCTTCTTTGAACAGTTTCCTGTATTGCAATACCATGGTCTCAATGATTCTTTTTGCCGTTTCGTCCTCGTAAAACTGGTATGTGTCCGGGAAAAGAAACCCTTCCAACGATAACGCTTTAATGTCAAACGATTCGATAAAGCGGTCGTCAGTGCAGAGCGACAAAAATGTCTCCTCGTCCACACCGAGTTGCTCCCGGAAGAGAGCAGCAACCTGCTCCTTTCTCATCCCTTCAGGGATGGTGATCCTCCGGAGAAGCGGCGTCCCGTTTACAAGTTGGTGAACGATGTGATAATTCGATCTGAAATCAGACAGAGAGAAGACGCCTGCACGGATGGCCGTCTCGTGACCCATCATCCGTGTCGCCATCACGAAAGTTTCAGAATCGACAATGACGTTCTTTTCCTTCAGGTCATCGCCAATCTTCTTGAGTGAGGCTCCCTGCTCTATCTTTATGGTCACCGGGGAGTCCACTTCCGGCAACGGCCAGAAGACCACAAGGGAATAGAACGCAAGACCGGAAAGGACCAAAATTGAGAGTACAAATCCCGCAACTCGATCCGGTCTGGAATGGTTTAAATACGTCATGAAATACGGGCGCAAACTTAACATCTCGGGTTGGCGCTGTACAACGCTTTTTCATGAAGGAAAATAGAATTGATTGGCCTCCGAACTCCGTCGTATATTTGCCCCCGCAGTGGCAAACAAAAGCAACAGTTCCGAGATACACCTATTTGAAGGATGGGCGTTTGGAAGGAAGAATTATCTTCTATTCATTGTTGGACTCGCCACGATTGCTGCTGGTTATATCATCATGGCGACCGGTGAGGTGAACAGCTTTCAGTCACTCACCCTAGCGCCCATCATGTTATTCGCGGGCTACTTAGTGATCATTCCACTATCGCTGGTTTGGAAAAACAAGAACCGAGCCTAGCTGTTACTGTTGACAATTTGGGATCGTAGTTCAGTTGGATAGAACGCCGGCCTGTCGAGCCGGAGGTCGCGAGTTCGAGTCTCGTCGGTCCCGCTTTTTTCTTGTACTGTCTCTATAACGCCGAGAAACGGTTCTACACCGGTCATGCCAGATAATCGGGATGAACGGTTCAATAGTCTAAACTTAAAGAAATCATCCTTGAGATCAGCAATAGATAGAATATGTAGGTTGTCAACAATGACCCTGTTCCTCACAGCCTTCTCGATTGCCCAACAAAACGGAGAACGGATTGAATTCACTAGTGCAAACCCCTTCTCTTTTTATCATGTAATTAATGCTTTGGAAGATCAACCTTCCCAGAAAGTTTTCGGAATTCTCAGGTTTCCTGACAATGTCGAGGGAAAAAAGTTGCCCCTCGTGATAGGTGTGGCAGGTAGCCTTGCTTGGGCTGAACATCATCTTGAATACCTACAGATGTATCGTGACATGGGATTGGCCACTTTTGAACTGAAAAGTTTTGCTAGTCGAGAGATTACATCCACAGTCGGAACACAAGTGGAAGTCACTTCTGCCATGATGATCGTAGATGCTTACAAGGCCCTCTCGGCCCTCTTTAATGATCCCCGAATAGACAGTGACCACATAGCTATCACCGGTTGGAGCCTCGGCGGCTCGGTAGCACTCTTCAGCGCCTGGAAACCTCTCAGAAATGCAATCACATCCCATCTGACCTTTAAGGCACATTTGCCCATCTACCCACCATGTATTGTTGATATGGAATCTTATGAATTCACTGATTCTCCAATACATATACTTATTGGCGAACTGGACAACTGGGTTCCAGCTAAGCCATGTGAAGACCTGGTGGATAATATTCGTGCAGCCGGTGGTAATGCACAAATTACAGTCTATCCTGGGGCGCACCACTCTTTTGATCGCCAATCCCCTCTTGAAATAATGCCTGATGGTTACATATTGACTGACTGCAGATTTCGAATGCGGCAAGATGGTGCCCTTCTTACGAATTTTCTGAACATACCAATTGTAATACCTATTCAACAGAAAATCTCTTTAGCCTTTTGCACTGACCGAGGACCCACTTTCGGTGGAGACAGAAGATCGAGGCTTGCCGCCTTTGACTTCTCCAGAGGATTCATAGCCAAACATCTTCTTAAAAAGGACGGAAGGAGAGTGTTACAACATTGATAACCTCTTCATTTTTTCCACTACTCCTGCTTATTCATAGCATCGAGCACTATGCCCTCATAATGGGATGGTGAACTTGCCTTTATAGAAACATGAGACTACATTAGCGATATGAAAAATGCATCTAATTTTACTCGACTTCTGTTCCCCTTCTTTTTATTGATCACCTCATCAGCCTACGCAAAGGACATGTCCGACCGCCTTACTGTGGACCGCTACCTTAGCTGGGAAGACGTAACTGACGCCCAGCTTTCTCCCGATGGCCGTCAGATCATTTACGGCCGGCGATGGGTAGACCCGGTGAACGACGGCTGGGAGAATTCTCTCTGGATCATGAACAGCGACGGTACGCGGAACCGGTTTCTTATGGACGGCTCTTCACCCCGTTGGTCGCTGGACGGTTCGCGCATCGCTTTCCTTGCGGCGGGGAAAACCGGCGGGACCCAAATCTTTGTTCGTTGGATGGACGCAGAAGGGGCTACCAGCCAAATCAGCCGTCTGAACAAGAGCCCCTCGAATATTACCTGGTCGCCGGACGGAAAGACTATTGCATTTCAAATGGTGGTGGAGCCGGCTAAAAATGGAGAGTGGAATATCTCCATGCCCACCAAACCGGACGGCGCTGATTGGACCGACGGATCTACCATCATCGAGCGCCTCAGCTATCGCCGTGACCGGATTGGATATCACCCTGAAGGATTCCGACACATATTTGTTATTCCCGCTGATGGCGGCACTCCTCACCAAGTAACCGATGGTGACTGGAACCACGATTCTTTCAAATGGATGCCAGATGGTAAGACAATTGTTTTTCAATCACTTCGCGTTGAAGATGCTGAATATCAGTGGCGGGAATCAGAAATCTATTCCGTGGATGTTAACTCCGGAGAAATTCGCCAGCTGACTTCAAGGGAAGGGCCAGACTCGGGCCCGATTCCGTCACCGGACGGGCGCTATATCGCCTATACAGGGTACGACTGGAGTAAAGACACATACATAGAAGAGGGTATCTACTTCATGCAGGCTGACGGGTCCAAGCCTGTCAGAATCGCCAGCGAGATGGGACGCCGGCCCGGCAACCTCACATGGGCGGAAAATGGAAGCGGACTGTACTTCAACGCCGCTTTGAAAGGATCTTCCAATCTTTACTTCGCTCCCCTGTCGGGCAAACCAAAAGCCATCACAAAAGGAAACCAAATTCTAAGAGTTACAGACATTAGTAATAGAGGCCTGTCCGTTGGAACTCTGAGCACTTCTCAAGTTCCCCGAAACCTCGTTTCTTTCAATGTTCGGAGGCCCTCTCAAATCACCACCCTCTATTCCACAAACAAGACACATATTTCGGAAGTGAAACTGGGTGAGGTAGAGGAGATCTGGTATACCTCGGTGGATGATTTTCGAATCCAGGGGTGGATTGTGAAGCCACCCGATTTTGATCCGTCGGAAAAGTACCCGCTCATTCTTAGGATTCACGGAGGCCCCCATGCCATGTACAACTGCGGGTTTGATTTCAAGACCCAGAATCACGCAGCAAACGGCTATGTTGTCCTCTATACCAATCCCCGGGGCAGCTCAGGTTACGGAAGCCCGTTCGGGAATGCCATCAAGAACGCCTATCCTGACAAGGACTATGACGACCTCATGGCCGGTGTGGATGAAGTCGTTTCGCGCGGCTATATCGATGAGAGAAACCTATTTGTCTACGGTGGAAGCGGTGGCGGCGTGCTGACAGCATGGATTGTAGGTCACACGGACCGTTTCACTGCTGCGGTATCTAAGGCGCCGGTGACAAACTGGATAAGCTTCGTGGGAACTACAGATGGCTCATCGTGGTATTACAATTTCGAACAACTTCCCTGGGAAGATCCCACCGAACATCTTCGACGGTCGCCCCTCATGTATGTCGGGAATGTAACCACTCCCACAATGCTCATGACTGGTGAAAAAGACCTCAGGACGCCCATGGAGCAGACAGAACAGTACTACAGAGCGCTTAAACTGAGGAAAGTTCCCACGGCCATGATCCGTCTCACCGATGGATGGCACAGTAGAAGCAATCCGCCGACCAATTTTATTAGAGTCCAGCTTTATCTCAGGAACTGGTTCGAAAAGTTCTCCGCCGAGTGATCTCTCATCGTTCTAAGCGAAGAGTAATCTGTTCATCTTCTGCTGGTCACTGACTACCGTCGAAAAAGTCGGCGAATATTTGAACGTGAAATCAGCTAACCAATAAAGAGGAGGTTATATGCCCAAACGCGCGGCAGCTCTATTTATTGTCTTGCTTTGGACTGTAGGTCTCTATGCTCAATCAGAACCAGAACGGATCTACAGTGTTTTCTATATCAAGGCCAAGGCCGGGAGTATAGACAAACTGGAAAAGGGCGTGCCTCCATGGTTAACTCCTCCCTGCACTCTATAGGCAGAGTTAACTATATTCGATCATGAAAATTTCTATTATCATTTATCGATCCCGTAAAGAACAGGGTGTTCACCGTGGCTAAGGAAAAACCGTTATCAATAGACGGCACCATCAAGGAGGCCCTTCCTAATTCCATGTTCCGTGTGGAGATCGAGATCGGTGACAAGGCACACGAAGTTCTTGCCTATGTTTCAGGGAAAATGCGGAAATACTTTATCAAGATTCTTCCCGGCGATACAGTTACCCTTGAAGTGTCCCCATACGATCTAACGAGGGGACGGATCGTCTACCGACATAAGTAGCCGCCGGTTCCACCATCACCCTATAGAAAGAAGCCCTATTGTGAAAAGGTTCTTGACTTTCGCTGTTCTCTGCGGCATGATTCCGTCTGTTGCTTTTTCAAAGCCGTCATCACTGGACAGGTCAGTGTTAAACGACCCCGACCGCCCTGCGGAAGAGAAGGCGCAGGACGCCGATCGGAAAGCGATCGACGTTTACACTTTTCTAGGCATAGAACCGGGAATGACAATTGCAGATCTCTGGCCCGGCGGCGGTTACAACACACATCTTCTTTCCCGCCTCATGGGCGAGGACGGGAAGGTTTTCTGCATGATGGGCTTTTACAGAGGAGGACGGTACAAGACTCTGGACAAGATCGAGGCGCGGATTGCAAAGTCCAACCTTTCCAACGTAGGAATCTTTAATGCCCCCGCGGATTTGCCGCAGAGCAGCATTGACGTAATGGTTTCCATCAGAAACTACCACGATGCCAAAGCGCCACGGGACACCCTTATCGCCGAACTGAAGGCCGCTCTAAAAAAAGGTGGCATTATCGGCATTGTGGACGTGGCCACCGACCACCCTGGCTGGGATGAGGAGACGCACAGGTTAAACGAGCAGGTGGTGATCGATGAATTCACCGCCAACGGCTTCACACTGGAGGGAAGTTCGGACATGCTCCGGAATCCCGACGACGATCACTCTATCATGGGCTTTGAAGAAGGGCGCCACACGATGGATCGGTACCTGCTCAAGTTCAAGAAGAAGTAGCTACTTCTCTACCCTCACCCGGACACCACCGTAGAAATAGCGTCCCGGCGCCGGCTCAAAGTAACGGCCACCCCAAGCGTTCAGCCGAACATTGGCACTGTATTCCACACCCAGCAGATTGTTAACGCCGACGAATGGCTCAATCAACCACTCCGCAAACTGCTTCCGGAACCCTATTCTCAAATAAACGAAAGAATAGGAAGGCTCCACCATTTCGTTCGCATCATCGGCATAAAAGTCACCGCTGAAACGGGTCTGAACTTTGACGTAAAGGCGGGATGGCGTCACGTAGACCAACTCCCCAGTGCCAAACTGCGCAGGGATGCCCGGCAATATCTTGCCGTCCAGAACGGCGTCAGGAGTTTTGAAGTCCCTGTATCTGAAATTTGAAAGTGTGGCGCTGACTGAAAAAGTGAGCCCCTTTCCCAAGAGTGCCTTGGCGCCTGCTTCCACACCCTGTCTTTCGGTGCTTCCGGCGTTGCGGTAAAAGGTTCGGCCCGGAAACGCCTCCAGTTCGTAGGGGACCAATTCATCGGTGAGATTGATCCTGAACAGAGCCAAATCAAATCTCAACCTTCTGTGCAGAATCCCTTTAAGGCCAACCTCAAAATTCTTCGCATGCTGGGGATTCAGTTCACCATTGAAACCCCCTGCCTCGTCCGGATTGCTGGAAAGTTCATTCAGCGTCGGCGTTTCGAAACTGGTGGTGACATTGCCATAAAGTTTCATCCCATACTTAAATGAATAGACCACGCCGACAAGGGGACTGAAAGCTGTAAACTGCCTCTCACCCGAATCGTCTCCGTTGTTCATAAACTTGTCTTTAACCGATATGTCGATGGCGTCTAACCGTCCACCTAGCGTCAACCAGATAGATTCTGTCACTCTCACCTCTTCTTCCACAAAGGCGCCTAGACTGCGGAATCGTTCGAGTTGGTGAAGTGTTTCGTCTCCGCGGACGCCTTCTAGGTTGTCGAAGCGGTGGCGATCGTCCCGCTGATCTTCCAGATCGATCCCCGCGGAGAGTCGGTAAGCTCGGCTGAGGAATCGTCCTGAAGCAGTGTAGAGTAGACCACCTCCTGAAAAATTTCTTTCGAACCGGACCTGTCCTCCGTTAACAAAGGGGAGGCGATTCCGAAACTTCCGTTCGGAAATGTGTCCTCTTACCGTTAGTGTCTGATAATCGGAGAGAGACATTTCCGCCACCACTCCAGCCCGAGACTGTAGCAGCTCTTCACCCGCGTTAAAAATAACATTTTGTTCCCGGGCGGCGGTGCGGTCGGTCATTCCCTCTCTTGTCAAGGCGCCGGGATCGTTCGCCAGTGGACTGTCCGCCCTGCTTGCCAGAATGGTGAGGTTGAAGCGAGGGTTCAACTTCCAGTTCATTTTTCCATTCATGATAGAACTGTTCATTTCGCTGTGGCGCCGAAAGCCACCCGATTCATTACGCGAAACCGTTACAAGATAGCTAACTGTTCCTAAGGTCTGGCCTGCCGAAAGCCGATGCTGTCGAAAGCCATAATCGCCGCCGGAGACTCTGGCGTCAACCATCCAACCCGCAGGTGGCAAGGGTGATGAGAGAGCGATGACACCGCCGGAGGCATTGCCGTAGAATGCCGATACCGACCCTCGGAGCACCTCGACCCGGGAGATAAAGCCCAAATCAATATTGTCCACCTGTGACTGCCCGTCCGGCGTGGACTCGGGAATACCGTCCACCAGAATCTTGATTCCCCGGATTCCGAAGGCGGCACGGCTTCCGAATCCCCGGATGGCTACTCGTAGGTCCTGGGCAAAGTTCTCGGCGTTCAGGACATAGAGTCCCGGAACAGCCGCCAGCGATTCGTTGAGTACCAACTGGCGCTGGCCCAGGGAAATCTCTGATTCGCCAAGGGTGGTGACGGCCACCGGGAGGTTGATGTCAGCCGTTTCAAGTCGCGAAGCGGTGACGGTGACGGGCCTCAATTGGAAGAGAAGTGTGTCTTGCTGGGAGTCTGACTGGTCCCCTTCTGCCACCGCGATGGAGAAAGTGAGGACAAGAACGGTTGACAATTTAAATGGCATATGGCGCGGCGTCTCTCTGGTCTGAAAGTGTCGTCCGAGAATGGTGAATGTATCTCATCTCATTCACAAGATCAATTCGTTGAAGCAGGTTGAAAAAATGCCCACCAATGATTAATCTCTTACCATTCACCACCATATATGAAGGGAGAGAGACAATGAGTGAACCTTTGACACGCCGTGACTGGCTGAGGCACAGTGGGGCACTCCTGGGCGGTGCCACCCTCGTTGGTCCTAGCGCCCTGACGGCGACGACACCGTCTCCACGGAGGAGCCGTTCCCCTATCAGGATGATGTTCAACGAAAATCCGTACGGGCCTTCCAGAACGGCCCGCATGACTATGACAAGAGCCTTTGAAGAATCGAGCCTCTATGCCCATTTCGAGGCGTCCCTAGAACTGAAAGAAATGCTGGCGAAGAAGGAAGGCGTCACGCCGGAACAGATTGTTATCGGCTCAGGCTCCAGGGAAATTCTGAACGTGACGGCGCTGCACTATCTCAGAAACGCCGGTGAGATTGTGGCCAGCTATCCCGGCTATGAGACCCTCAACAGGTATGCTGAAAATCTTGGGGCAAAAGTGAATCGAGTCCGGGTGAAAGACGACATGTCCCCCGACTTCTCAACCCTGAAAAAAGCCGCCAATAAAAATACAAAACTGATAAATATCTGTAACCCCAACAACCCTACAGGTGTAGCAGTAGATGCAGAGACACTGGAGCCGTTCTGCCGGGCGATGGAATCGAAGTGCCTCGTTTTCGTTGATGAAGCGTACAAGGAATACGTGATGGACAGAAGATACCGTTCCATGGTGGACCTCGTGAAGGAAGGACTCAATGTAATGGTAACCCGGACCTTTTCGAAAATTCACGCTCTTGCGGGAATCCGTGTCGGTTACGGAGTTGCCAAACCAGAAATCATCAGCAAACTGGAACCTCTTATCACGGGTACCGTCAATATTCTCGGCCTCCGAGCCGCCATGGCGAGTCTTCAGGATGAGGCTTTTCAGGAGATGAGCCGCTCGAAAAATCTCGAAGCAAAAGAGATGGTCTATGAAGTACTAGAGCAGACCGGAAAGAAGTATGCCGTATCGGAAGGAAACTTCATCTTCTTCCGGACGGGCATCTCCATCAAGGAATTTCAGGAAAAGATGAAAAGCAAGGGAATCCTTGTTGGCCGACCCTTCCCGCCCTTTGATAACTGGTGCCGCCTCAGTATGGCTAAGCCGAATGAAATGCGGAAATTTATCTCCAGCTTTAAAGAAGTTATGGCGTAGTCGCTACAGCGAGGGCAGTTCAAACGACTTATTCTCTTGCGCTCCGAATCGGCAGTCTGGCTGGAGTTATCTTTATGAGTTTCTGGCCGGCCACTGTTTCTGCCGCACAAGTAACCGGGGCCCGGATGAAATCGGTGAAGGATGGCGTCTACTCAGCTGAGAAAGTATGTGAAGAAGTAGAACTACTATTGCACAATGAATAAGATAATAATCCTATTAATGTTAATGCTCTGCTCCGGAATTGTCAGCGGTGATGACGGTGATCTGTTTGACATTTTCCACTATCGCAACATAGGCCCCACTCGAGGGGGTCGTGTGACGGCCGTGGAAGGTGTGATTAAACAAAAAGGTACATTTTACATGGGCGCCACGGGTGGCGGCGTCTGGAAAACCACTGACTTCGGTCTTAACTGGAAGAACATCTCAGACGGATTCTTCGCCACGCCATCCATTGGCGCAATCGCGGTGGTTCAGTCAAATCCTGATATTGTCTACGTTGGTACCGGCTCTGACGGCATCCGATCCAACGTGATCACCGGGAAAGGCGTCTACAGATCAACAAACGCCGGTAAGTCGTGGAAACACGTAGGACTGAAGGACGCTGGACAGATCGGCGCGATGGAGATTCATCCCAATAATCCTGAAAATGTTTTCGTAGCGGCGATCGGACAAGCGTTTCAGCCGAACAGTGAACGGGGCGTATTCAGGACAGAAGACGGTGGAAAGACTTGGGAGAAAGTATTGTTCATCGCTGACACCATCGGCGTCTCGGACATCGAGTTCGCCCCAGATGAACCCAACACAGTTTACGCATCAGCCTGGCGGGCAGAACGGAAACCGTGGACGATCATCAGCGGCGGAAAACACGGTGGTATTTACAAATCTACAGATGGCGGTGACTCGTGGAAGCTGAAGCGAAACGGACTTCCGAAAGGGCTAATCGGAAAGATCGATCTGGCTGTTTCGGCAGCTGATCCGGACCGACTTTCCGCTATTGTTGAAGCGCCGGGGGATTCCGGCGGGCTCTATCGTTCGGACGACAGGGGAGAGACATTCCGCCAAGTGAGCGATAGGAAAGAATTGGTGAACCGACCATTCTACTATACCAACCTTGAATCGAATCCTTTGGACGCCGACATTCTGTTCTCAAACGCCAACCGGTTCATGCGGTCTGATGACGGCGGCAAAACATGGCGCGTTCTTTCTACCCCACACGGCGACAATCACGACATTTGGATTCATCCTGCCGACACCTCCTTATGGATACAGTCAAACGACGGCGGTGTCAATGTAACGACCAACTCGGGGAAAACATGGACAACCCAATCCAACCAATCTACGGCAGAGCTGTATCAAGTGGAGGTGGACGATCAGTATCCCTACTGGCTCTATGCCGGGCAACAGGATAACACCACCATTTCACTGCCCAGTCATCCGCCACTGAACGCGCCGGGTGGAGGTATTAATCTCTGGTTGGCGGTGGGCGGATGCGAAACGGGCCCAGCTGTCCCGAAACCGGGCGAACCGTGGATCGTCTTTTCCAACTGCAAGGGGAGGTTCGGCACCTACGATAAAAGGAGCGGTCAAGAGAGGCAATATTACGTAGGGGCAGCAAACATCTACGGTCACAATCCGAGAGACATGAAATTCCGGTTTCAGCGGGTCGCACCGATCCATGTGTCGCCTCACGATGCCAACACCGTCTATCATGCGTCACAGTATCTTCACAAGACCACTGATGATGGTGAGACATGGAAGATCATTTCCCCGGACCTCACCGCTTTCGAACCGGACAAACAGGTCTTTTCCGGCTCACCGATCATACGGGACATCACAGGTGAAGAGAACTACAGCACCATATATTCCGTCCGTGAATCACCGCTAAAAGCGGGCGTCATCTGGGTGGGTGCCAACGATGGACCTGTACACGTGACACGCAACGGCGGTAAAAAATGGAAGAATGTTACCCCAAAAGGACTCCCGCCGGGTGGTCGTGTGGACGCCGTGGAGCCCTCCCCGCACAAACCGGGGAAAGCATACATAGCCGTTCTTCGGTATCAGCTTGGCGACTGGAAGCCGTACATCTACAGAACCACGAATTACGGAAAGAATTGGACTTTGCTGACAGAAGGAAAGAATGGAATTCCTATCGATTACCCCACCCGTGTTGTGAGGGAAGATCCCGATCGTGAAGGGCTCCTTTTCGTTGGGACAGAGTTCGGCCTCTTCCTCTCTTTCAATGATGGAGAATCTTGGAAGCCGTTTCAACAGGATCTCCCCGTCACCCCAGTGACAGACATCAAGGTTTTCCGCAAAGATCTGTCTGTCTCTACCATGGGCAGAGGCTTCTGGATGATGGATGACATCTCGCCACTGCATCAGTGGGAACAAATAACTAGTGGTCTCTTCAAACCAAGGGACAGTTACCGCTACCGGGCCCGCGGCTCCCAGCGAGGAACGGTGCCCGAATATCCTTCTCCCAGCATCATCATTGACTACGTCCTTAACGAAAATCCGGCGGGAGAAATCAGCATCGATATCCGCAATAGCGCCGGCAAAACAGTCCGATCCTACTCAAGCGGCACACAGAGCCGTGATGAGCAGTCCACCACCGCCATGGGTACGGGCTTCATTATGCATCGCGGTTCGAAAAAACTGGATAAGAGCGTCGGAACCCATCGCTTCCGGTGGGACATGCGGCATAAGGGCGCATGGAACGAACTACCGGATCGAGCATTCAGTAACGGCCCAATGGCGGCACCTGGAACATATACTGTAACCTTTACAGTCAATGAAAAAAGCCAGAAGCAATCCTTTCAATTATTAGCGGACCCCCGAATTGCCAAGAGTGGGGTGACAGAAAAAGATCTCAAAGAGCAGGAAAAACTTGCTCTCGAAGTAAGGGATCTCCTGAGCCGTGCCAGAAAACTGGCTGCTGAAGAGAACAGCCCAAAAGATGCGCTGGTCACAGGGAGCGGTCCTTACCCTCAACCAATGCTTATCGATCAAATTCGGTACCTCGCATCCATGATCGATCAGGCTGATCAGCGACCGGGAAAAGATGCTTATGATCGCTTCCAGGAATTGACCTCCAAACTTGAAAAGCTAAGCAAATAGAGCTGCTATTTCCCTTCCCTCAAAATTTGAGCGCCTTAAGAGAATTGGTAACTTAATCATCATCTGACTATATTTTTTTGTTAGATGAAATTCACATATTCCCTGCATAGTGAGCCGATGAAAGACTATTCAATTAGGAATCATGTAACGGTAATCGCTTTCGTTGCACTGATTCTCAACGCCTGCTCCGATCCGGGCGAGACTCTCCTGACCGAAGAAGAGATCGAAGACAAGTCCTTTGTCTTTCCCCTCCATATGAATGAGGTGAAATGCAACAAATGCCACGGGTTAGAAACGAGAGAGAGCAAGATCAGTGAATTGCTCAGCCACAACTCAGGCCAGGATTGTATTGGGTGTCACTCATCACAGGGAGCCGGCAGGGGAATCTACACAGTGGCGGGCTCTGTTTTCAAAGCTGATGGAGAAACACCCTTCCCCAACATATTGGTGCAGTTCTTCCCAAACAAAAGTCGAATCGGAGACCCCGTGGCGGTTTTGGAAGTAGATGGGAGAGGAAACTTCTATACTACAAAAGATATCATGCCCGGAGGTAAGGGTGACGGTGAAATCGGATTGCTCTATCCTTCTGTTGTGAGCAAGGAAAACCGGATCGATATGCCTGTCGCCTTTAGCACCTCAATGGGAGGATGTAATTCCTGTCATGGGGTAGATATCCCACGGATTTTCGCAAGATAGTCTAATTCTAAGACAAGTTCTGACTGGCATGACAGAATAACGCTTCTGTAAACGTATAGGACACCGCTGTTACAAGACCATTTCACTTAAGTTGGGAATGTCTACTCTATCTATGTCAAGAACCGAAGAACATATTAGATTTACTTAACCAATGAAGGGTTTCCGCAATCTTCTAATTTCAGCACTCTCTGTTCTCCTGTTGGATTGCGCACGTGATCAGTCGATACCGATAGAAATTAAACTAGATCGTGGATGGTCGTTCCGAGAAACCGGAACAAGTGACTGGTTTCCTGCCCAAATTCCCGGCACTGTCCATACCGATCTTTTCACTAACGGAATCATCAGTGATCCATTTATCGGAAATAACGAGTTCGACTTGCAGTGGATTGAAAAGAGGGACTGGGAGTACCGACTAGAGTTTAATGCCGACCGGAAGCTGCTCCGGCAAGAAATAGTGGAGCTGGAATTCGAAGGGCTTGATACCTACGCAGATGTTTATCTGAACAACCAACTCATTATATCGGCAGACAACATGTTTCGCTCATGGAGCGTCCCTTGCAGAAAGAATCTGAAAGCAGGTAAGAATGAACTGCGAATTGTTTTCTACTCTCCAGTCAACCGCGGTCAGAATCAGCTTGAACGTCTCCCCTATCTGATCCCCACATCAAACGAGCCGAAACCGATCGGTTTTCAAACGAGTGTCCATACTCGAAAAGCGCAGTATCACTACGGCTGGGACTGGGGTCCACGCCTAGTCACTTCCGGCGTCTGGCGTCCGGTCACTTTGAAAGGGTGGAGCGACGTCAAATTGAGAGATGTCTTTTATCAGCTAAATGAACTGACCGAGACCACCGCTCACTACACCGCGCATCTGGAATTGGAGTCGACCAAAAGGCAGAAGGTTGAACTAGCTCTCTCCATCCTTGGGGAGTCATGGCCCGGCGTCAGGAAAACAGTGACAGTCGAACCGGGAGCAAACACATTCTCCATAAATTTCAAAATCGAGAATCCGGACCTGTGGTGGCCCAACGGCTTTGGCGACCAAAAGCTCTACCAGATAAAAACTGAGATCATTAAAGAGGGTGCTACACTGGATTCGGAGATAGAGAGAATCGGGGTCAGGACGGTGGCGTTGGTCCGAGAGCCTGACAAGCACGGAACCAGCTTCAAGTTTCACGTAAATGGTATTCCCCTCTTCATGAAGGGAGCAAATTATATTCCAGCAAATTTTTTCAATCCCCGGGCAGCGCAACGGTATGAGGAAGTTATCAAGACGGCGAAAAATGCTCACATGAATATGCTTCGTGTCTGGGGAGGTGGTGTTTATGAGAATAATGATTTCTACAGACTCTGTGATGAGAATGGCATTCTCATATGGCAGGACTTCATGTTTGCCTGCTGCATGGTGCCCACAGGCGCAGACCATCACGAGAACATCCGTATCGAAGCCGAAGAAAATGTGAAACGCCTTCGCAACCGCCCTTCGGTAGCACTATGGTGCGGGAACAATGAGAATCTCACCGGCTGGAACGAGTGGGACTGGAAACGGCTCTACAGCCACTCAGATGACGATTCCGTAGCTATCTGGGAAACCTACGATAGACTGTTCACAGAGACGCTCCCCGCCATCGTCGAAGCTCACGATCCCGGAAAGGCTTACTGGCCATCTTCACCTTCATCGGAAGGTAATCGGCTCCAGAACCGTTTCTCAGGAGACCAGCACGAATGGGGCGTCTGGTTCGGTCAACAACCGTTCTCTCATTACGACAGGAACGCCGGTCGGTTCATCAGTGAGTACGGCATACAGGCGCTCCCCTCTCTGGCAACAATGCGACTGATGGATCCACACCACTGGAAGGACGGCCTCTCTTCCCCGGTAATCACCGCCCGTCAGCGCTCTCGAATGCCGTGGATCACCCCAGACTTTGACGGCTACGATATGATTGAACATTACATATCGCTTGGTTATCAGCCGGTGAAAGATTTTGAATCACTCATCTATCTTAGCCAGCTTTCGCAAGCAGATGCCTTGAAAAGTGCCGCAGAAGCACACCGCAGGAATAAGCCCATTACCATGGGCTCTCTCTACTGGCAGTTGATCGACTGCTGGCCTACGGTCTCCTGGTCCACTATCGATTTTTTTGGGAGACAAAAAGCAGCACATTATGCTATCGAACGTGCTTATCGAGACGTCATCATTGCATCCGAAGAAAAAGGTGACTCACTTCACGTCTCTGTCATTTCTGACAGGCTTGAAATATTTCACGGCAAGGTTGTTATTCGCTTGAGAGACACTAGGAAAAGAGTTCTCAGAGCCGATACCGTTTCAGTGGTGGCAACCAACCACCGCCCCGAAAGAATGGCTGTCTATCACACTAAGACGTTCCTTAGTGGCCTCCCGGCAGAGCAGGCTGTTATTCAAATTCAACTGTTGGAAGAAGAACAGGAGATTCACCGGAACATGCATCTCTTAGTTAAGCCGAAGGAGTTGGCTTTACAGAAGCCCCTTATTCATTTGTCATTTTCCTTGAAGGACAGACTGATCGAGCTAGAGATCGAAAGTGATGTATTCGCTAGAGGCGTGGAAATCTCGACTCATGAAATTGATGGAACATTTTCTGACAACTTTTTTAACCTTTATCCCGAGGAATTGGTGAATATCAAGTTTGTACCGAGAAAACCTCTGGGACACAATCTCCCAAAGTTCCAAATTCAAAGCTTGTACGATGTTGCCAATTAACCGTTTAAGAGGCATATCGGTCCTTTGCATCTTCGTGCTGTCGGGTTGTGTTTCACAGGAGGGAGAAGGTGTCACCGAATGGGTCGATCCGTTCATCGGCACGGCGGGAACTGGCCACACCTTTCCCGGCGCGACGATGCCTTTCGGAATGGTTCAGCTCAGCCCCGATACACGCCAGAGCGGTTGGGAAAACTGTTCCGGATACCACAGCTCGAACCCTACCATACTCGGCTTCAGTCACACCCACCTCTCTGGGACCGGCGCCATTGATTACGGTGACATTCTGTTCGCCCCCATGTCGGGACAACTGTTGACCGAACCCGGCGAGGAGACTGATCCCGAAACAGGTTACCGATCCGCGTTCTCTCACGCCAGCGAAAAAGCGGAGCCTGGATATTACCGTGTGATACTCAAGGACGATATGATCGAGGCAGAGATGACGGTGACGGAAAGAGTTGGCTTCCACCGCTACACTTTTACCCAAAACGGTGATTCGCATATTCTTATAGATTTGAAACACGGACTGGGGGACCGCACCACAGAGGCGTGGACGGAGATCAATGGAACAGATGAGATCATCGGAATGCGCCGTTCCACAGGATGGGCAAAAGATCAGGTAATCTACTTCGTAGCGAAATTTTCCCGACCGTTCCAGTCCACTAGTCTGTTCATTGATGGAGAAGCCGTGGAGAGCAACTCAGCCAGGGGGACTGACATCAAGGCGGGGATCACCTTCGATTTGGACCAGCAGAGGCAGGTTCTAACAAAGCTAGCCATCTCGGCGGTGGATATTGAAGGGGCACGACAGAATCTTGAGAGAGAACTCCCCCACTGGGACTTTGAGGCAGTCCGCCGTGAGGCAAAAAATCGATGGGAGGAGATGCTGTCCGTCATCACAGTCAAAGGCGGAACTAAGGAGCATAAGACCAATTTCTATACTGCGCTCTACCATAGCCTCATCGCCCCAAATGTCTTTAGCGATGTGGACGGCCGTTATCGCGGCGCCGATTTTGAAATCCATCAACTGCCGCCGGGGCGGTCAATGTACACTGTCTTCTCGCTCTGGGACACCTTTCGGGCAGCCCATCCGCTCTTTGTTCTTCTCTACCCCGATCTCGCTACGGAATTTGTCAGAACGCTTATCGCAAAATATGAGGAGGGCGACCTTCTCCCCGTTTGGGAGCTTGCCGGGAACGAGACAGGCACCATGATTGGCTATCACTCCATTCCGGTCATCAGCGATGCCTATGTAAAAGGATTGAGAGATTATGATGTGGAAGTGGCCTACTCAGCGATGAAGAAGAGCGCAAAAGCCGATCACCTCGGCCTCAAACATTATAAAGAGAAAGGTTACATCCCTATTGATCGGGAGAATGAAGGTGTATCTAAAACACTGGAATACGCTTACGACGACTGGTGTATCGCCCAGATGTCTGCTGAGCTCGGCTACCAGAAAGATTACGATTATTATATGCGAAGGGCTATGAACTACCATCAGGTCTTTGACTATACGACGAAGTTCATGCGCGGAAAGAAGGGGGGTCAATGGGAGTCGCCGTTTGATCCTTTTGCCGTCACAGCTGCTTATACAGAGGCCAACGCGTGGCAGTACACGTATTTCGTCCCCCATGATATCTCAGGTATGATGGAGATGATGGGTGGTGAGTCCTCCTTTGTGAACCGATTGGATGACCTTTTCTCCGCTTCGAAAGATCTCTCGGGAAGGTACCAGCCGGACATCACCGGTCTGATCGGTCAGTACGCTCACGGCAACGAACCCAGCCACAATTTCGCATATCTCTACAACCATGCGGGGCAGCCGTGGAAATCACAAAAAGTTGTGCGTCAAATCATGGATACACTCTACCACACCGGTCGGGATGGGCTCCCGGGAAACGAAGACTGCGGACAGATGTCTGCCTGGTATGTTTTCAGCGCTCTCGGTTTCTACCCAGTCACTCCGGGGCAGGATATTTACGCCATCGGGACGCCAATATTCGATGAGGCGACGATTCATCTGGAGAATGGGAAATCATTCACGATCCATGCAGATGACGCTTCCCCCGGAAAGCCCTATATTCAGAACAGTACTCTCAATGAGACTGAGCTTCACCGCTCGTACCTTTCTCATTCAGAAATCGCATCGGGAGGCGAGCTCCAGTTGAAAATGGGCTCCAAACCGAACCAAGACTGGGCTACAGACCCCACTTACAGACCCAAATCGGCCATGAATCTCCTAGTCGTAAGCAACCCGGTCTTCGACTATAAAGAGAGGGGGTTCCTCGATAGCATGACCATCTCAATTTCAACACCCACCCAAGGAGCAACCATCCATTACACCGTGGATGGCTCGCGTCCCTCGGATAGATCACCGGTTTATGATACGCCTCTCCATCTTAATAGAACAACAGAGGTTCGCGCTCTCGCTATCAAAGAGGACTTTTCCCCGAGTTATGTGGAGAGTGTCACCTTCACGCGTATACCTTACAGGATTTCCGTCACGTATAACCACCCTTACAGTCACCTCTATACCGCCGGGGGAAACAACGGTCTCTTCGATGGTGTCAGGGGCGCCCTTAATGCATGGGGATCGTGGCAAGGCTTTCATGCTGTCGATCTTGATGCAGTCATAGATCTGGGAGAAGTAAGAAAAGTCAATCGAATAACGGCAACCTGCCTCCAGAGCTGGGCGTCGTGGATCTGGTTGCCGAAGTCGGTCACTTTCTCCGTCTCTCAGGATGGTCGGACATTCAAGTCGCTTGGCCGACAGACCCATGACGTCTCACTAGAAAAAGACGGGTCGTTCACGAAAGACTTTGTTCAAGAAACCAGTGGGGAAGCGATTCGCTATATCAAACTGTTCGCTGAGAACGTTCGAACATGCCCAGACTGGCATCCTGGCGCCACCGGGAAGGCGTGGATTTTTATCGATGAAGTTGTCATTGAATAGAGGGGTTATTAAACTCGAGGATTAATCCCAAAGAACTGATCAACAGACCATGGATTCTAATCTCATTCTCATCCCTCTCGCACTCATGGTAGCTCTAACCCTTTTGGTGACTGCACGGTTGTACTTTGTTCAACGACGGGCTATAAAAGGATGGGAAGTGAGATACGGTTATTTCAAAACTTACGAAGGCGACCGGCCAGAGTACCTTCAGGCGGCACGTGATCATTATAAAAACATGTTCGAGCTCCCCCTACTTTTCTATGTGTGGGTCATCGTCGTTTATCTAATGGAAAGCGTGGACCGAATTGACCTCGGTCTCGCGTGGCTATTCATCATTTCAAGAATCATCCACAGCGGGATTCGCATCGCCGACCACACTAAGCTCAGGAATAGATTCGCTGCATTCACTGTCGGGTGGTTCGTAGTGGTAATTGCTTGGAGTAAACTATTACTCGGACTTCTATGAAGTTGAATTCCAACCCTGTTTTCCTGTTAGCTTTCTCCCTCCTTCTGCTTGCCTGTCCCATTGACGAAGTTAACAAGCTTCCCGAGGCCGAGACTTTCAAGATCACGTCCGCCGACTCTGGAATCTTCGCCCTCTTTACCGATCTTCAATATCACTTCCCTACCCGTCTCCCCGATAGGACTTATCGTGATGATCGCTGACCGAAAGAGAGCGGACATCCCGGAGCGAACACAATCGTTCTGGAAACTTGCAGGTCCCGGGGTCATCCTTGTCGGCCTCTCCATAGGTGCTGGAGAAATAATCATCTGGCCCCGAATTGTAGCCGAATACGGCCCAAGCATGATCTGGGCCGCCGCTCTGGGGATTTCGCTC
Source organism: Fidelibacterota bacterium (assembly GCA_036338335.1). Lineage (GTDB taxonomy): Bacteria > Fidelibacterota > Marinisomatia > Marinisomatales > S15-B10 > S15-B10. Next base: position 156,319 of record JAYZCL010000030.1, read on the forward strand.
CAACTTGTAGTCAACCTTGAGATCGGGCGATGGACCATCGCCACAGGGGAGACTATCTTCACAGGTTTCTCCCGAATCTGGAAGGGATTTGGATCTGTTTTCATTTTGCTTACTCTGGTGGGATGGCTGGCACCGGGATGGGCACGGGCGTCCGGGCTCGCATTGAAAGCCTTGCTGGTCGGTCCCACGGGTTATGGTTCAGATGTTTTCTGGACGATCATCACATTTCTCATGGTCGCGGGGATCCTGTTTGGCCCGAAGATTGTCTATCAGTCCATGGAAAAAACTATCCTGATGCTCGTTGTGCTAGTGACAGTTGGTTTGATTACTCTTGCCTTTGCAATCGGATCGGCTGAAGTGTGGCTGAAGCTCGGCGGCGGACTCATCAACATCGGCTATCTTGATCCAGGAATATCCGTAAAATCATTCTTTATCGCCATCGTCTTCGCCGGTGCCGGCGGCACTGCCAACCTCTTCTATTCCTTCTATCTTCGGGACAAAAATATTGGTATGGGCGCAAAGATTCCGAGGATGAACAGCCCTTTTCGGGGAAAAGTGGAGGCGGTCCCTGCAACAGGATTTCTGTTTGATGAGACGCCAAAGAACCTAGAGCGGTTCCGGTCGTGGTGGAACTATGTTAGGCTGGACCAGACGTTTTTCTTCTGGTTCCTTAACACATTTACTATCCTCCTTTTTGTCTTTGGCGCTCTAGCTATACTCCACCCTCGAGGAATCGTCCCCACCGCAGGAACGTTGATCTGGGATGAAGCGGAAATCCTCGCCCAAGTATGGGGGGAGGCCGGGAGAACTATTTTTCTCGTTGTCGGTTTTGCCACTTTGTTCGGCACTCAAATTGCTATAATCGATGGTTGTAGCCGGACGATTGCCGATATTGTCTATACCGCCAGTAAGTCAGCCCGCAAACGGGGGCTCAGCTGGCTCTATCTTATGACCGCCGGAGGATGGATGGTGGCGGGATGCGTCATCACCTTCGTCATGGAGCAATACGGTATCACGGACCTTGGCTTCATCCTGAACGCTGCGTACATGGGCGGCTTTGCCATGGCGGTCTACGTCCCCCTGACGCTTTACATGAATCATCGTTACCTACCGAAAGCAGTGCGGCCCAAACTGTTCGCAACCTCCCTTATGAGCATCGCCTCGCTCATCTATGTCGGGTTTGCTGTTGCATCCGTAATCTGGGAAGTGACAAGTCGGTTTTAGTACGTCACCATCTTCCCTGCAATTTCTTTCACCATCTTTGCCGCTACCGCCGCGGTTACACTGTTCAGGTCCCTCTGAGGGTTAAGCTCCACCAAATCGGCACCAACAATGGGGGCATTGATACCGTGAATGAGCCCGATCACCTCTCGAACTGTCATGCCTCCCGGCTCGTGGTGCGATATACCCGGAACAAAGGCGGGATCAAAGACATCGAGATCGAGAGAGATATAAACCGCGTCGCCTTTTGAAAAGCCAAGATTGGACGGGAAGTCAGGCAGTTCAAACATTTCCACGCCAAACTTTTCCGCCTGCTCCCGCTGGTGATCGTTGACCGTCCGTATGCCGATCTGGATGAGCCGGTCTGTCAAACCGCTTTCCATTATTCGCGCAAAGGGACAGGCGTGGGAAAAACGGTCCCCCTCAAATTCATCATAAAGATCAGGATGAGCGTCGAAATGGATAATGGTAGATGGGCGATGGAATTGAGTCATAGCATCGACAAGAGGAAAAGTGATTGAATGGTCGCCGCCGAGGAAAATGGGGCGTGTGCTCTTAGAGAGAATCTTTGATGCTTTCTCCGCAATCGTGCAAAACCCTGCTCCACTGTTCTGAATCTCCAAATCAACTGTATCCCTAAAACCGTCCACGCTTCCGAGATTGACGCCTGTTTCACTGAACAGGTTCGACGCACCGGAAAAGAGTACTTCCCGAATGGCGGCAGGTGCTGCCGAAGGGCCCTTCAGAAAAGACGACTTGGCATCATAAGGGACTCCGATAAGGTTTATCCTTTCTGTGGGCACGTCTCTGGAGGAGTTCACTTAGAGAGAAGAGAGTACTTTCCAGAGCCGCCAGTTGGCCCTGCGGGCGATATCGGGCCAGTCGGTTTTGGGAAGGAGAGGTGGCAGTTTGGAAGTCGCTTTCTGGTCCCATCGATTTTCAGAACCAGAAAGATCCCAGAGGAGATCTACTCCGTCCAAGCCTAACTCAACCACCGATGGATCGGGATTCGATCCGTTATTCTCTATCAGGTTATCGTGAATCCAGTTCCGGTCTGGAAGAGGGTCTACATCATAGACGGCGTCGGAACCAAACACGATATCGAGACTAACAAGGCCTATACCGGTGGTGTTGTTTCCGGTGATCTCATTCCCGGTTACTTCGACTTCATCGGCGGCCATGATCAGGAGGCCGGTCCCAGACGGGACGAGACTGACGATGGCTCCTTCATCTCCGAAGTTTTTATGGTTGTTATCGTAGATGCGATTGTTCACCACTTGGCATCCAAGAGAAATCTTGGATGGGTTGTTAGGCAGAAGAAAGACGAGAATTCCAGCTGTGTTGTTGTAAGTCTCATTGTTCTCAACGATGGCATTTACAGAATTCTCAATTTCTATGCCCGCTACGTTACCGTAAGCGATGTTGTCTCGTACAACGATGTCTTTCGACTGACCCACATAGATACCAGCGTCCCTGATCTTTGTCACCTCGCACCGCTCCACAATGACGCCGATACATTCAATGGGGTAGACACCATAAAGTCCTGTGTCATACAGATAAAGATCGCGAAAGATGACGTTCTTTCCACCATTGAGCATAAGTCCGTTGGCGGTATAATTCCTTACGGCGAACCTTCGAATCTCTACATTACTCCCTGATCCCACCATCCCGTCCGACAGAACATGTCGACCATCCAGAACGGGCCGCTGGCCGTTTTCCTCGGCGCCAAGCAGGGTGACGCCGGAAATGTCCACAGTCAACGTCTCATGGTAAGTGCCCGGTTTCACGAGAACAGTGTCCCCCGGCACCGCCATGTCGATGGCGTCCTGAATGAATTGCCCCTCTATTACGGTGATGACATTCCCAGTTTTCTCGAAGTGGGACTTTGGTCTATCCGGCTTCCGTTCCAGAAATGCTGCCAGTTCCGGCGACTGGTTTTGGAGCGGTTTCACGACATCATAGCCTGACGGTACTGACTCAGGAATCTCAGGTTTGTCTGATTCATCGGTCAGCGTATGTAGGAATGCAATAAGATTGAACCGTTCCGTCGGCGTAAGTGTAAAGCTTCTAATCTTGTCATCCATATTCAGTACATCATTCCCTTGACCGGGGCCGCCTCCACTGGCGTAAAAGTCGATCACCTCCTCAAGAGTATTGAAAATGCCGTTGTGCATATAAGGTGCCGTCAGCGCAATATTCCGAAGGGTCGGTACCTTAAAGGCATGGTTGTAGTTCTCTCCCTCGATTTCGCCCCTCCCTAAATCCGGCGGCTGACTTTCCAGATCGGGGACACCGATGATCTTGAAATCAGGATTGGCGAAGGTGGGGATATTGTGGCACTCGAAGCAGCGCGTCTTGAGAGAGCGGAAAAGATTCAACCCGCTCCGCTCGGCATCGGAAAGGGCCATACGGTTACCCCGGGCGTAACGGTCGAAACGTGAGTTATTTGAAATGATGGTCCGCTCAAAAGCGGCAATAGCATAAGTGACGTTATGAAAGTTAACAGGGGCATCCTCATGAGAGAATGCACGACTGAACAACCTGTTATATTCCTGGATCTCCTTCAGTTCTTTCACCAGCTCATCGGCGCCCTGGGCCATTTCCGACTTGTCCTGAATAGGATGACCCGCTTGATCTTCAAGATCGACAGCTCGGCCATCCCAAAACTGACGGTGGTTGAAGGCGGCATTCCAGATGGTGGGTGATCCTCTGCGAATGACGACGCCGCCGGACCGGGACGGGCCGACACCTTTTCCGCCCTTGCCCATTGACTGACTCCTGTTATCAGAAAAACCGAGATCAGGATGATGGCAGTGGGCACAGGAAATGTCGTTGCCACCGGAAAGGATGGGATCAAAATAGAGGAGACGTCCTAATTCAACCTTTGCCCGAGATTGAGGATTGTCATCTCTCATGGGCATCTCTGGAAAGGGACGATCCAAATTCCTGCTGTCTTGAACAATGGCGAAAAGGCCTATATCCTGAGGTGCGTCGTCTATGGAAAAGTCGAGACTTGCGTCGGACGGTTTCTCCAAACCCGGGAGGGGAAGATAAATCAATGAAAGAAAAAAGAGAATAATAAGTGAGACGAAAGTTCCAAAGTTGTGCTTCATCGTAACACAGAAGGATAATTTCCTTAAAGACGACGAAGTTTAATAGTTAACTTTCAGAAGGTGAAGCTGTTTTTGGGCCCCACTCTCTCACAAATCGAACAGTGATCGATTCAGCAACTTTTTCCATTGGTGGGCGAAAGTTCCAAGTCGATCCGGAGCGGGGATTCCTCCCGAATCCCGATCCAATACTGGAGTTGCTACCCCAATACAGCAAGTGGGACAGGCTCGGCGCCGAAACGCCTGCGCTTCTGCATAATAGAAATTTCCGTCAGGCTGTGAAAGAGCTCCCCGAGATAGACAGCTCGGCGCTCCGGGATGGGCCTGAGCTTGACCGGGCAATGCTCCTACTTTCCATGTTCGCCAACGCCTACGTCTGGGACGGTTATGAACCCTCAACCACTATCCCGTCACCACTTGCTGTCCCGCTCTGTCAGGTGGCCTACCGGTGCGGCCGCCCCCCTATCGCCAGCCACGCCTCCATCGTGTTAAATAACTGGCGGCGAATCGACCCTGACGGGCCCATTGAACTGGAAAACCTAGCGACAATGCAGAACTTTCTCGGTGGAACGGACGAGGACTGGTTTTTTCTCACCACTGCCGCTATCGAATTTGCCGGGGCCGCTGCAGTGAGAGCGTCGGTGGAAGGACTCATCGCCGCTTCCGTAGGAGATAATGGAGAAGTCGGCAGGGCCTTAGGTAGGATTAATGAGGCAGTCAAAGATTGTCTCTCAATATTGGATCGAATTCCCGAGAAGTGCACTCCCGAGGTATTCTATTCTCAAATCCGCCCTTTTCTTGCAGGATGGCCGGAAGAGGGCGTGATCTATGAAGGGATCAGTGACGAGCCGAAAACCTTTATCGGGGGGAGCGCCGCTCAAAGTTCACTGCTCCAGTCCATAGACGCAGCGTTGGGTATTTGCCATACTCACATCGACTCCGGCCCGTTTCTCATAGAGATGCGAAAGTACATGCCGCCAAAACACCGACTCTTCCTCGAAAATTTGGAGGAGCAGACCTGTCTTCGAGAGTACGTTAAAAAAACAGGAAGCATCGAACTAAAGGAAAAACTGAATGAATCTATTGGCATAGTTGAAAAATTTCGAAAGAACCATATGAAAATCACAGCACAGTACATCCTCGAACAGGCCGATAACGAAGAAGACATCTCCGGCACAGGAGGAACCGAGTTTGTCACTTTTCTTTCAAGAACAAGAGCCGACACCTGCGGGAGCAAGATTCCATGACTCCCCCGCAGGGTAAATGCCAAACATGCGGCGGCGGGTGCGCCTCGGACAGCGACGCCGGATTCGAAATCAGCAACAGGTTTGAAAGGTTCAGCCAAAAAGACGATATCTTTAATCGGTCATTCTGGGATTCAGCCATAAGGTCCGAAAAAACAGACGCTTTTTATGAATCGTACCGGAAGCCGTTGCAAGAGTGGCGCCATGTAGACGGCTATCACCAGAAGGACTTCGCTCTTAGAAATGCTGGCTGGCATGTGGCCGACTTATTCGCCGAACGCCTTGAAGACCAGGACCGACGGGAAGGGTTCCTCGATTATCTCACATCCCATCGCGAAGGTGCCTCAGAAAAACGTGATATCGATGCTCCCGGGGAGATGTCGAAAGAGATAAAGAAAGTGGCGAAACTGTTCGGCGCCGAGCTGGTGGGGATCACCTATTTCGATGAGCGGTGGGTCTATACCCACAAGTACAGCAGGCAGAGTGAAGACGAACTAGAGATGGATCTGCCGGAAGAACTGACCTCAGCCATCGTAGTATGCCACGAAATGGACCACAATCTGTTAAAGACTGTCCCTTCTGCTCTGAGCGGAACGGCCACGGGCCTCGGCTATTCGCAGGATGCTGTGACGCTTCTGGCTTTGGCTCAATATATTCAGAACCTCGGTTACACAGCCGTGGCAAGTATGAACGATACGGCTCTCAGCATTCCCCTCGCCATCAAAGCGGGGCTAGGTGAATACGGAAGGCACGGTCTTTTGATCACCCCGGAACTTGGCCCGCGCCTCCGCATCGGAAAGGTGTTCACTGACCTTCCTCTCGCTCACGATAGGCCGATCAGATTTGGTGTCGAAAAGTTCTGCGATATATGCCGGAAGTGCAGCGATGCCTGTCCACCCGCGGCCATCCCCGATGGCGAGCCTTCCGAGATGACCTTTAACCGTTCCAACATTCCGGGAATCAACAAATGGACGGTGGACGGGGAAAAGTGTTTCGAATTCTGGACCAAGCAGGTGACGGACTGCTCAATCTGCCTCCGCGTTTGCCCCTACAGCCGCCCCTACCCCGTCTGGATCAACAGGGTGAGACATCGACTCATGGGATCTTTCCTCCGCCGAATCATGCTCTGGCTGGACGATCTTATCGGGGGCGGAGAGCGGAAACAGCCCAACTGGTGGTGGACAAGGAAAGTCTCTTAGTCGGGGGCAGATCTCATCCCTAAAATCACTGCCAAAACGGTTTCATAAATCCTTTGCAGACTCGATGCACTCACCCATTCATCAATGGCGTGGGCGCCGTGACCGATGGGGCCGTACAGAACGGAAGGAATACCGGCCTTAGCGGCAAGGGCCGAGTCAGCCCAGTAGGACATGCCCGCCAGTTGAGCTTCAGGTGCTGCACTCCTGAAGCGGCGGACGATCTCTGCTGATTCAGGAGTCTCCATGGGCGGACGGCTGAAAAGTTTCTTCGCCTCAATTGTCGCTCCGGCCACAGCGCCTCTTGCCGCTAACACCACTCGCTCGAATTCGGCATCAAGCTGTCCCTCCGTCTCACCGGGAAGAATACGCCGCTCCCAGTCGATCCGGGACTCAGCGGCGATGACCGGGAGGTTTATCCCTCCCTTAACCGTCCCAACATGGAGAGAGCTGTAGCCTAGAAGAGGGTGTGGCTCAACGGCAGAAAGCTCTTCACCGATTGTCTTTATCTCATTAATAACGGCTCCAAGTGGTGTAATGGCGTCAACCCCTTCCTCTGGACGGGAGCCGTGGGCCGCTTTTCCGGTAACGGCAATCTCGTACCATCCGAACCCCTTGTGGCATATGCCGATCTGCTCCTCAGTTGGCTCGAGGATGATTGCGATGCAGGGCGGTTTGACCAGAAAATTGAACCAGTCACCCATGAGATGCTCCATGCCGATACTCAAATCTTCCTCATCACAGACGAAGGTGAGATGGACATCACCCGGTGGCGATTCCGTCGCCAATGTCTCCCCTAAAGCAAGCATGATGGCAGCGCTCCCTTTCATATCGTACGCACCCCTTCCGTAGAGTTTGTCGCCATCCCGCCGAAGTGTGAAGGGAGCGTCCATCCCTTCTACACCCACCACATCCAAGTGGGCATTCAGCATGAGAGCCGATGCTGAGCCATTTCCGGCAATGGTGCAGACCACGTTAGCTCGGCCCGACTTCACCTCCTGAATCTCAGGATTAAGTCCTGCTGAGGAAAGAACGTCGCTGATGTGCCGGCAGACGTCCGCCTCGCCGGGACCGCCCTCCCACGCAGGATTGACAGAATCGCAAGCAACCACGCCTGCCAACAGTTCCTCGAGTCGTTTTTCCATCTGTTTGCTCTCTCAGTTCAGGTTTGGTGGAGGCGGTGGCAAGTCATCAATCCTAACCGAAAGTATGTACGGCGCTTCACTCTCCTCCCAGTGACCGTAAGTGGTTGTAACAACGGCGCCATCTGGGAGTACCTCCACCCCGGGATAGGCGCTGTCCCAGCGATTCTTATTATCCTTTATCCGTATGCGAAACTGTCCTCGTTTCCCCATCACAAGATTGTCATAGGTTCCTACCCACGCCACCCAATCGCCTTGCGTCGGACTTCCCTTCGCCATGTCACGAAATGAAATGAAGAGACGGCCGTCCTTCAGGTACTTACCGGTGTGCCTGTCGCCTGTTAGTTCCAAAGGTAATTCCTTAGGCGGTGACCACGATTCTCCCTCATCAGATGAAAAAATGATGAACGAGTTTCTGGTTCGGCTATTCTCCCTGAGGAGAGCCGCCAACTGCTTTCCGTCTGGCGATCGGACAACTCCCGGCTCACAAAGGTGGATGGTTGAGTCTGAATGGACCGCCGATGGAAACGACCACGTCAAACCCCCATCTGATGAATGCGTCTGATAAAGGGTAAAGATATTGGTTCGCTGAACTTTCGCCGTGAAAAAGCGGCCGTCATCGTGAAACATGGCGATATAGTGACCGGGAATCTTGAGCGGTAGCACACTCCCCATCACCACAATTCCGCCCCAGTCTCCAGCAGGTTTAAGCGACGACCAAGTGGCACCGTCATCCTCAGAAACAGCGAGACGAGCGGGATAGAGTCCTGACCAAATGATCAATCTTTTCTTCCCGAACCGATCTACCACGCGGTGGAGCGTCGGCACCTCCTGACTGGTTGACCAATTCTCGGGCACTGGCAGTCGCTCGGACCAAGTTTTTCCACCATCCTCACTCCGCTTGTAAACGATGGCACCCTTGCCATGTCCTTTCGGGTAGACTGTCAGGATCGTCTTCCCATCTTCTAGCAAAACAGTTGTGGTGTGGCCGAGATAGACCCCCTTTTCACGGTCCACCACTACCTGTATGTCTGATCGATTGTCCAGATCGATAGTTGGTATCTTGAAGAAAGACTGTTGTGCACGAGTGGTGCATATGGTGAGAAAGAGAACTGAGATAACTCCAGACCGCCTCATGTCAAGATATTTGATCACCTTATCTCCTCTCTGATCCTGAACTTCATTTAAGGGACACAACTTAGTTTATACCACCCTCTATTTCAATTAACAACCTTTTCTGCGGCGGAATGTCTTATAAGAAAAAGTTTATCAAAAAGATCGTCAGGCGAAATGAAAGGACAAAAAATATAGAAAAAATGTAATTTAATTTTCTCTGTCCGCTGACGCTGATCGGGATCGCCATCAGTGATCTCTTGCTACTTACAATGTGAAGCGGCTTGACCAGAACAAAACAGAAGGAAAGCTCGCGGGCGTCTCTGCCGGCCTCGGTGACTACTTTGATATCGATCCAGTACTAATCCAACTCCTGTTCGCTTGCTCAATCCTTTGGTTCGGAGTCGGTATCCTCTTCTATATCACTGCATGGATACTCATGCTAGAGCATACGATCTGCCCAACCGCCACTAACAGTTAACCCTCCGATTTTCTCCCCTGTTTCCTCCTTTCCACTAAGGTAGATTGGGGGCCCTATGGGCCGTGAAGAACACAAGAAATGGTTTTTCGCCATCGATCGGGGCGGCACCTTCACCGATGTAATAGGTGTTGATCCAGATGGAAAAACCGTCACGCTGAAACTCCTCTCTCAATCTTCCGAGTACGCTGATCCCGCCATCGAGGGCGTCCGCAGGATGCTGGGCGTTCCGGATGGGGACCCGATTCCACCGAACCGTGTGAGCAGGATACGGATGGGAACCACGGTAGCCACCAACGCTCTTTTAGAAAGAAAGGGGACGCCCATCGCTCTTTTCATCACGAAAGGTTTCGGCGATCTGCTGGAGATCGGGAACCAGGCCCGCCCAAAGCTCTTCGATCTCTCCGTCAAAAAACCTGACCAACTCTACACCATTGTCAGAGAAGTAGAGGAGCGTCTCGATCATGAAGGAAATGTCGTCCATCCTCTAAACGAAACGTCTCTCCGGAAAGATCTCGAAGAGGTGCACCATAGAGGTTTTACATCTGTCGCGATTGTCCTCATACATGCCTGGCGAAACGGAGAGCATGAATCACATATAGCAGACATCGCTCGCGAGATTGGCTTCTCCCACATTTCGATTTCCCACAAAATCATGCCCCTTATCAAGATTGTGGGGCGAGGTCAAACCACGGTAGTTGACGCCTACCTGAGTCCCATACTTCTGGAATACATTCGATCTGTACGACAACTGATCGGTGACATTCCTCTCGAATTTATGCAGAGCTCCGGCGGGCTGACGGACGCCGGAACCTTCACCGGAAAGGACGCTATCATGTCCGGTCCGGCAGGCGGCGTCATCGGCGCAGCGGCGGTGGCGCATCTGAACGGCCTAGATGAAACCATCGGTTTCGACATGGGGGGAACCTCCACAGATGTCTCCCGTTTCGGCGGCTACTTCGAGAGAGTAGTTGAGGTGGAGACCGCTGGCATCCAGTTCCAGACACCGAGTCTCAAGATCAACACGGTGGCGGCTGGGGGTGGCTCGCTCCTCTGGTTTGACGGTCAGAAAATGCGCGTGGGGCCGGAGTCTGCCGGCGCTGATCCGGGACCAGTCTGTTACGGTAACAACGGACATCTCGCCCTCACAGACGCCAACCTCTTCCTCGGTCGCCTGCTGCCGGAGTTTTTCCCAAAAACATTCGGTTCCACCCACGATCAACCCCTCGATAATGACGCCGTCTCCAGAAGCTTTGACCAACTCACAAAAGAGATAAACTCAGCCTTGAATACCGAATTTTCGGCTACGGACGTTGCCCTCGGTTTTGTCCGTATCGCCAACGAAACTATGGCCTCGGCCATAAAGGAGATTTCTGTATCGAGAGGATTCGATGTGAGAACACACGCCCTTGTCTGTTTCGGCGGAGCCGCAGCACAGCACACATGCGGTATCGCGCGGATTCTCGGAATCAGGAAAGTGGTTGTCCACCCGTTGGCAGGACTCTTGTCTGCCTATGGAATTGCTATGGGAGATCAGTCGCGCTATGCCCTCCGTTCAATACTGGAACCGTACACAGTTGAAACAATGGACAAGTTTGAAGGCCGGTTCAATGAGATGGGTCCACCACTTGAGGAGGAGATCGCCTCAACCGAAATAGATCGGCAAGGGATTGAGACGAAAAAGTTCTTTGATCTAAGACCGACGGGGACAGACAACTTTATCACTATCCCTGTTGGAAGTTTCGACGAAACAACCGAGCGGTTCGCAACACTTCACCGACAGCTCTACGGCTTCGCTCCCACTTCCGATCTCGAACTAGTGAATCTGAGAGTGGAAGTGACTGGTAAAGGTCATCACTTCAAGGAAAAAAGATCTACCGTGAGTGAAGCGAAACTCCCGGAGCTAAGGTCAATGTCGATAGTGACCTTCGATGAGGAGACTTGCGAGGTACCGGTCTATCACAACGACGATCTCGATCCGGGCTTTGAAATCGATGGACCGGCAATCATCATCGAACAGTTTTCAACCACCGTTGTGGAACCGGGCTTCTCCGCGGTACTCAATCAATATCGTCATATTGTCCTGACACACAAGGAGGTACCGGAGATTTCCATGGAGCCGGAGAGAGATCCTATCATGCTGGAAGTTTTCAATCACCTATTCATGAGCATCGCCGAACAGATGGGACACACTCTCACAAACACAGCCCATTCCATCAATATAAAGGAGCGTCTCGATTTTTCATGCGCAATTTTTGATCCCGAGGGAAATCTTGTGGCCAACGCACCTCACATGCCGGTGCACCTCGGTGCCATGAGCGAATCGGTGAAGGAGATCATTGGAGTAAACCGTGGCGCCATGAAGCAGGGCGACGCTTTTCTTATAAACAATCCTCACCGAGGTGGTTCACACCTCCCCGATCTCACGGTCATCGCACCCATCTTTGGAGAGACCGATCAGCCCATTTTCTATACAGCCAGTCGCGGTCACCATGCTGATATCGGCGGCACTACGCCGGGCTCCATGCCCCCCTTCGCCGAGACCATTCAAGAAGAGGGTGTAGTAATCGATAACTTCCTCTTAGTCAAGAACGGTGAACTGCGGCTCACTGCTTTGCATGCTCTTCTCTCTTCCACAGATTTTCCTGCCCGAAACATTGATGAACGCATTGCCGACATCAAAGCACAGATCGCCGCTGTAAACAAGGGGATAATCGAACTTGAGAGACTGATTGAGAAGTACGGTGAAGAGACTGTGCACGCTTACATGGGGTACATCCGTGAAAATTCCGCCGAATCCATGAGGGCAGCCCTTGAGAAATATCTCGCTGACAGAGCGTCGCTAAACCTCACATTCCAGGATCACCTTGACAGCGGTGATTCCATCATTGTGAGGATATCGTTGGAGAAAGGGGACAATCCTCCCCACTCCTGCGCTGCTGTGGTCGATTTTGCGGGAACGAGTCCCCAGCTTAGGGGTAATCTCAACGCCCCCACCGCCGTCACAAAAGCGGCTGTGTTGTACGTCTTCCGACTGATGATCGATGAGGAGATCCCCCTTAATTCCGGCTGTCTCGAGCCTATCGAAATCATTATTCCCAAAGGGTGCCTGCTTCGGCCTGACGATTCCGCCGCCGTGGTGGGGGGCAATGTGGAAACTTCTCAGCGGATCACCGATGTGCTGATGGGCGCCCTCGGCCTGGCCGGTGCATCTCAGGGAACTATGAACAACTTTCTGTTTGGTGCTGAAGACGGTTCCGGAAAACAGTATTACGAAACCATAGCTGGCGGATCGGGAGCAAGTGAGGGTCACCCAGGCGCCTCGGCGGTCCAGGTTCACATGACGAACACTCGGGCAACGGATCCAGAAGTGTTGGAACACCGCCACCCTGAAATACGTCTGGAACAATTTTCTATCCGAAAGGGGTCCGGCGGGGATGGTCTTTTTAAGGGAGGAGATGGAACCGTCCGGGAGATCAGGTTTTTGGAAAAGAGAAAGATTTCAATCCTTTCTGAACGGCGGAACTATCGGCCATACGGCATGGAGAAAGGTGGCGCAGGCATGGCCGGAAGGAACAGACTCATCACTTCTTCGGGAGAAGCGGTGACCCTTGAAGATAAGGTTGAACGAGTGGTAGAGTCTGGAGAAAAAATAATTATTGAAACTCCCGGTGGCGGTGGATTTGGGGACCCAACGGAAAAACAGGTGGAATAAAATGACAAAGCAAACGAAGGGGAAACGGGAAAAATTCTATAAAGATCTGTCGTTCCTCAACAGCCCTGACGGGAGACCGGCGCGGCTGCTGGCGGAGTACTTTGGCCCGTTACGGATTTTCCGCAAAAAGAAAATTAAGGATACGATTGTTTTTTTTGGCTCAGCGAGAATCCCATCACCGGAGACAACAAGTGACGTAAAAAACAAAAAACTGGCATCTCTTGTCAGATACTATGAAGATGCCCGGAAACTCTCTTACAGAATGACCGAATGGTCAAAAGGGTTGGGACATTCCCAACACCGCTTCATAGTCGCCGCCGGAGGTGGTGGGGGTATAATGGAAGCAGCTGCACGAGGCGCTTCGGAAGCAGGCGGCTACGCAGTGGGACTCAATATTTCTCTTCCCTCCGAACCGACGGGAAACAGGTACACTACTCCTGAACTTGATCTTGAATTCCACTACTTTTTCATGAGAAAATTCTGGTTCCTGTATCTCGCCAAAGCACTGGTCATCTTCCCCGGTGGATTCGGGACGCTGGACGAACTTATGGAATTGCTTACACTCGTCCAGACCAAGAAGTTGAGGAAAAAAGTCCCCGTTGTGATTTACGATCGGAAGTACTGGAAAAAAGTTGTGGACTTTGATTTTCTGGCAGAGTCAGGAACAGTATCGAAAGGGGACCTTGATCTCTTTTACTTTTCAGACACCGTGGACGATGCCTTCAAGTTCCTCACCAAGGCACTCACCGACGCCTATCTGTAAAGTCCTTAGGCCGAAATAACAGGAAAGAGCGGGTGATCCATAGGAGCTCCGGCCGGGAGTTCATCTTGAAGCCCCGGGAATTTGGGAGAGGTCTCCCATTTCCGCGGTGCATGGACAATATCATCCCCCATCAGCCGAACAGAAAAAGCCCGCCGCCGCTTCTTTCCCAAAACACCCGCCGCCGAGTGCAAAGTTAGCATGTGGAAGGCTACAGCATCCCCCGGCTCAAGGGCCCAACCGATTATCTTATGCTCACCCCTGTTACCATCAATATCGGGCACTTCTTTCAATGACCCTGCCGGGAACCACTTAGCCTCCCTATCCAAGAAAGTGCGGGGCATAAGCCACCCTTCAAGATGTGATCCCGCCACGAATTCCAGCGTCCACTCCCGAGGCACGGGATCCACAGGAATCCAAATACTGACATTTTGGAATCCATCTATGTTGTAGTAGGGCTGATCCTGATGCCACGGTGTCCGCTGAACGGTCGCGGGTTCTTTCACGAGCATATGGTCGTGAAAAAGCCTCACCTCTTTCGAACGCATGAGCCGGGAGGCCGCTGAACTGAGGGAACTTTTTTTGATGAAGCAGCGGTAGCCTGGGTTATCCTTCCAAGTACAGAAATCTTCCATGAACCAGCCGGGGTCATCGGAACTACTAGCAACCTTGTGGCGCCAACTCGGTGAGGCGATGTTTGCTTCAATTGCTTCCGTGAGAGTCCTTATTTCTTTAGTGGAGAAAAGGGAACGGATTACGACCGCACCATCCCGCTGGTAATCATCCACTGCCCGCTTTGGTAGATGGTAGCTCACGCCGTTGCTGTACGACCATAAAACAGTTTCTGAACCTCCGGACTGTTATAAACTCCGGGCCGATCCTTGTAACAAAGTGTCGAAACATAGCGCGTGGTCTCACCCTTCACGGGCGAAACCCTGTGAAGCTGATAGTAGCCCGAAAACAAAAGCATTGTTCCAGGTTTGACTCCCAATGTCATCACCTGAGACTCATTTCCGGAAAGGACGCTTCCGAGTGCCTCGTAGTCGTCCCACCCATCTCCCCGAAGATCTGCCACATACTGAAACTTGCCTCCTTCTTCAGGTTTCTGCAGCATGATGGTGGTGGTAACGAGAGATTCGTCAAAATGCCAGCCATGATTGTCCCCTTCTTTCATGACGTTCACCGTGAGCGCCGCCATGGGATCGGCCATGCGGTAGAGGGAATTGCCACTAAGGATATCCTGAATGAAACGCAAAAGAACGTCCGACTCATAAAGTTGCCTAAGAGCATCATCGGGTTCCATCTGATCGTAAGCAATGACATCCAATGAAGTCTCCTGCTTCTGCTGACGGGGATGGTCAGGTGGAAAAGTTTCGTCGAATTCTTCCAGATAGGTATTGTGCATATCATGACAGGAAAACGCCTCACTCACGATCCCATCCACCTCTGTTACTATCCTTTCCACGGCCTCTGGAAGCAAAAAATCCGGGAGCATCGCAGATCCATTATTCTCCAAGTAGGACCGAAACTTAAAGGTCAGCTGTCGATAAGCTTGAGAGTTGACATCAGTGATAGGGTATTGATCCAGATTAACGAGGCTTTCCAGAAAATCGTTTTTCATCCTGTACCAATTTAGAGCCCTTCCTGTTCGAGAAGAAACAATTTGGTTCGAGACATTTGAATCGCCGTCCCTCTAGTCAATCGGAAGTACCATATAATGTTAGGGCAGCAGAAAGAAATTGTCTCTGGAGCATTCTATTCCCTAGAACTTTGGTTGCAAACTATTGTGAAAAAGAGCGCGCTAAGAAAATATCTTCTTTATTGTAACAGCTATTTACTTCGCTTAATAAAGCACCACACTGCTATTGGTTTGTAGCAATGCTATAAGATCAAGAACTTCTTGTACTGGGGGAAAATGCAGTAGATTTTTCTGAAATTGTAAGTAAAATTCGAAGAACAGCTAATCAACACATTTTTCATATCAGAGAAGTAGAAAATCCGCTGAAAAAGATCGGCAAACGGAAATAGCTGATTATTAATAAAATGGAAATGTAAAAGGACTCTAATGAACAAAATTAAAGAATTTATTTTCCCCTCAATCTTTACCGGATTATTCATCATTTGCGTAGGCTTATACCCATCTTCATTATTGAGCAATAATAATAAAGCTTTAGATTTTGAAACAAAAAATTGGGACAGACTATTTGAAAATAGCATGTTTGAAAAGAACACATTATATAATTGGGAAATCAAGGGGAAGGCTTTTGAAAAAGGTCCAACTGAAGAAAGGGTAATTCAAAAAACTGATGGTACGGAATCCGTAAAAAAGGAGCTGGAATTGAATTTTAATGACAGGCCAGAGCTTTATAGACAACCGAGATTATTGGGAATTAAAGATTATCCTTTTGCTAACTCTTTCCATCCTGATTTGACTGTCAGAGCAAAAGGAAGTCTCACTTCTATTCCTTTCATTATTAAACATGATTATATCGTATTTACAATGGCTAGTGGAATACCAACCTATCCTGGACTTATGGCTGTAAATTTAATCGTAAACGGTAAAATCGTTCGGCAAGCCTTTCCTGAATATGATAAAATAAATATTTGGAATAGAGGGGTAAGAGATGATCCTATCATTAATCGATATGATGCTGACAATTTTACGCTACCTCTTGAAATATATAGTTTTGATGTAAGAGAGCTCAAAGGTCAAAATGCACAAATACACATTTATGATGAAATGGATTTATTTGACGGTTGGATTG